>JAJZSY010000051.1 GCA_021849425.1 Pseudomonadota bacterium
TCGACCCGGCCGAACGGCCCCATGACGACGAGCTGGCAATCATTGCCAACGGTAAACGTGTTATATGGCATCTGCTACCTCACACCGTGCCCTGGGGCAGGGTCTGCTGGCTGACCTGCACGGTCTGCCCGCCCTCGACATTGACGATGAACCGCTCGTTGATCGCCTGGTACTGCACCTGCACATCCGCCTGCACATACCCCAGCCCGGTGCGCGATGGCGGGTTGTTCGAGGCATCGCACACCACCGCGAAAGGCAGCGACCCGTTGGTGGTTCCCAGCATGCCCTGGCCGAGCATCGTGTTCAGGAAGGCCAGCAGCGTGCCGCGAATCCGGCGGAACAGCGTCTCGTTGACCAGTTGGCCGACATACTGACCCATCCCCGCCGACAGGGTGGCCGCGATGTAATTGGTCATGCGGGTGTAGTTGTCGCCGTTGGTGGCGCTGTCGGACGAGGCGTTGAACCCGCCGCGCACGCCCCAGAACGCCCCGCCCGGCTGCGGATTGGCGATCACGTCGATCCCGGCCGACATCAGTGCCGAAAGATCGGCCGAGGAATAGGTGCTTGTGGTCCCCGATACGGCGCGCCCCGATTTCTGGCTGCCGACGACGCCATAGAGCGGCTTGTTCAGCGAACTCTGCTCGGGCGAGAGATTGGCGAGCCGCCCGGCCGCAAAACCCTGCGGCGAGACCAGGCGGGTCAGTCCGTTCGCCTGATCGTACCACCAGATCCAGTCGCCGAACATCACCTTGGCGGCATAGGAATCGATCCCCGCCGCCTGTTTCGCCGCGACGGCATTGGCGATCGTGTCGCCCGGCGGACCGGCGAGGATCATGTAACAGCCTTCCTCAAGGCCGAAGGCGATCGTCGGGCTCCACTGCGTCGGATCGTCGAGATCGGCGAGCACCGCGAGTCCGCAACCCTGCCCGCGCAGCGCATACATCCCGCTCCGCGGCAGCGTGTCCTGGCCTACCAGCGACGCCGCGGTGAGCCCTCCCGCGCCATCGCTGCCCGGCGTGCCCGCCGAGAACGGATAGACACCGGGCGCCGGCGGGAACGACGACGTGCCCGCGCTCGCCACCACCAGCTCCGAGGCGCCGCGCAGCGGCCCCGTCCCCGCGTTCACCGCATTCGCCGCCGCCTGCCAGAACGCCGCCCCGGTGCCGGTGATGTTGTCGAACACTTCCGGCGTGCGCCCCGGCAGCGCCACGGTCAGCCGCCAACTATTGGCCGCCGCCCCGGCCGAAACCGTCACCGTGATCGCGTTGCCGAGCGATCCGGTATACAGCGCCGTCAGCGTCAGCGCGCCCAGAATGGAAACCGCGGCCGCGGTGTCGGTGCCGTCGCTGACCCGCACGCAGCGGAAATTCGACGCCCCCTGCTGCACCGCCACGGCCACCGCCGTGCCCATGTCGTATTGCCGCGCCATCACCGGCCCGAAGGACGCGGCATACTCGCCCATCGAACCGACAATCATCGGCTCGCCCACCGGCCCCCACGACGCCGAACCGACCACGCCAAGCACATCGGTCGGCACGCCGTTGAGCAGCAGCGTCTGCGGCGGCACGATCTGCACATAAAGGTCGGGGACGATCAGCGCCGTCGTGTTCAGCGCGCCCGCCTGCGATATCGGCATGCCTCAGCCCTCCGCCGCAACCCGCACGACCGACCCCGCCCGGGCGGACGCCAGCACGGCGGCGATCTTCGCCTCGTCGACAATCGTGTCGCCCCGCCTGAAGCCCTCGAACGGCTTCAGCACCACCAGTTTGATCTTCATCGTCTCTCCTTCAGCCGGTCATGCCGGCGATGAACGCGCCATCCGCCGCGATCCCGCCGACCCCGAACAGCATGGCCGGCGTCGTCATCGCCTCGGTCGTCGGATATTCCGCGTCGTAAATGAGGTCCCGCCGGTACAGCCCGGCATCGATCGACTTGTCCGTGGTATCGGCGCCCACGAAGCGCAGCCGCGCCGTCGCGCCATCGGCGAGGCCGATGAACTGCGGCGCCGCCAGCGCGGGGTCGATCACCACCGCCGCCGCATCCCGCGTCAGCGGGTCCGGGCACCACAACGAAATCCGGAACGGCTGCACCTGGCGCTTGATCTCCCGCAGCGCGACGCCCCCGGCCACGACGCGGCCGATCAACCCGCGCGCCGCCGGCACGCTCAGCGTCGTCCCCGCGTAATTCACCAGCCACCCCGCCGCGCGCAACAGGGCGGCGAGGTTGCTCGCCACACTCGCCGGCGTGTCGCGCGCCTGGACCGCATAGGGAAAGATCGCGCCATCGACAGCGATGCCGGCGAGCTGCCCCGCCACGCACTGCCCCGCGAACGTCGCCGTCATCCCCGCGACACTGACCGACAGCGTCGCCGGCACCGGCGCCACCTCGATCCATTCCCGCGGGTAGCGCGTCACGTTGCGCACACCCCCCGGCTCGGCGAACACGGTGGCGTGCATCACACCGCGCGCCAGATCCGCCTCCAGCGCCGGCGCGTTCGGCATGCCGCGATAGACCCGGCACGTCACCATCCCGTCCGGCCCCGCAATGGAAGACGCCGCCGCCGTCCCCGCCGGATAGGCAGCCGTCGCGATCAGCGCGACGATCGCGGTCTCGACATCCTGCTGCCCCGCCATCAGACGATGCTCGCCGAAAGCGCGAGCCGCCAGACCCCGCCGAACAGCTCCGCCTGCTCGATCACGAACTGCCGCCCGCGCGCATCGCGCACGATATCCGCCACCGCCGGCGCCAGCCCGCCGACCGCCGCAACGGCGGCGATGTAGCCCGGCGCGCGCGTATCGTCCGGCAACCCGGCCTCGCCATGCCTGCCGCCCCGCGCCGGCAGCAGCGCCGCCGGAAATCCGGCCAGCACGCCGCGCGCCCCGGCGCCGAGAACCGCCCCATAGGGGTTGATCCCCGGCGCCGCCGGCGCCGCCGGCCGCCAGACCGACAGCGTCTCGTTGCAGCGCGCCCCCAGCACTGGCGCCGGCGGCTCGTTGCTCACCACCAGGAACGTCCCGGCGGGCGCGACGACATAATCCCCGGCGCGCACATAGGCCTGGTCCAGCACCAGCTGCCGGTAGGGCAGGCCGAGCGGCGCCGGCCCACGCGCCGAGCCCGATACCGGCAGCACCATCACGCCAAGCCGTATCAATCGGTTCGCCGCGACGATCGGGCACGCCCCGTCGCGCGGCCGATAGGCGTCGCAGATCAGACCCGCCTTGCGCGCGGCCATGCCGCCGCCGAAGGCGATCCGGTCCGCCAGCCGCGTTCCATCCATGAAGACCTCAAACGATCAGGGTGATGCCATCCGAGGGGCCAAGCGCCAGCCCCGGCGGCAGGCCGAGAAACCCGCACAGCCGCCGCCGCCACTGGTCGAACAGCGCGGCGCGGTCGCGGACCTCGTTGGCGTTGTGCTGCCAGCCCGCGGCCGCCTCGGTGTCGAGATTGCCGCTCGCCTCCGGAATCGCGACCTCCAGCGCGGCGAGCGTGGCGAGGTAGTTCGCCACCACCGCCACCTCTGCCGGCGCCAGGTTGTTCATCCGGTATTCGAGCGTGCCGTAAGCCTGGAAGAACCGCCAGGACTGGAATCCCTCCGCCCCGGCGCCATAGGCCGGATAGCCGCAGAACCGCCGCACATCGACCTTCTGCGCCTCGCTCAGCGTGCCGGGCGCGCTCGAAACACTGCCCGACATGTCAGTAGACCGATCCGTCGCCGCGGGTGAAATAGACCGTGCCGGTGCCCGAGGCGAGCACGGCGCTCGCCTCGCTCACCAGCCGCCCGGCGTCGATCAGCATCCGCCCGCCCGGCGGCAGCGGCGTATCGGCCGTGCTTGCCGGGCTCATTCCCCCGGTGCCGAGCCGCACGAACGCGACCGCGCCCGCGGCGTTGTAGACGAGCAGGCTCGACCCGCCGCCGGCAAGCGGGGTCGAGGCCGCGCTGGTCGAGGCGGCGACGGCCGCGGTGCCCGATGGCCTGAAGGGAAGCGAGGACCCGATTGACATGTGCGCACCCTCCTCAGCCGATATGCTCGATCATCACCGCGCGCTTGAAGTTGGAATTGGTCGCGGTGGGCACGGTGTTCGGCGTCGTCGTGGTGTCGGACGGCGCGCAGAACCCGCCGATCCAGTACCAGGACTGGGCGATGATCTGCTGCAACCGGTCGATCGGCTCGCGCGTGACCATGGCGACACCGTCGATGATGTTCACCAGCGCATCCTTCGGCGCGACGTCTTCCGCGCCGATGCCGGCAAAATCCGCCTCGATCAGCGCACCCTTGCCGCAGACGATCGGCCGGCGGACATACAGCCCCGCCAGCGTGGGATGCGACTGCACATAGGCCTCGGTGGTGGTGATGAACCGCAACCCGAGAAAATCGTTGATCATGCCCTGGCGGAACACCGCGTTGCTCGACGTCGCCCCCTGGAACAACTGCCGGAAGTCAGGATCGGCGAACAGCTGCCGGGCCGAGACCGGATCGAGATAACAGTTGTAGACGCCATCGATTTCCGGCACCGCGTTCTGCCGCAGCGTCGCCACCGCATCGAGCAGGGCGGACATCGTCAGCGTGTCGGTCGCCTGCAGCGCGCTGGTCGTTGCCGCCCCCTGCGGCCGGACGATCGCGCTCGCCGTCGCGGCGCGCACCGCATTGCCGGCAGCACCGTCACTCACGCTGACATCGGCCGAAAACGTCAGGGTTCCCGAAATACCCCCCGGCGCTGACGACGCGTTATTCACATCCGGCGTCACGCCGATCAGTGAATACGTATTCGCCCCGACCGACACGGTCAGCGGATAGCTCGCCGAAACCGCCGTCTGTGCGCCGTTGACGAACACGGTGGTGAAGCCGCGAATATCATCGACATCGATGGTCGGCGCCGCACTCGCCAGCGTGGCGCACACCCGCGTGTTGCCACCGAAATACGGGGCGAACAGCGCGTTGCGCGCCAGCTCGTCAAGGCTGCGCGCCGCCTGCTCGCCATTGGTCGCGGCATTCTGCAGAAACTGCGAGGCGATGCCGACCCGGCTGGTGACCATGTTCAGGTCCTGCGTCGCGGCATAGAAATTCAGCGTCACGGTATACTGCTCGACACCCCAGCCCTGCGGCGTCAGCCCGTTGTCGAGATTGGTGTTTGTCGCGGCGGCCAGCGGCGTGGTGACCGAAGGCTTCAGCCCGGCGCGGGTCTTGGTCAGCGTCTCGCCGATGCCGACCGCGAAGTTCTCGCGATCAGCCACCATCCGGTAGCCGAGCCGCGAGCGCAGCGCCTGCTCGAATTCGCGCTCGAGGAAGCCCTGCTGGATGATCGGCTGCAGCGCGGCGGGAAAATTGGAAATACCCATGTCGTGTTCCTTCTGGATAACGCAATTCGCCGCACTCCGACGCGCGGAGCACGGTTGTCTGACAACGCGTTAATATTTTGAAAGCGGCTCGCGGCCGGCTCAGGCCCCGGCCCGGCGCAGCAGTTCGGCGCGCGCCGTGCGCCACTCGGCCTCGCTCAGCTCGGTCGCATGACGCGCCCGCGGCGGCTCCGCCCGCGGCACCGACGCCGTCGAGGATGACGACGGCGCGGCGAACAGCCAGGGCTTGTCCCGCTTCAGCTGTGCCATCAGCGCCGCCGCATCCGGCGCCACGCCGCCCTCGGCTGGCGTTACAACAGCCGGATCGATCAGTCTCAGCCCGTCAAGATCGATCATGCCGGCCCTCACCGCCTCGATCCTGAGTTCCGCCCGCCTCAGCCGCTCGGCGTGTTCGCGCCGCAGCGCCTCCATCGCCTGCTCGGCCGCCATCGCCCTGGCCTGCCAGTCCTCAGGCTCCGCCTGCGGCTCGTCCGGCGGCCCCTCATGCTCCGCGAATTCGTCGCTCATGCCTCGTTCCGTTCCAGTTGGTCCCCCTCATCGGCGATGCGCGCGAGTTCCGCCGCCGCATCCCCGATCACATGACTGGCGGCGAGACTCTTCACCGCCGTCTCGCGCGACATCTGACCCGCATTGACCAGCGTCGCGATCGCCTGCGCCTCCTTCAGCCGGTCATCGGCCGAGGCGGCATACCAGCGCGGCCAGCGCAGACTCAGCCGCAGGTCGGGATCGACCCGCGGCACCGTCCGGCCCATCACCCTCACATCGAACCGCGCCGCCGCCCGCAACGCCATCCGCAGCAGCGGCAGCAACCCACCCTCGCCATAGGCAATCCGCAGATTGTCGGCGAGCCAGATCAGTCCCTGGTTCATCAGCTCCAGCGCCCGACCCGATTGCGGCGCTGTCAGCCGATCGGCGCTGGCGCGATTGCCATGCACGCTCTCCAGCGCGAACTCGCGCAGCGTGCGGACATAATCGATCACTGCGGCCGAGGCGGTGCCACCGATCTCCAGCAGCTTCGCATCGCCCTTTTCCGAAACGATCAGCGCATTCCCCGCACCCTTGACCATCTCGCGGTCGGTCGTCGCCGGCTCCTTGATCAGCAGCGTCGGATCGGAGGCATATTTCAGCCCGCGCCCGGCCTGCGACAGCTGATAGTCGATCTCGATGGACGTCTCGATCGCGGCGCGGAACGTGCAGGCGCCGTCGACCCCCTCGCCACCCGGCAGGTTGCGGATCCACACGATCGGCACGAATCCGAGGCCATGCCGCACGCTCCGTGCCCGGTCCGGCTCGGCGGGCAGGCCGGCGCCCACCGGCACCGGCTCGAACCAGATCTCGGCTTGCGCGTCCCAGCGCCGCTGGAACCAGTAGGTCTGAGCGGGATCGACCCCCTCATAGCCCTGGCCGATCAGCTCGGCGCCGCGCACCTTGTAGAGTTCGGTCACCTGTTCGAGCGTGTCTGGCGCATCCTCCCGCCAGCGCGGCGTCAGGTATTGCGTCTCCATCACCGAGCAGAAGAACCGCCCCTTCAGCACCCGCAGCAAAATCGCCACCGAGCCGACCGAGCCGCGCAACGCCGCGTCGATCATCACCTCATTGAGCCGGCATTCACCCAGAATGTCGGCCAGCAGCGTCTCGGTCGCCGGGTCCGCGCACTCGACCGCAGGGAAATGCCCCGCGCTGAACAGCAGCGAAACCGAATCCTCCACCACGATCCGGCACAGGCCGTAGCGCACCGAAGGCCGCCGCGCCCGCAGCGGAACATACTCGCCCGCCCCGTTGCGCTCCTCCTGGAACGCGTAGGGCAGCGCGTCATAGATCGTCCCCTCCAGCACCCGGCGATAGATCTCCAGCCGCCGCGCCCGCGGCGCGAGGTGCGGATCGGCCGGAATCGTCTGGCAGATCGTCTCGAACATGAATTCAGCGTCCCATCATGGAAATCTTCGTCATCCGCGCCGCCGCTGGCGCCTGCCCGAGCATCGCCTCGGCGCGTGCCAGCGCATCCACCTGGTCGTCCTTCTCGCCGTTCGGAAAGGTCCGCAGCTCGGCCACGAAGGCGTCGGTCCAGGCGGCGCGCAGCACCCGCGTCCTGCCGGCGCCGATCCGCGCCGCCGCCGGCAAGGCCCGCGTCTGTTTCGATCCGGATTCCGGGCTCGCAATCACCGTGAACCCTTCCAGAACCCGGCGCAGATGCGCCACCTGCGCCACACCGGCCTGCCCCGGGTCCTGCGGCAGCGCGATCGCCGTCCCCGGCCCGTCCGCCTCGGCGGTCGCCCGCAACAAGGCCTCGACCGCCGCCGGCCCCGCCCGTACCCGCACCACATCCAGCACGACATGCGTGCCATCGGCGGCCAGCCCGAGCTTCAGCCCCACGGTCCAGTCCGGATTGCCGCCGGCGGATGCCGCCGTCGCCGCCAGGTCCCAGGCGCGCACGGCCCGCAGCATCGACGGCGCCGCATCGACGAAGCCGATCCGGTCAAGCTCGAACAACGACCCGCCATCGCGCATCGGCCGCTGCTGATACAGGGCGGCGAACACGCGCTCGCCCACCGTCGCCCGCCGCCGCGCGATCTCCCGCTCATCCTCCCAGTCGGGCCAGAGCGCCTCGCCCGGCGCCCGCCCGAGCGGATCGTCGGCCTCCGCCAGTGCCGGCAGCCGCAGCACCGTCCAGCCGCCATCCCTGGCCATCAGCCGCCCGGCAAGATCGTCCTCATGCCAGCGCGTCATCACCAGCACGACCCGCCCGCCCGGCTTCAGCCGCGAGAGCAGTTCGGCGCGGTACCAGTCATACAGCGCATCCCGCGCCGCCCGGCTGTCCGCCTCGGCCCAGGATTTCACAGGGTCGTCGATCAGGATCAGATCCGCCCGCCGCCCGGTGATCGGCCCGCGCACGCCGGCGGCGAAATACTGCGCGCCACCCTGCAACGAAAACCGCCCCGCCGCCCGGTTGGTCGGGTCGAGACACAGGCCGAACTCATCGCCCTGCTCGGCGATCAGCATGCGCAGGCGGCGGCCGAAATGCCCGGCGAGCGACGCCGTGTGACACGCCGCGATCACCTCGCTCGCCGGATGGCGGGTGAACCAGAATGCCGGAAACAGCACCGAGGCATAGGTCGATTTCGCCGCCCCCGGCGGCATCTGCACCATCAGCCGGTCCACCTCGCCGCTCGTGACGCGCTCCAGCGCGTCGATCAGCGCGAGGTGATGCCGTTCCGGCCGCTGCCCTCGCGGCGCCAGCATGGTCATGCAGAACCGCCGGAAATCCGAAGCCGGTTCCGCTTCCGCATCCGTCCCGCCGCCGCGCCTCATTCGCCGCGCCGCGCACAGAACCGCATCATGACCGCAGGGATAGCCCAAAGCGGGGCGGGTGGGAAAGAGATAAAAACGTTATGTTAGATTTTTTATTCCCAACGGCATTGCCAGCCGCGCCGCCGGCTTATCGGAAGCCGAACGTCACGCCCATTTCGCCGCGCGCGGCGAAGGTTCCGCTCGTCGGCTCGTACACCCCGTTGGACGGTTTCGACCCGGCATAGTTGAAATGCCGCATCTCCAGCCCGGCGAAAACGTGCCAGACATTGTCGAGCCGCCAGTCCGCGCCCAGCCGCACCTCTTCCTCGCCGCTGGTGCCGAACCCGCCCGAAAGGCCAAGCGCCGGCGCGGATACCCCGCCGCCCAGCACCGCCAGCCCCTCTGCCGCCGCCGAAAGCACCAGCCGCCCCGACGCCGCATAGTCGAGCTTTGCTCCAACCCCGGCCAGCACCGCGTGATAAAAACTGCCATACCCGCTGCCGCCGCCGACATTGCGCGACCAGCTCTGATACCCGATCGCGACGAAGGGCAGCACACTGATCGCCCGACCGAGCGGCACCGCCGCGCCGAGCTGCACCTCGACATGATTGAACCGCGCGCTGTCCGACTGGTCATAGGGTCGCGGCGCACCGGCGCCACCCTGCAGATATCCCTGATAGCCGAGCGCCCCGCCCGCGAAATCGTAGACGACGCCGGTATAGATGTCGGGCATCCCGAGCGCCGGCCCCAGCCGCGAGACACCGGCGCTGAAGCCGGGCAGCACGCCGCTTTCCCGGTCAACTCCGCCGCTCTCGCGATACGTATATCCGCTCGCCGTCACCCCGAGCGACACTCTTGTCTCGCTCGCCGCGATCGCGGGGTTCACGCCCTGGGCGCGGGCGACGGCGAATGGCGGCGCAACACCAAGCGCCACACCCAGCACGAGAAGGAATTGTCGCGTCACGCCCGCCATTTCAGTCACCCCTGCGCAATACATCTTATCGCATGGATGACTGAACGTATCCTTAACCGCGCCGCAGGGCTGCAATTCGGGTAAGTGTGTCACCTCGGCGCCACGCTCGCCGCCAGCCGCTCCCGCGCATCGCTCAGTGAAGCTGGAACATATGCGGGCTGCGCATCTCCCCTGGCGTGATCAGCGCGGCCGTGCCCACCCGCACCGAATGCAGCCTGCCCTCGATCTGCCTGCTCCAGAAATCGAGAAACCGGTGCAGCACCGGATAGCGCGGTGCGATGTCGAGATCCTGCCACACGTAACTCTGCAACACGCCCGGATGGTCGGGCAGGTGGTAGAGAATTTCGGCTGTCGTCAGCCGGTATCCTTCGAGCTGTCGGCTCATCATCATGGTCTGTCTCCGTCGCGCTGTCATCGGCGGGCCGTGCCAGTCCGCTCCTCCTGACCATGACGATGCCATGACACCCCCGGTGTTTGGCAAGAAAAATCTTTTTTATCAATACTTTAGCACTCGTCATCCGCAAGTGCTGCCGGGCTTGACATCCATGGCCCGCAACCTTATCCCTTTGGCACTCTCCCGGAGAGAGTGCTAGCAAGCATCCGGTGCCTATCGAGAGGGCCGGCGCTGCTGAGCCCGAAACTGTTGCAACAGACTTCTGAAGTCAGGAGCGAGCCACATGAAATTCCGTCCCCTGCACGACCGCGTGGTCGTTCGCCGGCTGAACGCCGAGGAAAAGACCGCCGGCGGCATCATCATCCCCGACACCGCCAAGGAAAAGCCGATGGAAGGCGAAGTCATCGCCGTCGGCCCGGGTGCCCGCAACGAAACCGGCGCCGTCGTCGCGCTCGACGTCAAGGCCGGCGACCGTATCCTGTTCGGCAAGTGGTCGGGCACCGAGGTCAAGATCGACGGCGAAGAGCTGCTGATCATGAAGGAATCCGACATCATGGGCATCATCGAGGGTACGGCTTCGAAGAAGAAGGCCGCCTGATCAC
>JAJZSY010000052.1 GCA_021849425.1 Pseudomonadota bacterium
CCGTCAATTAATACAATCGGTATATAATGTTTTAATTTATTTTAAAAAATTATTTTAACGATATACCCCAATATTAAAAACAATTGATAAGTTATTATGTAAAAAAAACACAACTAATATCTTTATTTTTGTATTTCGTATTTATTTTTTGCATAGCTGAGACGGCACGGAACAAGCCATGGCCACATGATCGCGAATCTTGCCCGACAGCACGGGGGGAAGACAAGATATCTTTCAGCGCGCCGCGGCAAAGACAGATCGGACACATCATTTCCGCCAACACGGCTTCACAGGCTTTGGCGCATCATCCAATCCGGGGATGGATCTGAAGGCACGCTAAGAAGACAGTGCCTGCGCACGAACGAGGCGGGCAAACGCGCCCTCCTCCGCCATCAGGTCGGCATGCGTGCCTTGCTCCACCACCACCCCATCCGCAACCACCACGATCCTGTCCGCATCTCGCACGGTGGCGAGGCGGTGCGCGACCACAATGGTCGTGCGGCCACGCCGAAGGCGGGCGAGGGCTTCCTGCACCGCCGCCTCGCTCTCGGCGTCCAGCGCGCTGGTCGCCTCGTCCAGCAGCAGGATCCGCGGATCGCGCAGCAGGGCGCGGGCCAGGGCGACGCGCTGGCGCTGCCCGCCCGAAAGCCGCTGGCCGTTCACCCCGACGCGGGTGTCGAACCCCTCGGGCAGCTCGGCAATGAACCCTGCCGCCGCCGCCTCGGCCGCCTCCCGGATCTCACCAATCGAGGCGCCCTTGCGGCCCATCCCGATATTGGCGGCAATCGTGTCGTCGAAGAGCAGCGCGTCCTGGCCGACATAGGCGATCGCACTGCGCAGAGACCCGAGCGACACCGCCGCGATATCGGCGCCATCGATCAGGATCGCGCCGCGATCGGCCTCGTAGAGCCGGGGAATCAGCGCCAGCGCCGTCGATTTTCCAGCACCTGACGCGCCGACCAAAGCGAGGGTTCGGCCCGGTTCGGCAACAAAGGAAAGATCGCGCAACCCCGGCCGGCCATCTGGATAGGCGAACCCGACATGGCGAAACTCCACCCGGCCGGGGCCAGGCGGCAGCGGCGCCGCCCCCGGGCGCTCGATGCTCGCCGAAGGCTCGTCGATCACGTGGAACACGCGCTCCAGCCCCGCCATGCCTTCCTGCACCGCGGCATTCATCGTGCCGAGCGCGCGCAACGGGCGTGAGGCAATCAGCAGCGCCGCAACAAAGCCGGTGAAATTGCCGATGCCGGAAGCGCCCGCGGCGTGCCGCCAGCCGGCAAAGCCGATGACCAAGGCAATCGCGAGACCGCCCAGAACCTCAAGAACCGGATCGAGCGCGGCCCGCCCCCGTATCATGCGCATCAGCGCGCGATACAATTGTTCGAAGGCCCGATCGGCCCTGCGGCGTTCATCCTCTTCGAGACTATAGGCGCGGACGGTCCGAGCCTGCGCGAAGCTCTCGTTCAGCAGTGAGGCGGTTTCGCCCATCCGCTCCTGCATGCCGCCCGAGGCGCGCCGGATGCGCCGGCCGATCTTCTGGATCGGCAGCCCGGCCAGCGGGTAGAGCACGGCGGCGATCAGGCTTAGCTCCCAGTCGATCCAGAGCATGGTGCCGACCAGCCCGATCAGCGTGAAGAAATCGGCGATGCCGTTCACCGCGCGGCTCATCGCCTCGCGGATCACGGTGGCGTCGGTCGTGAAACGGGCGGCGAGCGCCGCCGGCGGCTCGCGATCGATCCGCACCAGTTCGGCACTGGTCAGATGTCCGAACATCGAGACCTGCAAGCGGCGGATGGTGCCAAGCACAACCTGCTGCGTCAGCAGCGTCTGGACGTATTGGGCAAGCGCCTTGACCAAGGTGACGACGAGCACGATCAGCGGCACCTGATACAGAATCCGCGGATCGCGCTTGGCGAACATGGTAAAGGCGCGGTCGATCAGCGCGGGGTAGAGCGCCGTCGTGCCGGACATCACCAGTGTGGCGACGATGATCAGCGCGACACGGCCGCGATAGGCGGTGACATGTTGCCGCCACAGCCGCCGCGCGAGCGCGATGCTGCTGCCGGTTTCCATCATGAGAGATCCGTTTCCGCTTGCGATGCTGCGTTACTGGCGCGGCGCCGGGTTCGCGTCAATCACCGGCGCGGCGGCGCCGTGCCCGCTCAGCGCCTCGCCGGCGCCGGGCGCGAGCCGGGCGCAGACCGGCACCGAGAGCGCGCCGATCGCGCTGACGATGATGAACGCCCAGCCGTAATCGGCGATCGCGGGTTCGGCATGCCCGGCGAGCGCCGTGGTGAACTCAAGCGCGCCTGCGGCAACCGATATGCCAAGGGTCAGGGTGATCTGCTGGAACGTGGCATAAAAGCTCGTCGCCGCGCTCATCCGGCTCCGCGGCACATCGGCATAGGCGATGGTGTTGAGGGCGGTGAACTGCAACGAGCGGAACACGCCGCCGACCAGCAGCACCGCGTCGAGCCCGAGTTCCGGCCAGCCAGGCCGAAAGGCCGCGCAGGCGGCGGTGAAGACCACCGCCAGCCCGCCGAACAGCATCATCGCCACGCGAAAGCCGAGACGCCGCAGGACCGGCTCGGCCAGCGGCTTCATCGCCAGCGCGCCGATTGCCGCCGCAAAGGTGATCGTGCCCGATTTCGCCGCGGTATCGCCGAAGCCGAGCTGGAGCATCAGCGGCAGCAGGAACGGCATGGCGCCGGCCAGCACGCGGAAGAGGCTGCCGGCGATGGTCGAATTCGCGAATGTATCGATCCGCATCAGCGTCAGGTCGAGCACCGGATGCGGATGGTGGCGCGCATGCCGGACATAGGCGAGAGCGGCCGCCGCGCCGCCGGCGAAGCAGCCGAGGCTCCAGCGCAGGGGAATGATGCCACGGCCTACCGTCTCGAAACCGGCCATCAGCAGCGCCATGGCAAGCCCGCTCCAGACCAGGCCGGCGAGATCGAGCCGGCCGGCCTGCGCCTCGTCCTTCACCTCGCGCACATGCCGGGTCACGGCGGCAATGCCGATCAGGCCAATGGGAACGTTGATGTCGAACGTCCAGCGCCAGGAAAGATAGGTGACGATGAAGCCGCCGAGCGGCGGGCCGATGATGGGGCCGAGCAGGGCCGGCATGGTGAGCCACGACGTGGCCGCGATCATGTCCCGCCGGCGCACCGACCTGAGCAGCAGCAACCGGCCGACCGGCACCATCATCGCCCCGCCCAGGCCCTGGAAAACCCGCGCGGCGATCAGCTCGCCCAGACTCTGCGACAGGCCGCAGAAAATCGATCCGAGCGTGAAAGTCACAATCGCCGCGCGGAACACGGTCCGGCTGCCGAAGCGGTCGGCAACCCAGCCGGAAGCGGGAATGAAGACCGCGAGCGCGATCAGGTAGGAGGTAAGCGCCAGGCTCATATGCAGCGGATCGGCGTGGTAGCTCTTCGCCATCGCCGGCAGGGCCGTGGCCACGATGGTGCCGTCGAGGTTCTGCATGAACAACGCGGTGGCCACGATCAGCGCGGTCAGGCGCATCCTGTGCGGCGGCAGCATCGCGCCGCCGGCCTCGTCGTCGGGGGCCGAGTCGGTCACGCCTCAACCCTTCGGTTTCGGCGCTCCGGCGGGCGGGGGCGGTGCGTCGGGCCAGACCAGAGGCGGCACCGTCACCAGATGGGTGCCGTTCGCCGTCAGCGCGCCATGGGCGAGGCTGAACGTGACGGCGAGGCGCTGGCCACCTTTCGGGCCGCGGACCAGAAAGGGCGAAGCGGCCGCGGTCAGCGCGCTGATGCCGCCGACGAGGCCGGGATAGTGGGTCGAGATCGTTCCCAGCGCCGCGCCGAACCCATCTGCGACCAGGTGCATCTGGCCGCGCGGCTGGGTTCCGGAATCGAAGCCGAACTCACCTTTTCCGGTTGCATCGAGGGGGCCGACCACAAGCCGGACGCCGAGGCTGCCATGCCCGCCGGCGCGCGCCCAGCGATGCAGCGCGGGGCCGGTTCGCTGCCAGATCGCCATGAAATCCGCCGGGGTCATGCCTGCCAGGGGCCTGGCCGGACGGTTGATCTGCGGAGCGAGCGCACCGGCAAGGCCGGCCGGCAGTTCGGCGGCGGGGCCGGAGACCGCAAGATCGAGGCTGAGCCGACCGAGCTTGCCGCCGAACGGCAGGTCGCCCAGCGTGGTGAAGATCGGCGACAGCGCGAGCCCCGACACCGATTCACGCAATGAGAACGCGGTCTCGGCGGTGCCCGCGCGTGGATTACGGGTGTCGTCGACGGATATCGCCGCTATGCTCAGCAGGGTGAAATTGGTATTCTGACTGTCGATCCTGAGATCGGTCGCATGGAAGCTGCCGGCGCGAAGCGGATTGTCCGATCCGTTGAGCAGAGAGGCCGGATCGAAACGCTCGGTCGCGGCGATGCTGCCGAAATGCAGCGTGGCCGAAGGGCCATCGGCCAGCGCGAGACGCCATGTCGACGCCGGCGCGAGATCGAGCGTGAAGGGCGTGCCCGGGCGCACCGTCATGTCCAGCGCGGGGATGGCGAGCGTCGGCGCCGGACCATTCGTGACAGGCGGCGTCAGCCGCAGATCGCTCACCAGGACCTCGACCCGGAACGGCGACGTGCCGCGAATGACCGCACCGTGGGCAACCGTCCAGCCATGCGATCGCAGCAGCGTGGTCATCTGGTCCACCGCCAGGGCGAGACGGCTTTCGGCATACCACCAGAGCCCGACCCAGAAGATCCCCACGACCACCAGCGCGAGCGACAGAAAACGGACCAGCCTTCGCATCTTGCGTCCTTTCACATCCGCGCGCTCACTGTAGCGGCGGCGCTGCTCAAGGCCAAACGGGCGGCCTGCTCGGTTTACCGGTGGCACGACGGCGGCTACACCGGATGCGGCCAATACGGAGCTGGATCACGATGACGGAGCCGAAAATCGCGGTTCTCCTGCCCTGTCACAACGAGGAAGCGGCGATCGGCGCGGTCGTGCGCGCCTTCCGCGCTGCGTTGCCCACAGCGGATATCTACGTGTTCGACAATAATTCGACCGACGACACCGCCGCGATCGCACGTGCCGCAGGAGCCATCGTTCGCCAGGAGAGTTTGCAGGGCAAGGGATATGTGGTCCGGCGGATGTTCCGCGACATCCAGGCGGATCTCTACGTCATGGCGGATGGCGACGACACCTATGACGCGACGCTGGCCCCGGCGATGATCGCGCTGGCGCAGCGCGGGCCTTATGACCTCGTCAACTGCGTGCGCCGCGAGACCGATGCCGCCGCCTATCGCAGCGGCCACCGGTTCGGCAACCACCTGCTCACCGGGGCGGTCCGCGCCATTTTCGGCGACCGGGTCGAGGACATGCTTTCGGGATACAAGGTGCTGTCGCGCCGCTTCGTGAAATCCTTCCCGGTTCTGGCAACGGGATTCGACATCGAGACCGAGCTTGCGGTGCATGCGCTCGAACTCGCGCTGCCGATCGCCCATGTCGAGGGCGAATACCGCCCGCGGCCGGCGGGATCGGCCAGCAAGCTGAGAACCTGGAGCGATGGCTGGCGCATCCTCAGGCTGATCCTGCGGCTGCTGCGGCACGAGCGGCCGCTGGCCTTTTTCGGCGCCCTCGGCCTCGCGGCGTTTCTTGCCGCAGCCGTGCTCATCGCCCCGGTCATCGCGACCTATCTGCGCACCGGCCTTGTGCCACGGCTGCCGACCGCTGTGCTGTCGACCGGCATCGTCCTCGCCGGCGCGCTCAGCCTGACCACGGGCGTTATCCTCGATACGGTGACACGCGGGCGCCGGGAAACGAGGCTGCTCGCCTATCTGCGCCATCAAGCCCCGGGGCCTTGACCCGGCCCCCCGATCCGGCGCTTTGTGCATCGCGACATCTTGAACCGCGACGGGAGTTCCCATGCCCAGCTGCGTCCCCTTCGATCAGCTCCAACCCGGCCAGACCGCCTCGCTGGGAAAAACCATCACCGAGGCAGATATCCTGCTGTTCTCGGCAGTGTCGATGGACACGAACCCGGTGCACCTGAACCAGGAGCTGGCCGACGAAACACTGTTCAAGGGGCGCGTTGCGCACGGTATGCTGTGCGGTAGCCTGATCTCGGCCGTGCTGGGCACGGTGCTGCCGGGGCTGGGCACGATCTATCTCACCCAGTCGATGCGCTTCCGCGCGCCGGTGCGCATCGGCGATACCGTCACCGCCGAGGTCGAGGTCGCGGCACTCGATCATGAAAAGCGGCGGGCGACGATGCGCACGCGCTGCTTCGTCCGCGGCAAGGTGGTGATCGAGGGCGAGGCCGTGGTGATTCCGCCCACGGAAGCCGTCGTCGCCGTGGCGCAGAACGAGAAGCGCGCTGCCGAATGATCCGCGTCTTCCACGACTGGACGGCGATCCCTGACGAGGCACGCGGTGCCTCCGTGGCTCTCGGGAATTTCGACGGGATGCATCGTGGCCATCTGGAAGTGCTGCGGGCCGCGCATGCCGCACGGCCGGAAGCGCCGCGGGCCGCGCTCACCTTCGCGCCGCACCCGCGCGAGTTCTTCCGCCCCGAGGACCCGCCGTTCCGGCTGATGCTGGAGGCCGAGAGGGCGGCGGCGCTGGAGGAGGCGGGGATCGACTTCCTCTACGAACTCACCTTCGACCGCGCCTTCTCGCAGCTGAGCGCCGAGGCATTCGTCGCGGACGTGCTGTATCGTGGCATCGGGGCGGCGCATCTGGCATGCGGCGCGGATTTCGCCTTCGGCCACCGTCGGGGCGGCGATGTCGCCATGCTGCGGATGGCCGCGGAATCGCATGGTATCGGCCTCTCGGTCGTGCCGCATCTGGATGACGCCGAGGGCCCGATTTCCTCCAGCCGAATCCGCCGGCTGCTGCAGGATGGCTATCCTGAACGCGCCACCGCGCTGCTCGGCCGGCCGCACGCGATTCGCGGCGTGGTCGCGCATGGCGACGCGCGGGGGCGGACGATCGGCTTTCCCACCGCCAACGTCGCCCTCGGCCGGCATCTGGAGCCGGCGCGCGGCGTTTATGCCGTGACAGTGCGGCTCAAGGACGGCAGCAGGGTCAAGGGCGTCGCCAATATCGGGCGGCGGCCGACCGTGGCGGAAGGGGCGATCTCGCGGCTGGAGGCGCATCTGTTCGACTTCGCCGGCGACCTCTACGGCCAGGATATCGCGGTCTCGCTCCACCATTTCATCCGCGAGGAGCGGCGCTTCGCCGATTTCGACGCGCTGCGGGCGCAGATCGTGGCCGATGCGGAGGAGGCGCGGCGCCTGCTGGCGGCGATCTGACCGAAGCCCGATCCTGGCAGAGCGCTGTTGGTGCGCGAGCCGCGCCCTCAGCTTGGCGCGATGCCTCAATCGCGGCGAAGACCGCCCTCGCCGACGGTCCAGATCGCGGCATCGCCGAGGGCAGCGAACTGGTCGCGCTCGGTCGCGGTGCAGAACACCTGCGCCTCCCCGCGCTGCAAGGCATCGCCGAGCGCCATCCGGTGCGCGGCATCGAGATGCACGAACGGCTCGTCGAGCAGCAGCACCGGTGCCGTGCCGCGAGCGGAGGCAACCAGCGCCACATGCGCCAGCACGATCGACACCAGCATCGCGCGTTGCTGCCCGGTCGAGGCCAGCGCCGCGACGAGGCCGCTCGCCGCCTGGGCGAGACCGAGATCGGCGCGCTGCGGCGAGATCGCGGCGACCGGTTCGGCACGCGAGGCGGCATAGCGGGCGCGCAGCCAGTCCTCGACCTCCAGCGCCGGGCGGTGCGCGAGTTCGGCGCCGATCGGGCAGTCGAGCGACAGGCGCGCGGCGGGGAACGGATCGGCGGTGCCGGCGGCGAGCAGCGCGTTGAGCCGCTCGATGACGTAGAGCCGGGACGCGGTGAGTGCTGCGGCGTGGCGGGCCATCGAATCCTCGATCGTGGCGAGCCAAAGCGGGTCGTACCGCCCGGCCTCGATCAGCCGGTTGCGGTTGGCCGAGGCGGATTCGAAGGCAGCGACCTCGCTGGCATGGCCCGGTTCGAGGGCGAGCACCAGACGGTCGAGAAACCGGCGGCGCGACGATGCGCCCTCGGTGAACAGCCGGTCCATCTGCGGGGTGAGCCAGAGGCAGGAAAACCGGGCGGCGATGCGCGACGCCGGCACCGGCTCGCCATCCAGCAGCAGGCGCCGACGATCCCCCTGCCCGGCCTCGATGCCGGTGCCGATCGCGCCACCGCCCTCCTTGCCCTCCAGCCTTGCGGCAATAGCCCAGCCGCCGGCGGCGCCCGGCGCATGGCGGGCCAGCTCGGCGAGGCGTGCGCCGCGCAGGCCCCGGCCCGGCGCAAGCAGCGAAACGGCTTCGAGCAGATTGGTCTTGCCCGCGCCGTTCGGCCCGGCAAGGGCGATGATCTTGCCGCCGGGCTGCCAGTCGAGCCGGGCGTAGGACCGGAAATCGGCAAGGCGCAGCGACTCGATCCGCAACGCGGCGGCGGAACGCGCGGAAGTGCCGGGGATCGTCATCCGGTTCTGATAGTCGAGGCCGCCGCCTGCGGCCAGATGGCGTCAGCCGCCGGACGACGGGCGGCTGACCCGGTAGGGCACCACGCCGCGCTCGGCGGTGCCGACATCGATCGTGCCGTCGATCGGCGGCATGGCGCGATGGCGGCAGGAAACCCGCAGGCAGGAGCGGCAGCCGGGGCCGATCGGGTCGATCGCGCCCGGCCGGTCGAGATCGAGCCCGGCGGCGTAGACGATCCGGGGTGCATACTGGATCTCGCAGCCGAGACCGACCGCGACGGCGCGCGGCCGCGCCAGATAGGACGTGCCGCCGCCGCCGACCGTGCGGGCGATGCTGATATAGGTGGTCTCGCCCGGCGGCTGGGCGAGCTGAACCGAGATTTTCCCGGGCTGCGAAAACGCCTGGTAGACATTCCAGAGCGGGCACGGACCGCCGAAACGGTCGAAGCGGAAGCGCGTGGCGCTGCTGCGCTTGAGCACGTTGCCGGCGACGTCGGTCTTCAGGAAAAAGAACGGAATTCCCTGCGCGCCCGGGCGCTGCAGCGTGCTGAGCCGGTGGCAGACCTGCTCGAAACTCGCCTGGAACCTGATCTGCAGGCGCTGGATATCGTATCGCTCGGCCTCGGCCTCGGCGAGAAAGGCGCCATAGGGCATGATCAGCGCGCCGGCGAAGTAATTGGCCAGAGCCACACGGGCAATCCCCCGCGCCGCCTCGGAGGAGAATTTCGCCCGCTCGACCAGCCGCGAAATGAGCCGCCCATGGCTGAGCAGGCCGATCACATGGGCCAGGGAGAACCGGCGGGTTTCGAGCCGCATTTCCTCGGCGATCAGCAGGCGGCGGTTGCGACGGTCGATCTGCCAGAGAATCCCGTCGGGCAGGAGATTGGCCGAAGGGACGACCTCGATCCGGTGCGTGGCGGCAAGATGATGTTCGAGTGCCGCGGCTTCACGGCCAAGCGTAGCGTGGACGTCCGCGGCGAGCCGCTCGGCCGCAAGATCGATCTCATGGAAGTAGTTCCGCTCGGACTGCACCCAGTCGCGCACCTCATCATATGGAGGCAATGGGCCGGATTCGTCCCGCCCCAGGGCGGTACCACGCGCGAGGCTGGTGTGCAGAGAGCGATAGGCGGCATAGAGGGCAATAAAGCGACGAGCGAGTTCCGGCGTGTCGCGCACCGCCGCGCGGGCCTCGGTGAAGGTCAGCCGGCCGGGGCCGAGCGCGGGATCGAGAGCGGCTTCGAGCAGGTCACCGGCGCGGCGCACCTCGTCATCGCCGGACAGTTCGGCCGGCGGAATGCCGAGCAACTCGCAAAGGGGCGCCGCAAGGCGCGGCGGAACCGGACGACGGTCGTTCTCGATCTGGTTCATGTAACTCGGCGACAGGCCGAGCTGGCGGGCAATATCGCGCTGCTGCAGGCCGCGCTGCTCGCGGATCAGCCTCAGTCTCGCTCCGGCAAACAATTTTGGTTCACGCAAGCAAACGTCCCTCGGCTTTGCCATGCCCTGCCGGCGCCATGTTGCGGCCGGTGGGCGCGGCCCGCGACAACCAGAGCATCGCCCGATCAGGCGACATCATCTGAACGGGTAAAATACTCTTGATGATCAACAAGATAGAACGTCACATCCGATCCTTGTCCGATCGCATCGTGATCTAACCGCCCGGACCGTTCCGGTCAAACGCCAGGCTGCGCTGGATCAATGACCATGCGCCGCGGCAGGCCTAGGTTCTGTACCTATTGCCATGACTACGGAGCGTCTGATTCAAGTCTGTTTGGAGGACTTGGAACATGGCGGAACTTTTCTGGCTGAACGACACGCAATGGGCTGCGATCGAACCATTGCTGCCG
>JAJZSY010000020.1 GCA_021849425.1 Pseudomonadota bacterium
GCTCGGTCGATTTGGCGAGCATTTCCTCGTAGCGGCTGATGCGGGCCTGGTTTTTCGCCTGGCGGGCCTTGGGGGAGGCGCCGATCCATTCGCGCTCTTCCTTGAGGGCGCGCTGGCGGGCGGATTCTTCCTTTTCCTCCTGGGCGAGGCGCTTCTGTTTCTGCTCCAGCCAGGAGGTGTAGTTGCCCTCGAACGGGTAGCCGCGGCCGCGTTCGAGTTCGAGAATCCAGTTGGTGACGTTTTCGAGGAAGTATCGGTCGTGGGTGACGAGGATGACGGTGCCGGCGTAGGCGCGGAGGGTCTTTTCAAGCCAGGCGACGGATTCGGCGTCGAGATGGTTGGTGGGTTCGTCGAGAAGCAGGAGGTCGGGCTTTTCGAGGAGGAGGCGGCAGAGGGCGACGCGGCGGCGCTCGCCGCCGGAGAGGTTGGTGACGGGGCTGTCGGAGGGGGGGCAGCGGAGGGCGTCGAGCGCGATGTCGATCTGGCGGTCAAGCTCCCAGCCGTCGCCGGCGTCGATCTTTTCCTGGAGGGTGGCCTGTTCGGCGAGAAGGGCGTTCATCTTCTCGTCGTCCATCGGCTCCATGAAGGCTTCGGAGATTTCGTTGAAGCGGGCGAGGGCGGCGCGCATGTCGGCGAAGGCGAGGGCGACGTTCTCGCCGACGGTGAGGGTCGGGTCGAGATGCGGCTCCTGCGGGAGGTAGCCGACGCGGGCACCCTCGGCAGCCCAGGCCTCGCCGCCGAATTCGGTCTCGATGCCGGCCATGATTTTCAGCAGGGTGGATTTGCCGGCGCCGTTGACGCCGAGGACGCCGATCTTGACGCCGGGGAGGAAGGAGAGGGTGATGCCCTTGAAGACCTCGCGGCCGCCGGGGAAGGCCTTGGTGAGGTCTTTCATCACGTAGACGTACTGGTAGCTGGCCATCGGGAGTTCCTGTGCGCGTGCGGGGTTTTGCAGCCGGTATAGGTGGGGGGCGACGCGCGGGCAACCGAGGGGGGGGTTGCGCCCGTGGCAGGTGCGGAATGCAGGGCGGCCGGCACGAGGGCCGGAGCAAGATATAAGAACGGCCGGCACGAGGGCCGGAGCAAGATATAAGAACGGCCGGCACGAGGGCCGGAGCAAGATATAAGAACGGCCGGCACGAGGGCCGGAGCAAGATATAAGAACGGCCGGCACGAGGGCCGGCCGTGTGATCAGGCGTTGGGGTTGCGTTGGGTCAGATGTGGATGTGCCAGCCCAGGGCGAGATCGAGCACGATGCCGTAGGTGAGATACATCAGCCAGAGGCCGGTGACGGTGTGGAAGAAGCCCTGGGCCCGGAGGCTGAGCGGGGCGCCGATGCCGAAATAGGAAAAGATGCCGGCGAAATACACGCAGGAGAGGCCGACGAAGAGGATGGCCACCGGAATGTCGCCCGCTTCGGCGAAGACGATCAGGCCGAGAATGGAGACCAGGAAAAAGGCGACGGCCATGAAGCCGTTCACCCGCATGTCGCCCTGACGCATGCGGCTGAGGCCGATGGCGAACCAGTGAACGCCGAAGACCGAGGTGAGGATGCCGGCGGCGTAGAGCGGCGCGCCGTGGAAGACGTGGAACCAGGTCAGGCCGACAAGGATGTAGGTGCCGCAGAGGAACTGCAGGAAGCCGGGCATCCAGACGCCGTACCAGCCATTGGCCCAATCGACCGCAGGCGAGCGCTCCGGAAAGCCGAAAAGCTCCTGCGGGCCGTAGATGAGATAGCCGGTGCCGAGGCCGAAAAAGGCGAGGCCGAGCGGCACGTAGGCCGAGGTTGGAAAACTGAAGATGGTGGGTGTCATCGGGCGTCTCTCATTGGTTTGATTGAGCCCGCGCCGGCACGGGGCCGGCGCGGACGGTCCGACAATTGTTCGGCGCCGCAAGCTTCTTATTCAAACCAGATTACGAGATCGCCACCTTTCGTATTCACTTATACGTGAGTCACATGGATGTGATCAGACGCCGGCGATTCCGGCACGCTGGCGCACAAGGGCGAGCACGGCGGCGCAGGTGGGAGAAGGCAGGCCGACCCAGCCGGCCATTTCCACCACGGCGCCGAGCAGCGCCTCGATCTCGATCGGGCGGCCGCGCTCCAGATCCTGGAGCATCGAGGTCTTGTGCGCGCCGACCTCGGCCGCGCCATCGATCCGCTTCTCGACATCGATGGCGAAGCGCACGCCGAGCGCCTCGGCGATGGCCGCGCCTTCGAGCATCATCCCCCGCGCGAGGGCACGGGTGCCGGGGTCGGCGGTGATGACGTCGAGCGTCGCCCCGGTCAGCGCGCTGATCGGGTTGAAGGCCATGTTGCCCCAGAGTTTCACCCAGATGTCGTCGCGGATGCGGGGGCGAACGGGCGCCTTGAGGCCGGACTCGATCATGAGGCGGCTGATCAGGGACGCGCGCTCGGTGCGGGCGCCATCGGGCTCGCCGAGGATGAAGCGGTCGCCATAGGTGTGGTTGACCACGCCGGGTTCGACGATCTCGGCGGCGGGATAGACGATGCAGCCGAGCGTCTGCGCCGGCGGCAGGGCGGCCCAGACCGCGCCCTCGGGATCGACCGCGGTGATCCGACGGTCGGTGAAGGGGGCGGGCAGGCCGTAGGTGTACCACCAGGGGATGCCGTTGATCGCGGCGATGATGGTGGTGTGCGGGCCGATCAGGTGGCGGAGCTGCGGCAGGGCGGGCTCGATGCCCTGGGCCTTCAGCGTGATGAGAACATAATCCTGCGGGCCGAGTTCGGCGGCGTCGGCTACGCGGGGGCGGGTGATGATCGTTTCGTTTTCCGAAACAAGTTTGAGGCCGTTGGCTTCGATCGCGGCGCGATGCGGGCCGCGGGCGACGATCGAGACATCGGTGCCGGACGCGGCGAGCCGGGCGGCGACGAGGCCGCCAATGGCGCCGGCGCCGAAGACGCAGATGCTGGTCATGCCGTGATTCCAAGGCGGGTGGCGAGGCCGACGCGCTGGACCTTGCCGGTCGGGCCCTTGGGGATCGCCTCCATGATCAGGATGCGGCGGGGCACCTTGAAGGCGGCGAGGCGCGCGGCGGCGAAATCGCGGATCGCCTGCGGGTCGGGCGCGGTGCCGGCGCGGGGGACGACGATGGCGCCCACCTCCTCGCCCAGCTTGTCGTGCGGGATGGCGAAGGTGCAGACCTCGGCGATGTCCGGATGGTCGAGCAGGGCGACATCGACCTCCAGCGGGCTGATCTTTTCGCCGCCGCGGTTGATCTGCTCCTTCAGCCGGCCGGTGAGGAAGAGATATCCTTCGGCGTCGAGCATGCCCTGGTCGCCGGTGCGGAACCAGCCATTGGTGAAGGCCTTGGCGTTGGCCTCGGGGTTGGCGGCGTAGCCGGCGGTGACGTTGGGGCCGCGGATGACGACCTCGCCGGTTTCGCCCTGCGGCAGGAGGGTACCGTCATCGTCCATGATGGCGATCTCGGGGCCGGCGGCGATGCCGACCGAGCCGGCCTTGCGGGCGCGCGGCGGCAGCGGGTTGGAGGCCATCTGGTGGGCGGCCTCGGTCATGCCGTAGGCCTCGATCACCGGGGCGCCGAATTTCTGCTCCAGCGCCGCCATCACCTGCGGCGGCAGCGAGGCGGAGGAGGAGCGGATGAACCGCAGGCTGGCCAGCGCCCTCACCGCGTCATCCTCGGGGGCGCGAAGCAGGATGGCCTGGTGCATGGTCGGCACCGCCGTGTACCAGGTGGGGTTTTCCTCCTCGAGCCAGGAGAAGAAGCGGAAGGCGTTGAAGCCGGGCGTGCAGCAGACGGCGGCGCCGGCGCGCAGCGAGGCGAGGGTCGCCGCGATCAGGCCGTGAATGTGGAACAGCGGCATGACGTTGAGGCAGAGATCGTCCGGCGCGAGGGCGAGGCTGGCGGCGATGTGGCGCGCCGAGGCGGCGAGGTTCCTGCTCCGCAGCGGGACGATCTTGGGCCGCGCGGTGGTGCCGGAGGTGTGCAGGACCAGCGCCTCGTCCTCCGGTTCGGCCGGGCCGGGGTTGGCGGCCGGGGTTTCGGGCAGGGCGGAGACGTCGAGCGTGAAGACGCCGGCGGGGGCTGAGTCGTCCTCGGCGAGGTCGAGCAGCGGAATGCCGAGTTTCGCGGCGACGCCGCGCACCGGGCTGTCGGACCCGGCGGCGACGATGACGGCGCGGGGTTTCAGGTCGTCGAGATAGAACTCGAATTCCTGGTCCTTGTAGGCGGGGTTGAGCGGGGCGGCGCAGCACATCGCGGCGATGGCGGCGAAGGCGGTGGCGGCGGCGGGGCCGTTGGGCAGGACGATGGCCACACGGTCGCCACGGCCGATGCCGCGCGCGTTCAGCGCGGTGCGCACCTCGTCCGCCAGCGCGGCGAGACGGGGGCCGGAACAGGGGTGCCGCGCGGGCGCGGCGATGGCGCGGGCGCCGGTATGGGCGCGCAGGATGTCATGGACTGTTTCGCTCATGGCTGGCTTGCCGCCTCCTCTTATGTGCTGCGATCAGAGGTTTTAGAGCATCATCCGATCAGATGGAAACATCTGATCGGATGAAGATGCTCTAGTTATCAACAAGATAGAGCACGTTCCGATCCTGATGGACCGGAACGTGCTCTCGTGCGGCGATGTCTCTGGCGCGGATCGGGCCGGCGGGCAAGAGGCCGCGCGGGGTCAGGGCGCGGCGTAGGCGGCGATGAAGCGGCGGTCGATCCGGTCTTTCCAGCGCCGGACCCAGGCACCGGAGACGACGAGGCCGTTGCGGGTGCCGATCGCGTGGTCCGGCCCGGTGGCGAGGAGATAGAGGGCGGCGCGCTGCGGGCGGAAGCGGCGGAGCCTTTGCCCGGCGAGGGCGCGGCGGAGGTTTTCGGCGAGCACCTTGCCCTGGCGGATCGCGTAGAGGCCGGATTTCGGGACGCCGAGGGCGCCGAACCCGGCAATGTCGCCGGCGGCGAAGACGGTGTCGTGCGAGCGGGAGCGCAGGGTGGGGGCGACGGCGACGAACCCCGCCGCATCGAGGGCGAGGGAACCGCCACGCAGCCAGGCGGGGGCGGCGGCGCCGGCGGCCCAGACCACGGCGTCGGCGGGAAGGCTGGTTCCGTCATCGAGCGGGATATGCCCCGCCTGCGGGATGCCGGCGCGCGCGGGCGGACCGAGCGCGATGCCGCAGACGGCGAGGCGGGCGGCGACCAGCCGCGCGGCGCGGCGGGGCAGGCCGGGCAGCAGGCCGGACGGGCCGGGCAGCAGGGTGAGCGAGAGCGCCGCCGGATCGGCGCCGGCGGCCGCGCGGCGGGCGCGCAGCCGGTGGGCGAAGGCGAAGGCGAGTTCCACCCCGGCGGCACCGCCGCCGACCACGGCGAGGCGGAACGGCGCCGGGCCGGACGAAGCCGCGTCCAGCTCCGGCAGGCGGGCGAGCAGGGCATCCGGCGGGCGGACCGGGATGACGCGATCGGACTCCGGCGCCGCCGGCGGGGCGCCGGCATCGAGCGCCAGCAGGTCGTAGCCGAGCGGCGAGCCGCCGGCGCGGAGGACACGGCGCGCATCGGGATCGATGCCGGTCGCGCGGTCGAGGCAGAGCGTGGCACCGGCGGCGGCGGCGAGGCGGGCGATGTCGATCCGCCCGGCCGCGGCGTCGGTATCCCCGGCGACGATGCCGGGCAGCATGCCGGAATAGGCCAGATCGGTCGCCGGGGTGAGCACGGTGAGGCGCAGCCCGGGGAGCGGCGCGCGCGCCAGGTCGCGCAGCACCGCGATGCTGGCATGGCCGGCGCCGACGAGCAGCAGGTGGCGGGAATCCGGCATCGGGGCGGCCCGATCAGGCCGGGCGCTTCACCTTGTAGCCCTCGTCCTCGATGGCGGCGGCGAGGGCGGCGGCCTCGGCGGCGACGGCGGCGGGGACGCTCACCTTGCCGGCCGCGAGATCGACCGCGACCTCGGCGCCCGGATGCACCGCGCGGATCGCCTCGGTGACGGCGCGGACGCAATGCTGGCAGGTCATGCCTTCGACGTCGAATTCGATCATGGTTGGCTCCTTGGTTCGGTATGATGCCAGTCCAACGTGGGGTCTGACACAGGGACAAGGTCAAGCCCGGCGGGTGGGGGCAGGGATGCGCGGCGCGGGGGGCGGGGTTTGACCTTCCCACGATGGCAAACCCATATCCTGCGGCGAAGGAGTTTGCCATGGACCAGATGAGCGACGCCGCGACGGGCCGGAAAGATGCGGGGGACAGGGTGATCGACCTCGCGGTCGAGGGCATGACCTGCGCCTCGTGCGTGGCGCGGGTGGAGCGGGCGGCGCGGAAGGTGGCGGGGGTGAGCGGTGCGGCCGTGAACCTCGCCAGCGAGCGGGCGCGGATTTCCGGCGCCGGATTCGACGCCGCGGCGGTGATCGCGGCGATCGGCAAGGCGGGCTACGCCGCGCGCGAGGTGGCGGAGAGCGGGGCGGCGGAGGCGGCGGAAGCGACGCGGCGGGCGGCGGACGGGCGGCGGGAGCTGCGCCACGTGATCATCGCCGCACTGCTGACGGCGCCGCTGATCGGCAACATGGCGCTGCATATGGCGGGCGCGCCGCTGGGGCTGCCGGGCTGGGCGGAACTCGCGCTGGCGACGCCGGTGCAGCTCTGGCTCGGCGCGCGGTTCTATCGGGCGGGGTGGGCGGCGCTGCGGGCGGGGGCGGGGAACATGGACCTGCTCGTCGCGCTCGGCACCAGCGCCGCCTATGGGCTGAGCCTGGTGCTGCTGGCGCAGGGCTGGGCCGGCGGGCATGGCGGGGCGCCGCTCTATTTCGATTCCGCGGCGACGGTGATCACCCTCATCCTGTTCGGCAAGTGGCTGGAGGCGCGGGCGCGGCGGCAGACCGGGGCGGCGCTGGCGGCCCTTGCCGCATTGCGGCCGACCACGGCGCGGCTGCGCGACGCCGATGGCGGCGAGCGGGAGGTGCCGATCGGGCAGGTCGGGCGGGGCGATCTCGTCGCGGTGCGGCCGGGCGAGCGGATTCCGGTGGATGGCGTGATCGAGGCGGGGGAGTCGAGCGTCGATCTGTCGATGCTGACGGGCGAGAGCCTGCCGGTGGCGCGCGGGCCGGGCGGGCTTGTGCCGGGCGGGGCGATCAACGGCGAGGGCGCGCTGCTGCTGCGCACCGAGGCGGTGGGGGCGGAGACGATGCTCGCCCGCATCATCCGCCTGGTGGAGACGGCGCAGGCCGAGAAGGCGCCGATCCAGCGCCTGGTGGACCGGGTAGCGGCGGTGTTCGTGCCGGTGGTGGTGGCCGTGGCGGCGGCGACGCTGGCGGGATGGCTGCTGGCGGGGGCGGGCGCGCCGGTGGCGATTCTGAACGCGGTTTCGGTTCTCGTGATCGCCTGCCCCTGCGCGCTCGGCCTCGCGACGCCGACGGCGGTGATGGCGGGCACCGGCGTTGCCGCGCGGCACGGCATTCTGGTGAAGGATGCCGAGGCGCTGGAGGCGGCGGCGCGGGTGACGGCGATCGCCTTCGACAAGACCGGCACGCTGACGGAGGGGAAGCCCTCGGTGGTGGCGGTGGCGCCGACCGAGGGGGTTTCGGACGCGGAGCTGCTCGCGATGATGGCGGGGGTGCAGGCGGGCAGCGAGCATCCCCTGGCGCGCGCGGTGTGCGCGCGGGCGGCGGCCGACGGGATCGCGGCGCAGCCGGCCGAGGCGGTCAAGGCGCTGCCGGGGCGCGGGGTGAGCGGGGAGGTCGGCGGCCAGCGGATCACGATCGGCAGTTCGCGCCTGCTGGAGGAGAGTGCCGCTGCCGCCGGGGCGCTCGGCGCGACGGCGCATGAGCTGGAGGCGGCGGGGCGCAGCGTGTCCTGGGTGATCGGCGCCGATGGGGCAGATCGCGCGGCGCGGGTGCTCGGGCTGGTCGGGTTCGGCGACCGGGTGAAACCTGGGGCGGCCGCCGCGGTCGCGGCCTTGCGGGCGCAGGGGCGGCTGGTGGCGCTGCTGACGGGCGACAATGCCGGCGCGGCCGCCGCGGTCGCGCGGGACCTCGGGATCGACAAGGTGTTTTCGGGCCGGCTGCCGGCGGACAAGACGGAGATCGTCAGCGCCCTGCGGCGGGATGGGCACGTCGTCGCCATGGTGGGGGACGGGGTGAACGATGCGCCCTCGCTCGCCGCCGCCGATATCGGGATGGCGATGGCGACGGGCACCGACATCGCCATGCACACCGCGGGGATCACGCTGATGCGCGGCGAGCCGGCACTGGTGGTGGCGGCGCTGGACGTGGCGCGGGCGACGATGCGCAAGATCCGCCAGGGGCTGTTCTGGGCGTTCGTCTACAACGTGGTGGGCATCCCGCTGGCGGCCCTCGGCTGGCTGAGCCCGATGGTCGCCGGGGCGGCGATGGCGGCCTCGAGCGTCAGCGTGGTGACCAACGCGCTGCTGCTGCGCCGCTGGCGGCCGCCGGTGAAATAACGCCGCGTCAGTAGGTGGCGCGGCCGCCGGAGATGTCGAACACGGCACCGGTGCTGAAGGAGGCTTCGTCGGACGCGAGAAAGCAGATCAGCGCCGCGATTTCCTCGACCGTGCCGAACCGGTTCATCGGGATTTTCGAGAGCATGTAGTCGATGTGCTGCTGGCTCATCTGCTCGAAGATCGCGGTGCGGACGGCGGCGGGGGTGATGCAGTTCACCGTGATCGGGGTGTTCGCCAGTTCCTTGCCGAGCGACTTGGTCAGGCCGATGACGCCGGCCTTGGAGGCGCTGTAGGCCGGCGCGTTGGGGTTGCCTTCCTTGCCGGCGATGGAGGCAATGGTGACGATGCGCCCGGCATTGCGCGCGCGCATGTGCGGCACCACCGCCTTGCAGGCGCAGAACACGCCGGTGAGATTGACCTCGATGACCTGCCGCCAGGAATCCAGCGGGTAGTCCCATGTGGTCGCGTTCGGGCCGGTGATGCCGGCACTGGCGATCAGCGCGTCGATCGCGCCGTGTTCGCGCACCACCTCGGCGGCGGCGCGCTCAAGGGCGCGCAGGTCGGTCACGTCGAGCGCGACGCCGGAGCAGGCGGGGCCCAGCTCCTGCGCGGCGGCAACGATGGCCTCGCGGCTGCGATCCCACAATATGACGTTGCCGCCCTCGGCGATGATGCGCGTGGCGGCGGCAAGGCCGATGCCGGCAGCGCCCCCGGTGATCACCGCCGTCTTGCCTTCGAAACGGTTTTTCAACTGTGGATTCCTTCAGAAACGGGCGCGGGGTTCGTGCTTCGCGAGACGGCGGATCAGAAAATCGATTTCGGCGCGCGCGGTGTCGGTGAGTTTGCCGGCGGGGGCGCGCTGGGTGTCGTGCGCGATGGCGCCGCGTTTCCGCAGCACGTATTTTCGTGTCGCGAGGCCGACGCCCTGCTGCTGCTCGTAGCGGATCAGCGGCAGATGCGCATCGAACAGGTCGTGCGCCTCGTCGCGCTTGCCCTCGTTCGAGAGGCGGACGATGTCGGCCAGCATGTCGGGGAAGCAGTAGCCGGTCATGGCACCGTCGGCGCCGCGCTCCATTTCGAAATCGAGAAAGAGGCCGCCATTGCCTGTGAGAATCGAAAGCGGGCGCAGGCTGCCCTCGCGCTGGAAGGCGCGGAGGGTGGAGATTTTTTCAAGCCCCGGCCAGTCCTCGTGCTTGAGCATCACGCAGGAGGGCAGGTCCATCACGATGCGGCGGATGACGTTCGGCGTCATGATCACCGAGAGCGTTAGCGGGTAGTCCTGGATCACGAACGGGATGTCGCTCCCGATCGCCGCGATCGCGTTGTGATAGTAGTTCACGATCTGATCATCGGTGCGCAGCGAGGACGGCGGGGCGATCATGACGCCGGCGGCACCCGCATCCATCACCGCGCGGGCGAGGTTGCGCATGGCGGCGAAGCCGGGCGCGGAGACGCCGACGATGACGGGAATTTCGCTCCGCCCGATGACCTGGCGGGAAATGGCTAACGCCTCGTCAGCATCGAGCTTGGGAGCCTCGCCCATGATGCCGAGAATGGTCAGGCCGGTGGCACCGCAGGAAAAATAGAAATCGCACATCGTGTCGATCGAGCGCGTGTCGACCGCGCCATCGGGCAGGAAGGGCGTGGGCGCGATGGGGAAGACGCCGCTCGCGGTATGGTCGAGTTTCATTGCGGCGGCATCCGGACCGGCGTTTCGGCGACGGGCGTTTCGGCGACGGGCGTTTCGGCGACGGGGGTGATCGGGCCCTTGCCGTCGAACCAGGAGATGACGTTGCGGATAAGCAGATCGGCCATCAGGCCGCGGGTGTGATTTGTGCCGGTGCCGATATGCGGCACGAGAACCGCATTGTCGCAGGCGAGAAGCGCGGCTGGCACATGCGGCTCGTTTTCGAAGACATCGAGGCCGGCGGCGAGGATTTTGCGATGCGTCAGCGCGTCGATCAGGGCGGCTTCATCGACCACGGTGCCACGGGCGACGTTGATCAGGATGCCGTCGGGGCCGAGGGCGGCGAGCACCTCGGCATTGACAACATGGCGGGTGGCGGCACCGCCGGGGAGCACGACGATCAGCACATCCACCGCCGCGGCGAGATCGCGGAGCGAGGGAAAATGCGGATAGTCGAGATGCGGGATCGGGTTGCGCGAATGATAGGCGATCGGCAGGTCGAAGCCCGAGAGGCGGCGGGCGACGACGCGGCCGATGCGGCCCATGCCGGCGATGCCGATGCGCCGGCCGCGCAGGCTGTGGCCGAGCGGGAAGGCGCCGCCGGTCCATTTGCCGTCGCGAAGATAGCGCTCCGCGGCGGGGATGGTTCGGATCGTGGCGAGCAGGAGGCCGACGGTGAAATCGCCCATCTCGTCGTTCAAGACATCCGGCGTGTTGGTGACGATGACACCATGTTGGGCGGCTGCGTGCGCATCGACCGTGTCGTAGCCGACGCCGAAATTGGCGATCAGTTCAAGCGCGGGCAGGCGGGCGATCAGCGCCGCATCGGTCGGGCGGCGGCCGCGCGTCACCAGGCCGCGAATCCTGGGGGCATGGGCGGCGATCAGCGCGTCGAGATTGCTGCCGTCATCGACCAGAATGTCGAAGCGGGCGGCAAGCGATGTCTCGATGACGGGCATCAGGTCGCCAAGAAACAGAAGTGTGGGGCGCTCGCTCATGCGCAGGGTCCTTCGCCACGGAGGAAATCGAAATCGCAGCCTTCATCGGCTTGCAGCACGGTGGTTTCGAACAGGCGGGCATAGCCGCGCGGGGGCGGCTGTCGCTGCGGGCGCGCCGCGTGGTCCGCGGCGCGGCGCTGCCATTCGGCATCGTCGATCAACAGATCGAGCGTGCGCGCCGCGACATCGAGCCGGATCGGGTCGCCGGTGCGGACGAGGGCGAGCGGGCCGCCGGCAGCGGATTCCGGGGCGATGTGCAGCACGATGGTGCCGAAGGCGGTGCCGCTCATCCGCGCATCCGAAATCCGCACCATGTCCTTCACCCCGGCGCGGGCGAGCTTGCGGGGGATGGGGAGATAGCCGGCCTCGGGCATGCCGGGCGCGCCGATGGGACCGGTATTGCGCAGGACGAGGACGGTGTCAGGTGTGACGTCCAGATCATCCGAATCGATTCTGGCCGCCATGTCCTCGACATTTTCGAAGACGAGGGCGGGGCCGGTATGGTTCAGCAGATGCGGCGAGGCGGCGGATTGCTTGATGACGGCGCCGCGCGGGCAGAGATTGCCGTGCAGCACGGCGAGGGCGCCGGAGGATTTCAGCGGCTTGTCCGCGCCGCGGATGACGGTCTGGCCGGGGACGATTTCGGCGGCTTCGGCGATCTCGCCGATGGTCCGGCCGCCGACGGTGGGTGCTGCGAGATCGAGATGGAGCGAAAGCTCGCGCAGCAGGCGGGGGATTCCGCCGGCATGGTGGAAATGCTCCATGTAGTGATCGCCGGAGGGTTTCAGGTCGACCAGGACGGGGACGGAACGGCCGATCGCATCCACCGTGTCGAGATCGATTCTCGCGCCGGCGCGGCCGGCCATGGCGGTGAGATGGATGATGCCGTTGGTCGAGCCGCCGATGGCTTGCAGCACGGTAAGGGCGTTGCGCAAGGCGGCGGGCGTGATGAGGTCGCGCGGGCGGGGCGCGCCGGATTTCGCGAGGTCGACGATGCGCCTGCCGCTGGCCTCGGCGATGCGGCGGCGCTCGGCGTGGACGGCGGGGATGGTGGCGCTCATGGGCAGCGAGAAGCCGAGCGCCTCGATCATGCAAGCCATGGTGCTGGCGGTGCCCATCACCATGCAGGTGCCGACCGAGGGGGCGAGGCGGGAGCTGATGGTTTCGATTTCCGCCGCGTCGATCTGCCCGGCGCGGTGCATGCTCCAGAGGCGGCGGCAATCGGTGCAGGCGCCGAGCACCTCGCCCTTGTGGTGGCCGACCACCATCGGGCCGGTGGGGACGACGATGGTGGGCAGGTTGGTGCTGATCGCGCCCATGAGCTGGGCGGGGAGCGTCTTGTCGCAGCCGCCGATGACGATCACGGCGTCCATCGGCTGGGCGCGGATCATTTCCTCGGTGTCCATCGCCATCAGGTTGCGCAGGAACATCGAGGTGGGGTGGGCGAAGCTCTCGCCGATCGAGATGGTGGGAAAGACCATCGGCAGGCCGCCGGCGAGCATGACGCCGCGCTTGGCGGCCTCGATCAGGTCGGGGCTGTTGCCATGGCAGGGGTTGTAGTCGCTGCCGGTGTTGGTGATGCCGATGATCGGGCGGTCCAGCGCATCGTCGGAATAGCCCATGGCCTTGATGAAGGCCTTGCGGAGGAACAGCGAGAAGCCGGAATCGCCGTAGCTGGTCAGGCCCTTGCGCAAGCCCGACATGGTCAGGCTTTCCGGCTGGCGCGGAAGGCTTCGTACCGGGCTCTGGTTTCGGCGTTCGCCGGGTAGAGGCCGGGGAGCGGCACGCCGCGGTCGATCTCGGTCATGATCCAGGCCTCGAGCGCTTCCTGCTCGATGGCTTCGGGCACCACTTCGGCGAGCAGGGCCTGGGGGATGACCACGGCGCCGTCGTCATCGACCACGATCATGTCGTCGGGGAAGACGGCGACGCCGCCGCAGGCGATGGGCTGCTGCCAGGCGACGAAGGTGAGGCCGGCGACCGAGGGCGGGGCGGCGGCGCCGCGGCACCAGACCGGCAGACCGGTACCGAGCACGCCGGCGAGATCGCGCATCACCCCGTCGGTGACGAGGCCGGCGACACCGCGCTTGCCCATGCGGGCACAGAGAATGTCGCCGAAAATGCCGGCGTCGGTGATGCCCATCGCATCCGCGACGGCGATGCAGCCTTCGGGCATCGCCTCGATCGCGCCGCGAGTGGAAATGGGCGAGGCCCAGGAGGCGGGGGTGGCGAGATCCTCGCGGGCGGGGACGAAGCGCAGGGTGAAGGCGCGGCCGACCTTGCGGCCCTGGCCGGGGGCGAGCGGCGTCGTGCCGCGGAGCCAGACATTGCGCAGGCCTTTTTTCAGCAGGACGGTGGTGAGCGTCGCGGTCGAGACCGATTGGAGTGCTGAGATGAAGGCGGCGTCCTGCGCCTTGTCGGTTCCGGTGTCGGGCGTCGCATTCGCGGTCATTGGCGTTTCCCCTATCTGGCGCGGACGGCGCCATGCGCGCCAGTCGGTTGTTTGTATATTAGGGGCACGCCAGGCCGCAAGGCGGGCCGTCAGTCGTCATCGCCATGATGCCATCCGTGATAGTAGCCGGGCGGACCGTAACCGTAGGGGTAATAGACGCAGCCGGCCAGAGCGGTGGCGAGGCCGGCAAGGGCAAGGGCCAGAATGGCGGCCCGGAGTGCGGAGCGGTTCATCTGCGGTTTTCCTCCTCGTGGATCGGAGGCAGCAGATCGGGCAAAGCCGGTGTTTCGATGACGCCAATGTGGCGGGGATGTGGAATTTTGTCCTGATCAAGTAATTTGGGATAGTATTCCTATACTGGAATTAGGAATTTGTTCTATAATCCCGCGACGTCAGGGCTTCACGAAGACCATGATGACGATGATGACCATCAGGATGGTCGGGACCTCGTTGGCGATGCGGTAGAAGCGCTCGGGTTTCGTGTTGGCGTCGTTGAGGAAGTTTTTCCGCCATTTGGAGAGCGCGCCGTGAAAGCCGCTCATCAGGATGACGCAGATGAATTTCGCCCACCACCAGCCGGCCGACCAGGAGATGGCGCCGGGGGTGAGGATGAGCAGGATGCCGAAGGTCCAGGACGAGATCATCGCCGGGGTGGCGATCTGCTTGAGCAGGCGGCGTTCCATCACCTTGAAGCGGGCGGATTCGGCCGAGCCGGGAGCAAGCTGGCAGTGATAGACATAGAGGCGCGGCAGATAGAACAACGCGGCCATCCAGGCGATGATCGACATCACGTGGAAGGCGAGTTCCCAGCGGTAGAAGGGTGCCAGGGCGGCGATGGTCATGCTTTGGCTCCGATCGCGGCGGCGACGAGGTCGCGCAGTTCGTGGTGGCCGCTTATGACGCGGTGGGCGCCGGCGGCGAGAAGAAGCTCGCCGTTGCCGTGCGGAGCAAAACCGTAACAGGTCATGCCGGCGGCGACGGCGCCGGTGATGCCAGTGACGCTGTCCTCGATCACGAGACAGGTTTCGGGGGCGGCGGGCAGCGAGCGCGCGGCGGCGAGGAAGACATCCGGCGCGGGTTTCGGGCGGCCGCCCTCGGGGAACAGACGCGGGGCGGAGAAGGTGCGGCCGGCGACCAGATCGCGCCAGCCGACGCGGCCGAATTTCGCGTCCATCTCCACATCCGCCGAATTGGAGGCGATGCGCCAGGGCTGACCGGCGGCGTCGAAATGCTCAAGGATGTCGCGCGCGCCGGGAATGGGCTCGGCGTGCCGCTCCATCGCGGCGACGATGCGGGCGACGAGCATGGTGTTCCAGTCCGCCGGCAGCGGGCGGCCCAGATCGGCCTCGATCATCGGGCGCATGGCGCGGAGCGAGACGCCGACGAAGCGGGCCATCGCCGCATCCGGCGTGATCGGCAAGCCAAGCTCGGTCATCGCCGCGGCGATGACCGTGGCGGAAACGCGCTCGCTGTCGATCAGGACGCCGTCGCAATCGAAGATGACGAGGCCGAAAGTGCGTTTCATGCCTCCACGACTGCCCGATAGCGCGCCCAGGGGCAATCCCGGTTGCGCGCATCGCAGGACCGCCCGCCGCGATGCGAGCAGAGGCCGGGACCATGCGCCACGGCGCGGCGGGCGATGCCGGCCAGGGCGGCGATGAAGGCGGGATCGTCGTTCTGCGCCGGGGCGCGGTAATAGCCGGGGAGCTTCAGATGGTCGGCGATCTCGCGATATTCGACGTCAAGCTCGACCAGCGTTTCGATATGCTCGGAGACGAAGGCGATGGGGATGACGACGATGGCGGTGTTGTCCTTCGCGGCCTGTTCGATGGCCTGCTCGGTCGAGGGTTCGAGCCATTTCTGCGGCGTGGCGCGGGACTGGTAGCAGACCTGGTGATCGGGGCGGTGGCCGAGGCGGCGCTCGATCGCCGCCATCACCGCGGCAGTGCAGGCCTCGACCTCCTCCTGATAGGGATCGCCGGCCTTGACGATGGATTCCGGCAGGCCGTGGGCGGAGAAGAGCAGGCGGATTTTCGCTCCCGCCCCAAGTTCGGCCCGGGCCTTTTCGTAGGTGGCGATCACCGGCGCGGCGGTGGCGGCGGCGAAATCGGGGTCGTCATACCAGCAGCAGAGCGTGGTGGTCGGCGCGACGAGGCCGGCGCGGGCGGCGGAATCGTGCCAGTCGGCCAGGGAACTGCCGGTCGTGGTGGTGGAGAACTGCGGATAGAGCGGCAGAAGCAGGATGCGCTCGGGGTTCCAGGCCTTGACCTCGCGGGCGACGTCGCGCGCGAAAGGATGCCAGTAGCGCATCGCGATGAAGCATTTCGCGCCGGGAAGGGCGGCTTCCAGCGCATCCGCCTGCTGGCGGGTGAGGTCGAGCAGCGGGGATTTGCCGCCCATCAGCGCGTAGCCTTCCTCGGCCTTTTTCTGGGCGGAGCGGGCGATCAGCCGCGCCAGCCAGAAGCGGATGAAGATCGGCGCGCGAATGATCGCGGGGTCGGAGAAGAGATTGACGCGGAACGGCTTGATCGACTCGGGGCCATCGGGGCCGCCGAGATTGAACAGCACGATCGCGGTGCGGACCGGCAGGACGGGTTCGGAATCGTTCATGGCGCTCAGGTGGCGGCGAGGGCGGATTCCTCAAGCTCGCCGGGTTCCAGCGAGCGGAGGCGTTCGATCACCGCGGCGACGTGCTCGGGCGGGGTGTCCGGCACGATGCCGTGGCCGAGATTGAAGATGTGCGGATGGCCTTCGAGCCCGCGGGCGATCCGCTCCACCGCGTGGCCGAGCGAGATGCCGCCGGCGCGCAGCAGCAGCGGGTCGAGATTGCCTTGCAGGGCGACGCGGCGCGGCGCGAGCCGGGCGAGGGCGACGGGATCGACCGACGTGTCCATCCCGACGCCATCCACCCCGGTTTCGGCGATGTAGGACAGGGTCATCAGCCCGCCGAGACGGGGGAAGCCGATGATCCTGATGCCCGGATGACGGGTGCGGAGCTGTTCGACGATGCGGGCGGTGGGGTGGATGACATGGGCGCGGAAGAGATCCGGCGGCAGCAGCCCGGCCCAGGAATCGAACAGCATGACGCAGTCGGCCCCGGCCTCGATCTGCCAGGAGAGATAGTCGATCGTCGCGGTGGTGACGGTTTCGATCACCGCGGCGAGCAGCGCGGGATCGGCATAGGCGGTGGCGCGGGTGAGCGGAAAATCGCCGCCGCGGCCATCGATCATGTAGCAGGCGACGGTGAAGGGGCTGCCGGCGAAGCCAATCAGCGTGGTTTCCGGGGCGAGGCCGGCGCGGACGCGGGCGACGGTTTCCATCACCGGCTCGGTGCCGCGGCGCAGGGCGGCGGGATCGAGCGCTTCCAGGGCGGGCAGGCCGTCGATCCGTTCGAGGCGGGGTCCTTCGCCCTCGGCGAAGCGGAGTTTCTGACCCAGCGCCCAGGGCAGGATCAGGATGTCGCTGAACAGGATCGCGGCATCCATGCCGAAGCGGCGGACGGGTTGCAGGGTAACCTCGGTCGCTAGCGCGGGAGTGGTGCAGAGGGCGATGAAGTTTCCCGCCGTTTCCCTGAGCTTGCGGTATTCGGGCAGGTACCGGCCGGCCTGGCGCATCAGCCATACTGGCGGCGGCCAGACCGCCTCGCCCCCGAGCACCCTGAGAACCGGTTTTTCCGCGCTTTGTCCCGTCATGCGACCTGCCTAGCTTCATTTCGACTTATAGGAAAGGACGGTGGTAGGGCTTGTGGCTGTGAACTCTGGGGAACCCCGTAAACCGGATTTTTCTGCACAAAGTTTTCCACAAGCAAAACCGGCCTACAATCTGCTGATTCTGCATCAAACCCCCAGGTTTTCCACATAAGCCGGGAGACCCTGCGGAATTCATCCACCGGCAGGGGCGGCGGAAAATTCATCCCCGCTTTCCACCGCCTCCGGTATCGCGGCCCGGGTTATCCACGCTATGAGACCGGGCATGGACGGCAAGCGGCTCAATCTCCACCTGGTTTCCGACGCCACCGGCGACACGCTCGGCGCGGTGGCGCGGGCGGCGAGCGTGCAGTTCGAGGGGGCGGACATTCATCTGCACCGCTGGAGCCTGATCCGCTCGCGCTTGCAGTTGCACCGGGTGCTGGAGGGGATCGAGGCGGAGCGGGGGCCGGTGCTGTGCAGCCTGCTCGACCAGGCGCTGCGCCATGAGCTGGACGAGGCGTGCCAGCGGCTCGGCGTGCGCATCCAGCATGTGCTCGACCCGGTGTTCGAGTTGCTGGCCGACGAGCTGGGCGCGCCGGCGCGGCCGACGCCGGGGCGGCAATATGTGCTGGATGCCGATTATTTCCGCCGGATCGACGCGATGCATTTCGTGCTGTCGCACGATGACGGGCAGGCGCTGCGCGGGCTGGCGGAGGCGGATGTGATCCTGGTGGGCGTGTCGCGCTCGTCGAAGACGCCGACCTCGTTCTATCTCGCCAATCGCGGCATCAAGGCGGCGAACGTGCCGCTGGTGCCAGGGATCGACCCGCCCGCGATGCTGGACGATCCGCCCTGCCCGGTGGTCGGGCTGTTCATCGATCTCGAACCGCTGATCGAGATCCGGCGGCACCGGCTGACGCTGCTGGGCCAAAGCAGTTCGGTCGGCGGTGGCGCGGCCGGCGGCTTCCGGCCGGATCGCGGCGACTATGTCGACGAGGAGGCGGTGAAGGCGGAGCTGCTCGGGGCGCGGCGGATCTGCGCGGCGCGGGGCTGGCCGACGGTCAATGTCACCCGACGCTCGATCGAGGAGACCGCGGCGGCGGTTCTGAAACTGATGGATGCCTGGCACGAGCGGCGCCGGCGGAGCGGGGCGCCGGACCGGTGAGGGGCGGGCGATCACGTCCGCTTGACTTCCGGAGGTGAGGCTCTAGTGTCCGCAAAACGAGATCAGATGGGCCTCGACATGAGGCGGACACGAGCAAAATCAGTATTTTAGTGGCCCGATGGTCCCTGAAGCCGAGATGCGCCGTTCAGGGATGGGCCACGAGCCTGAAAATGGGGAAGGTCCTGTGGCCCAGCTTTCGATGCGGCATAAGGTGTTCGGCGGTTTCGTCCTGCATGAGCGGGACGGGGCGATCGTGTCGGTCGATTTCGGCGCCGGCGAGGATGCGGCGGCGGACGAGCCGACGCCCTTGCTGCGGCGGACGGCGGCCGCCCTCGCGCGCTATTTCGACGGTGACGCGCTTGCCGACGACCTGCCGCTGGCGCCGGCGGGCACCGAGTATCAGCGGCGCGTGTGGGACCATCTGCGCGCCATTCCGCGCGGCCAGACCAGAACCTATGCCGAGGTGGCGCGCGCCGTGGGCGGCAGCGCGCGATCGGTCGGCGGGGCGAACCGGGCCAATCCGATCCCCATCCTGATCCCGTGCCATCGGGTGCGGGCGGCGGACGGGCTCGGCGGCTATTGCGGCAGTAGCGCGGAAGGCTGGGGCCTGGCGATGAAACGCCGGCTGCTCACCCTCGAAGGGGCTGCGTTCGGCGAACGGACGCGCCGCGGCATCTGAAAAATCCGGGAGACAGGACATGACGACCAAGGCCATCCGTATCCATACCCATGGCGGACCCGACGTGCTGCGCTGGGAGGACGTGCCCACGCCGGAGCCGGGACGCGGCGAGGCGCTGGTGCGGCATGAGGCGGTGGGGCTGAATTACATCGACGTGTATTTCCGCACCGGCCTCTACAAGGTGCCGCATCTGCCGGCGACGATCGGCATGGAGGGGGCGGGCGTCGTCGTCGCGGTGGGCGAGGGCGTGAGCGAGGTGGCGGCGGGCGACCGCGTCGCCTATGCCGGCGGGCCGGTCGGCGCCTATGCGACCGAGCGGGTGATCGCCGCCGACCGGCTGGTGAAGCTGCCGGCGGGGATCGACTTCCAGACCGGGGCGGCGATGATGCTCCAGGGCATGACCGCGCAATATCTGTTGCGGCGGACCTACCGGGTGCAGGCGGGCGAGACCATTCTCGTGCATGCCGCGGCCGGCGGGGTCGGCCTCATTCTCTGCCAGTGGGCGCGGCATCTCGGGGCGACGGTGATCGGCGTCGTCTCGACCGAGGCGAAGGCGGAACTCGCCCGCGCGCACGGGGCGCATCATGTCATCGTCGGGCATGACAATCTCGCCGCCGAGGTCAAGCGGCTGACCGACGGCGCGATGGTGCCGGTGGTCTATGACTCGGTGGGCAAGGACACGTTCGGGCCGAGCCTTGATTCGCTGGCGCCGCTTGGGCTGATGGTGAGTTACGGCAATGCCTCGGGCCCGGTGCCGCCGGTCGATATCAGCATCCTCTCGGCCAAGGGCAGCCTGTTCCTGACCAGGCCGACCCTTGCGACCTATACGGCGAAGCGTTCCGACCTCGTCGCCGTGGCGAACGACCTGTTCGGGGTGGTCGAGGCCGGGGCGGTGAAGATCCGCGTCAACCAGACCTTTCCGCTCGCCGAGGCGGCGGCGGCGCACGAGGCGCTGGAAGCGCGGCGGACCACCGGCAGCACCGTGCTGCTGCCCTGAAGGGACCGCTCGCGGCGCGCGGTCACGATCGCGCGAGCGCCGGATTCCTGCCACGTTTGGATTTGCAGAGTGGAGAGACCCGGCGCGGTGCTTGCCGTACCGGGTTTCGTTCCCACACTCCAATCCTGTCCTTTCGAGGACAGTCCAAAACAGGAGCAGAGACAATGTCCGACGACAAGAGCAGACAGAATGGCCGGCGCGCGCTGTTGCGCAAGGCGGCCGGAATTTCCGCCGGCATCGCGGTGGCCGGCATCGTCGCCACGCAGGCGGCGGAAGCGGCCGGCATGGCCAAGTCCGCGGTGAAATATCAGGACATGCCGAAGGATGGCCATCAGTGCGACGGCTGCGCGCTGTACATCCCGGCATCGACCGCCGGCAAGGATGGCCGCTGCAAGGCGGTGGCCGGCGCGATTTCGCCCAAGGGCTGGTGCGAACTGTGGAGCCCGAAATCGTAACCACGCCATTGGCGTGACCGCTCGTGGGGTGGCCGGGTGCGGCCGCCCCGCACACCCCCTGGCGCGAGGGGATGATCGCGCCGCATCGACACACAGGAGACGAATGTGAGAGTGACCAGGCGAGGCTTGACTGCATTTGTGCTTGCGGCCGGGCTGGCCGGCGGGACCGGGATTGCGCAGGCGAAGACCGTGCGGCTTTCCGCCCGGCTTCATCCGGTGGCCGGGACGATGTCCCACGCGACGGGCGCGATGCACGGCACGTTCAACACGGCGACCCGGCGGGTGACCTGGGACGTGACCTACAGCCACCTCACCAGCAAGGTGATCATGGCGCATTTCCACGGGCCGATCAGCAAGCCCGGGCAGAACGCGGGGGTGCAGGTGTGGCTGACGAAGAAGCCGCCGCATCCGATGGCGGCCGGGCCGATCAGGGGTTCGGCGGTGCTGACGCCGGCGCAGGCGAAGGAACTGATGGGCGGGCAGTGGTATGTCATGATCCATACCGTCATGCACAAGCCGGGCGAGCTGCGCGGCCGGGTTCACGCGGGCTGAGGTTTCTCTGACGCGCGCTGGCCGGGCGGGTCTGCCCGGCCGGATGCGCATCCGCCCGCACTTGCCTTTGGCGGCGCGGCGGCGCATGGGCGGAGCATGAACGAAAGCCATTTTCCCGCCCCGCCTGCCACCGCAGTGCAGGCGCTGCGGCGGATGTTCGTGCGGGACATGGTGCTGGAGGCGCATATCGGCGTCCATGCCCATGAATTCGGCCGCACGCAGCGGGTGCGGATCAATCTCGATCTCGCGGTGCGCGAGGAGCACGACGCCGCCGGCGCGCAGATGTCGCGCGGCGGGGTGGGGCGGGACGATCTGGCGCGGGTGGTGGATTACGAGCGGATCGTGCTCGGCGCGCGGGCGGCGGTGGCGGCGGGGCATGTCCAGCTCGTCGAGACGCTGGCGGAACGGCTGGCGGAGCTGTGCCTCGCGGATGCGCGGGTCGTGCTGGTGCGGGTGCGGGTCGAGAAGCTCGACGTGTTCGCGGACATGGACTCGGTCGGCGTGGAGATCGAGCGGCGGAATTCCTGATCGGATGTAGCGCTCTAGCTCTAGCGTACAGATAAAACGAGCATCTTCATACGATCAGATGACTCCATCTGATCGTATGATGCTCTAGACCAGCAGCATCGCCAGGGTGCAGGCGCCCATGAGTGCTGCGGTGAGCCAGCCCATGATCCGTAGCTTCCGGGGCAGGACGTGGCCGTCCATCACCGCGGGGCGGCTGGCGAGGGCGACCATCGCCGCGATGATCGGCACCGCGGCGATGCCGTTGATCACCGCCGCCCAGAACAGCGCGCGGATCGGCGGGAGCGGCGAGAAGACGATGCCGACGCCGGCAAGCGTCGCGACGGCCAGCACGCCGTAGAAGGCGCGGGCCTCCAGCGCCCGGCGGGAGAGGCCGACCGTCCAGTGCAGGGCCTCGCCGATCGCATAGGCGGTGCTGCCGGCGAGGACGGGAACCGCGAGCAGGCCGGTGCCGAAAATGCCGATGGCGAAGACCAGCCGCGCGAAGGGGCCGGCGATGGGGGCGAGGGCGCTGGCCGCATCCGCCGCCGAGGTGATGTCGGTGATGCCGTGGACATGCAGCGTCGCCGCCGTACCGATGATGATCGAGAGCGAGACGGCGTTGGAATAGGTCATGCCGGCCCAGGTATCGAAGCGGATGCGGGCGAGCTCGCCGGCAACCTCCGCGCCGGCGGCGGGGATGCGCCCGGCATCCTCGGCTTCCTCGGCGGCCTGCCAGAAGAACAGATAGGGGCTGATCGTGGTGCCGAAGACCGCGATCAGCGCGAGCAGGGCCGGGCGGTCGAGGCTGAGGCGGGGGATCAGCGCGCCGGCGAGGATGTCGCGCGCGGGCAGGCGCAGGACGAAGAGCAGGGCGACATAGGCGAGCAGCGCCGCGGTGAGGAATTTCAGCACGGCGACGTAGCGGCGGTAGGGGATGCGGATTTCGGCGATGACGCAGAATATCGCGATCGCCACGGTGTAGAGCCGCTCGGGGCCGCCGGCGAGCATGTGCGCGGTCTGCGCCATCGCGCCGAGATCGGCGCCGAGATTGAAGACATTGGCGATGGCGAGCAGCAGGATCAGGAAGAGGGCGAGCGGGCGGGGCAGATGGGCCTCCATCGCCGCGCCGAGGCCGCGCCCGGTGATGCGGCCGATCCGCGCGCTGATCTCCTGCACCGCGACCATGAAGGGCAGGGCGAGTACCACCGTCCAGCCGAGGGTGTAGCCGAACTGGGCGCCGACCTGGGAATAGGTGGCGATGCCGCTCGGATCGTCGTCGGCGGCGCCGGTGATCAGGCCGGGGCCGAGGCGGGCGAACAGGGCGCGGGGGACGCGCAGCCAGCGTGCCGGCCGGGCGGGATTGCTGTTCATCGGCGGCACCCTGTCGGTTCGGGATCGGGGACCGCCAGTCTATAGCCTTGGTCTGCCCGCGGAAAACAGGGCCTCGTCCGATCAGGCGGGTTTACCCGATCGGACGAGGCTCCAAGTTGTCAACGGGATAGAGTACGTTCCGATCTGGAAGGATCGGAACGTGCGCGAGGCGCCGCCCGATCAGGCGGCGCGGGCGACCTCCATCTCCCGCCAGATATGGCGCAGCGCGTCGATCAGCCGGTCGATATCCGCCTCGGTGTGCAGTGGCGAGGGGGTGAGGCGCAGGCGCTCGGTGCCGCGCGGCACGGTGGGATAGTTGATCGGCTGGACGTAGATGCCGAAGCGGTCGAGCAGGGTGTCGCTGATCTGCTTGCAGAGCGTGGCGTCGCCCACCATCACCGGCACGATGTGGCTCGGGTTGGGCAGATGCGGCACGCCGATCGCGTCGAGCTTGCGGCGCAGGGTGGCGACGCGGGCGTGCATCGCCGTGCGTTCGGCGCCGCTGGTCTTGAGGTGGCGGATGCTGGCGAGCGCGCCGGCGGCGACCGTCGGCGGCAGGGCGGTGGTGAAGATGAAGCCCGAGGCGTAGCTGCGCACGAAGTCGCACAGCGCGGCGCTGCCGGTGATGTAGCCGCCGATGACGCCGAAGCCCTTGGCCAGCGTGCCCTCGATCAGGGTGAGGCGGTGGGCGAGGCCCTCGCGTTCGGAAATGCCGCCGCCGCGCGGGCCGTAGAGGCCGACGGCGTGCACCTCGTCGAGATAGGTCATGGCGTTGTAGCGGTCGGCGACGTCGCAGATCTCGGCGATGGGGGCGATGTCCCCATCCATCGAGTAGACGCTCTCGAAGGCGACGAGCTTGGGCCGGGCGGGGTCGAGTGCCGCGAGGTGGCGGGCGAGGTCGGCCGGGTCGTTGTGGCGGAAGACGATGCATTCGGCCCGGCTGTGGCGGATGCCCTCGATCATCGAGGCGTGGTTCGAGGCGTCAGACAGCACCGCGCAGTTCGGCAGCTTGTGTGCGAGGGTGCAGAGCGAGGCCCAGTTGGACATGTAGCCCGAATTGAACAGCAGTGCCGCTTCCTTGCCGTGCAGGTCCGCCAGCTCGGCTTCGAGCAGCACGTGATAGTGGTTGGTGCCGGCGATGTTGCGGGTGCCGCCGGCGCCGGCGCCGCAGCGGTCGAGCGCCTGGTGCATGGCGCTGAGCACGGCCGTGTGCTGACCCATGCCGAGATAGTCGTTCGAGCACCAGACGGTGACCGGGCGGCCGCCATCGTCGCCGTGCTGGGTGGCGCGGGGGAAGTTGCCGGCATGGCGCTCGATGTCGGCGAAGACGCGGTAGCGCCCCTCGCTGCGGAGCTGGTCGAGCTGGGAGCGGAAGAAATGTTCGTAGTCCATGGCGCGTATCCTCCCTTTCTTGGTGTTGGTGCCGCGCGGTGACGGATCAGGTGGCGAGGTGCAGTTCGCAGCCGGCGAAGGCGGCGGCGAGGCCGGTTTCATCGAGATCGCGGCCGATGGCGACGACGCGCGGGGATTCCCCCTCGGCGGCGGCGAAGGCGGCCATGCTGGCGTGGTGGCCGGCGACATCGAACTGAATCCAGCCGCGGCCGACGCGGGCGAGGCCCTTGAGCCGGGCGACCGGGCCGAAAGTGCCGCGGGCCGCCGCCTCGATCACCCGGCCGATCGCCTCGGCATCGCAGAGCGGGCCGAGCGGTCCGTGCCAGGAGGTGAAGCCGGCGGCGGCGCCGTGGTCGTGATCGTGGTGATCGTGCTCGTAGTCGTCGTGATGGCCGTGGGCGGTGTCGTCACGATCGTGATGGTCGTGATGATCGTGGGGGGCGTCGTGGTGGTGGGCATGATCGTGCGCGTGGTGATCGTGTGCGTGATCGTGCGCGTGAGGGGGCGCGTGAGGGGGCGCGTGAGGGGGCGCGGCGTCCGGCGCGGGATCGGGGCGGAGTGCCGCCGGCGGCACCGCGCCGTAGCAGGCGGTGACCAGCCTGGTCTCCGGGCTCAGGCGGTGCAGCGTCGCCTCGACGAGCAGGCGCTCGGTCGGGCTGACGAGATCGGTCTTGTTGATCACCACGAGCGAGGCGAGCCGGGCCTGGACGGTCAGGTGCGCCTGCATTTCGGCGAAATCGGCGAGGAAGGCGCCGGCATCGATCAGGGTGATCACCCGCAGGTCGCGCACGAAGCCGGCGATGGTCGGGCGCTGGATGACGCCGATCAGCGAGGCGAGGTCGGCCACGCCCGAGGGTTCGATCAGGACGCGGTCGGGCGCGAAGCGGGCGACCACCTCTTCGAGCTGGGTGGCGAGATCGTCGCGCAGCGAGCAGCAGATGCAGCCGTTCGGCAGCTCCACCACATCCGCCCCCTGGCCGCGCAACAGCGAGCCGTCGATGCCGACGGTGGCGAAATCGTTGACGAGGACAACGGTTTTCTCGCGGCTGGCGGCCGGCTGCTCGGCCAGCATGGCGAGGCGGCGGCGCATGAAGGTGGTCTTGCCGGCGCCGAGGAAGCCGGCGACGATCTCGACCGCGAAGGGCCGCGCCGGGGCGCGCGAGCGCAGGCTCCATTTCCACAGCCGCGCCGCCGGCAGCGGCAGCACGAGGAACCAGTGCTCGAGGATGGCGAGCGACATCATCGTGCCGAGGAACATGCCGCCGACGCGGGCGAAGGCGGTGGGGGCGGCGCCGGCGCGCTGGAACATCAGCACGGCGATCACCGTCGAGATCGTGATGGAGAACGGGAAGAGCAGGTTCATCGGCCGCTTGCGCAGGAAGCTCTTCAGGAAGGTCAGGTGCTCGGGGAGGAATTCCTCGTTGAGGTTGCGCACGCCGAGAAAGACGTTGAGCTTGGCGCTCTGATGCATCCACCACAGCACCATGAAGGTCCAGGTGCCGATCTGGTTCGGCTGGCCCCAGGTGAGGGCGACGACGAGGCCGGCAGTGGCGATGATGGCCAGCTCGTGCCACAGGCTGGTCTGCACCGCGTGGCCGAAATGCCGCCAGCCGGCGCAGTTCTCCGGGCAGGGCGCGCGGCGCGGCCCGGTGACGTAGCCCATGTAGAAGCTGATTTCCTGCCAGCCCCAGGCGAACAGGCCGTAGAAGAAGGCGAGATAGGCGGCGCCGACGGTGGTTCGCCCGGCGGTGTCGTGCAGGCCCCAGAGGCAGGCGAGCAGCACCGCGCTGGCGCCGAGCATGCTCCATTTGAAGGTGCGGCGGGGCAGGCCATCGAGATAGATGATCGCGCCGGTACTGAACCACCAGACGAACAGGGCGAAGGCGGCGGGGATGACATACTGGTGCATGGCGCGGCTCCTACCAGACCGGCTGCATGCGGATGTCCGCCGGCAGGGCGTTGGGCTTCGGGCGCATCAGGTAGAGCCGGCCGAAGGCGAGGGCGGCGCGGGCGGCGTTCGCGCCGCGGCGCAGCCGGGCGAGCGGGCCGGGCACCTCGCGCAGGGCGAGAGTGGCGACGTCGAGCCGGCGCAGGGTTTCGAGCCCGGCGAGGAAGGCGGGGTTCTCGATATCGAGCGTCAGCGGGAAGACCTGCCGGCAGATCGCCGAGGTGATGCGGAAGACCTGCATGTCGTAGGCGGTGGGGTCGAGCCCGAGGGCGGCGTGGAAGCGGGGGCGGGCGTGATCGCGGATGTACATCGTCGCGAAGACCGCGAGCTGGAAGAAACGGACCCAGAGCCGGTTGGTGCCGGTGAGCATGCCGGGATTGGCGCGCATCAGCAGCGCGAAGGCCTCGCCGTGGCGGAACTCGTCGTTGCACCACTCGCGGAACCACTTGAAGATCGGGTGGATCCGCAGCTCTGGATGGCGTTCGAGCTGGCGGAAGATCGAGATGTAGCGGGCATAGCCGATCTTCTCGGAGAGATAGGTCGCGTAGAAGATGAATTTCGGGCGGAAGAAATGGTATTTCTTCGCCTTTGTCAGGAAACCGAGATCGACCTTCATGCCGATGTCGTGCAGGGCCTCGTTGATGAAGCCGGCGTGGCGCGCCTCGTCGCGGCTCATGTAGCCGAACAGGGCCTTGAGGTCGGGGTTGGCGATGCGCTTGCGGATTTCGGCATAGAGCACGCAGCCGGAGAATTCGGCGGTGACGGAGCTGACCAGGAAATCGATGAATTCGCGGTGCAGTTCGGGCTCCATTTTCGAGAGATCGACGGCGAATTCGTCGGTCCGCACGAAATGGCCCTTGTTGGGATCGGCCTCGAACTCGGCCATCAGCCGGTCCCACTCGGCGCGCACCGGCTCGATCGAGAGCCGGTCGAGGGCGGCGAAATCGGTGGTGTAGAAGCGCGGGCTGAGCATGGTGCTCGACTGGGCGATGGCCGTCTGCGCGTTGGGGGCGGCCGTGGGCGCGGTTCTGGCGTTCATGGTTCAGGCTCCCGGCGCGGCGAGGGCGGCTTCGGCCTCGGCGAACGGCATGAAGCCGACCTCGTAAAGCTCGGTGATCTCGAGGATCGAGCGGAACTCGACCCACCAGCGCTCGATCGGGCCGGCGCGGCGCAGGGTGGCGCGGCGCGCGCAGGTCAGGCGGGTGCCGAAGCCGATCGCGGTCGGCATGTCGTGGACGATCACGACATCGCCGGGGCGGATCTCGACATCCTCGGGAATGGCGTGGGCGTGCAGGCTTTCGGGTGTCTGCTCGATGTCGATCGAGCAGAGCAGCTCGATGTCGCGGATGCTGCCGATCATGGTTTCTCTCCCGGTTTGAGGGTCTCCGCGTTGCGGAGCAGCGTCGCGAACTGTTTCGCGTTGGCGGGCCCGAAGGCGCGCAGGTCGATCCGCTCGTGCGTGGCCGGATCGGCGACGACGAGGCGGTCGGGCCCGTAAAGGGCGAGCTGGAAGGGAAGGTCGCGGGTGATGCCGGCGCGGGCGCGGGCGGCGAAGAGGATTCGCATGGTCGCGCGCAGGAAGGTGTCGGCGGTGGGGGCGATGCGGGCGATGGGCTGCGCGGTGGCGGCGTCGCGGATCAGCAGCGCGTCGTCCGGCGCCTGGGTGAAGCGCAGCAGCACGGCCTCGCGCGGCGGCGGGGCGGGGTGTGGCTGGCGCGTGAGGCGCGCGCCGGCGGCGAGCGCGATCGTGCCGGCGACCAGCAGGAGACAGCCGGCGAGCGCCCAGCCGGGGATGTGGATCTGGTCGTCATGCGCGTCGAGACCGTCATCGATCTGGGAATAGACGACCCTGCCATCGCGGGGCAGCGCGGCAACAGGTGCGGCGGCGCGGGGCAGGGCGGGGCGGGTCATGCCGGGCTGGCCTCGCCATGCGCGCCGGCCGGCTCGATCGCGGGTCGTGCGGCTTGTGGTGCGATGGGTGTGGCGAGGGGGCGCGGGGCGACGCCGTGCGCCGTCAGCGCATCGGCCAGGCAGGCGGCGACGGTTTCGGCCGCGGGCACGGCGCGCAGCATCGGCATTGCCCGTGCCCCGCGCCCGGCGCGCACATGCGGCCAGAGCAGGAGATAGGACAGCCGGGCATCCGGGCGCGGGGTCAGCGGAATGTCGCCGGTGCCATCGGCGAAGCGGCGCAGGCCGGCGGCGTCGATCGCGGTGAAGGGCAGGTTGAGATGCTTGCGGATGGCGGCGCCGTGGGCGATCACCACGCGGCGGCTGGTGATGGTATAGACCGTGCTGCGCGCGGTGAGGCCGGCGAAGGCGACCAGCAGCAGCAGCGGCACGGTGCCGAGGGCGACGCACCAGGCGGCGGCGGCGAGGCCGGCGGCGGTGGAATGATCGGCGATCGCGCTGCTGATCCCGCCCCAGGCGACCAGCAGCCCGACATAGACCAGCCACAGCCGGATGCGGAAGGCCGAGACCAGAAGGCGGCCGAAGCGCGGCGCGCCCTGCCAGAGCAGCGCCTCGCCGGCGGGCAGCGCGTGGGGCAGGCCGCGCGGCGCGCTCACAGCAGCGGCTCGGCGCGCTGGGGCGTCGCGTAGAGATGGCCGGAGGCGAAATAGGCCATCAGCCTGTCTTCCTCGCGCGGGCTGATCTGGTCGGGATGGGCGAGGGCGGGGGCGGCGGCGAACTGCGCCGCGGTGACCGACTTGACCATGACCTTGACCGTCTGGCCCGGCGCGCCGCCGGTGACCCGGGCGAGCATGATCGGCACCAGGACGCGGCGGGCGGGATCGGCGGCGAGGCTCGCTTCGAGCCAGACGGCCATCTGATCCGCCCGGTCGATCCAGATATCGACGACCGTGCCGGGGGACTGGCGGTCGCAGCAGATGATCGCGGCGCCGCGCGGATCGGGGTCTTCGCTCGCGACCCAGTGATCGGTCGCGACGCGCAGCGGCACGATCCGCGCCTCGCCCTCGGGCATCAGCTCGGGATCGGTGTCGCGCAGGGTGAAGGCGGCCGGGCCGAGCCCGTCCTGCATCGGGTCGCCGAGCGGGATGATCGGCGCGCCGTCCCAGGGGGCGCTGGATTTCGCGTTCAGCACCTCGATCGGCTCGTTCCACGGCACCGAGCGGGTCTTGCCGTTGGGCAGGAGGAAGGTTTTCGGCGCCGGCAGGGTGGGAAAGCCTTCCAGCCGCTCGCCCTTGTGCCCGGTGACCAGCGGGTAGCCCTCGCGCTTGCTCTCGCGCTGGAGGTAGATCACGAGGCCCGCGAAGAAGATCCAGAACGCGTAGAGAACGACCTGGGCGACATCGATATAGGGGGTTATGGCGCCGGTTGGCATGACGGACCTCATTGTCAGGGGTGGTGGGGCAGGATGGCGGCAAGGCCGGAAGGCTGCCTGCCGGCGCGGCGGACCAGGGGGCCGATCGCGACGAGGGTGGCGAAGAGCAGCAGGATCTCGAGGTGATAGACGACGCCGTAGCCGGCGGCGGGGCCGGAAAGCGCGGCGCCGAGCGCGCCGGTGGCGGCGATATGGGCGACGGCGTCGCGCAGCACGCCGGCAATCGCGATGGCGAGGCCGGCGGCGAGCGCCTGCACCGCGCCCCAGGCGCCGAGGGCGAGGCCGCTCATGTTGCCGACGACGCGGATCATCGCGTCCGACAGGGTGCCGGCGAGAAACAGCCCGCCGCCGAAGCCGATCAGCCCCACCCCGGCGGCGAACAGCGCCGGCGCGGCGAGCGGGGCCGAGCAGATCACCGCGCTGAAGGCGAGCAGGCCCGAAAGCACGCCGGCGGCGGCGATGCGGTAGGGGTCGCCGCCGCCGGCGAGGCGACGGCTCGCGACCAGGAAGGCGAGCCCGGCGCCGCCGGCCAGCATCGCGGTGAGCGCCGTGGTCGCACCCACCGGCAGGTGCAGCACCTGGCCGCCATAGGGTTCGAGCAGGATGTCCTGCATCGAGAAGGCGAGCGTGCCGATGAAGATGGCGATGAGGCGGCGCAGCGCGTGCGGCTGGGCGCGGAAGCGCGACCAGGCGAGGGCGAGGGTTTCCGCCGGCACGGCAGCCGCGTCATCCCTGGCCTCATCGGTTGCCGGGCGGCGGGGTTCCTGTTTCCACAGGGCGACGCCGTTGCAGACCAGGGTGAGCAGGGCGGCGGACTGGATCACCTGGATCAGCCGGAACGCGCTGAACGGGGTGAGGGCGGCGCCATAGGCCAGCGCGCCGCCGATCATGCCGAGCAGCAGCATGGCGCAGAGCATGGCGACGACGCGCGGGCGGGCGTGTTCGGGCGCGAGATCGGTGGCCAGCGCGAGGCCGGCGGTCTGCGTCGTGTGCATCCCCGCGCCGGTCATCAGGAAGGCGATGGCGGCGCCGATGCGGCCGGCGACCGGCGCGGTGCCGCTGGCGAGCAGCAGCAGGGCGAAGGGCATGATGGCGAGGCCGCCGAACTGCATGATCGTACCGAACCAGATATAGGGCACCCGCCGCCAGCCGAAGGCGGAGCGGTGACGATCCGAGCGGAAGCCGATCAGCGCGCGGGCCGGGGCGAGCAGCAGCGGCAGGGCGATCATGCTGGAGACCAGGGCGGCGGCGACGTGCAGCTCGACGATCATCACCCGGTTGAGCGTGCCGATGAGCAGGGCGGCGGCGAGGCCGACGGTGAGCTGGAACAGCGACAGCCGGAGCAGGCGCGGCAGCGGCAGCTCGGGGGTCGCGGCATTGGCGAAGGGCAGCCAGCTCGCATCGAGCCGCATCCAGAACGGCGCCGCCCCGCCGGTGCGCCGGCGCTTCACCGCCGCAGCTCCAGCGCCTGGGAGATGTAGAACCCGGTGCTGATCCGCCGCGTGCGACCCGGCGCGAAGCGGGCCAGATGCGGGCTGAGGCCGATGGCGGCGCGCAGCGCGCGCGGGGGCTGCGGCACGATGCGCGGCGCGCGGTCGCCGCGCGGAAAGCAGCTGCCGGCGAGGTGCATCATCGCCAACAGCGTGGTGCGGGGGGCGAAGGTGAAGAGCAGCGAGCGGTCGGTGCGGGCGGCGAGGCGGCCGAGGGCGGCGATCACGTCCGCCCTTTCGTAGTGGATCAGGGAATCCATCGCGACGACATGGTCGAACCTGCCGTGTTCGGCGCCCAGCATGTCGCCGCTGACGAAGTCGACGCGGGCGGCGGCGGGGTCGGACGCGGCGCGCGCACGGGCGAGGTCGACCAGTTGCGGCGAGAGATCGACCGCCACCACCTCGGCGCCGCGTTGCGCCGCCGCGAGGGCGAGCGCGCCAGTGCCGCAGCCGGCATCGAGCAGGCGAAGGCCGGAGAGATCGGCCGGCAGCATGTCGAGCAATGCGGCGCGCATCGCGTCGCGCCCGGCGCGGACGGTGGCGCGCACGCCGCTGACCGGCGCGTCCGAGGTCAGCCGCGCCCAGTTCGCCAGCGCGGTGCGGTCGAAATAGGTTTCGATCTCGCCGCGGCGGCGGTGGTAGCGCTCGGCGGTGGCGGCGTCTGGCGTCATTACTCGAATCCCAGCAGGTCGAAGATCTCGCGGTCGCGCAGCGGGGTCGCGGCGAGCGGCTCGACGCCGGCCCACAGCGATGCGGCGAGATCGAGATAGGCGGTGCGCACGCCGTCGAGCTCCGGCGCGTCCTCCATTTCGAAGACGACGGATTTCTTGAGCCGGCTGCGGCGGATGGCGTCGAGATCGGGGAATTGGGCGAGGGTGGAGAGGCCGGTGGCCTCGTTGTATTTCGCGAGCTGGTCGACCGCGGCGCTGCGGTTGGCGATGACGCCGCCGAGCCGCACGCCGTAGTTGCGCGCCTTGGCGCCGATCGCGGCGACGATGCGGTTCATCGCGAAGATGCTGTCGAAATCGTTGGCGGTGACGATCAGCGCGCGGTCGGCGTGTTGCAGCGGGGCGGCGAAACCGCCGCAGACGACATCGCCCAGCACGTCGAAGATCACGACGTCGGACTCTTCGAGGAGATGATGTTCCTTGAGCAGCTTGACCGTCTGCCCGACGACGTAGCCGCCGCAGCCGGTGCCGGCCGGCGGGCCGCCGGCCTCGACGCATTGCACGCCGGCGAAACCCTCGTAGACGAAATCCTCGACGCGGAGTTCCTCGGGGTGGAAATCGACGCCTTCCAGCGCGTCGATCACGGTGGGGACGAGGCGTTTGGTGAGGGTGAAGGTGGAATCGTGCTTGGGGTCGCAGCCGATCTGGAGCACGCGGCGGCCTTGCAGGGCGAAGGCGGCGGAGAGGTTGGAGGAGGTCGTGCTCTTGCCGATGCCGCCCTTGCCGTAGATGGCGAAGACCTTCGCCCCCTCGATCCGCAGCGCGGGATCGAGGGCGACCTGCACGCTGCCCTCGCCGTCGCCGCAGCCGGTGGCGCAGCGCGCGGCGGCGGGAAACGCGCCGGCTTGGGGGCTGATGTCGTTCATGCGGCTTGCTCCATGTCGAGACCTTCGAGACGGTCTTCCAGTTCGGCGCCGGCGCGGCGCAGCGCATCGAGCATCGCCTCGTCCGGGCTCCAGTAGTGGCGCTCGTGCGCTTCGAGCAGGCGGTTGGCGATGCGGACCGAGGCCACCGGGTTCAGCTCGGCGAGCCGGCGGCGCATTTCGGGGTCGAGCATGAAGACGCTGCCGATCTCGCGGTAGATCCAGGGATCGACCTGGCCGGTGGTGGCCGACCAGCCGAGCGTGTTGGTCACCGCCGCCTCGAGATGGCGCACGCCCTCGGCGCCGTGGGCGAGCATCGCCTCGAAATATTTCGGGTTCAGCGTGCGGGTGCGGGTTTCGAGCGTGACCTGCTCGGCGAGGCTGCGCACGGTGCCGGCGCCGGTGGTCTGATCGCCGATATAGACCGCGGCCTCGGCTCCGCGGGCGGCGCGGACCGCCCGGCTGATGCCGCCGAGACCGTCGAAATAGTGATCGACCGTGGTGACGCCGAGATCGAGGGATTCGAGGTTCTGATAGGCGAGATCGACGGTTTTCAGCACGCCGCCGAGCACCGCGTCGCACCGCGTCGGCCGGCCGTCGGTGCCGTAGGCGAAGCCCTTGCGGCGGAGGAAGGCATCGCCCAGCTCGTCCTCGGTCTGCCAGGTGCCGGACTCGACGAGCTGGTTCACGTTCGCGCCATAGGTGCCGTCGGCATTGCTGAAGACGCGCAGCGCCGCCGTCTCGATCGTGCCGCCATGGGCGGCGAGGTGGGCGCGGGCGTGCCTGGCGACGAAGTTTTCCGCTTCCGGCTCGTCCGCCCGGGCGGCGAGCAGCAGGGCTTCCGCGAGCAGCTTCGTCTGCAGCGGCAGCAGGTCGCGGAAAATGCCGGAGAGGGTGACGATCACGTCGATCCGCGGCCGGCCCAGCTCGGCGAGCGGGACCAGCTCGGCGCCGGCGAGGCGGCCATAGGAATCGCGGCGCGGCCGGGCGCCGACGAGGCAGAGCGCCTGGGCGATCGGGCCGCCCTCGGATTTCAGGTTGTCCGACCCCCAGAGCAGCATCGCCACGGTTTCGGGCAGCCGGCCGCAATCGGCGATGTGGCGGGCGAGCAGGCGCTCGGCCTGGCGGGCGCCGTCGTCCATCGCGAAGGCGCCGGGCATGCGGAACGGATCGAACCCGTAGATGTTCCGCCCGGTGGGCAGGATTTCGGGATTGCGCAGCAGGTCGCCGCCCGGCGCGGGGCGGATATAGCCGCCATCGAGCGCGTGGATGATGGCGGGAAGCTCGCTGTCGGCGGCGAGCAGCGCGTCGGTTTCGGCGCGGCGGGCTGGGTCGGTGATTCCCGCCGCGTCGAGCAGTTCGGCGCGCTGTTCGGCGCCGGGCGGCTGGCCGACGACATGCAGGCCGACCGGGATCAGCGCGTATTCGACATCGAGCAGCGAGGCGTGCAGCCGGGCGATCGCGGTCTCCGCGTCGTCCCAGGCGGGATCGGCGGGGGCGAGGTCGAGCCGCGCCGCCTCGGCCTGGATCAGCGCGGCGAGGCTTTCGCGCTCGGCCGCGGCGGCCTCGGGCGGCAGGGCGCGCCAGCGGAAGACCGAGGCCTTGAGATCGGCGAGGCCGCGATAGAGCCCGGCCTCGGTGACCGGCGGGGTGAGGTGGCTGATCAGCGTCGCGTTGGCGCGGCGTTTCGCCAGCATGCCCTCGGAGGGGTTGTTGGCCGCGTAGAGGCAGAAATTCGGCATTTCGGCGATCAACCGGTCCGGCCAGCAGGCGGCGGACAAGCCGGCATGCTTGCCGGGCATGAATTCCAGCGCGCCATGGGTGCCGAAATGGAGCAGCGCGTGGGCGCCGAAATCCTGCCGCAGCCAGCGGTAGAAGGCGCTGAAGGCGTGGGTTGGCGCGAAGCCGCCCTCGAAGAGCAGGCGCATCGGGTCGCCTTCATGGCCGAAGACGGGCTGGACGCCGATGAAGACGTTGCCGAAGCGTGCGCCGAGAATGAAGAGCGACGCGCCGTCGGTATCGTGGCGGCCGGGGGCCGGGCCCCAGACCGCCTCGATCGCGGCGAGGTGGGGTTCGGCGCGGACATGCGCGTCGCGCGGGATTTTCGCCGCGACATTGGCGGCCGCGCCGTGCTCCTGCGCGTTGCCGACACAGACGGCCGCCCGCAGGGACGCGACATCCGCCGGCAGGTCCACCGTGTAGCCGGCGTCGCGCAGGGCGGCGAGGGTGTTGAAGAGGGATTCGAAGACGGAAAGATAGGCGGCGGTGCCGGTGGCGCCGGAATTGGGCGGGAAGTTGAAGATGACGATGCCGATGCGCCGCTCGGCGCGGGCGGCGCGGCGCAGCTCGACCAGGCGGGCAACGCGGGCGGCGAGCATGGCGGCGCGCTCGGGGTGCGCCGACATGCGGCGCACGCCATCGCCGCCGTCATCCTGCCCCTCGGCGCGGCCGCCATAGGTCATCGGCATGATGCCGCCATCGAGTTCGGGGAGGGCGATCATCATCGTCGCCTCGATCGGCGTCAGGCCGCGCGGGTCCGCCTCCCAGGCGGCGATGCTCTGGAATTCGAGGGCGTGGGCGGAGATGTAGGGCAGGTCGAGCCCGGCGAGGACGGCCTCCGCCGATTTCGAATCGTTGTAGGCCGGGCCGCCGACCAGGGAAAACCCGGTGAGCGAGACCAGCGCGTCGATCGCCGGCGCGCCGTCCGGCGCGAGATAGCGCGCGATCGCCGGGCGGGCGTCGAGTCCGGCGGCGAAGACCGGCAGGGTGCGGAAGCCGGCGGCCTCGAACGCCGCGATCACGCCGTCATATTGCGCGACGTCGCCGGAGAGGACGAGGCTGCGCAGCAGGATCAGCCCGATCGTGCCGCGGCTGCCGGCGATGCGGGGCAGGGCGGCGGCGTCGGTCGCGATGCGGCCGGGAAGGCGCGGGTGGTAGAGCCCGGTTTCGGGATAGTCGCGCGGCGGGGCGATGGCGGCCTGGCTGCGCAGCGCGGCGCGGGGGCCGGCGGCATAGCGCGCGACCAGCAGGCGGAGCAGGCGCTCGATATTGTCGGCCGAGCCGGCGAGCCAGTAGGACATGCCGAGGAAGAAATTGCGCAGATCCTGCGCGGTGCCGGGGATGAGCCGGAGCAGGCGCGGCAAGCGGCGGAGCATGCGCAGTTGCGATTCGGCCGCCGAGACCTCCTTGCCGCCGCGCTTGCGCAGCGAGCGGAGGAATTGCAGCGCCGGGTTCTTCTGCCGGCTCATGTCCAGCCGGTCGAGCTTCGTCAGGTTCACGATCTCGGCGGCGGAGAGGATGCAGAGCATGGCGTCGCAATTCGTCCGCCTTGCTTCGAGATGCGGGCGGACGAGGCGGATGTGATCGTCGAGGAAGAGCATGGTCGCGATGACGATGTCCGCCGTCTCGATCGCGCGCACGCAGGCGGCGAGCGAGGCGGGGTCGGCGGCGAAGCGTTCGGCGGTGTGCAGCTCGACGACAAGGCCGGGATGGTCGGCGGCGAGGGCGGCGCGCGCGGCGGCGATGACCCCGCTCAGATGGGAGTCCATCGTCACGATGGCGATGCGCAGGGGCGTCGCCTCAGGCGGAGAAATGGGCCTTGGCGTCATAGATCGTCTCGATGGTGATCGGGTTCAGGCCGCGTTCGCGGGCGAAAAGCTCGGTGTTCCGCCGCGCCTTGCCGCGGACGAAGAAGGGGATTTTCCGCAACTCGGCCTCGGCGTCGTCGCGCCAGACAGGCGCGCTGGCGGCGGTGGCGACGGTGGCGGGTTCGGGCGGGGTGGTGGCGTGCGGGCCGAGATGGGAGGGGGCGGCGGTGTCGTTGAACTCGAAATCGTCGCGGAACATGCCGAGGAGATGTTCCTCGAGCCCCATCATCAGCGGGTGGATCAGGGTGTCGAACAGCACGTTGGCGCCCTCGAACCCGGCGAAGGGCGCGTGGCGGGCGGGGAAATCCTGGACGTGCGCGGGGGCCGAGATCACCGCGCAGGGGATGCCGAGGCGCTTGGCGATGTGGCGTTCCATCTGGGTGCCGAGGACAAGCTCGGGCTGGGCGGCGGCGATGGCGGCCTCGACGGCGAGATAGTCGTCGGTGATCAGCGCCTCGATCCCGTGGGACTGGGCGGCGGCGCGGACGGGGGCGGCGAATTCGCGGCTGTAGGTGCCGAGACCGACCAGGGAGAAGCCGATCTCGGCGGTGGCGACGCGCGCGAGAGCGATCGCGTGGGTGGCGTCGCCGAAGATGAAGACGCGCTTGCCGGTGAGATAGGTGGAATCGACCGAGCGCGAATACCAGCCGAGCCGGCAGGCCTCGGCGAGGTCGGGCGGCGGCGGAACTTGCGCGAGATCGGCGATTTCGGCGACGAAATCGCGCGTGGCCCCGAGGCCGATCGGCACGGTGGAGATCGTTTTCTGGCCGAAGCGGCGGGCGAGATAGGCGGCGGCGGTGCCGGCGGTTTCGGGGTAGAGCACGAGATTGGCGTGGGCCGCGGGCAGGCGGGCGAGATCGGCGAAGCTCGCGCCGAGCGGGGCGATGACGTTGACGGCGATGCCGAGCCGGGCGAGCAGGGCGGCGATGTCGCGCACGTCGTCGCGATGGCGGAAGCCGAGCGCCGTGGGGCCGAGAATGTTGACGCAGAACGGTTGCGCCGCCCGGGCGGGCGGGGCCTCGCGGGCGGTCGCGGCGCGGACGAGCTGGTAGAAGGTTTCCGCCGCGCCCCAGTTTTCCTTGCGCTGGTAGGCGGGCAGCTCGACCGGGATGACGGGGATCGGCAGGCCGAGCCCGGCGGCGAGGCCGCCCGGATCGTCCTGGATCAGCTCGGCGGTGCAGGAGGCGCCGACGATCATCGCCGCGGGGCGGAAACGGTCATAGGCGTCGCGCACCGCGGCGCGGAACAGCTCGGCGGTGTCGCCGCCGAGATCGCGGGCCTGGAAGGTGGTGTAGGTGACGGGCGGGCGGTGGTCGCGCCGCTCGATCATGGTGAAGAGCAGGTCGGCATAGGTGTCGCCCTGGGGGGCGTGCAGGACGTAGTGCACGCCGTGCATCGCGGTGGCGACGCGCATGGCGCCGATATGCGGCGGTCCTTCATAGCTCCAGAGCGTGAGCTGCATGGGTTCAGACCTCCAGCAGCGCGCGGCGCGCGAGGGGGCGGGCGAACAGGGCGGCGAGGTCGGCGGCCTGTTCGAAGCCCTGGATCGGGCTGAACACCAGCTCGATCGACCATTTGGTCGCGAAGCCCTCGGCTTCGAGCGGGTTGGCGAGGCCGAGGCCGCAGACCACGAGATCGGGGCGGGCGGCGCGGCAGCGGTCGAGCTGGCGCTCGACGTCCTGGCCCTCGGCGAGCTGGGCGCCGGCGGGGAGCAAGGCGAGATCGGGCGCCATCAGCCTTCGGTTGAGGAAGGGGGTGCCGACCTCGGTGAGGATCATGCCGCATTCGCGGGCGAGGAAGCGGGCGAGCGGGATTTCGAGCTGGGAATCGGGGAAGAGGAAGACCCGGCGGCCGGCGAGGCGGGCGCGCGGCGCGGCGAGGGCGGCGGCGGCGCGGCGGGCGGGCGGCGACAGCACGCCATCGGCGAGGGCGGGATCGATGCCGAAGGCGGCGGCGATGCTCTCGAACCAGAGCCGCGTGCCCTCGGCGCCGAGCGGGCAGGGGGCGGCGATCCGCACCGCGCCGCGGCGCTCCAGCGCGGTCGCGGTTTCGCCGAGGAAGGGCTGGGCCAGAACGTAGCGCGTGCCGGAGCCGATCGGCGGCATCGCGTCGGCCCGGCGGGCGGGCAGGAAATCGACCGGGCCGATGCCGAGGGCGGCGAAGAGGCGGCGGAACTGGTCTTCCACCACATCGGCGAGGGCGCCGACGACCAGCAGCCGCGCCGGTGCCTCGCGCCCGGCCGGAGCGAGGGTGGGGGCGAGGGTGGGGACGAGGGCGGACAGGCAGGCATCCTCGCCCTCGGTGAAGGTGGTGCCGATGCCGCTGCCGGAATAGGCGAGCACGCGCGGGCTGCGCTCGAAACGCTCTTCGAGCCGGGCGGCGGCGCGGCCGAGATCGAGCCGGATCACCTCGGAGGGGCAGGAGCCGACCAGGAACAGCAGCCGGATGTCGGGGCGGCGGGCGATCAGGCGGGTGGCGACGCGGTCGAGCTCGTCGTCGAGATCGGCGCGGCCGGCGAGGTCGCGCTCCTCGATGATCGCGGTGGCGAAGCGGGGTTCGGCGAAGATCATCACCCCCGCCGCCGATTGCAGCAGATGCGCGCAGGTGCGCGAGCCGACCACGAGGAAGAACGCATCCTGGATGCGGCGGTGCAGCCAGACGATTCCGGTGAGCCCGCAGAACACCTCGCGCTGGCCGCGCTCGGCGAGAACCGGGCGCAAGGCGGCCGGCGATGTGGCGCAGGCGCTCATCAGCCGGGGATCGCGACGCGGGGGGCGGCTTCGAGCCGGGCGGCGCGCAGCTTCATCAGGAACTGGGTGGCGTTGATCAGGTAGGTGCCATAGGCCGCCAGCGCAATCAGCATTTGCGTGTGCGCGGGTGCTGCGCCGGTGACCAGCACCGCGACATAGGTGACGTGCAGCCCGATCACGAGAACGCTGAACACGTCTTCCCAGAAAAACGCCGGCGCGAAGAGATACTGGCCGAAGACCGCGTTTTCCCAGATCGCGCCGGTGACCATGATGGTGAACAGGATCGCGGTCTTGGCGAGGATCGAGGCGGTGGCGATGGCCAGGCCCTCGCCGGTGGCGAGGTAGCGCAGCACCAGGCAGACGCTGACCAGGAAGACGGCGAACTGGAGCGGGGCGAGGACGGCCTGCACCGTGGTCCAGGGCGTCGAATCCCGCCGCCGCCGCTCCTCGACACTGTAGAGATAGGGTGAGCGCCGCGCGCCGCGCCGGGGCGCGGGATGGGCCTGCGCCGAGATGCCGTAGGCGTGGCCCTGCCAGGGGCAGCAATTCACGGGGGCGACGAGCCGGTCGATGATGCGTGTAAAGTCCACTTGACATGCCCTCTCGAGAAGCGTTCGATCGACAGAGAAAAGAAAGCCGGCAGGCAGTGGTCCCGCTATCGTGCGGGTTCTGCCCAGCCAGCCCGTCGGGGGCAGCGATGGCCAGATTTCAATTTATCAAGCCGGATCATGGGAGTTTCCTCCACCGCGTCATAGCGGCTGGAGGAAAGCTAGCGTCCGGTTACGCTGAATGTCAATCTATATTTACGTCAATTTCGATTGACACGCGGGAAAAGTTAATGCCATTCTCGCCTCAGGTTCGGGAGGCAACCGATGCGTGAATCGGCCGACGCGGATTTCGAAGTTCATTACGGCGAGACCGGCGGCGCCACCGAGCGGAGCGGCAGCGGAGACTTCGTCGCACGTGGCGGCGAGCGGCGCCTGCAGCCGCAGCAGAGCTTTTTTCCGCCCTGGGCAGAGTTGCTCGACCGCGTGCTGACCCAGCAGGTGCTGCCGCGCGTCGTCGCCAGTCATCTGCCGCTGCCGGTGTGGCTGGATGTCAGCCTGATCCGGCCTTCGGCGCGGGAGGTCGAGCAGTTTCTCGGCTGCATCCTGACCGACGATCTGAGCCGCGCGCATGTGCTGATCGACCAGTTCACCGCGCGCGGGGCGGATCATGACATGATCCTGCACGACCTGCTGACCCCTGCGGCGCGCCGGCTCGGCGTGTTGTGGGAGGAGGACCGCTGCGATTTCGCCGCCGTCACGCTCGGCATGGTGCGGCTCAACCAGATCCTGATCGAGAGCGGGCCGCCGGCGGACCTGCCGGGCGGAGGCGCGCGGGTGGCCGGGCATGCGCTGTTCGCGGCGGCGCCGGGCGAGCAGCACACATTCGGGATCGCGGTGCTGGCGGATGTGTTCAGCCATGCCGGCTGGCTGGTGAGTGCCGAGCCGCGCAGCACCCGCACGGTGCTGCTCGGCATCGCGCGGCGCAACTGGTTCGACGTCATCGGCCTGTCGGTGACGACGGACCGCTGGCTGAAGGGCCTGCCCGCCATCATCCGCTCGCTGCGCGCCGTCGCGCCGAACCCCGACCTGCATGTGATGGTCGGCGGCAAGGCCTTTCTCGACTATCCGGAACGCTGCCAGTTCGTGGGCGCGGACTCGATGGCCGCCGACGCGCAGGACGCGCTGCGCCAGGCCGGAAGGCTGACGCTCAACCGCGAGGCGGCGCGGCGCTGAATTTTGCCCTGAACGAGACGCATGTCAGTGCGCATTGACGACCAGGGTAGTTGAAAGTTGACACCAGGGAGGATACTTCAGACGTCTCGAATATATATACAAACGGCTGAAAGAGTGGTCCGAGATGAAAGCCTTCAAATCGCCCGGCAAATGGCTCGTCGGCATGAGTCCGGACATTGTCGGCATGATGATTGCGACGATGGCGGATATTGCGCTGATCGTCGACCGGAAGGGCGTGATCCGTGACATCGCGGTGCAGAACGCCGGACTCGCGCGCGAGTTCGCCGAGATTTCCGACTGGGTCGGGCAGCGCTGGGCGGACACCGTGACGGTGGAAAGCCGTGACAAGGTGGCGGCGATGCTGCGGGCGGCGGGCGATGACCAGGCCGCGCAGCCGCTCGCCTCGGACCGGCACGTGAATTGCCCCGGCCGCGACGGCCGCGACGTTCCGGTGCTGTTTTCGGCGCTCGCTATCGGCGAGAAGGGCAGCGTCGTCGCGTTCGGGCGCGATCTCAGGACCATCGCCGTGTTGCAGCAGCGGCTGATCGACGTGCAGCAATCGCTGGAGCGGGATTATTCGCGGCTGCGCCATGTCGAGACGCGCTATCGCATCCTGTTCCAGAAATCCTCCGAGCCGATGCTGGTGGTCGATGGCGCGACGCAGCGCGTGGTCGAGGCCAATCCGGCGGCGCAGCGGATGTTTCACGGGCAGGGCAAGCTGGTGGGGCGGCCCGTCGCCGACCTGGTGGAGCCGGGCAGCCGGGCGGCGCTCGACCAGATGCTGGGTGGGGTGAGCCGGGCCGGCCGCGCCGATGACACGCCGATCCGCCTGCTCGGGCAGGCGGAGCCGGCGCATCTCTCGGCCTTCGTGATCCGTCAGGGCGGCGGGCTGCACTTCCTCATCCGCCTGGCGCCGGCGCCGCGCGCCGTGCGGCAGGACGTGCTGGCGGACAGCCGGGCGGATCTGCTGAAACTGATCGACAACGCGCCGGATGGCTTCGTCGTCGCCGGTCATGACGGGCGGGTGATCGCGGCGAACGCGGCCTTCGCCGAGATGGTGCAGGCGGCGTCCGCCGAGCAGGTCGTCGGGCATTCGCTGGAGCAGTGGCTCGGCCGGCCGGGCGTGGACCTGCCGGTGGTGACCGCCAATCTGCGGCAGAACGGGTCTGTGCGGCTCTATCCCACCACCTTGCGCGACGAGTTCGGCACCGAGATCGAAGTCGAGATTTCGGCGGTGTCGGTCACCAGCGGCGGCAAGCCCTGCTATGGTTTCGCGATCCGCAACGTCGCCGGGCGGGGGACGCCGGAGCTGATGCGCCCGAGCGCGACGCGGGCCGTGCCGCGCTCGCTCGAACAGATCGGCGAGCTGATCGGCCGGGTGTCGCTCAAGGACATCGTCCGCGAGGCGACCGACGTGATCGAGCGGCTGTCGATCGAGGCGGCGCTCGACATCACCGGCGACAACCGGGCCTCGGCGGCCGAGATGCTCGGCCTGTCGCGACAGAGCCTTTACGTGAAGCTGCGGCGCTACGGCATGATGGATGCCGCGCCGGCCAGCCCCGGATAGGCCGAAGGGGGAGCGATGGCGTCAGCGAAAGAGCCGAACCTCACGCTTGCTCCCCTGCGCGTCGCCCCTTCATCCCTGCCCGCGCCGCGGGTCTGTCTCGAACTTCTCAAGCCGGTCACGTGGTTCGCCGCGATCTGGGCGTTCGTGTGCGGTGCGGTGTCCTCCGGCGCGCCGCTGGCCGGGCGCTGGCCGGAGCTTCTGCTCGGCATGGTGCTGGCCGGGCCGATGGTCTGCGGCACCTCGCAGGCGGTGAATGACTGGTTCGACCGCCATGTCGATGCGATCAACGAGCCGGACCGGCCGATCCCCTCGGGGCGGATGCCGGGGCGCTGGGGGCTTTATGTCGCGCTGATCTGGACGGCGCTGTCGCTCGCGGTGGCGGCCCCGCTCGGGCGCTGGGGCGTCGGCGCCGCGGTGTTCGCCCTGCTCGCGGCCTGGGCCTACAGCGCGCCGCCGCTGCGGCTGAAGCGCAATGGCTGGTGGGGCAATGCCGCCGTCGCCCTCTGCTACGAGGGGGTGCCGTGGTTCACCGGGGCGGCGGTGATGCGCGGCGCGCTGCCCTCCGCCCCGGTGCTGTGGCTGGCGCTGCTCTACAGTTTCGGCGCGCATGGCATCATGACGCTGAACGATTTCAAGTCGGTCGAGGGGGATCGGCGGAGCGGCATCAGGTCGCTGCCGGTGCAGCTCGGCGTCGGCCCGGCGGCGCGGCTCGCCTGCGTGGTGATGGCGCTGCCGCAGATCGTGGTGATCGGGCTGATGATCGCCTGGGATCACCCGCTCGCGGCGTTCGCGGTCGGGCTGTTGCTGGCGTGCCAGCTCGGGCTGATGGGAAGGCTGCTGCAGCGCCCGCGCGAGCGCGCCCCCTGGTACAACGCGACCGGGACGACGCTTTATGTGATTGGCATGCTGGTCTGCGCTTTCGCGCTCGCCGGCGGAGGAGCGTGAAATGGCCGCGATAGAGGAATACGACGTGGCGGTGATCGGCGGCGGACCGGCCGGGGCGACGGCCGCCGCCACGCTGGCGCGGGCCGGCCGCGCGGTGCTGCTGCTCGACCGCGCGGGGCGGATCAAGCCCTGCGGCGGCGCGGTGCCGCCGCGGCTCATCCATGAGTTCGACATCCCCGATCATCTGCTGGTGGCCCGCGCGCGGGGGGCGCGCATCGTTTCGCCGCGCGGGCGGCAGGTGTCGATGCCGATCGCCGGGGACGGGTTCGTCGGCATGGTGGACCGCGACGTGTTCGACGAGTTCCTGCGCGCGCGGGCGGCGCGGGCCGGCGCGGTGCGGCGGACCGGGCGGCACGAGCGCATCGAGCGCGCGGCGGACGGGCGGACGCTGGTGCATTACCGCGCCGGCGAAATGCGGCACACGGTGGCGGCGCGGGCGGTGATCGGCGCCGATGGCGCGGCCTCGGCG
>JAJZSY010000053.1 GCA_021849425.1 Pseudomonadota bacterium
TGCAGTCGACCGGGCAGGCGACCGCGCAGAGATAGCAGGAGACGCAGCGTTCCTCGCCGTCCGGGTCGCGGGTGAGCACGATCCGGCCGCGATAGCGCGGCGCGAGATAGGGCATCTCGTCGGGATACGACACCGTCACGTTGCGCTGGAACAAATGCAGGAACGTGTACCAGAGCGTGACCAGCGAACTCAGCATGACCCCCTCCCCTTCATGCGGCCGGCCCGGCGAGCATCAGCGCGCCGGTGACGAGAATGTTCAGCAAGGTGAGCGGCAGCAGGATTTTCCAGCCGAACGCCATGAACTGATCGTAGCGCGGGCGCGGCAGGGCGGCGCGCAGCAGGATGAAGAAGGCGACGAAAAACCCGGTCTTGATCGCGAACCAGAGAAACGGCGGCAGCAGCGGGCCATACCAGCCGCCGAGGAACAGCACCGTCGTCATCGCCGAGACGACGATGATGCCGATATATTCGCCGACGAAGAACATGCCGAACTTCATGCCGGAATACTCGGTGTGGAACCCGGCGCCGAGTTCGTTCTCGCCCTCGGGCAAATCGAACGGAAGGCGATGGGTTTCGGCGATGCCGCCGAGGAAGAAGACGACGAAGCCGATGAATTGCGGCACCACGTACCAGAGATGCCGCTGGCTGTGGACGACATCGGTCAGGTTGAACGAGCCCGCGAGCATCACCACGCCCACCAGCGACAGCCCCATGAAGACCTCGTAGCTGACCATCTGGGCGGCGGCGCGCATGCCGCCGAGAAGCGAGAACTTGTTGTTCGACGACCATCCGGCGAGCACCACCGAGTAGACGCCGAGCCCGCTCATCGCGAGAAAGAACAGCAGGCCGACATTGAGATTGCCGATGATGCCGATCATCGGCGTCGCCGGAACGACGGCGATGGCGAGCATCACCGTGACCATCGAGATCGCCGGGGCGATGACGAAAATGACCGGGTCGGCGAAGGGGGGAATCCAATCCTGCTTGAAAAGCAGCTTGATCCCGTCGGCGACGACCTGGAGCACGCCGAAGGGGCCGGCGCGGTTGGGGCCGTAACGGTCCTGCCAGAAGCCGAGCAGGCGGCGCTCGATCCAGGTCAGCAGGCCAGCCGCCGCCATCAGCACCGCGAGGCCGATCACGACGTTCAGCAGGCCGATGACGATCTCGTTGCCGTGGGTCATGACACCTTCGGCTCCGCCGGGCGCAGCCGCAGCCATGCGGGCACGGCGTGCGCCGTCTGCGCGAGGCCGGCGAGACCCACGACCCCGCGCGGCAGGGCGGGATCGATCTCGACCGCCAGATCCTCCCGCGCATCGCCGATCGCGCAGGAAACAGGCTGGCCGGCGGCGACGCCGAGCGAGGCTGCGTCCGCGGCGTTGAGGACGAGCGCGGGTGGTGCCGCGCGGTCACGGATCGCCGGGGCGCGGCCGGCCTGTTCATCGTCATTGAAGACGCGGGGCAGCAGGACCGCGCGCCACTCGTCCAGCCGCGGGGAGAACGCGGCGGGGATCGTTGCGTCGTAGCGAAGCGTGGCGTCCGGCCGCGCTTCGAGCAGGCGCACGCCGGGATCGCCGCCCTTGAGCGGGCCGTCGATTTCCGCCTGGAAGCGGTTGAGCGACTGCACCGAGTTCCAGCCCGGCGCCCAGAACACCGGGCGCAGGGCCGGCGGGATGGTGCCGTGATGGCCTTCCATCGTCGCGCTGAAGGGCGAGTCCGCCGGGACGGGCGGCATCGGTTCATGGACGCTGCGCCCGGCATCGATCGCGGTGCGGCCGGAATAGCGCCGGGTTTCGCTGGCGATCCGGGAACCGACGACCCGGAAATCCGCCGGCGGCGCGACAGCAGGCAGGCCGGCGAAACGCGGCATCGCCGCCGCCAGGGCCGCGGCAATGGCCTCGATCGTGGTCAGGCCCTCGCAGGCGTCGAGACCCGCCGCGCGGGCGGCGGCGACAAGCCAGCGCCAGGATTCGGCGATGCCGCCTTCGGCGATGATCGGCGGGTAGAAGCGCTGCGCCCGCCCCTCGGCGCTGACCAGGGTGCCTTCGGCCTCGGCGAAGCTCGCGGCGGGCAGAACGAGATCGGCGCGGCGCGTGGTGGGGCTGTCGGAATGGTCGAGCACCACGAGGCGCGCGGCGGCGAGCCCGGCCTCGATCGCCGCCGCCGGCGCGCGGCGGTCGAGGTCGTTCTCGATCACGATGACGAGGGATGCCCGCCGCGCCAGCGCGGTTTCGACACTGGCCTCCCCCGCCGTCATCAGGGCGAGGCCGAGGCTGTTGCATTCGGGAACGTTCAGCAGCAGCGCCGGCGTCTTGCCGCGGGCGCGCAGGGCGGCGGCGATGTTGGCGGCGGCGCGGATGATGCTCTCCTCGCCGCTCTCGACGCCGGAGACGACGAGCGGGTTCGGCGCGGCGAGCAGCGCCTCGGCGATCTCGCGCGCGGCGGCGGCGAGGTCTTCGGTGATATCGGGAACATCCGGTGCCGCGGGGTCGATCCGGGCGGCCACCGCGAAGCCGAGCCGCGCGATGTCGTCCGGCGCGGCGCGGAGGGCGCGCTGGGCGATGTCGTCCAGCCGTGTCGAGGCGGGGGTGGCGATAAACACGGGGCTTCGCGTGTCGCCGGCGTGATTGCGCACGCCGGTATCCTGCCAGACGGGAATTTTCACCGCCGCCGCCCGCGCGATGCCGGCGCCGCGCGAAGCCTGACGGATGGAGAGCGCCGCGCGCGGGGCGGCGTTGGGCAGGTCCGAGCCGAGAACAAGCACCGTATCCGCCGTCTCCATCTCGCGCAGCGAGGGGACATGCACGGCGCCCGAGCCGAGAATATCGGCGACGAGGCGCAACAGGCGCGCCTCCCCCGCGCTGACGCCGGGGTAGAAATTCCGGTCGCCGACGAGCTGGCGCAAAACGTGGTTCGATTCCAGCGAGGCGCGCGGCGAGCCGATGCCGATGACGGTGCCGCCGGCGCGCAGCAGGGCGGCGAGCCGGGCGATCGCGTCGTCGCGGTCGATCGCCGCCAGGCTTCCATCATCGCCGCGCCCCATCGCCGCGCGCAGACGGTCGGGTTGGTTGACGAAGCCATAGCCGAAGCGCCCGCGATCGCAGAGGAAATAGGTATTGACCGCGCCGTTGTAGCGATTGACGATCCGGCGCAGGCGATCCGCGCGGGCATTGGCGATGGTGTTGCAGCCAAGGCCGCAATGGGCGCAGATCGAGGGCGCGCCCCGCATGTCCCATTTGCGGACGTAATGGGCGGAAAACGTCTTGTCGGTAAACACGCCGGTCGGGCAGATCTCGATGAGATTGCCGCTGAACTCGCTCTCCAGCGCGCCATCGGCGTGGCGGCCGAAATAGACGTGATCATGGGCGGCGAAAACATCGAAATCCCGGCCGCCGGCATAGTCGCGATAGAAGCGTGAACAGCGGTAACAGGCGATGCAGCGGTTCATCTCGTGCTTGATGAACGGCCCAAGATCCTGGTTGCGATGGGTGCGCTTGGTGAAGCGGTAGCGGCGATAGGTGTGGCCGGTCATCACCGTCATGTCCTGCAGGTGGCATTCGCCGCCCTCTTCGCAGACCGGACAGTCATGCGGGTGGTTGACCATCAGCCACTCGATCACGCTGGCGCGGAAAGCGACAACCTCGGGATCGGCGATCGAGAAGCGCGCGCCCTCCGGCACCGGGGTCATGCAGGCCATCACCATGCGGCCGGTCTGGTCGTCCGGCCCGTCATACTGCTTGACCGCGCATTGCCGGCAGGCGCCGACCGAATCGAGCGCCGGGTGCCAGCAGAAATACGGCAGGTCGAGCCCGGCGCCGAGGCAGGCCTGGAGCAGGTTTTCATCGGGCTTCGCGGTCAGGGTCTTGCCGTCCACCTCGAAGGTCGTCATGCCCAGCCCTCCGCCGTGTCGTGCCAGGGGCAGCGCCCTTCACTGACATGTCGTTCGAATTCCTCACGGAAGAATTTCAGGCCGCTGCGCAGCGGCGCCATCGCGCCGGGGGCGAGATCGCAGAAGGTGCGGCCGGGGCCGAGGAAGTCGACATGGTGGGCGAGCAGCTCGATGTCATCCGCCGCGCCCTCGCCGGCTTCCAGCGCCGCGAGAATGCGCTCGACCCAGGGCAGCCCGTCGCGGCAGGGGGTGCACCAGCCGCAGGATTCCTGGGCGAAGAAATGCTCGATGTTGCGCAGCAGGCCGACCGGGCAGCGCCTCTGGTCCAGCACCAGGATGTTGGCGGTGCCGAGCCAGCTGCCGATCTTGCCGACGGAGTCGAAATCCATCGGAACGTCGAAAGTCTCGCGCATGATGAACGCGGTCGACGCGCCGCCGGGCAGCACCGCGCGCGCCTCGTAGCCCTCGCGCATGCCGCCGGCATGCTCCTCGATGATCTCGTTGAGCGGCGTGCCCACCGGCAGTTCCCACAGACCCGGGCGCTTGACCCGGCCGCTGACGCCGTAGAGCTTGGTGCCGCCTTCGGTCGCGCTACGGCTCAGGCCGAGAAACCAGTCCGCGCCGCGCTCGATGATCGAGGGCACGCAGCACAGCGTTTCGACATTGTTGACGACGGTCGGCTTGCCCCACAGGCCGCTGGTCGTCGAGCGCGGCGGGCGGGTGCGCGGCACGGCGCGCTTGCCCTCCAGCGCGGAAAACAACGCGCTGGCCTCGCCGCAGATATAGCGCCCGCCGCTGCCATGGACGTGGATGGTGAGCGAGAAGCCGGAGCCCAGGATGTCGGCGCCCAGATAGCCGCGCGCCTCGGCCTCGGCCACGGCGCGGGAGAGCCGCTCCATCGCCAGCACGTATTCGCCGCGGACGAAGATATAGGCGGTCTCGGCCTGAACCGCGAAGGCGCCGATGATGATCCCCTCGATCATCAGATGCGGCGCGGCTTCGAGCAGGAGACGGTCCTTGAAGCTGCCGGGCTCCATCTCGTCGGCGTTGATGATGAGGTAGCGGTGGCGCGGCGCATCCTCGCCGTGCTGCACGCCTTCCCATTTGCGGCCGGCGGGGAAGCCCGCGCCGCCGCGGCCGCGCACCTTCGCCCGCTTGACCTCCTCGACGACGCGTTCCGGCGACATGCCGAAGGCCTTGCGCATCGCCGCATAGCCGCCGGCGCGCTCGTAGCCGGCGATGTCGAGCGGCTGGCGGCCGGGCTGGATGTATGAAGTGAGCGGTCTGTCCACCATCGCCATCACCTGTATTGCTCCAGGATCGCGTCGATCCGCTCGGGGGTGAGGTCGCCGTGCAGGTCGTCGCCGATCATCATCGCCGGGGCGCGGTCACAGCAGCCGAGGCAGACGATCGGCAGAAGGGTGAAGCGGCCGTCCGGCGTGGTTTCCCCCGGCTCGATGCCGAGGCGCTGGCGCAGCAGGTTGCGCGCGGCGGTGGCGCCCATCACCCAGCAGGCCACGCTGTCGCACAGCAGAATGACATGCCGGCCCACCGGGCGGCGGAAGATCAGGTTGTAGAAGGTGGCGACGCCATCAAGCTCGGCGGGCGTCATGTTGAGAAGGGCGGCCACTTCGGCGAGATGGTCGTCGGAGACATGGCCGTGGCGCTTCTGCACCGCCTTCAGCGCGTCGATCCCGGCGGCGCGCGGGGTTTCGGACTCCCGCCTGAGAGTGGCGATCGTCTCGCGCAGGGCGGGATCGAGCGGCGCCGATGCCGGATCGTGTTCAGCGGTCGACATCGGCCATCACGAAATCGATGCTGCCGATGATCGCGATCAGATCGGCGACATAGGCGCCGCGGCTGATCAGCGGGATCATCTGCAGATGGGGAAAGGAGGGGGTGCGGATGCGGGTGCGGTAGGAGACGGTGTCGCCATCGGCGACCAGGTAATAGCCGTTGATGCCCTTGGTCGCCTCGATGCTGACCATCGCCTCGCCCGGCGGCAGAACGGGCCCCCAGCTGACATTGAGGAAATGGGTGATGAGGGTTTCGATGTCCTGCATCGTCCGCTCCTTGAGCGGCGGCGTCGTCAGCCGGTGGTCGGACTTGTAGGGGCCGGGCGGCATGTTGTTGAGGCACTGGCGGATGATGCGCAGGCTCTGGCGGATTTCCTCGATATGGACGACCACGCGGTCGTAACAGTCGCCGTTGTGGCAGATCGGAATGTCGAACTCGAGCTGGTCGTATCCCGAATAGGGGCGCTCGCGGCGATAGTCCCAGCCAAGGCCGCAGGCGCGCAGCCCGGGGCCGGTCACGCCCCAGTCCAGCGCCTCCTCCAGCGTGTAGGCGCCAACGCCGATCGTGCGCGCCTTGAAGAGGCGGTTTCGCATGACGAGCTTGTCGTATTCATCGAGCCGCTTCGACTGGTAGTCGAGATAGTCGCGGATCATCCGGTCCCAGCCCTGCGGCAGATCCGCCGCGACACCGCCGATGCGGAACCAGGCCGGATGCATGCGGAAGCCGCAGATCGCCTCGATGATCTGGAACACCCGCTCGCGGTCGGAGAACATGTAGAAGACCGGCGAAAGCTGGCCGACATCCTGCGACATGGTGCCGTAGAAAACGAGATGGCTCGCGATGCGGAACAGCTCGGCGAGCATGATGCGGATCATCTGCGCGCGGGAGGGCACCTCGATCCCGGCGAGGCGCTCGACCGCCATCACGTAGGGGAAGTTGTTCATCACGCCGCCGAGATAGTCGATGCGGTCGGTATAGGGGATGTAGGTGTGCCAGGACTGGCGCTCGGCCATCTTCTCGGCGCCGCGATGATGAAAGCCGATCTCGGGCACGGCGTCGACGATTTCCTCGCCCTCGAGCTGGAGGATGATGCGGAACACGCCGTGGACGCTCGGATGGTTGGGGCCGAGATTGAGGAACATGAAGTCGGAGTTCTCGCTGTGCCGCTTCATGCCCCAGGCCTCGGGGTTGAAGCGCAGCGCCTCCTGTTCGGCGCGCTCCTTCTCCTCGGTGAGGATGTAGGGGCCCATTTCGGTGGCACGGGCGATATAGTCCTTGCGCAGCGGATGCCCGGTCCAGGTCGGCGGCGTGAGGATGCGGAACAGGGTCGGGTGGCCGGCGAAGCCGATGCCGAACATGTCCCAGACCTCGCGCTCATACCAGTTGGCGTTGGGCCAGATATCCGCGATGCTTCTCACCTCCAGCGCGCCCTCGGCGAGCGGCACCTTGATGCGCACATCGTCGTTCCGCTCGAAGGAGACCAGATGATAGACGAGGGTGAAATCGGCTTTCGGCAGGCCGTCGCGATGGACGCGCTGGCGTTCGTCGATCGCGGTGAGGTCATAGAGCATCTGGAACCGCTGCGCTGCGCCCTCGCGCAGGTGCCGGATCACGGCGTGCAGGATGTCGCGATCGATCCAGATGGTCGGGATTTGGTCGGCGGTCTGTTGCAGGGTGAACGCGATCGGCCCGAGCGTGCGGACCAGGTCGGACACGATGCGCTGTTCGGCCTCTGTGGCGGGGATGCTGTTGAATTCCGTCAGCATCCCGCCCTCCCTACACGCTGTCCGGCGTGGGGAGGCTGCCGGCCGCTTGCCTCTCCTGGTGTTTGAGATCGCGGAAGCTGGGCCGCTCGATCTTCTCGGCGCCGTTGGGCCCGATCATCCAGCTCAGCGGCCGGCGTTCGGAGCCGATCGAATTCTGCAACAGCGTCAGCCCTTCAAGCAGCGCGTCCGGCCGCGGCGGGCAGCCGGGGACGTAGACATCGACGGGCAGGAAACTGTCAGCGCCCTGAACGACGGCGTAGATGTCATACATCCCGCCCGAATTGGCGCAGGCGCCCATCGAGATCACCCAGCGCGGCTCCAGCATCTGGTCGTAGAGATACTTGATGACGGGCGCCATCTTCACGAAGACGGTGCCGGAGATGACGATCAGGTCGGCCTCGCGCGGGGTGGCGCGCAGCACTTCCGAGCCGAACCGGGCGATGTCGAACTTGCTGGTGAAGGCCGTCGCCATCTCGACATAGCAGCAGGAGAGGCCGAAATTGAACGGCCAGATCGAATATTTCCGCCCCCAGGCCACCATGTCCTCCAGCCGGCCGAGGGCGACGTTGCGGCGCACGGCATCGGTGAAGGTGCCGCCGCCGGGGGATGCGGCGGGCGGATGGCCGGCGCCGCCGCGGCCGCGCAGGAGCGGCGCCGTCGTGGAAGCCTGTTGTCCCGTTCCGCCTTTGCCGAAGGTGAACCGCATCGCCTCAGCGCCCCCGCGCCCTGACAAGCCGCCGCGGCCTCGGCCCCCATTCCAGCGCCCCCGCGCGCCACAGATAGACGAGCGCGGCAAGCAGCGCGAGAACGAAGACCGCGATCACGCAATAGCCGGTCCATCCCGCTTCATGAACGGCGGTGGCCCACGCATAGAGATACGCCGCTTCAAGATCGAAGATCACGAAGAACATCGCAATCAGATAGAACTGCACGGGCAGCCGGAAGCGGGCGTAGCCCACGGTGACGATGCCGGATTCAAAGGGCTCGCTGGTGGCCCGCTTCAGGTGCCGCTGACCAAGAAAGTGGGACACCCCGATCATGCCCGCGACCAGCACGACCACGCAACAGGTATACAGCAGCATTACCCAATAATGGGCTGAATACTCCATAGTCGACGTCCTTCCCACCAGCAGCGCGGACACCGCGAAAAACGATGCCAACCGCAAAACGACAGGACTATTATTTTCTTAACTGACACTACTCACTTGCCGTCTGTCAAGAAGACTTTCATCAATGAGAATATTCAAATTTCCAACGGCATGAAAATCAATATGTTATCGCCCCGTGCGACGGACAAACGGCAAGAGGCGAATGAAGCGCATCACGGCGGAGGGCGCCCGTCGCCCCGCGGCGAACCCGAAACGCATGACGCCTGCCCGACATGTCCGCCGCCGCCCGAGCCGGAGATAATTGTTTTTTCTGGAGCGCTTTCCGATCCATCCGGATCGGATGGAGTGCTCTATGGCATTGATAAATAGAGCATCAATCATCGCGCGGATGGATAACAATACCGAGGCCGATCCGGAGTCCCGTTCCGCTGGCCCGGCATTGTCTTCGAGCATAGTCATCCTGAGCGAGCGTGACAGCCTTGCCATTCACCCTGATGAAAGGCCCTTCGACTGGCTGAACCTGAAACATGGCGATCGATTTTTTATTGATCGAAACATCCTTTATTATGTTTGAACTGAAAGACATATCCACCATGAATCGACAGGTGGTTTCAGAAATATTTTTTATATTTATTCTGTATTTATTTGTATTGCTTTGATCGAATGAAATTGAAAAGTTTTTCTTTTTTTGATTTTCGCTATTGATCATATGAATCAACTGACCTGGCTCAAGATTTC
>JAJZSY010000021.1 GCA_021849425.1 Pseudomonadota bacterium
CCGCGGTGCAGGCGATGGGCGAGCAGGGCGGCTGGCCGCTCACCGTGATCATGACGCCGGATGGCGCGCCGATCTTCGGCGGCACCTATTTCCCGCCCGAGCCGCGCTGGGGCCGGCCCTCGTTCCGGCAGGTGCTGGAAATGGTCGCCGACGCCTGGAGGAAGGACGGCGAGAAATTCGCCCGCAGCGGCGCCTCGCTGCTCAGGCGCATCGCCGCCCATGCCGAGCTGAAGCCCGGCGCGCCGATCGCCCCCGGCGATCTCGCGGCGGTGACCGAGCGGTTCCTCGGCATGGTGGACTGGGAGGAGGGCGGGCTGCGCGGCGCGCCGAAATTCCCCAACGCGCCGATCTTCCGCTTCCTCTGGGGCGAATACGCCCGCACCGGCCGGCACGAGGCGGGCGCGGTGGTGGCGCTGATGCTCGCGCGGATGGCGCAGGGCGGCATCTGCGACCATCTCGGCGGCGGCTTCGCCCGCTACGCCACCGATGAAAGCTGGCTGGTGCCGCATTTCGAGAAGATGCTCTACGACAACGCGCAGCTGCTCGACCTGCTCGCCCTCGCCCATGCCGCCGAGCCGGACCTGCTGCTCGCCGCCCGCGCCGAGGAGCTGGTCGAGTGGCTGCGGCGGGACATGCGGGCGAAGCACGACCCCGCGCCCGACGGCACGCTCGCCTTCGCCGCCTCGGAGGATGCGGATTCCGAGGGCGAGGAAGGCAAATTCTATGTCTGGACGCGCGAGGAGATCGCATCCGTGCTCGGGGCGGACATGGCGCTGTTCGAGGATCACTACCCCTGCCCCGCCGCCGGCAACTGGGAGGGCAAGCTGATCCTCACCCGTGCGACGCATCCCGAACACCCCGAAACCGAGGCGCGCCTCGCCGCCCTGCGCGCCCGCCTGTTCGCCGCCCGCGAAGGCCGGGTCCGCCCCGGCTGGGACGACAAGATCCTGGCCGACTGGAACGGCCTCGCCATCGCCGCCCTGGCGCGGGCGAGCGCGGTGTTCGCCCGGCCGGACTGGCTCGATCTCGCCATCGCCGCGCACGGCGCCGTCACCGCCCTGCTCGGCCGCGCCGATGGGCGGTTCGACCATGCGCTCCGCCGGGGCAAGATCTCGGCCTCCGGCCTGCTCGACGACCAGGCGGCGATGCTGCGCGCCACCCTTGCTCTCTACCAGGCGACCGGGCGCGGCGCCTATCTCGACCAGGCGGAGCGGGTCGCCGCGGCGACGCTCGCCGCTTTCGGCGACGGCCAGGGCGGGCTGTATCTCACCGCCGCGGACGCGGCCGACCTGCCCGGCTCCATCCGCCCCCGCGCCTCGTTCGACAACGCGACGCCGTCCGGCGCCGGCCTGTTCGCCGAGGCTCTGGCGATCCTGCATCACCTGACCGGCAATCCGGCGCATCGCGACGCGGCGGCGGCGCTGATCGCCTCGCATACCGGCGAGCGGCGGGCGCTGTCCGCCTTCCCCACCCTGCTTGCCGCGGCGGCGCTGCTGGAGGAAGGCGCCAGTGTGGTCATCCTCGGCGATGCGGCCGATCCGCGCTTCGCGGCACTGCATCGCGCCGCCCTCGCCCAGTTCGACCCGGCGGTGGTGGTGCTGCCGGTGGGCGACGCCGCCGCGCTGCCGGAGGGCCACCCGGCGCATGGCAAGAGCGCCGCCGAACCCGCCGCCTTCGTCTGCCGCGCCCAGACCTGCTCGCTGCCGGTGAGCGATCCGGCGCTGCTGCGCGGGCAGATTTCCCAACGCGCCGGCGTGGCGTAAACCCGACCACAGGCTGACCCAGAGGCTGACAAGGACAGAATCATGGCTGCGATAGATGAAACTGCGGTGCGCGCGCGCATCGGCGCCTTCCGCACGGCGGAGGGCGCGGGCATTCCCGCCGGCATGGTGGACAGCGTCGCCACCCGCGAGGGGCTGGTGCAGGTGGCGCTGATGGTGGCGAAGGCGGATGCCGCGCGGCAGGAACCGATGCGCCGGGCGCTGGAGGCCGATCTCGCCGCGATGCCGGGTGTGCGCAACGCGACGGTGATGTTCACCGCCCCGCGCGCCGCCGCCCCGCAGCCGCAAGCCCAGACGCAGGCGCAGGAACCCGGCACGCTGCTCGGCCAGGTGGGGTCGATCGTCGCGGTCGCCTCCGGCAAGGGCGGGGTCGGGAAATCGACCGTCGCGGTCAATCTCGCGGTGGCGCTGGCGCGGCAGGGCAAGCGGGTCGGCCTGCTCGATGCCGATATCTACGGCCCCTCGCTGCCGCGCATGCTCGGCACGAAGGGCAAGCCCGAGATGGCGGGCAACAAGCTGGTGCCGATCGAGGCCTGGGGGCTGAAGGCGATCTCGATCGGCCATGTCGTCGAGGAGGAAACCGCGATGGTCTGGCGCGGGCCGATGGTGCTCAACGCGCTGACCCAGCTGATGACGCAGGTGGCCTGGCCCGAGCTGGATGTGATGGTGCTCGACCTGCCGCCCGGCACCGGCGACGTGCAGCTCACCCTCGCCCAGCGGCTGAAGCTCGCCGGCGCGGTCATCGTCTCCACCCCGCAGGACATCTCGCTGCTGGATGCGCGGCGCGGCATTTCGATGTTCCGTCAGGTGCGGGTGCCGATCCTCGGCGTGGTCGAGAACATGAGCTTCTTCTGCTGCCCGAATTGCGGCACCCGGACCGATATTTTCGGCCATGGCGGCGCCGAGGCCGAGGCGGTGCGGCTCGGCGTGCCCTTCCTTGGCGCGGTGCCGCTGCTGGCGCCGATCCGCGAGACCTCGGATGCCGGCACGCCGATCGCTGCCAGCGCGCCGGAGAGCGAGGCCGGGCGCGCCTTCGCCGCGGTGGCCGATGCGGTGGCGGCGGGGCTCGATGGCGCCGGGACGGCGCGCGGGCCGCGCATCGTCATCGAATGAGACGATGGCGCGCGTAAGACGATGGCGCAGGTCGGCTTCTACCACCTGACGCGCACCGGGCTGGACGCCGCCCTGCCCGCCCTGCTCGCCCGCACCCTCGCCGCCGGCGCACGGGCGGTGGTGCGCGGCACCGATCCCGCCCGGATCGAGGCGCTGGACGCCGCCCTCTGGCGCGCGCCGGGGGTGGACTGGCTGCCCCACGGCACCGCGGCGATGGGTCATGGCGCGGCGCAGCCGATCTGGCTGACCACCGGCGAGGATGTGCCGAACGGCGCGCGGTTCCTGTTTCTGGTGGATGGGGCGACGGCGGCGCTGGAGGGTTTCGAGCGGGTGTTCGACCTGTTCGACGGCAACGATCCGGACGCGGTGGCGGCGGCGCGGACGCGCTGGAAGGCGGCGCGCGCCGCCGGCCACGCGCTGACCTACTGGCAGCAGGGCGAATCCGGCTGGATCAGGCAGGCGGAGGTCGCGCCGGAAACCCCGCGTTAAACTTTTCATGCGAGGGTCCGAGGCTCGACGACCAAGAGGGTCCCCGCCGATGGATGCACACGCCAGACAGATGTTCGAGGCCGGCAATCAGGCCGTTGCCGCGGGACGTCACGAGGAGGCCGCCGCCCTCTTCGCCGCCTGCCTCGAACGGGCGCCGGCCCAGCCGGAGGCGTTGCTGAACCGCGCCAACGCGCTGCAGCTGTCGGGCCGGCCGAAAGAGGCGATCGAGGCCTATCTTGCCTGCGTGCGCGCCGCGCCGCGGCTCGGGCTCGCTTATTGCGGCATGGCCGAGGCGCTGCGGCAGCTCGGCCTGTTCGAGCAGGCCAAGGCGATGGCACTCGAAGGCGTCGCGCAATTGCCGGAGAATATCGATGCGCTGATCTGCCTCGGCGGCAAGCATTTCGATCTCGGCGAATTCAGCGAGGCGGCGCGGGTCTATGGCGAGGCGCTGGCGCGTAGCCCGCTGCATGCCGGCGTGCTGAACAATCTCGCCAACGCGCTGCATTGCCTCGGCGAGGTCGGCGCGGCGCTGGTGATGCACGAGCGCTGTTATCGGCTGGAGCCGGGCAACGCGACCTGGCGCTACAATCTTTCGCTCACCCTGCTGGCGGCGGGCGATTTCCGGCGCGGCTGGGCCGAGCACGAATGGCGCGGGCGCGAACCGGTTGCCGCCGAGGCCGGCCCCGCGTGGCGGGGAGAGGATCTGGCCGGCCGCCGCATCCTGCTCGTCGCCGAGCAGGGGCTGGGCGACACGCTGCAATTCGTCCGCTATGCGCCGCTGGTCGCCGCGCGCGGGGCGGAGGTGGTGCTGGAGGTTCCGCCGGAACTGGCACGGCTGGTGCGGGGCATGGACGGCGTTGCCGAGGTTGTCGCGCGCGGCAGTGCTACGCCGCGGGCCGACATGCACGCCCTGCTGATGAGCCTGCCCTGGCTGTTCGGCACCACGATCGAGACGATTCCGGCGACCATCCCCTATCTCGCCCCGCCCGATGCGCTGCGGGCGGACTGGGCGGCGCGGGTCGGGGATGAGGCGAAGCTGCGGGTCGGCCTGGTTTGGGCCGGTGGCTCAAGGCCCGACGACATCAATTGCGAGGTGATCGACCGGCGGCGCTCGATCGGCGATCCCGCGCTGCTCGCCCGGCTCGCGGGCATCGGGGGGGTGCGGTTCTACAACCTGCAGAAGGACCGCACGGGGCTGCCGGCGGCACTGGAGGCGGTCGATCTCATGGGCGAGGTGACGGATTTCGCCGACACCGCGGCGCTGGTCGAGCAACTCGACCTCGTGATCGCGGTGGATACCTCGGTGGCGCATCTCGCCGGCGCGCTGGGCACGCCGGTCTGGATGCTGTCGCGGCGGGACGGGTGCTGGCGCTGGATGCAGGACCGCGCGGACTCGCCCTGGTATCCGGGCATGCGGATCTATCGCCAGACGACCCAGGGGGACTGGGCCGGGGTGCTCGACCGCGTCGCCGCCGATCTGCGCGCCTTCGCCGCCGCCCACACTCCCGCCCGCAAGCCCGCGCCGCGCCGCGCCGACCCGGCCGCCGCCGGTTCGGCGGCGGATGCCGGCCCCAAGACGGCACCGGCGCTGGGCCGGGCGACGATTACCGGCGCGGGCAATGCGCCGATCCTCGGGGCGGGCAATGCGCCGATCCTCGGCGGGCCGGCGCGGGTGACCGCCTGAACGACGCCGGGCTGATCCTTCCGGTCAGGCCGCGCTGCCGGCGGCCCAGCCGCTGGCCCAGGCCCACTGGAAATTGTAGCCGCCCAGCCAGCCGGTGACATCCACCGCCTCGCCCACCACGAACAGGCCGGGCACGCGCGTTGCGGCCAGGGTACGCTGCGACAGATCCGCCGTGTCCACACCGCCGGCGGTGACCTCCGCCTTGGCGTAGCCCTCGGTGCCGGCGGGCACGATTGTCCAGGATTTGAGCCGGGCGGCGAGATCAAGCAGCGCGCGATCGGCCAGCGCGGCGATCGGGCCGGGCGGCAGAGTGGCGGGCAGGAATGCGTCCGCCAAGCGCTGCGGCATCACCCCGCCGAGCAGGGTGCGCAGCGCGGATTTCGGCGCCTCGCGCTTGCGGCGGAGCAGGAAGTCGGGGCTTTCGTCGGGCAGCAGGTCGATGCCGATTTCCATGCCGGCGCGCCAGGCAGTCGAGACCTGAAGGATGGCGGGGCCGGACAGGCCGCGATGGGTGAACAGCATGGCCTCGCGGAAGCGGGCGCGGCCGCAGGCGGCGACGACCGGCTGCGAGACGCCGGCCAGCGGGGTGGCGCGGGCGCGCTCCTCGCCCTCCAGCACCAGCGGCACCAGCGCCGGAAGCGGCTTGACGATGCGCAGGCCGAAGCGGGCGGCGAGATCGTGAGCGAAGCCGGTTGCGCCGAGTTTCGGGATCGACAGGCCGCCGGTGGCGAGAATCAGCGATCCGGCGGCGAACGGGCCGGCCGAGGTGGCGAGGCGGAAGCCCGGCGCGCCGCCGACCTCGGTGATGGTGCAACCGGTGCGGATCTCGACGCCGGCGGCGGCGCATTCGGCGAGCAGCATGGCGACGATGGCGCGGGCCGACCCGTCGCAGAAGAGCTGGCCGAGCGTCTTTTCATGCCAGGCGATGCGGTGGGACACGATCATGGCGAGGACATCGCGCGGCCCGAACCCGGCCAGCGCCGAGGCGCAGAACCGGCGGTTTTCCGAGAAGAAGCGGTCGGGCGCGGTGTGGATGTTGGTGAAGTTGCAGCGCCCGCCGCCGGAAATCAGGATCTTGCGGCCGGGTTCGGGCGCATGGTCGAGCACCAGCACGCTGCGGCCGCGCCGGCCGGCGGCGATCGCGGCCATCAGCCCGGCGGCGCCGGCGCCCAGAATGATCACGTCGAACTGCCGCATCCCTGCTCCCGAGCATCAACCGCATCCAAAATCTCCGCCCGCCATAACGCAGGACAGCGGCGGCGCAAAAATTTGGAATGCTTAATTTGCTCGAATGAAAATTAAGCGTTACTTTGGAGGAATGTTGAATATCACGCTTCGCCAGTTGCGCGCCGTGGCGGCACTCGGCCGGCACGGTTCGGTGACGCGGGCGGCCGGCGACCTGCACGTTTCGCCGCCGGCGGTGACGCTGCAGATCAAGGCGGCGGAGGACCAGCTGGGCGTGCCGTTGGCCGAGCGCTCGACCGGCAGCATGGCGCTGACGGCGGCCGGACGGCTGGTCGCGGAGGCCGCGGCGCGGATCGAGGCGGTGCTGCGGGAGACCGAGGCGGGCATCGCGGCGCTGAGCGGGGCCGAGCGCGGGGCGGTGCATGTCGGCATCATCAGCACGGCGAAATATTACGCGCCGCGCGCCCTCGCCGCCTTTGCCGCGGCGCATCCGGGCATCGAATTGCGGCTGACGGTGGGCAACCGGGACGAGATCATCACCGGCCTCGCGCAGCACGATGTCGACCTCGCGATCATGGGGCGGCCGCCGACCGACATGAAGGTGATCGCCGACCTGATCGGCGATCATCCGCATGTGGTGATCGCGCCGCCCGGCCATCGGCTCGCGGGGCGACGGGACGTGCCGCCGGAGGAGCTGAACGCCGAGGTGATGCTGACGCGCGAGGCGGGCAGCGGCACGCGGCGGCTGATGGAGGCCTATGCCGCCGCCGCCGGCATCGCGCCGCGCCTTGGCATGCAGATCAGCAGCAACGAGACGATCAAGCAGGCGGTGATGGCCGGGCTCGGCATCGCCTTTCTCTCGGCGCACACGATCGACGCCGAATTGCGCGATGGCCGGCTGACCCGGCTCGATATCAGGGGCACGCCGGTGATCCGCCAGTGGTTCGCCGTGCATCTCGCGGAGCGGACGATGATGCCGGCCTCGGCCGCGCTGCTCGGCTTCCTGCGCGAGGCCGGCGCGGCCTTCATGCCAGGCGCTGCCACCGCAAACGCCGGGTAGGCGGGCCTGATTGATGCGGCGCCGAACTTCGTTCATGGATAGCGCCGCATGAACACGGTTTCGTATTTTCCCCATACCGGCATCGCCTCGCTGGCCTTGCCGCGGCACCTCGCCTTGTTCGCCGGGCTTGCGCTGTTTTCGGGCTTCGTCGTGCGGCTGATGATCGCCATCGGCGTGCCGGACCGGCCGGACGCGCGCAAGGCCCATACGAAGGTGATGCCAAAGGCCGGCGGGGTCGGCATTGTCAGCGCGTTTCTGCTCGGCATCGTGCTGCTGTACCGCTATGGGCATGTCTCGCGGCTGGCCGCGCCGGTGTTTCTCGGGGTGATCGCGGCGGCCGTGCTGATCGCAGCGGTGTCGCTGCTCGACGATTTGCGGGATTTTCCCTTCGCGGTGAAGCTCGGCGCGCAGTTCGCCGCGGCACTGGTGGCGGTGGGGTCGGGGATTTCGGCGGTGCGGTTCGATCTGCCGTTGATCGGCGGGGTGGCACTCGGCGCCGCGGGGCCGGTGCTGTCGCTCGGCTGGATCCTGTTCGTCACCAACGCGATGAACTTCATCGACGGGTTGGACGGGCTCGCGGCCGGCACCACGCTGGTGACCTGCCTGTTCCTCGCCGCGATCGCGGGGCTGCATGGCGGCTTCTTCGTCTACACCACGGCGCTGCTGCTGGCGGGCGGGGTGGCCGGGTTCATGCCGTTCAACTGGCCGCGCGCGCGGATTTTCATGGGCGATGTCGGCAGCCAGTTCTGCGGCTTCATGCTGGCGGTGCTCGGCATTGCCGCGACGCATTACCAGGACGTGCAGCTCTCGTTCCTGGTGGTGCCGCTGCTGCTCTCGGGCGTGCTGCTCGATGTCGCGTTCACCCTGGCGCGGCGGGCGCTGGCGGGGAAAAACCTGGCCCGCGCGCATCGCGGGCATCTCTATCAGGTGGCGCACCGCGCCGGGGTCGATCCGCGGTTGATCGCCCTGGTTTACTGGGGGTTCGCGGCGTTCGGCGGGCTTGTCGTCATCGGGTTTCTCGGTGCCGCGACGGGCTGGAAGCCGGTTGTTGTGTTCGCGCCGCTGATCCCCTTTGGCGCCTGGGCCGGCTTCGTTGCCCGCCGGGCGCGGGCGGCGCAGATCGGCGATTGGGGATAAAATCCTAGAGCATCATCCGATCAGATGATCCCATCTGATCGGATAAAGATGCTCGGTTCATCAGTATGATAGAGCATCATCCGATCCATCAGGATCGGAAAGCGCTCTAGGAATATTGTCCTACTCTCTCGCTCGGCGGAGGACGCAAAGCGTCGCACGCGGATATAGATCGGCGACCACGTCTCATGTATGACGACATCATGCATGGCAATTCGACATCGCCCACGGCGGGACCCCGGCCCAGCCGCGCGGCGGCGGTGCGTGGGGTTGCGCCGCGCCGGATCGCCGAACTCGTTTTCTGCCTTGTCATCGGCGCGCTGCTCTCCCTCGCCTACCGCACCGATGCCAATTGGGACTTGCAGAATTATCACCTCTACGCGCCCTTCGCGGCGCTGCACGGGCGGCTCGGGCTCGACTATTTCGCCGCCGGGTTCCAGGGTTATCTGAACCCGTTGCAGGACATGCCCTATCTGCTGGCGCGGACTGCGCTGTTCGACCACGCGCCGCGACTGTTGGCGCTGTGCGCCGGGCTGCCCTTCGGATGTCTCGCCTTCATCGTGTTCCGTCTCGCGGCGACGCTGATCGAGGATCGGTGGGGGGCGGTCTTCGCAGCGCTGATCGGGCTGACCGGGGCGACGACGCTCTCGGAAATCGGCACGACATTCGACGACATCCTGACCGGCTGCGTGGTGCTGCCGGCGCTGCTCGCCATTGTCGGTCGGTGGCGCCACGCCGCCGCGATCGCGGGCGGCCTGTGCGGCCTTGCCATCGCGCTGAAGCTGACGGCGGTGATCTTCGTGGTGCCGCTCGCGGGCGCAATTGTGATCATGGCGCCGGCGCCGCGCGAGGTACTGGGCAATGCCTGGCGGTTCGCGCTGGCGGCAACGCTCGCTTTCGCGCTCGGATATGGCTGGTGGGGCGTGCTGCTGTGGCGGCATTTCCACGATCCGCTCTTCCCGCTGCTCGGCCACCTGTTCCACGCGCCGCTCGCCCCGCATCTCGACCCGCGGGACACGCGGTTCCTGCCACGATCGCCGATGCAGTGGATCGCTTATCCGTTCTACTGGATCGAGGGGCGCAGCTTCATCGTCACCGAGATGAAACTGCGCGATCCGCGCTTCGCGCTGGCCTGGCTCGCCGCCGTGACCTCGGCCGCGGCACCGCTCATCGGAGCGTTGCGGCGGCGCATGGCGCCGCTGCCGCCGCCAGCGCGGGCGCTGTGGTGGTTTCTGATCACGTCGTACCTGACCTGGCTGCCGCTGTTCTCGATCCTGCGCTATGCGCTGCCGCTGGAAGTCTGCACCGGCATCATGGTGGCGACGGCGCTGCGGCGATGGCTGCCCGCCCGCGCGACGACGAGGCTGACACTGGCGATCCTGCTGGTCTGCCTCGCGGTGACCAAGCCGATGGGCTGGGGCCGGATCGCCTATGGCCAGCATCTCGTGCAGGGACGGCAGCCGGCGCTGCCGACGGGCGCGGTGGTGCTGATGCGCGGCGCGCCGATCGGCTTCGTTGCGATGCGGCTGGCGGCGCCGGGAAACCGGTTCGTCAATCTCGCCGAGCTTGCCACCGATCCGGCGGAGCAGCGTGTCGTTCGCCGGCTGATCGACGCCGCAGCACCGGCGTTTCTGCTGACCAACCTGCCCGTGGCGGGCGCCACGCCGGCCCTGCTGCCCTATGGCCTGACGGTTGACGCGGCGAGGTGCCGGCCGATCCGCACCGCAACGCAGCGGACGATCCGCATCTGCGCGCTGTCGCACAGCGGCGGGTGACGAGGGCGGATCATGCCCTGAACCGAAGCGTGACGCTGTGAACAGCGGACCGCACGGGTGGAGCGAAAGACGCTACTCCGGCTCGCTTTCATCGAAATAGTCGAGATCGATCTTCTTGATCTCGACGACGCTCGCCACCCGGACGCCGACACCAAAACGGATCAGCAGACGAGTCAGTTCGTCTCCGTCGATCAGGATGAGGCGCAAATGCCCGGACTGCGCCGCCTTGTCCCTTGCTGCTTTCGAAAAGCCCGACGTCGTGATCAGCACTCCCTTCTGGGCACCGTAATTGACAAGCGCACCGAGAAACGCCTGAACCGTTTCACTGCCGATCGTGTTCCCCGGCTGATAGCGCTTGGCCTGAAGGTAAATGCGGTCGAGCCCGAGTCGATCCTCCCGGATGACCCCATCGACCCCGCCATCTCCCGAACGACCGAGTTGTTCGCCGGCCTCAAGACGCGAGCCGCCGTATCCCATTTTGAGGAGCAGATCGATGATCATGCGCTCGAAAAACGACGGTGTCGCTTCGAGGATGCGCGCCAGGAGGCTTTCTCGCAGCGCCTCGGCAAGCGTTCCGGCGGCCTGTTCGATCAGTTCCTCCGGCGTTTCGGACACCGGCGAGACCACCGGAAGTTGAGCTTCGGCAGAATCCGCACCGCCGCTTCGCCCGGATTTGCGAGGCTTTGTCCGGGCGAGGAAAGCTTGGAACACTGGGTCTGCCCGCAACATGTCGAGCGTGACCGGCCGCCCATCCGGACGGTCGAGCAATGCGCGCCCCTTGTCTGAAATGGTCACCAGTCCACGCTTCGGCTGTTCGACGAGGCCCGCCTGCTTCAGATAGGTCTTCGCCCAGTGAACGCGGCTGGCGATGATCGTAACACCGCCGCTTGGAATTTGCTCCGCCCGCTCGGCCGCGCTCAGGCCAAGATCGTCCGATATGCGCTCGATCAGGTCACGCATCGACCAGACCCGCTCGGCGCAATGCTCAAGAAGCGGCTGCATGAGAGCGTCGTATGCTGGAATGCCCATGACCACGTGACCCCCGCGAGATACACGCGCAGCCCGGCACAACCGAACGAAGCGCCCTGTCTCACCTGCGTGAAGATTGACGGGACGTCAATGCAACCAACGAACGGAGGCTGGAGCGGGTAGCGGGAATCGAACCCGCGCGTTCAGCTTGGGAAGCTGACAGGCTACCATTACATCATACCCGCATGGCGCTGGGCGAGATTTAGTCCGCGGCGGGCGCGGGCGCAACTCCCATGGCGGCGAGGGCGCGGGGGAAAAAGTCCTTGCCGCCGAAATTGCCGGATTTGAGGGCGAAGAGGCGGGGTATCGGCTCGATGCTGCGCAGCAGCGGCACGCCGGGGGCGATTTCGGCGCCGATCTCGAAGGCGGGGATGCCGAGGCGATCGACGATCGCGCCCGAGGTTTCGCCGCCGGCGACGATCAGGCGGCGGACGCCGCGCGCGGCGAGCCCCTCGGCGAGGGTGGCGAGGGCGGCCTCGATCCGCGCGCCGACGGCCTCGCCATGGGCGGATTTCAGCGCCGCCACCGCGTCCGGCGTGGCGGAGCTGGCGAGCAGGACGGGCCCGGCATCGAGACGCGCGGCGGCCCAGGCGAGCGCGGCGGAGATGTCGCCGGCCAGCAGGGAGTGGGCGTCGAGATGGCGGACCGGCATGCGCCCCTCCACCGCCGCGATCTGGCCGAGCGTCGCCGCCGAGCAGCTTCCGGCGATGATCGCGGCCGGCCCGTCCGGCGGGACGAAATCGGGCGCCGCCGCGGCCGGCGCGCCGCCGGCAATCGCCCGGGCGAGGCCGAGGCCGAGGCCGGACGCGCCGGTCGAGACCGGGCGGCGCAGCGCCGCCGCGCCCAGGGCGAGGAGATGGCGCTCGGCGATGGCATCGACGATGCAGGCCCCCCTGCCCTCGCCCGCCGCCGCATCCAGCGCCGCATCGATCGCCGCCGCCCCGCGCTCGACGACCTCGAACGGCACGAGGCCGACCGGGTGGGAGGACTGGCGGGCGAGCACGCGGACGAGGTTGGAATCCCGCATCGGGTTGAGCGGATGGTCCTTGAGCGGGCTTTCGGCGAGCGGCACGTCGGCCACGAAGAGATGCCCCTGGTAGACGGTGCGGCCGGTTTCGGGAAAGGCCGGGCAGACCGGCACGCAGAGGCCGCCGGCGCGGGCGGCCAGCGCCTCGGTCACCGGGCCGATATTGCCCTCGTCGGTCGAATCGAAGGTGGAGCAGATTTTGTACATGACATGCGCGGCCCCCCGGGCGGTGCAGTATTCGGCGGCGGCGAGGGCGGCGGCGACCGCCTCCCGCGCGGGGACCGAGCGGATCTTGAAGGCGACGACGATGGCGTCGATCTCCGGCAGGGCGAGGCCGTCGGCGGGGATGCCGATGGTCTGCACCGTGCGCAGGCCGTTGCGGCTCAGCGTGTTGGCGAGGTCGGAGGCGCCGGTATAGTCGTCGGCGATGCAGGCGAGGCGCAGGCTCATCGGCCGCGCCCGGCAAACGTGGCGGGGCGCAGGCTCATCGGCCGCGCCCGGCAAACGTGGCGGGGCGCAGGCTCATCGGCCGCGCCCGGCAAACGTGGCGGGGCGCAGGCTCATCGGCCGCGCCCCGCGAACCAGGCGAGGCCGTCTTCGGTGCGGCCGCGCGGGCGGTATTCGCAGCCGACGATGCCGGCATAGCCGAGCCGGTCCAGCTCGTCGAACAGGAAGGGATAGTTCAGCTCCTCGCCATCCGGCTCGTGGCGCGAGGGGACGGAGGCGATCTGCACGTGGCCGATCTGACGGATCAGCCGGCGCAGCCGCATCGTCACGTCGCCATGGATGATCTGGCAGTGATAGATGTCGAATTGCAGGCGGACATTGCCGAGGCCGAGGCCGGCGATGAAGGCGGCGGCGGCATCGACATCGTTGAGGAAATAGCCCGGCATGTCGCGCCCGTTGATCGGCTCCAGCAGCAGGTCGATGCCGTGATGGGCGAGGGTTTCGGCGGTGCGGCGGACGGCGTCGCGATAGCGGGTCTGGGCGGCGGGATCGGCGGGATCGGCAAGCCCGGCCATCAGGTGCAGGCGGGTCACACCCGTCGCCGCCGCGTATTCGAGCGCGCGGGCGGTGCCGGCGGCGAGGTCTTCCTCGCGGCCGGGCAGCGCGGCGAGGCCGCGCTCGCCGCCCGCCCAGTCGCCCGGCGGCAGGTTGAACAGCGCCTGGGTCAGCCCGTGCTTCGCGAGGCGGGCGCCGATTTCCTCGGGCCGGTGCTCGTAGGGGAAGAGGAACTCCACGGCGTCGAACCCCGCATCCGCGGCGGCGGCGAAACGGTCGAGGAAGGCGACCTCGTTGAACATCATCGAGAGATTGGCGGCGAAGCGGGGCATGGGCCCTCCGGGATCAGGCGGGTGGGGTCAGGCGGGTGGGGTCAGGACGGTTCGGGCAGCGAGATCGGCGCGATGCGGGCGAAGAGGCGGGCGACGGAGGCATCGTCGTCACGCCCCATGCCGGCGGCGGCGGTCATCAGGAAGAGTTGCAGCGCTTCGGAGGCCATCGGCACCGGCATGCGGCCGCGTCGCGCCATGTCGAGCACGATGCCGAGATCCTTGGTGAAGATGTCCACCGCGCTGCGCGGGGCGTAGTCGGCCTCCAGAATGTGGGGCACGCGGTTCTCGAACATCCAGCTATTGCCGGCGGAGCCGGTGATCACCTCGTAGACGCGGGCAAGGTCGAGTCCCATCGAGGCGGCGAAGGCGACCGCCTCGCAGGCGGCGGCGATGTGCACGCCGGCGAGGAGCTGGTTGACCATCTTGAAGCCGGCGCCGATGCCCGGGGCGTCGCCGAGTTCGTGGATCGTGGCGGCCATCGCGTCGAGCGCGGGGCGGGCGGCGGCGAAGGCGGCCTCGCTCCCCGAGGCCATGATGGTGAGCTTGCCCTCCGCCGCGCGGGCGGTGCCGCCGCTGATCGGCGCGTCGAGATAATGCACGCCCCTCGCCTCCAGCCGGGCGGCGAGGGCGCGGACGGCCTCCGGCGCCATCGTGGCGCAGGAGATGAAGACCGCGCCGGGCGCCATCGCCGCAGCGCAGCCGGCCGCGCCGAACAGCACCGCCTCGGTCTGCTCGGCGTTGACGACGACGCTGACGACGATGTTCGCGCCGCGCGCGGCGGCCTCGGGCGAGGCGGCGGGCGCGCCGCCCGCGGCGGCGAGGCGTTCGAGATTCGCGGCCACGACGTCGAAACCGCGAAGCGCGAAGCCGGCGCGCAGCAGCGATGCGGCCATGCCCGCACCCATCGAGCCAAGGCCGATGACGGCGGCCGCCCTGCCCTCGCCCGCGCTCATTGCCGCCCGTCCGCCGAAGCTGTGGTCATGCCGTTCTCCTGAGGCTCATGTGCTGCCGCCGGCCGCGAGGGTGAAACCGACATCGAGGCGGCGGGTGGTCGGCTCCCGCCCGGCGATGCGGGCGAGGAGCATGGCGGCGGCCTCGCGGCCGATCTGCTTGCGGGGCGAGACGATGGTGGTCAGCGCCGGCGTGGTGAGCGAGGCGATCGGCAGGCCGTTGAAGCCGGCGATGGCGATGCGGCCGGGAATGTCGATCCCGTCGCGCCGGGCGCGCAGCAGGGCGCCGACGGCCATTTCGTCGTTGGCGAAGAACAGCGCATCGAGCGCCGGGGCGATGGCGAGGAGTTCGGGCAGCGCGTCCCACCCGGCCTGCTGGCCGCCGACCTGCCCGGCCGCGCCGGCGCGATCGAACAAAATGACGGCGGCGCGGCCGGCGAGGTGGCGGCGCAGGCCATCGTAGCGCTGGCGGGCGCGGTAATCGTCGTGCAGGCGCAGGCCGACGAAGCCGATCCGCCGGTAGCCTCGGGCGAGCAGGTGTTCGGCCATCGCCGCGCCGGCGCGGACATGCGAGAGGCCGACATTCATGTCGATCGGCGCGCGGCCGGTTTCCATGAACTCGACGATGGGGATGCCGGCATGGCGCAGCAGGGCGGTGGTGCGCGCCTCGTGCCGCAGCCCGGCGACGAGCATGCCCGGCGGCGCCCAGCCGAGCAGGGTGGTGGCCAGCGCCGCCTCGGTCGCGAGATCGTAGCCGGTGCTGCCGAGCAGCATCTGGTAGCCCTCGGCCTCCAGGGTTTCCTGGATGCCCTCGATCACCTCGACGAAGACGACATTGGCGAGCGAGGGGACGATGACGGGGATGACGCGGGTGCGCGCCGAGGCGAGCGCGCCGGCCATGCGGTTGGGCACGTAGCCGAGCGCCTCCACCGCCTGTTCGATCCGGTGGCGCAGGGCATCGGAGACCGAGGCGGGGTTGTTGATCGCGCGGGAGACGGTGATGGGCGCGACGCCGGCGCCGGCGGCGACCTCGGCCAGGGTGACGGCGCCGCGCCCACGCCGGATGCGGCGGGGGGGCGCGGCCGCGGCGTCCGTCGCCGTCGCCGTTCGCGCTCGCTCTGCCATTGCGCCGCCCGCGCGCGCTTTTGCCATGCGCCGACTATCGCGGAGATCGGCGCGCGGCGCAAGATGGTAGCGCTGTCAAATACTGGTTGCGCTACCACGACCCGGCTTCTATACAGGCAGGCGAACGAACCTGCGGGAGAAACATCATGTCGGCCAGCGGATCAAAACCCTCCATCGGCTTCATCGGCGTCGGCTTCATGGGCCATGGCATGGCGAAGAACATCGTCGAGGCCGGCTACGCGCTCACCGTGATGGCGCATCGCAACCGCGCGCCGGTCGAGGACCTGATCGGCCGGGGGGCGAAGGAGGCGAAAAGCCCGCGCGAGATCGCCGAAGCCGCCGACATCGTGTTCCTCTGCGTCACCGGCAGCCCGCAGGTGCGCGCCGTGACGGAGGGTGAAAACGGCCTCGCCGCCGCCGGCAAGCCGCTCGTCATCGTCGATTGCTCGACCTCCGATCCGTCGGTCACGGTGCCGCTCGCCGAGAGCCTTGCCGCGCGCAACATCACCCTGCTCGACGCCCCGCTCGGCCGCACGCCGAAGGATGCCTGGGAGGGCACGCTCGATGTGATGATCGGCGGCGCCGAGGCCGATATCGCCCGCGTGCGCCCGGTGATCGACACCTTCGCCCAGCGCGTGATCCATACCGGGCAGACCGGCACCGGCCACACGATGAAGCTGCTGAACAACTTCCTCTCGATGGGCTATGGCGCGCTCTATGCCGAGGCGCTGATGCTCGGCGCCAAGGCCGGGCTTTCAGCCGAGACCTTCCACAGCGTGATCGCCGGCGGGCGGATGGATTGCGGCTTCTACCAGACCTTCATGCAATACGTGGTCGGGCGCGACCGCAACGCCCACAAGTTCACGCTGAACAACGCGCTGAAGGACACCGCCTATCTCAACGCCTTCGCGGTGGCGCAGGGCGCGGCCAATCCGCTCGCCGCCGCCGTGCGCAATTCCTATGCCCAGGCGGTGGGCGCCGGGCGGGGCGATGATTTCGTGCCGATGCTGGCCGATTTCATTGCCGAGGCGAACGGGGTGAAGCGGGCGGGATGAGCGAGAGCGCGCTGCGCGAGGCGATCTGCCGGTTCGGGCGGTCGCTGTTCGAGCGGGGGCTGACGCCCGGGTCCTCGGGCAATATCAGCGTGCGGCTGGAGGATGGCGGCTGGCTCTGCACGCCGACCGACGCCGCGCTCGGCTTTCTCGACCCCGCGCGCATCGCCCGGCTCGACGCGAACCGGAGGCTCGTCTCCGGCGACAAGCCGACCAAGGAAATTCCGCTGCACGACGCGCTGTATGACACGAGGCCGGAGGCCGGCGCGGTGGTGCATCTGCACTCGACCCATGCCGTGGCGCTCTCGCTGCTGCCGGAGATCGACCCCGCCGAGGCGCTGCCGCCGCTGACGCCGTATGTGATGATGCGCGTCGGCAAGGTGGCGCTGGTGCCGTTCCATGTGCCGGGAGACCCGGCGGTGGGCGACGCCATTCGCGGGCTCGCGGGGAAGCACAGCGCCGTGCTGCTGGCCAATCACGGCCCGGTCGTCGCCGGCACGTCGCTCCAGGCGGCGGTGTTCGCGATGGAGGAGCTGGAGGAAACCGCGAAGCTGCATCTGCTCACCCGCGGGCTGAACCCACGGCTGCTGACGGCGGAGCAGCAGGCAGCGGTGCGGGCGAAATTCGGGGTCTGATTCCCCTTTCCTTCCCCGCCCTGTCCTGTCGTCAGGCCGCGCCGGTTTCGTCGGGGAAAGATTGCGGCGCCTCGCGCCGGTCGGTCATGCCGTAGTCGCGGATGACGCGCACCAGCCGGTGCGACGCCCCCTCGCCCGCCCCCTCGCCCGTCCCGGCTCCCGCACCACTCCTGAGGAGCAGAACATCGCCCGGGGTGAGCACCGCCTCGAACACGTCCCAGCCGGCGAGGCCGGGCGAAGCGGGATCGAGCCCGAGATCGCGGGCGAGAATATCCGGCGCCATGTCCGCAGCAGTCTCGCGCCGCGCGGTGAGGAGCGAGACATGCGCGCCGTCATCGGCCAGAACGCCGACGCGCAGGCGGTATTCCGCGAACAGCGTGCGCCGCGCCTCGGCCTGGGCGCTGTGGTGCAAGGCGTGGCGGCGCCAGGCGATCAGCGCCGCCTCGTCGCGCCAGAGCGAGACCGAGAGCAGAACGCCCGGCCGGGTCAGGCTGCGATAGCGGATGTTCTCGACGAAGCCGTCGATCGCTTCGAGTTCGGGGCGGAGCAGCCGGGCGTGGCCGAAATATTCGTCGAGCCTGCCCTCCTTCGGCCTGACCTCGAAGATGACGGCGTGCACGGGTCTATTCCGCCGCCGCCTCGGCCTCGCGCTGGCGGCCTTCGGCGCGGGCGCGGATTTTCGCGACCAGCGGGCCCTGTTCGTTATAGGCGTGGCAGGAATTGAGCAGGGCGGTCGGGATGTCCCAGCGGTCTTCGGTGGTGCCGCCCTCGCGCGCGGATTTGTGGGCGCGGATGGAGAACATGGTCTGGATCGCGGTGGTGGCGACCTGCTGGAGCAGTTCGCGCAGATGGGTGCAGCCGGCGGTGCCGCCGACGCGCTCCATCGCGCCCTTGAGGAAGCCCTTGCCGATGGTCAGCCCGACCAGGGCCGCGAAATTGGGCGCCACGCCGGGGCAGATCGCGTGCGGCGTGTCGTCCATCGCCGCCTCGGCGCGGACGACGGTCAGCTTGTCGTCCAGCGTCACGCGCAGGCCCATGCCGTGCAGCGCCTCGCCGGCATTGATGCGGCCGCGGTCGTGATTGCCGAAACTGTAGGTCTTGGTGTCTTTCAGGTGGGCCTCGATGTCGACGAGGCCGTCGGCGCGCAGAAAGCCGCGGATCGCGATGTCGCGCAGGTGCAGGAGTTGCCGGGGCTCGGCATGGCTGAGGGGCATGGGGCGGTGACTTTCCCTGATCACGATGTTGCCCAATAGGGTAAGCGCTGCCACGGCGCGTTGCAAATGCCGCGCGCGGTTGCATGGCAGGGTTGCTGCCCCAGCGCCGGGGCGGTGCTGCGGCGCGGTTGTGCGGCGGCGGCGGTGCGGGCAATCTGGCGCGCTGTTCTTCTCACCCCGAGCCGGCGCGAGCATCGCGGAATCATGGAATATACGCACAGGCAACGGCTTCAGGTCATTTCCGGAATCCTTCTGTGCATCCTGCTGGCGGCGATCGACCAGACGGTGGTGATCCCGGCGGTGCCGGCGATCGCGGCGGGGCTGCACGGCTTCGCGCATCTCTCCTGGGTGGTGACGGCCTATCTGCTGACCTCGACGGCGACGACGCCGCTCTATGGCAGGCTGTCCGACCAGTTCGGCCGGCGGCAGACGCTGATCCCCTCGATCGCGCTGTTCGTGCTGGCGTCCTGCGTGTGCGCCACGGCACAGACGCTGCCCTGGCTGATCGCCGGGCGGGCCTTGCAGGGGGTGGGCGGCGGCGGGCTGATGGCGATCGCGCAGGCGGCGATCGCCGACGTGGTCAGCCCGCGCGAGCGCGGCAAGTATCAGGCCTACATGGCCGGGACATGGGGCGTCGCCTCGACCGCGGGGCCGGTGGTCGGCGGCTGGGTGACGGATCATCTCTCGTGGCAATGGATTTTCTGGTTCAACGTGCCGCTCGGCCTCGCCGCGCTGGTGCTGAGCCAGATCGGGCTGCGCCAGCTGCGCACGGTGCCGCGCGGCGGGCGGATCGATTACGAGGGCGCGGCGCTGCTGACCGGCGCCGTCACCGCCTTCCTGATCGGGCTGTCGTGGGGCGGGCGGAGCTATCCGTGGCTGTCGCTGCCGGTGATCGGCGTGTTCCTGGGCGGGGCGGCGCTGATCGGCGCGCTCTGGCGGTGGGAGGCGCGGGCCGCCGTGCCGCTGCTGCCGATGCGGCTGTTCGGCAATGCCTCGTTCGTGCAGCTCGTCGGCGTCGGGTTTCTCACCGCGCTGGCGATGTTCGCGGCGATCTTTCTGCTGCCGCTGTTCTTCCAGCTCGTCTACCGGGCGAATGCCGCGCAGTCCGGCTGGGACATCATGCCGTTCATGATCGCGAGCACGATCGGCGCCTATGCCGCGGGGCAGGTGGCGCGCCATACCGGGCGGACGCGCAGCCTGCTGGCGGGGGGGCTCGCGGTCGGCACCGCCGGGTTCCTGCTGCTCGGCCTGCTGCCACGCTCGACGCCGCTCGGCCTCGTCGTGTTCAACTGTTTCGTCATGGGGCTGGGGATCGGCTTCGTGCTGCCCTCGAACCTTGTCGCGGTGCAGAACGCGGCGAGCCGGCACGATGTGGGCGCGGCGACGGCGACGCTGCTCCTGCTGCGGGCGATGGGCGGGGCGTTCGGCGCGACCATCGCCGGCGCGGTGCTGCTGCTGCGCCTTGGCGGGCGGATCGACGCCTCCGGCCAGGCGGCGCGGACGATGGCGGCGAACCCGGCGCTGCCGGCGGCGTTTCACGACGCCTTCCTGGTTGCCGCCGGCTTCGCGCTGCTCGGGCTGATCGCCGCGCTCAGGGTGGAGGACACGCCGCTGCGCGAGACGGTGGCGACCGAGGGGACCGACACGGTCGAGGCCGAGCCCGACCCGGCGCCGATCGGGCATTGATGGCGCGCGCACGCGCGACGCTTCACCTTTTTGTGATGATGCGGCGCGGCATCGGCGAGGTTTCGTCGTTCGCGCAATAAAATTTCGTGGACCTCGGGGGGCGTCGAGAGCGCGATGGCCGCTCGGGGCGGCTTCGCGCAGCGATCGGCAAGCCGGCGCGATACAGACAAAAACCTGATTTTGCTCGTCAATTTCGGCCATGCGGCGCATAATCGGGGGCGGAGCGAATGCCCGGCCGGACAGCCGGGCGGAGGACATTCCGCATGAAAACCGCCGACGCGATGCTCGACATCCGCTACCGGCCCGGCCCAGGGCGGGTGATGCTCACCGGAACCCAGGCGCTGATCCGCCTTCTGCTCACGCAGCGCCGGCGCGACGCGGCGGCGGGGCTGAACACGGCGGGGTTTCTCTCCGGCTATCGCGGCTCGCCGCTCGGCGCGGTGGATATCCAGGCCCATGCGGCCGCGGCGGTGCTGGCGGCGGAGGGCATCGTGTTTCGCCCCGGCGTGAACGAGGACCTGGCGATGACCGCGGTCTGGGGCACGCAGATCGTCCCGCTGTTTCCCGGCGCCACGCATGATGGCGTGTTCGCGATGTGGTACGGCAAGGGGCCGGGCGTGGACCGCTCGGGCGATGCGCTGAAACACGCCAACTACGCCGGCACCACCCGGCATGGCGGCGTGCTGGTGGTGGCGGGCGACGATCATGCCGCGAAATCCTCGACGATCGCGCATCAGAGCGAGCCGGCGCTGATCGCCGCCGGCGTGCCGGTGCTGGCGCCGGGCTCGGTGGCGGAGATTCTCGAACTCGGCCTCCTTGGCTGGGCGGCCTCGCGGCATGCGGGGCTTTATGTCGGGTTCAAGACGGTCGAGGAGATCATCGACTGCACCGCCTCGGTCGAGACCGGCCTGGATGTCGCGATCACGCTGCCGGAGATCGACCCCGACAGCGTCGCGATGCGGCTGCACGAGCCGGTGCTGGCGCAGGAGGCGCGGGTGCTCGGCCTGCGGCGGCCGGCGCTGATGGACTTCGTCGCCGCCAACCGGATCAACCGCATCGTCGAACCCGCGCCGGGGGCGCGGCTCGGCATCGTCACCGCCGGGAAATCCTTCCTCGATGTCGCGCAGGCGCGGGCCGATCTCGGGCTCGATTTCGCCCGCCTGCTCAAGCTCGGCATGACCTGGCCGGTCGAGCCCGGCATCGTGCGGGACTTCGCGCGCGGGCTGGAGGAGATCGTCGTCGTCGAGGAAAAGGCGCCGGTGATCGAGGACCAGCTGCGGGCGATCCTGTATGGCATGGCCGACGCGCCGCGCATCGTCGGCAAGCGCGACGAGACCGGGGCCACGCTGTTCCGCGCCGAGAGCGACCTTGCCGCCGCCGATGTGACGCTCGGGCTTGGCCGGCGGGCGCAGCGCATGGTGCCGGACGAGGCGCGCGGGGCGGCGCTCGCGCGGCTGGCGGCAACGATGGAGGCCGGGCGGGCGCTCGATTTCGGCGCGCACCGGGTGCCGCATTTCTGCGCCGGCTGCCCGCACAACACCAGCACGAAAGTACCCGCGGGCTCGCGCGCGATGGCGGGCATCGGCTGCCATTTCATGGCGACGTGGATGGACCGGGCGACCGATGTGTATTCCCACATGGGCGGCGAGGGCGCGGCCTGGATCGGCCAGGCGCCGTTCACCACGGAGCGCCACGTCTTCGCCAATATCGGCGATGGCACCTATCATCATTCCGGGCTGCTCGCGATCCGCGCGGCGGTGGCGGCGGGGGTGAACATCACCTATCGCGTGCTGTTCAACGACGCGGTGGCGATGACCGGGGGCCAGCATGTCGACGGGCCGCTGAGCGTGCCGCAGATCACCCGCGAGCTTGCCGCCGAGGGGGTGAGGCGGATCGAGGTGGTGACCGACGAGCCGGAAAAATACCAGGGTGTCGCCGACCTCGCGCCCGGCGTTGCCGTGTCGCACCGGCGGGAGCTGGACGCGATCCAGCGGGCGATCCGCGAGGTCGCGGGTGTGACCGCGATCGTCTACGACCAGACCTGCGCGACCGAGAAGCGCCGCCGCCGCAAGCGCGGCACGATGGCCGACCCGGCGAAGCGCGCCTTCATCAATCCGCGCGTCTGCGAGGGGTGCGGGGATTGTTCACGGGTCTCGAACTGCATCGCCGTGGTGCCGGTGGACACCCCATTCGGGCGCAAGCGGGCGATCGACCAGTCCGCCTGCAACAAGGATTTCTCGTGTGTGGAAGGGTTCTGCCCCAGCTTCGTCACCATTCATGGCGGCGGGCTGAGACCGCCGGAGGCGACGCGCACCGCCCCGCCCGGCGACCTGCCGGAGCCCGCGCTGCCGCCGGGGGAATGGGACATGGTGGTGGCCGGGATCGGCGGGACCGGGGTGGTGACGATCGGCGCGCTGCTCGGCATGGCCGCGCATCTCGACGGAACGCCGGTTTCGGTGGTCGACGTGCTCGGCCTTGCGCAGAAGGGCGGCGCGGTGGTCTCGCATCTGCGCTTCGGGGCCGCTTCCGGCACCGCGCAGGCGCTGCGGGTGCCGGCGGGGCGGGCCGACCTGCTGCTGGGCTGCGACGCGCTGGTGGCCGGCGAGCGGGAGACGCTCGACTGCCTGAGCGACAAGACGCGGGCGGTGGTCAACCTGCACGAGACGATCACCGGGGAGTTCACCCGCAACCCCGCCTATTCGTTGCCGATGGCGCGGCTGCGGCAGAGCCTGGCGCGGCGGGTGGGCGAGGCGCATCTCGACACGATCGAGGCGACCGCGATCGCCACCGCGCTGATGGGCGATGCGATCGCCGCCAACCTGTTCCTGCTCGGCTATGCCTGGCAGCGCGGGCTCGTGCCGGTGAGCCGGGCGGCGATCGCGCGGGCGGTGGAGATGAACGGGCAGGCGGTGGCGCTCAACCTCGCCGCCTTCGCCTGGGGCCGGGCGGCAGCGCATGACCGCGCCGCGGTCGAGGCCGCGGCGCCGGCGCGGGAGGTGGCGCCGGAGGGGTTTGACGCGCTGTTCGACCTGCTGCGCGACGATCTCGCCGCCTATCAGAACCGCCGCTATGCCGCGCGCTTCGCCGAGGCGGTCGAGGCCGTGCGCGCGGCGGAGCGGGCGGTGCGGCCGGGCTCGACCGCGCTGGCCGAGACGGCGGCGCGCACGCTGCACCGGCTGATGGCCTACAAGGATGAATACGAGGTGGCGCGGCTGCATTCCCTTCCCGCGTTCCGCGCCGCGCTGGAGCGCACCTTCACCGACACCGGCGATATCCGCCTGCATCTCGCCCCGCCGCTGCTGGCCCGGCGCGACAAGGTGACCGGCCTGCCGCAAAAGCGCGAATACGGGCCGTGGATGCTGAAGGCGCTGGCGGCGCTGGCGCCGCTGAAAGTGCTGCGCGGCACGGTGCTCGACCCGTTCGGCCACAGCGCCGAGCGGCGGGCCGAGCGGGCGCTGATCGGGCGCTACGAGGCGACGCTGCGCCGCATCGCCGCAGCCCTGGATGAGGGGAATTTCGCCGCCGCGCTGGAGCTTGCCGCCATTCCCGCCGAGATCCGCGGCTTCGGTCCTGTGAAGGCGCGCAGCCTCGCCGCCGTGGGCGCGCACTGGGCGGAGCGCGAGGCCGCCTTCATCGCGCCGCCCGCCGCCGCGCAGCACCTGCCGGCGGCGGCGGCGGAGTGATCAGCCTGGATGATCAGTGCGGCCGGGCGGCGCGGCGGCGGAGCAGGCGGGCGAAGAGCGGCATGGTGAACATCACCAGCAGCACCCGCAGCACATGGACGGCGAGGACGAAGGTGACGTCGGTCCGCGCGGCGATCGCCATCGCCAGGGCGGCGTAGATGCCGCCGGGCAGGGTGGCGAGATAGCCCTCGAACGGGGTGGCGCCGGCGAGATTGGCGAGCAGCGCGCCGAGGCCGGCGCAGATCGCGTTGACCAGCAGGATGAGGCCGAGCGCGGTCGGCAAGGCGCGGCCGATTTCGGCGAGGCGGGCGCGGGTGAAGCGCACCCCGGCCTGCCAGCCGATCGCGGCATAGGCGAGATCGACGATCGGCGCGGGCACGCCGGCATCGCCGGTGCGGCCGGTCAGGGTGATCGCCGCGGCGACGATCAGGGGCCCGAGCAGCGGCCCGGCGGGCATGCGGGTCAGCCGCGCGAGCAGCAGGCCGAGCGGGGCGGCGAGGGCGACGAGGACGAGCCCTTGCAGCCCGGCGTGAGAGACGTGACCAGCGCCGGCATGGCCGCGGACGTGAAGGAGGTGGTCGGCGGCGGGGTGGCCGCGGACGTGAAGGAGGTGGTCGGCGGCGGGGTGGCCGCCGACGTGAAACACCAGGGCGGCGACCAGCGGCATGATCGCGGTGACGAGGCCGACGCGCAGATATTGCACCACGGCGACCATGCGGATGTCGGCGCCGAGTTCGGCGGCCAGCGCCACGATGGCCGAGGCGCCGCCGGTGGTCAGCGCCAGCGCGCCGGTTGTGGCGTCGACATCGCGGCGCAGGCCCATCAGCAGGCCGGCGCCGATCGAGACCAGCAGCGTCGCGAAGGTGACGAGGACGACCGGGATGGCGTGGGCGGCGAGGGCGCGCAGGGTCGGCCCGCTGACCAGCGCGCCGATGACGACGCCGAGCACGGCCTGGGCGGCGAGTGTGGCACCGCGCGGCACGAAATCCGGCGCGCGCCCCGCCAGCGCCAGGGCGGTGGCGACGAAGAGGGCCGCGAACAGCGCCGCCGAGGGCACGCCGAGACGGGCGAGCGGCAGCGCGGCCGCGACCGTCGCGCCCACGAGGGCGGTCCAGCGCCACGCCGCCGCCCGGCGCGGAACCATCATGGGGCGGCGGCCATGTTCAGCCGGGGCGGCTCAGCGGCGGCCGATCTCGTTCACGAGGAAGTCGCGGAAGACGGAGACGCGCTTCGAGTTCCGCAGTTCCTCGGGATAGACGAAATACATGTCGATCTTGGGCGCCTTCACCTCGGGCAGGAGGCGGACCATGCCGGTGGTGTCTTCGGTGAGGTAGTCCGGCACGGCGCCGATGCCGATGCCGCTGCGGATGGCGATCAGCATGGCCTGGAGCGAGTTCACCTCCAGCGCGCCGGTGCGCGGGGCGGCGCCATCCGGCCGGCCGATGCTGGCGATCCAGTTGACGTCGGCCACCGGCGGCTTGCGGTCGCCGAACAGGATCAGGCGGTGATCGTCGAGATCCTCGGGCCGTTCGGGGGTTTTGCCGGCCTCGCGCAGGTAATCCTCGGAGGCGAAGATCTGCCAGCGGATTTCGCCGAGGCTGCGCTGCACGAGATCGGGCTGGCGGGGCGGGTGCATGCGGATCGCGACATCCGCCTCGCGCATCGCGAGGTCGAGATCGACATCGTCGAGCAGGAGCGAAATGCTGACATCGGGATATTGCTTGAGGAAGGCGCGCAGCCGCGGGGCGAGCCAGACCACGCCGAAACTGTGCGTCGTCGTCACTTTCAGGCGGCCGGCCGGGCGTTCCTTGCTTTCGGCCAGCAGCGCCTCGGTCATGGCGAGCTTGGCGAAGACGTCGCGCACCGTGCGGTTGAGCTGCTCGCCCTGCTCGGTGAGGATCAGCCCGCGGGCGTGGCGGTGGAACAGCGGCACCGCCAGCGCCTCCTCCAGCGCCGAGATCTGCCGCGAGACGGCGGATTGCGAGAGGTTCAGCACGTCGCCCGCATGGGTGAAGCTGCCCGCCTCGGCCACCGCGTGAAACACGCGCAACTTGTCCCAGTCCATGTGATTGCCTGTCACGGTCAGCGTCCCTTTCCCGGCCCGGCAATGGGCCGTATTTTATATTGTCTCATGCAGCCTGTTGTTCGATTCGCGCATGGTGCGCAAGAAATTTCTCCGCCTCAAGCGCGGCCATGCAGCCGGTGCCGGCGGCGGTGACGGCCTGGCGGTAGACGCGGTCCTGCACGTCGCCGGCGGCGAAGACGCCGGGAACCGAGGTTTGCGCGGTGCCGGGAATGGTGCGGATATAGCCTTCGTCGTCCATGTCGATCTTGCCGCGGAACAGTGAAGTGGCCGGATCATGCCCGATGGCGATGAACACGCCGTCAACGGCGATGTCGCGCTCGGCGCCGGTTTTCACATCGCGCAGCCGTGCGCCGGTGACGACCGCCGGCGCGCCTTCGCCGGTGATTTCCTCGACCGTGTGGTTCCAGATCACCTCGATCTTGGGGTGGGCGAACAGCCGGTCCTGGAGGATTTTTTCGGCGCGCAGCGAGTCGCGGCGGTGGATCAGCGTGACCTTGGTGGCGTGGTTGGTGAGATAGAGCGCCTCCTCGACCGCGGTGTTGCCGCCGCCGACCACGGCGACCGCGCGGCCGCGATAGAAGAAGCCGTCGCATGTCGCGCAGGCGGAGACGCCGGCGCCCTGGTAGCGCTGTTCGGAGGGCAGGCCGAGCCAGCGGGCCTGCGCGCCGGTGGCGATCACGACCGAATCGGCGCGGTAGAGCGCGCCGGAATCGCCGCGCGCGACGAAGGGGCGGGCGGATAGATCGATGTCGGTGATGATGTCGTATTCGATGCGGGTGCCGACATGCTCGGCCTGGGCGCGCATCTGCTCCATCAGCCAGGGGCCCTGGATGACGTCGGCGAAGCCGGGATAGTTCTCGACATCGGTGGTGATGGTGAGCTGGCCGCCCGGTTGCAGCCCGGCGACGATCACCGGGGCGAGATTCGCCCGCGCGGCGTAGATTCCCGCCGTGTAGCCGGCCGGCCCCGCGCCGATGATCAGCAGTTTCGTCTCGATCGTGGCCTGATCCGCCATTTGATGCACCTCTGATGCGGAATTAAGGGTGCGGCGGCGGGATTTCCAGCTTTCCGCATGCCGCATTCACACCCTGTGGTTATGCAATTATATGACCGGACTATATCTGTCACGCGATCAACTCTTTCCGAGCGGTGAAAACCCATGCCGTCAACCCCGGCCATCCCGTCCGCGCCGCGCCTGGCCGCCGAGGCCACGCCGATCGACGATATCGACCGGCGGATCATCGCCGAATTGCAGGCCGACGGGCGGATGACCAATGTGGAGCTGGCGAGCCGCGCCGGGATTTCGCCGCCGCCCTGCCTGCGCCGGGTGCGGCGGCTGGAGGAGGCCGGGCTGATCCGCGGCTATCACGCCGAGACCGACGCGCAGAAGCTGGGCTGGCAGATCGAGCTGTTCGCCATTGTCGGGCTGGACAGCCAGCGCCAGGCGGTGCTGGACGCGTTCGAGGCGATGGTCGGCGGGTGGGAGGAGGTGCGCGAGTGCCACATGATCCGCGGCGGCGACGATTTTCTGCTGCGCATGGTCGCGCGCGACACGGCGCACGAGAACCAGCTCACCGAGCGGCTGACCGCCGCCCCCAACGTCACCCGCGTGCAGACGCTGCAGACCATCCGCACCAGCAAGGCGCTTGCCGGGGTGCCGATCTGAGACCATACCCGGCGCATGAACACGTCCCGGCATGAATTCGACCGCACCGACGCGCGCGGGCTGATCGCCATCGCCGTGCTCGGCGCCGCGCTCGACCTCGCGAGCCGGCTGGCCCCCGCTGTGCTGCCCTATCTCGCGCCATATATCTTCAACGCGCCGCTGTTCGCCGGGCCGCTGCTGGCGGCGTTCTGGTATGGGCGCGGGCTCGCGCGGTGCGAAACGCGGCCGGCGCGCTGGCGCATCCTCGCGTTCTATGCCGGGGTGGCAGCGATCTATTTCGTCGGGCAGACGCGGTTCGAATATGCCGCCCAGCACATGTTCTTCCTCAACCGCGTGCAGCAGGCGACGTTCGGCGTGTTCGGCCCGTTCCTGATCGCGTTTTCCTGGCCGCGCGACGTGCTGGCCGCCGGCGTGCCGGCCGGGCTGATCCGCGCCTTCGAGCGCGGCGCGGGGCGGGCGGCGCTGGGTGTGCTGCGGTTTCCGCCGGTGGCGATCGTGGTGTGGCTGGCGGTGACGGATGTGTGGCTGATCCCGGAGGTGAATTTCGCCTCGATGATCAACCCGCCGCTCTATGCGGTCATGAATGTCGCGATGATCCTGTCCGGCCTGCTGTTCTGGCTGGTGGTGCTCGACCCGCGGCCGCGCGCGGAGGCGGGGTATTCCTATCTGACGCGGATGGCGGCCGGGTTCCTGCCGATGTTTCCGCAGATCGCGGTGTCGTCGTATATCGCGCTGACCCAGACCGGGCTGTATAATTTCTACGACCTGTGCGGCCGGCTCTATCCGGCGATTTCGCCGATGAAGGACCAGATGCTGGGCGGCATCATTCAATGGATTCCGCCGGGGATGCTGAATACGGCGGTGCTGTTCGTGCTGCTGCACGCGATCCGCAGGAGCGAGGACAGGCAGGTGGCGGCGACGCCGATCCCGCCGGGGGCGCGGGTGATCGAGGCGCGCTGGACCGGGCGCTAGGCGGGGCCGCCCTTGCGGCGCGGGGCGGTTGCGGCTAGGCCGCTTGTCTGAGCGGATGCGGGATGCGCCCGGGTCCGGTTGATGAACATCGTGTGATGGGGAGACGGTCCTTGCGGCGACTGCGGTTGGCTCTGATGACCACGGCGTGCCTCGCGCCGGTGTTCCTGGCTCCTGCCGCCCGGGCGGCGACCCCCGCCCCGGCCGCGGCCGCGGCGAGCGCCGGGCGGATCGCCGCAATCCGGGTGCGCGGCAACCAGCGCATCGACGCCAGCACCATTCTCTCCTATATCCTGCTGCGCCCGGGCGAGCGGTTCAGCCAGCGGCGGATGAATCTCAGCCTGAAGACGCTCTACGCCACCGGCCTGTTCAGCTCGGTCTCGCTCACCCGCGAGGGCGACACGCTGATGGTGGACGTGCAGGAGAACCCGGTGGTCAACCAGGTGTTCTTCCGCGGCAATTCGGTGCTGAAGGACGACAAGCTCTCGAAGGCGATCTCGCTCAAGCCCGGCGCGGTGTTCACCCGGGCGGCGGCGGCGGCGGACACCAAGGCGATCCTGGCGCTCTATGGCAAGCAGGGGCATTACAGCGCCACCGTCACGCCCGAGATCGTCAAGCTGCCGGAGAACCGGGTGAATGTGGTGTTCCGCTGCCATGACGGCGCTGAGACGCTGATCAGCCGGATCGACTTCGTCGGCAACCACGCCTATGGCCAGACGCGGCTGCGCGAGGTGATTTCGAGCCGGGAGAACGCCTGGTTCCGCTTCCTCTCCAGCGCCGACGAATACAACCCCGAGCGGGTGAAATACGACGAGGCGCTGCTCAGCCGGTTCTATTTCCATCACGGCTACGCCGACTTCAAGGTGCAGAGTGCCACCGCCCAGTTGGCGCCGGACCGCAAGTCGTTCTTCCTGACCTTCGTGGTGCATGAGGGGCCGCGCTATCATATCGGCGCGGTGAAGGTGCAGAGCAGCGTCGCCAACCTGCCCGCCGCCTCGCTGCGCGCGCTGGTGCCGATCGAAAAGGGCGACCTGTTCGACGGCGATGCGATCCAGACCGCGGTGAAGGCGATCTCGAAGGCGGCGCAGAATCGCGGCTTCGCCTTCGCCCAGGTGGTGCCGGACGTTCACGAGGACCACGCGACGCACAAGGTGGATCTCACCTTCCGCGTCGTCGAGGGGCCGAAGGTTTACGTCAATGACGTGGTGATCAGCGGCAATACCCGCACCGAGGACGAGGTGATCCGCCGGCAGGTGGAGCTGGCGCCGGGCGATGCGTATAATCAGGACGCGGTCGACCAGTCGAAGCAGAACCTCGAAAATCTCGGCTATTTCAAGAAGCAGGACGGGGTGCGGATCTCGACCGCGCCGACGAGCACGCAGGACCGCGTCAATCTCGACGTCAATGTCGATGAGCAGGCGACCGGGCAGTTCTCGCTCGGCGGCGGCTATTCGACCGATCTCGGCGCGCTGGCGAATATCGGGCTGAGCCAGGACAATTTCCTCGGCACCGGGGTCAGCGCCTCGATCTCGGCGCTGCTGGCGCAGAAGGGCACGCAGTTCAACCTCGGCGTCACCAACCCGTATTTCCTCGGGCGCAACCTGATCGCCGGTTTCGACCTGTTCCGCACCGATACCTACAACTCGACCGCCTATGTGTTCAGCGAGCGCTCGCTCGGCGGCGACGTGCGGGTGGGCTTCCGCTACAACGACCATGTCAGCCAGGCCTTCACCTACACGCTGAGCACGCGCGACATCTACAACATCGCCTCGACCGCCAGCCTCTACATCCAGAGCGAGCAGGGCAAGACCACGCTCTCGCAGCTCGGCACCACGCTGACCTTCGACTACCGCAACAACCGCATCGATCCCTCGAGCGGCGAGATTCTCTCGCTGTCGGGCGATTTCGCCGGGCTGGGCGGGAGTGCGAAATATGTCCGGCTCGAAGCGCGCGGGGCGTATTACATTCCGCTCGAACGGCTGCTCGGCGACAAGGCCTGGGTGCTGGAATTCGACGGCCATGTCGGCAAGATCCTCGGCATCGAGGGCTACCGGACGACGCTGGCGGACCGCTTCTTCCTTGGCGGCGACAGCATGCTCGGCTTCCAGACCGGCGGCGCCGGGCCGCACGACACGCAGTATGGCGACAGCATCGGCGGCAATTTCATCTGGACGCAGGACACGGTGCTGCACTTCCCGCTGCCGGTCAGCCCCGATCTCGGCGTGACCGGCTTCGCCTTCGCCGATATCGGCAGCCTGACCGGCGTTTCGCCGATCACGGTGAACGGCACCACGCTCGGCGTTTACGACAACGCGGCGCCGCGCGTCTCGGCCGGTCTCGGCGTGGCGTGGAACACGCCGTTCGGGCTCATCGACCTGTCCTATGCCCAGCCGATCAAGAAATACAAATACGACCAGATCGAGCAATTCCGCGTTTCCTTTGGTACGAGGTTCTGATCACGTGACACGCATCGCGACATTCCGCGCCGGGCTGGCGCTTCCGGCCCTCATCATGGCGTTCGCCGGCACCGGCCACGCGCAGTCGAACAACGGCAAGGGATATTTCATCCCCAAGCCGAAGGTCGAGGCGCCGCACACCGCGCCGATCCACGCGCCGCTGCCCCAGCAGCAGCCCGCGCCCGCCGGCCAGCCCGGCGTGCAGCAGGTGCCGCCCGAAAAGCTGCCGCCGATTCCGCAGCTCGCCCCGCTGCCCAAGGAAAAGGCGCCGCCCGCCGCCGTGATGGGCGTGCTCTCGGTGCCCGACGTGATGCGCAGTTCGACCGCCGCCCAGGGCGTCGAGAAGATCATCAACGCGCGGCGGCAGAAGCTCGCCGAGGAAGCCCAGGCCGACCAGAAGAAATGGGAAGGCGAGCAGCACGCGATCATCGCCGAGAAGGGCAAGCTCTCGAAGCCGGCGCTGGCCGCGCGCGAGCAGCATTTGCAGCGCGAGATCGAGCAGGCGCAGCTCGATTTCCATAACCGCAGCGTCGCCATCGAGGTCTCCGCGCGCACCGCGCTCGGCAAGATCGAAAGCTCGCTGATCGCGGTGATCCGCCAGGTGGCGCAGGCGCATGGCATGAACCTCGTGCTGCACCGCTCGCAGGTGGCGCTGAACGTCAACGCCTTCGACATCACCAAGGAAGTCGCCGACCAGCTCAACAAGATCCTGCCGCAGGTGGCGGTGCCGCCCTCGGTCGTGCCGAAGATGGCGCACGACGCGCAGAAGGCCGCGAAGAAGAAGTAGGCCGCGATGAGCGGCGGGCGCGATTCGCGGCCGGGCGATGCGCGGTTCTTCACCCGGAGCGGCCCCTTCAGCCTGGCGGAGATCGCCACGGCGGCAGGGGCCACGGTGGCGGCGGAAAGCGGTGCGGACGGGCGCGGCGCGGGGCGGCGCCTTTCCGGCGTCGCCCCGTTGCAGTCGGCCGGGCCGGAGAATGTCAGCTTTCTCGACAACCGCAAATATCTCAGGCTGCTGGCGGAAACCCGCGCCGGGGCGGTGATTCTGCGCGCCGAGATGGCGCAGGCGGCGCCGGCGACGGTGGCGTGCCTGATCACGCCCACCCCCTACGAGGCCTGGGCGCGGACCTGCGCGCTGTTCCACCCCGCCCCGGTGGCGGTGCCGGGCATTCACCCGAGTGCCGTGATCGGCGCGGGGGCGGAGATCGATCAAGCGGCCGAGATCGGGCCCTTCGCGGTGATCGGCGCGGGGGCGCGGATCGGCGCCGCCTGCCGTATCGGCCCGCATGCGGTGATCGGGCCGGGCTGCGTGCTGGGCGAGGGCGTGAGCGTCGGCGCCGGGGCGAGCGTCAGCCACGCGCTGATCGGCGACCGGGTGATGATTCATCCCGGCGTGCGGATCGGCCAGGACGGGTTCGGCTTCGCGACCACGAAGGACGGGTTTCTCTCGGTGCCGCAGCTCGGCCGGGTGATCATCGAGCATGACGTCGATATCGGCGCGAACACCACGATCGACCGCGGCTCGGCGCAGGATACCGTGATCGGCGCGGGCACGCGGATCGACAACCTCGTGCAGATCGCCCACAACGTGCGGATCGGGCGCTGCTGCGTGATCGTCGCGCAGGTTGGGATATCGGGCTCGACCACGCTGGAGGATTTCGTGGTTCTGGCCGGCCAGGCCGGGGTTGCCGGCCATCTGACCCTCGGCAGGGGCGCGCGCATCGGGCCGCAGGCCGGGGTGATGTCCGACGTGAAGCCGGGGATCGACCTGCTCGGCAGCCCGGCGCGGCCGGCGAAGGAGTTCATGCGCGAGGTCGCGACATTGCGGCGCTTTGCGCGGCGCGGCGGATTGAGGCATTCTCCGCCTTCACCGGAGCGGGATGCGAAATCCTGACCGGATCATCCACAACACGAACGGGACACGGACGCTCTGACATGGACCGAAGCGCGACGGACGACACGGAACGGCAGACGGGGGGGATCACGGTGGATATCGCCGGGATCATGCACGCGATCCCGCATCGCTATCCGTTCCTGCTGATCGACCGGGTGGTGGAGCTGGTGCCGAATGTCTCGGCGGTGGGGGTCAAGAACGTCTCGGTCAACGAGCATTTCTTCCAGGGCCATTTCCCCGGCCACCCGGTGATGCCGGGCGTGCTCATCATCGAGAGCATGGCGCAGACGGCGGCGGTGCTGGTGGTGGAGACGCTCGGCCCCGAGGAGGCCGGCAAGGTGGTCTATTTCATGTCGGTCGAGGGGGCGAAATTCCGCCGCCCGGTGGTGCCGGGCGACGTGCTGCGCATCCATGTCGCCAAGGATCGCAACCGCGGCAATGTCTGGAAGTTCACCGCCATCGCCAGGGTCGACGGCGTGACCGTCGCCGAGGCGGGCTTCGCCGCGATGATCATGGACAAGAAAGCCGGCGAGGCATGATCCACCCCACAGCGTCGATCGACCCGCGCGCCACGATCGGCGCGGGGGTCAGCGTCGGGCCGTTCTGCACGGTCGGCCCGGATGTGGTGCTGGAGGACGGGGTGGCACTCGTCTCGCACGTGGTGGTCGACGGGCATACGCGCATCGGCGCCGGCACCAGCGTGTTTCCCTTCGCCACCATCGGCCTCGCGCCGCAGGACCTGAAATACAAGGGCGAGCCGACGCGGACCGAGCTGGGGCCGAACTGCGTCATCCGCGAGCACTGCACCATCCATCGCGGCACCGTGACCGGCACCGGCATCACCCGCATCGGCGCCGGCTGCCTGCTGATGGCGGTGGTGCATGTCGCGCATGATTGCGCGCTGGGCGACAATATCGTGATCGCCAACAACGTGGTGATGGGCGGGCATGTCGAGATCGCCGATCGCGCGATCATCGGCGGGGCGACCGCGATCCACCAGTTCGTGCGGATCGGCACCGGGGCCATGGTTGGCGGCGCCTCCGGCGTCGAGGCGGATGTGATCCCCTATGGCTCGGTGATCGGCAACCGCGCGCGGCTGCACGGGCTCAACATCGTCGGGCTGCGCCGGCGCGGGCTCGACAAGGAGGGCCAGCACCGGCTGCGCAACGCCTATCGCCTGCTGTTCCAGGGCGAGGGGACTTTCGCCGCGCGGGTGGAGACGCTGCGCGGCGGCGCCGGGAATGATCCGTATCTCGCGGAGATCCTCGCCTTCATCGACGCACCGAGCAAGCGCGGCCTGATCCGCAGCACGACCCGCCACGGCGACGACGCCGAGGCGTGAGCGCGGATGCGCGCTTCGCGGTCATGAGCCGGACGACGACGCCGCTTGGCATCGTCGCCGGCGGCGGCACGCTGCCCGGGCGGGTGGCGGCGGCGGCGCGCGCCGGCGGGCGGGATGTGTTCATCGTGGCGCTCGATTCCTATGCCGATCCCGCGGTGGTGAGCGCGTTTCCGCACGAGACGATCCGGGTTGGCGCGGTGGGGGCCGCGATCGCGGCACTGCGCGCCGCCGGCTGCCGCGAGCTGGTGCTGGCGGGCCCGGTGAAGCGGCCCTCGCTGCTCGATCTGCGGCCGGATGCGGTGGGGGCGAAACTGCTGGCGCGCATCGGCCGGGCCGCCTTCGCCGGGGATGACGGGCTGCTCGCCGCCATCGTGCGGGTGCTGGGCGAGGAAGGGTTCACCGTGATCGGCGCGCATGAGGTGATCGGCGAGGTGCTCGCGCCGGAAGGGTTGCTGAGCACGACGGCGCCGGATGCGGCGGCGCTGGCGGACATCGCGCGCGGCGTTGCCGTGGTGCTGGCGCTGGGGGCGGCGGATGTCGGGCAGGGGGCGGTGGTGCAGCAGGGCATCGCACTCGCGGTCGAGGCGGTGGAGGGCACGGATGCGATGCTGGCGCGCGCGGCCACGCTGCGGCGGCCGGGGCCGGGCGGCGTGCTGGTGAAGCTGGTCAAGCCCGGGCAGGACCGCCGCGCCGATCTGCCGACCCTTGGTGTCAAGACCGTGCAGGGGGCGGTGGAGGCAGGATTGCGCGGCATCGCATTCGAGGCCGGCGGTGCCATATTGATGGATCGCGAGGCGATGACGCGCGCCGCCGACGCGGCCGGGCTGTTTCTGCTCGGGATCGACCCTCGCGCCGCGCGATGGACCGAAGGGAGACAGTCATGAGCGATTTCCAGTATCTGCACACGATGATCCGGGTGAGGAACCTCGATGAGAGCGTGAAGTTCTACACCGAGCTGCTCGGCATGAAGGAGCTGCGCCGCAACGACGTGCCGGATGGCAAGTATACGCTCGCCTTTGTCGGCTATGGCGACGAGGCGACGCACACGGTGCTGGAGCTGACCTATAATTACGGTGTCGAGGCGTATGACCAGGGCACCGCTTTTGGACATCTCGCCCTCGGCGTGCCGGACATCTACGGTGCGGTGGAGAGGCTGCGCGCCGCCGGCGTGAAGATCACGCGGGAGCCGGGGCCGGTGAAGTTCGGCAAGACGGTGATCGCGTTCATCGAGGACCCGAACGGTTACAAGATCGAGCTGATCGAACGGAAGTGATCTGACCATGCCGCGGGATCCGGTGCCGGAGCCGCCTTCGCGACGACCGGGGAAGAGCCTGAAATTCCAGCTGCTGTCGGCGGCGTTTGGTGCTGCGGAGCGGGTGCTGCCGCGCGGGGTGCCGGCGCTGGACGCGGCGGGGATTGCCGCCGCCGCGGGCGGGGCGATGCCGAATTTCGCGCGCGAGGGGCTGGAGCGGCTCACGGCCTCGCTGGCGGCGGAGACGCGGCTTTCGCTGTTCGGCCGGGTTTCGGTTCGCTACGACCTGATGCGGCTGGCGCGCAATGCCGAGGCGATCCGGCGGATGCACGCGGCGGCGCCGGAGATTGGCGCGGCACGGGTCGCCGCGCCGGTGTTCATCATGGGGCTGCCGCGCTCGGGGACGACGTTTCTGCACACGCTGTTCGGCCATGACCCCGAGGTGCTGGTGCCGCGGGTGTGGCAGACGCTGTATCCGGCGGCGCGGCCGGTGGGGTTCGATGCGCGGCGGAGCGCCGCCGTGCGCCGGACCGACCGCCAGCTCGACATGTTCGCCGGGATGGCGCCGGAGTTTCCGGCGATTCACCCGATCGACGCGGACAGCCCGCAGGAATGCAGCGAGATTACCGCGCATGTGTTCCACTCGCTGCGGTTCGACACGACGTTCCGGGTGCCGAGCTATACGGCCTGGCTGGACGGCGAGGATGACGGGGCGGCCTTCGCGTTTCACCGGCAGTGGCTGCAGGCGATGCAGCACGGGACGGGCGGGCGGTTCTGGGCGCTGAAATGCCCGGAGCATACGTTTTCGGTCGAGGCGATTCTGCGGACCTATCCGGATGCGCGGTTTGTCGTGGTGCATCGCGACCCGGTGCATGTGTTCGCCTCGGTCGCGCATATGACGGAGGTGCTGCGGCGGCCGTTCCTGCGGGGGATCGACACAGCGGAGATCGGCCGGCAGGTGACGGAACGGTGGATCGACGGGGCGCGGCGGCTGGTGGCGTTCGACCGGAGCGGGGCGGTGCCGGCGGAGCGGCTGGTGAATATCCAGTATGAGACGCTGACGGCGGACCCGATTGGCGCGGTGGCGGGGATTTACGCGCGATTTGGCGAGACGTTCACGCGGGCGGCGGAGACGGCGATGCGGCAGTATCTCGATGCGGCGCCGCGCGGGGGCTATGGGCGGAACCGCTACCGGCTGGCGGATTTCGGGATCAATGCCGAGCGGCTGCGGCCGCGCTTTGCCGGATATGTCGAATATTTCGGGGTGCAGGCGCGCAAGCCGGGCGGGCCGCAGCCGGCCTGAGGGGCGGCTGGGACGATATTTCCAGGGTTTTATAGGAATATGATCCTGTTTGCGCGGGGCGCGGGGCAGGAAGATTTTCCTTGCGCGGTTACCAGCCGAGGAAGGTTTCGTGGTGGTGGGCGAGGCGAGGCGGGGTGTGGCGCCAGAGGCGGGTTGTGGCGCCGCGGAGGGATTCGGCGAAGCGGAGGGTGGCGAGGTGTTCGCGGCCGGCGCAGATGTCTTCGGCGGTGATGGCGAGGGAGGCGCGGAGTTTCTGGCCGGTGAGGGTTTCGATGGCGGCGAAGGTGCCGCGGAAGCCGGCGGCGCTGGCGGTGGCGAAGGCGGCGCAGGCGGGGAGGTTTCGCGCCCTGGTGGCGAGCCAGGCGCGGAGCGGGGCGGCGAGGGAGAGGGCCCAGACCGGGGTTCCGAGGATGACGAGCGCGTAGTCGGCCGGGTTGAGCCTGGTGGGAAGGATTGCCGGCGGGCGGGCGCCAAGGCAGGTTCCGAGCGCGTGGAGCGCGCCGGGAATGCCGGAGGCGCAGGCGGGGCTGCGGATCATTTCGAGGTCGGCGCCGAATTCCGCGGCGATCATGCTGGCGATGCGTGCAGTTGTGCCGGTGCGGGAATAGTAAGCGACGAGGACGCGCATGGCACTCGGTCCTTCTGTGTAATGAAGATTTTTTATACAGGCGAGACGCGGGTTTGGGGCGCGAAAGCGGTGAAGCGGGGGTTAATATTTTGATAGTTTATCGACTGCTGGCGCGGATTGTTTACCGATAGGACTGCCGTGGCGTGCGGTGAACTCGAAGGCAGGGAATGTTTCACGGGAAACAATTGCGGCGGCGCGGGGAGGGTTGCCGGGACGAGCCCGGTGGGGTCGCTCAGCCGGCCGGTTTCAGCCGGGTCCCCGCCGCGCTGATCCGGTGGAGGAGGTCGGCCAGTTCATCGTCCCACCCCTCAATTTCGCGGACAGCGAGGACGCCCAGAATGATCTCCGCGAGCCGTTCCGGCCCGGCGGTTCCGGCGCAGACTTGCTCAAGATAGATCAGCTGGTTGCGGATGGAGACGAGGGGCGGGAAGTCGGGGCGCCCGGCGAGCAAAGTCTCGCACCGTTGCAGCGCTTCGGCGAGGTCGGGTTCGAGGCCGTCCATGTCCATGTTTTTGCTCCTTCGGCGTTCATCCGGGGTTTTGCGCGGCACGGGCGATGACGACGAAGGCCTCGCGAATGGCGCGGCCTTCGCCGCCGGTGCGTTCGAGGAGTCATTGGCGATTTTCGCCCAAAGCGCTCGGGACGTCGGTGTTGGTCTTGTGGGTGTGACGGTCGGCTTCGTCGGGGGTAGGGTAAGTGGTCTCGCGCTTCGGCAACGCGGAAAAAATTGTTGTGGTGGGCAAGCCAAATCGCATAAAATTCATACAAAGCACGATCTAGGAAGTGATTTCTTAGGAGCACATTTCTGAGTCGTCATTGCGAACATCTTTATATGGCCGGGTAGGGACATTGTTTTTGTGCTTAGCGGTAAATATTCATGAGTGATAAAGTACAACGAATTCGCGATCCGATTCATAATCTGATCGAGTTCGGTGCAACGTCAAATTCAGATCAATACCAGCTCGAGCACGTGCTCTGGAAAGTCATAAAAACGCGGCCGTTCCAGCGATTACGTCGGGTAAAGCAGCTCGGATTTAGTGAGCTTGTTTTTCCGGGCGCCACACACACGCGCTTTGCTCATAGTATCGGTGTGTTCCATACAGCTCGAAAGCTCGCAGCCGTGATAAATCGCAGCTCTGGCGGAGTCGGGTTTAATCCTCATAAATGTCGAGTAGCGATGGCCGCAGCTATGGTCCATGACCTTGGGCACGGCATGTTCAGCCACGCCTTTGAGAGCGTGATGAAATCCCTCGATCTTAGCGAAACGAAGCACGAACTCGTGAGCCAGCGCATGATCCGGGAGACTGAAATTGCCGAAATCCTTAATGACATGAGTAGCTCTTTCGCTGAAGAAGTTGCGGCGCTCATCGCGGTCAAACCGCCGCGCGACCTTTATGATGCGATTGTCGCTAGCCAGTTCGATGCTGATCGTTTGGATTATATGCAACGCGACAGGATGATGACTGGTGTCGGCAGTAGCGGCGTTGACGTGGAATGGCTCCTCCAGAACCTTGAAATCGAGAATGTGCCGATCGCATCCGATGACGAAGAGGGAGGTTCAGTCACGACATTCGTTGTTGGACCGAAGGCATACCATGTTGCCGAGGGTTATGTGTTGGCACTGTTCCACCTGTATCCGAATGTATATTTCCATAAGGCTACGCGCGGAGCAGAGAAAGTATTTGAGGCACTAATACTGCGGGTGTTTAAACTTGTACGAGACGGGCATGCATTGAAGACAGGTTTACCAGACAATCACCCATTACTTACCTTTGCTAATGAACCACGAAATCTGGATCGAATTTTGGATCTCGATGATACGACATTGTGGGGAGCTTTACCCATGCTGGCGGAAGCCATGGACGCTGAAATATGTGGCCGCGCTAAGCAACTCCGAGACCGTGGACTTTTACGCTGCATCGACGTCTGGAGTATGGCGGCTCAAGAACTGCCACCCGAAAAACTGGAAGACCGCGAGCGTCGGCGTGCTTGGCTCAATAAGGTGAATGCCGCTTGTGACGAGGTGGGCAGGCGAAAAGCAGAAATGCCTGATGTTCTTTTTGATAGCTATAAACGGAATCCCTATGAACGGTTTAGGAAAGCTGACACCGTCTTCAATCAGATTCACATCAAACAACCCGGTGGCGTTCGCGACATGGCTCACCTTTCGGCGGTCGTCGCCAGCGCGGAGCCATTTCGAATTTGTCGTGCATATATCAAGAGGGATGACACGACTACGGAAAATATGCTAAGGAACATAATAAGAACATTTTCTGGCTCGGCGGTCCGCTGAAAATACTGAGTCAGAACAAGGGTTTGAGTCGTTATTGATAGCGGAGGGCGGAACGGCCTTTCGAGACAACGGAGGAGAAACATGCCGATGCTAGAGCCGCACGCTGTTGCAGCCTGTCTAGTCCGTGAGGCTGGAGGCATTCTGATTGGGCGTACGCGGCTTCAGAAAATTGCATGTTTGGCAAAACTGGCAGGACTTCTCGACACGTTCGAGTTCGAATATCGACATTATGGGCCGTTTAGTGAGTCACTTGCAGCATCGATGGACATCGCCGCCGAGTTGAACTTCGTCGAAGAGCGCGAAAATCAAGCGTCGTGGGGTGGTTGGTATTCTGTTTACCGCATCACAAACCAAACGCCGCCAACAGAAAACGATCAACGTTCTAACTTATTGACACAGGCGGCAAAGATCGGAGCAATTCATCTTGAACTCGCAGTAACCGCTGCGTTTCTACACGTCAACGAGCGTCTAGACGGCCCAGCAGCTTGGGCCGAGACGGCCCGTCGTAAGCCCGAAAAGGCATTAGGCAATCGGCTGGAAGAGGCGCAAGCGGCGTATCGCCAATTACTGCCCATTCTGACTCCGACGCCGCTCCCGAAGATCTGAGGTCGATGAGTACCGAGGCGATTCGGTCTAATCTTTGCCTTCTGATTTAGCGCCACTCTCATACACCAACATCTGCACGCCGTTGCGGAGAAAAGATTCGGATTCGGTCATACCGATGGCGCCGAGGACGGTGCGACTTGCAAAATTGTCGGCGCGGGCGATGGCGATGATGCGGGGGAGCGAAATACGGTCGTGGCCGTAGCGGAGGGCGGCGCTGGCGGCTTCGCGGGCGAGGCCGGCGCCGCGGACTTCGGGCCACAGGGCGAAGCGGAGGGCAATGCCGCGGCCGTCCGGGCGGTCTTCGAGGCCGGTGATGCCGAGGAAGGCGTTGGTGGACTGGCCGCGGATGGTCCAGATTCCGTAGCCGTGCGCGCCCCAGGCGGCGATTTCATCCGCGAGTTCCGACGTGGCCTGTTCGGGCGTGCGGACGCCGCCGAGCATCATGGCGAAGGCGCGGGGGTCGGTTTTCAGGGCGATCAGGTCGTCGCGGTCCGCCCAGCTCACCGGCTCCAGAAGCAGCCGCGCCGTGGTGACGCGCCAGGCGGGGTTGGTGGTCATGGAGATGGCGGGGCTTTGCCCCGGACCCCATCAGGGGCGCTGCCCCTGAACCCCGCCAAGGGCTGAGCCCTTGGAACCGCTTTACGGTTTTGGTTTTGGGGAGGGCATCCGCGCGATTGCCTTGGCGAAGGCACGTCCATGCCCTCCCCAAAACCAAAACCAGAGGATTCCAAAGGCTCCGCCTTTGGCGGGGGTGCAGGGGGTAGAACCCCCTGCGTGGGCCCGGAACCAAGACCCTGCATCCGCTGGCTACCGGGTGAGGGGGCGGTATTTGATGCGGTGGGGTTCGGTGGCGTCGGCGCCGAGGCGGCGCCGTTTGTCTTCCTCGTAGTCCTGGAAGTTGCCCTGGAACCACTCGACGTGACTGTCGCCCTCGAAGGCGAGGATGTGGGTGGCGAGGCGGTCGAGGAACCAGCGGTCATGCGAGATGATGACGGCGCAGCCGGCGAATTCGGCGAGGGCTTCTTCCAGGGCGCGGAGGGTGTCGACGTCGAGGTCGTTGGTGGGTTCGTCCAACAAGATGACGTTGTGTTCGCCCTTGAGCATTTTCGCGAGGTGGACGCGGTTGCGTTCGCCGCCGGAGAGGATGCCGACCTTCTTCTGCTGGTCGGAGCCCTTGAAGTTGAAGGCGCCGACATAGGCGCGGGAGGCGACGGTGCGCTTGCCGAGGTGGATGACGTCGGTGCCGCCGGAGATTTCCTCCCAGACGGTCTTGTTGTCGTCGAGGCTGTCGCGCGACTGGTCGACATAGCCGAGTTTCACGGTGTCGCCGACGGTGAAGGTGCCGGCGTCGGGTTTTTCGACGCCGGTGATCATCTTGAAGAGGGTGGACTTGCCGGCGCCGTTGGGGCCGATGACGCCGACGATGCCGCCGGGGGGGAGCTTGAAGGAGAGGCCGTCGATCAGGAGGTTGTCGCCGAAGCCCTTGCGGAGGTCCTGGGCCTCGATGACGGTGCCGCCGAGACGCGGGCCGGGGGGGATGACGATTTCGGCGACGCCGGAGACCTGCTCGGTCGATTTGGCGAGCATTTCCTCGTAGCGGCTGATGCGGGCCTGGTTTTTCGCCTGGCGGGCCTTGGGGGAGGCGCCGATCCATTCGCGCTCTTCCTTGAGGGCGCGCTGGCGGGCGGATTC
>JAJZSY010000022.1 GCA_021849425.1 Pseudomonadota bacterium
CTTTCTCGGCGTGCGTCAGAAGCGATAAATCAGGAAGCTCGGTCACGCCACCGTCGAATCGCATTCGACGTGGTCACGTCAATTCACAATCGATTCAACACGCCGCCCACCGGGGATGAGCAGCTACAAATGTCATACTCATTAGGCCTTAAGTAACTGATTTTCGTTGGTTAATTGTGTCTCTTGAGAAAATGGTTTCATCCTCAGTTACAAGATTGCCCTAATATCGGCATCACAGGCAGAGAAAAAAGTTTCATCCTACCCGCAGACTATTGTATTTTGAGACAAGTTAATCCATCCGGAACCACGGCGTGTCGCCAGCGCAATCTGGCCGTTGTCAGGACATTTGGTGCAGATTGCGGCGTAGATTAGCTGACCGGCCGCCACTGAGTGGTCCGTGCGTGCCAAACCCTAAAACAGATCCCGGACGACTCAGAAGGGGGAGATCGCCTTGCAGAGTTGGATCAGGCCGGTCCACGCAGCCACCGGCCGCGGCAAAGTCTTCCAGGAAGCCGCCCGCGGCGCGACGGAACTAGGTTGAGGATATAGATTGCATATTCTGCCATATTGCCTATTTTGCTCATTTTGCCTCAGAAGGACGTGTCATGAGCACTGCAGAGCCAATTCAGCTTACGCGGGACATTTTGACAAAGGCGATCAAAAGCAAAGTCGAGCGCATGCCCCTGCGTGACCTCGTCGATCTGGCCTCGGCGCTCAAGATTGCGGTTCCCATGGCTGCCAAGACGATCGGTTGGCGTGAGCCGAAGTTGGTTGCGCCGCCGACCGCGCCCGGGGGGCGCGTGCTGCAGGGCACCGGTATCGGCCCGGTCGTCTCGGTGGCGAAGGGCGGTCGACTTCTGGATGCGATCACCGTTGACGACAAGGCAGCCGATTGGGTTGAGAGCGAACTCATCGGTGCGGGCGTGGTGGTCAAGCGGCTCAGCATTGCGCGGGGCACCCTCGACAACTGGCGTAAGGCCGGCAAGGTCGTGGCGCTGCGTAAGGGGGTGCGGAACTTTGTCTATCCGCTGCGGCAGTTCGATCATCGCCGGCCCGTGGACGGTCTCGATCTAGTAGCCGAGCACTTCACCTCCGCCGAGGAAGCATGGGAGTGGCTGGTTGTCCCCAATCGAATGACCGGTGGCAAGGCGCCGATCGACGCGCTACGCGCGGGCGACGTGAAGAACGTGGTCAGCGCGGCGGCAGCAGCCTTTGACTACGCGTGAAACACGAGGCGTATGCTTTTGCTTTGACGGTTTCTCCTCCAGGGTTATTCTGAGCTTCGGCGGCCGACGCTGTGACCTGATAGTTTCAGAATTTTGGCGATGAAGACCTTCGAATTGAGCCGCTACGCACAGCTCAGGCTCATAGCTTCACAACTCACTGAAACGGCGATCCTCACCGAGGCTGAGGCCCTCGCGCTTTATGAGCGCAACTGGCGGTTCCTCGACCTTGGAACAATGGATGACGAAGAGCGCCGCTTCCTTGATTCGCTCGTTCGTGGGGTCGGAAAGGGTGTCTTGAACATCTGAAATCCGGCCCGGCTGTAGCGCTTCTAGCTTGAAGGTGTGTTGATTTCCGCTGAGCTGCGCCACGCGCCTGTATGGCGACGACACCACGGTGCCGGTCATGGCGCGCGGCAAGACCGATACGGCGCGTCTGTGGGTCTATGTGCGGGATGACCGACCCTTCGGCGGCTCCGATCCCCCGGCGGCACTGTTCCATTATTCGCAGGACCGGCGCGGCGAGCATCCGCAAGCTCATCTTGCCGGCTGGTCGGGTATCCTGCAGGCCGATGCCTATGGCGGAATCCGCAAACTATCCAAGGATGACCGCACACCTGCACCGGTGCGGGAGGCCTGCTGCCACGCTCATGTCCGACGGAAATTCTTCGAACTGGCCGATATCGCCGCGGCGGCGCGCAGGAAGAGCCGTGGGGGGCAAGCCGCCACGGTCTATCCGATCGCCATCGAGGCCGTGCGGCGGCTCGATGCCCTGTTCGAATTGCCGAGCTCCATGCCTGGCCGAATGGTCAGGTCGCCAGGCCGTCGCGCCACCATGATCTTGCCACGGCGATCTGTGAATCGGCGCCGATCGGCGTCCAATCGGTACCCCATCAGAACGCATGATTAGATTGTCAATTCAATGGGTTCGGGAGGATCCCGGGGTGGGGTCCCACTTCGACGCCGATTCACACCACCTCTCCGCCTAGCGCCAGGCACTCGGCCCATTACGGCATCTAGCAGACAGAGCTTCGATCATTTTTTAACGGTCTCCAGCCAAATCATTCTAGAGCATCATCCGATCAGATGGAGTCATCTGATCGGATAAAGATGCTCAGGTTATCAACAAGATAGAGCACGACATCCGATCTATCAGGATCGGAACGTGCTCTAAGTTCAGTTTTAAAGCGGCGCTCACTGAGCAGGTTCAAATGCCAAGAGCTCCCACTCAGCCATTGGCTCTTCTCTACATAACTTCTGGAGATCCTGAATTATTTGTCTATGCTCCTTTATTGTATTTACCTTGGTCCACGAAAAATTATTATATTTTCTATTATAAGAAGAAAGATTACTCAAAATGATCCTGTCTATTGGGCACTGAGGCGGACGGGGAATTAAGCCCAAACACCAAATATGTTTCAGAAAAACCGACAGGCTTTTCTGAGCATGAGAAATCTTGAATCCAGGCGATCTTAAAATTGAATTCTCCTGATCATGAAAAAATTTCGAATTCATCTGCTCTTTTAGGTAAAGAATTTTTTCTTCATAAAATTTTGATTCTTTTAAATTGTGGATTTCCCAGTTCTTTGTAAGATCATTATTAATTTCAGCTATATCGTTATTGGAATAATTATCATGAATGGTAGCAAAGAATGGCCTCGGCTCCTTATTTTCGAAATCTTCTCCTATTTCTTTAAGTTTTTTCTTCCAAAATTCCCTGAATATAGACCTCTCCTCTGGAGATATTTTTTTGCTTGAATAGATGGGATTACGTTGAATTGCCGCGTTAATTGATTTTGAAAGAGCGATTTTGATACAATTTTTCTGTAATTCTTCATATTTCTGGATAGCTACACCATATTCTTGAGTTATATCAAAACTACCATCTTCATTAATTTTACATTCATCCAGGTTTATTTTAGTTATATCAAAATCAAATTTAGGTAGACCTAAATTATATCTTTGAAGAAATCTTTCTTTTGCCTGTTGGATAATTGTGTCTTTCTCCTTATTGTCTTTATTTTTAAAATCATTTTGAGATTCACTAGGCATGACATTTTCCTTTTATGAGGGTTCATCCGTTCGTAAAGTTTCCCAGTTGAAGAGGTCTCGCGCCGATAGTCAGTGGTCCGAGTTTGCTGTTAAATCTCCGCTGCCGGATGTGAACGATTTTGCACAGCAAGAATGGTGAGGTTCCAATCTGGGGGTTTGGAAATTGCAGCCACAAGCAAATTAGCTTGTCTGAACTTCAATCTACCAGCCAAACAAACATCCACAGGCAGTTTGACCACCCGCCGTTGGTTCGTTAAAGTCTAAGTAACACAAACTATGATAAAGTCAATATGACACATACGAGTGCGGCCAGCCGTCCGCTGCAATACTGTTACGCATATCCCCATCCTGCGGTGGCGACCGATATCGTGGTGCTCACGCTCCGGGAACGGGCGCCGCATGTGTTGCTGATTAAGCGTCGTGATGACCCTTTCGGCGGACAATGGGCGCTCCCCGGCGGATTTTTGTCCGAAGACGAAACATTGGATGAATGCGCAGCGAGGGAGCTTCGGGAAGAAACGGGTCTGCTGGCCCCGGTGCTCGAGCAGATCGCCGTATTCAGCGCACCGGGGCGCGATCCGCGTGAGCGGGTGATTTCCGTCGCGTATGGTGCACTAGTCCCATCGGGCTCAGTGCTGTTACGCGCCGGGACAGATGCTTCCGAGGCCGACTGGTTCCCCCTCGCGAGCTTGCCGCCGCTCGCATTTGATCACGCCGATATCCTTGACGTGGTTCGGTCCCGGGTTGCGGCGCGGGTTGAACAGGATCTGGCTCTGCTATTTGCGTTTCTCGCGGATCCGGACCATTTCACGCTGCGCGAATTGCATGCCATTTACGAAGGTGTAACCGGCAATTCTCAGGATCGCGCGAATTTCCGGCGCCGCATTCGGCATGAGAATCTGCCCGTCGTACCGATCGGCGACGTTGATGATGGCGCCGTACGGGAACAGAATGTAAAGCACCGCCCAGCACTGTATTATAAAGTGATTAGACCCTAGCACTACTTTGGCAGATTATATGGTGAGTGACGGAGCGGTCTGTAGCAGTGCGGACATCGGTCTGGCGGTGCGCCGAGATAGGCGATGATCGATGGCTTGTAATCTTGGCCATTCCCCGTCCCACGTCCTTCCTTATAGAACCGCTGGATTTTTTTCTCGTCGAAGCCGTATCGGCGTGAGGCCATTCGCTAATTCAATCGGATCGGGGCCGGCCAGCGTCGGACAACCTCGGAAGGAGGTTCGAAGCAGTCGGACATTGGGGACAGGTCTGACAGAGACGAGTAGGCAACGTCGGCCTACCGGTTGGAGTTCTGCGTGCAGGGGCGCTTCGGCGAAAAGCCTCGGCCGATTGCGACGTCGCCGTTCGGGTTGCAGGAGGTGTCGGAAAAGTTGGAGCTGCGACAGGCGCCACGTCCATCATCCCAATCGCGCGAACAGTCGTTCTGCGTCGCCTGATTGTTGCAATCCATTTGACGACAAGACAAGCAAAGTTCCTTCGAGCAATTAGTTATGTTGCACGTAAAAGAAATTATTCGAAACAGCGCAAAAGACTAAACTCAGACGATGTGAACAAATTGTTTCACCGCCAAGTCGTCCAGTTGGAGCGTTTGAAGTATGATCGATCAATGGCGTGGTCGACGTCAATAGAGATTATGACACGCGGCAAGCGGGTGTCTCCCTTGATTTGTCGAATAGTCTGAACGTGGTCGCAAGGCCGCGCGAACGAGATGTGGGTTGAGGAATCGGGGCCGGCATAGCTGCGGCCTGAAGATTGAGTTAGTGCGGGCAAATCGAGTGTGGGCAGGCAGTTACGACAACGTGATGAAATGCGTGATCCAAATGCGACTAAAAATTCGGCAAATTATCACGCTAATGTGATGATCCTCCATATTCTGCCATATTGCCTATCTTGCCTAAACCTAAAAAGGACGTGTCATGAGCACTGCAAAGCCATCTCAGCTTACGCGGGACATTTTGACAAAAGCGATCAAAAGCAAAGTCGAGAGCATGCCCCTGCGTGACCTCGTCGATCTGGCCTCGGCGCTCAAGATCGCGGTTCCCATGGCTGCCAAGAAGATCCGTCGGCGTGAGCCGAAGTTGGTTGCGCCGCCGGCCGCGCCCGAGGGGCGCGTGCTGCAGGGTGCCGGCGTCGGCCCGCTCGTCTCGATGGCAAAGGGCCGTCGGCTTCTGGATGCGATCACCGTTGACGACGAGGCGGCCGATTGGGTTGAGAGCGAACTCATCGGTGCGGGCGTGGTGGTCAAGCGGCTCGCCATTGCGCGGGGCACCCTCGACAACTGGCGTAAGGCCGGCAAGGTCGTGGCGCTGCGTAAGGGGGTGCGGAACTTTGTCTATCCGCTGCGGCAGTTCGATCATCGCCGGCCCGTGGACGGTCTCGATCTAGTGGCCGAGCACTTCACCTCCGCCGAGGAAGCATGGGAGTGGCTGGTTGTTCCCAATCGAATGACCGGTGGCAAGGCGCCGATCGACGCGCTACGCGCGGGCGACGTGAAGAACGTGGTCAGCGCGGCGGCAGTAGCCTTTGACTACGCGTGAAACACGTACTGCCCAAACTCCGGAAACAGCTGGTCGCCGCTAAGCTTGCCGACTGGTCGCGCATCCTTTCAAAGAGCGTGGTCTTCAGTTCAGTGGCCCGTCGGGGCGAAGCAGATCGAAGCATCAAACAGTAGGAAGAAATTGCCGCTACGACCTTTCAGACACCCAAGCTACATCGAGGGAGAACTGGCCGAATACATCGAGGCCAACAAGATAAGACACGTCCGAGGCGCCCCGATGCACCCCCAGACCCAGGGCAAGATCGAGCGCTGGCACCAGACCCTGAAGCTAATCCACGCCGCGAATTGAGCCATATGTTCTGACGACGGACAGTTCAGAGTGCACGCTCGCCTGATCGCGCGACGTGACCTCGAGCAGTTTGATCTCACACGACAGCGCCACCTCTGGCATTCTGGAGTAGCAGCAAAGGGTGGGTGAACGAACCCGCTTCCGTCAGCCGTAAGCTGCCCGGCAGAAATCCCCTGTGGATCGACGCCGGATGTTGACCCCGCGAAAGCGAGTTGCATCAGCCACTTGGAATGCGGATCGGCGACGGGACCCCAGGCCGATCCACAGCCGTTGGCCCCGACCCCCGGGCCAGATTGGGCCGCAATTATATTGCGTTGTATAAATCTTTATTGTCTAGGATATAATTTTAATATCTGGAATATGACTTTATTATATAGGATACAACTTTATTTTCCGTCTACATCAGACAGATTCATCGGCGCGCACCCCGTTGCCTACTCGACCGTGACGGATTTGGCGAGGTTGCGTGGCTGGTCCACATCCGTGCCTTTCAGGATGGCGACGTGGTAGGCCAGAAGCTGGACCGGGATGGCGTAGAGCAGGGGGGCGACGAACGGCGCGCAGTCGGGCAGGATCACGGTGCGCTCGGCGATGCCGGAGAGGCGCGCGGCGCCGGCGCGGTCGCTGAACAGGATGATCCGCCCGCCACGGGCCGCGGCTTCCTGCAGGTTGGAGGCGGTTTTTTCGAACAGCGGGCCGGAGGGCAGCACGGCGATGACCGGCACCGAGGGGTCGATCAGCGCGATCGGCCCGTGCTTCATTTCGCCGGCGGGATAGCCCTCGGCATGGATGTAGCTGAGTTCCTTGAGCTTCAGCGCGCCTTCAAGGGCGATCGGCATCATCGAACCGCGGCCGAAGAACAGCACGTCGCGCGCATCGCGGATGTCTTCGGCGAGGGCGCGGATGTCTGCGTCATCGGCGAGGAGCTGGGCCATCTTGCCGGGAAGTTCCATCAGGGCGGCGACCAGCGGCGCGATTTCGGCGTCGCTGCGCGCGCCGCGGGCGCGGGCGAGGGCGAGGGTGAAGCCGGCGAGCACGGCGAGCTGCGCGGTGAAGGCCTTGGTGCTGGCAACGCTGATTTCCGGGCCAGCGATGGTTTCCAGCATCAGGTCGCTCTCGCGCGCCATCGTGCTTTCCGGCACGTTGACCACCGACATCACCTTGCAGCCCTGGCGTTTCATGTAGCGCAGCGCCGCCATGGTGTCGGCGGTTTCGCCGGACTGGCTGATGACGAGGCCGAGCCCCGCTTGGTCGAGCGGCGGTTCGCGGTAGCGGAATTCGCTGGCCACATCGGCATCGACCGCGATCCGCGCGATGTCTTCGAGCCAGTAACGGGCCGTCAGGCCGGCATAGAAGGCCGAGCCGCAGGCCGAGAGGCTGATGCGCGGGATGGCGGCGAGATCGATCGCGAGATCCGGCAGGACCGGCAGGCGGGTTGCCGGATCGATCATGCGGTTCAGCGTGTCGCCGATGATCGCGGGGTTCTCGTGCAGCTCCTTTTCCATGAAATGGCGGAAATTGCCCTTGCCGATGGATGCGCCGGTCAGGCGGGTCAGCTTGACCTCGCGGGTGACCGGGTTGTTCGCGGCGTCGCGGAATTCGGCACCGCTGCGCGAGACGATCACCCAGTCGCCATCGTCGAGATAGGCGATGCGGCGGGTGAGCGGCGCGAGGGCGAGGGCGTCGGAGCCGAGATACATCTCGTCCTCGCCGAAGCCGACCGCGAGCGGGGCGCCGCGCTGCGCGCCGATGATCAGCTCGGGATGGCCGGCAAAGATCAGCGCCAGCGCATAGGCGCCTTCGAGCCGGGCGAAGGCGGCGGCGGCGGCCTCGACCGGCGGAAGACCGCGGGCGAGGTGAAGGTCGACGAGCTGGGCGACGGTTTCGGTGTCGGTCTCGGTGGAGAAGACCTGGCCGGCGGCTTCAAGCTCGGCGCGCAGGTCGGCATGGTTCTCGATGATGCCGTTATGCACCACGGCGACGCGGGCGGTGCCGTGAGGATGGGCGTTGCCCTCGGTGGGGGCGCCATGCGTGGCCCAGCGGGTGTGGCCGATGCCGGTGGTGCCGGCGAGCGGGGACGCGGCGATGGAGGCGGCGAGATTGGCGAGCTTGCCCTCGGCCCGGCGGCGGGTGATCGCGCCCTCGACCAGGGTGGCGATGCCCGCGCTGTCATAGCCGCGATAGGCGAGGCGGGAGAGGCCATCGAGCAGCAGGGGGGCGGCGTCGTGCCGCCCGATGAGTCCGACGATGCCGCACATCAGCGTTTTCCCTTCGTCATGCGGAGTTCGGCGGCGCGGCCGGGCTTTTCGACCTGCCGGCCGCGGGCGAGCGCCAGCGCGTCCGCCGCCACCGGATCGGTGATGACGCTGCCGGCGGCGATGATCGCGCGGTCGCCCACCGAAACCGGGGCGACGAGGGCGACGTCCGAGCCGATGAAGGCGTCGGCGCCGATCGTGGTGCGATGCTTGGCGAAGCCGTCGTAATTGCAGGTGATGGTGCCGGCGCCGATATTGGCGCGCGGGCCGATTTCGGCGTCGCCGAGATAGGTGAGGTGGTTGGCCTTCGCCCCCGCGCCGAGGCGGGCGGCCTTGAGCTCGACGAAATTGCCGACATGGGCGCCGGCGCCGATCTCGCTGCCCGGGCGCAGCCGCGCATAGGGGCCGATGACGGCGCCGGCGGCGATCGTGCAGCCCTCGAGATGGGAGAAGGCGCGGATCATGACATCCGGCCCGACCGCAACACCGGCGCCGAAAACAACGTGCGGCTCGATCGTGACATCGGCGGCGAGCGCGGTGTCCGCGGCGAGGAAGACGGTTTCGGGGGCGGTCATGGTCACGCCGGCGGCGAGGGCGGAGGCGCGCAGGCGGGACTGCATCGCCGCCTCGGCGGCGGCGAGTTCGGCGCGGGAATTCACCCCCCGGCACTCGTCCCACGGCGCCTCGACCACGGCGACGGTCGCACCCTCGGCGCGGGCGACGGCGACGAGGTCGGTGAGATAGTATTCGCCCTTCGCGTTGCCATTGCCGATCTGTCCGAGCCAGCGGCGCATGTCGGTGGCGGCGGCGGAGAAGCCGCCGACATTGCACAGGCCGATGGCGCGCTCGGCCTCGCTCGCGTCGGCGAATTCGACGATGCGCTCGGCGAAGCCGGCCGGGCCGACGATGCGGCCGAAGGCGCAGGGCTCCGGCGGCCTCGTGCCGAGCAGCACAAGTGCGGCATCCCCCGCGCCGAGCCGCGCGCCGAGGCGCTGGAGCGTCGCGCCGCTGACCAGCGGATTGTCGCCATAGACGATGGTGACGGCGCCCGCGCCGAAACGGTCCGCGGCGGCAAGGGCGGCATGGGCGGTGCCGAGGCGCTCGCGCTGGATCACGGTGGGGTGCGGGGCGGCGGCGCGGGCGACATCGTCCATGTCCGGGCCGGTGACGACCACGGTTTCGGCGAACACCGTCTTGCAGGCGGCGAGCAGATGGGCGAGCATCGGCTGGCCGGCGATGCGGTGCAGCACCTTGGGGCGGCTCGACTTCATGCGGGTGCCGAGGCCGGCGGCAAGAATCACGGCGGTATTGTGCATGCGCGAAGCGGTAGCCCTGGCCCGCCGCTTCTGTAAAGTGGCCTGCCATCAAATAGAATTTCGGAGTGTGTCATGAACACTGCACGCGGTGTTGTTTTCGACCTCGACGGCACGGTGATCGACAGCCTGCCCGACCTTGCCGCGGCGTTGAACCGCTCGCTGGCCCGCCACGGCGCGGCGCCGGTGGCGCGGGAGGATGTGGCGCCGATGGTCGGCGATGGCGCGCGGATGCTGCTGAAACGGGGCTACGAAGCGCGCGGGATGACGCCGGAGGCCGAGGACGAGGCGATATTTCTGGCCGATTACGAGGCGCATGTGACCGACCTCACCGAACCCTATCCGGGCATCGTGATGGCGCTGGAAACGCTGATGGCGCGGGGCTTCCGGCTTGGCATGTGCACCAACAAGCCGGAGGCCTCGGCGCGCAAGGTGCTGACGGCGCTGGATCTCGACCGGTTCTTTCCGGTGCTGATCGGCGGGGACGCCACGAATTTCCGCAAGCCTGACCCGCGCCATCTCGGTGCCGTGCTGGAGGCGATGACGATCGCGCCGCGGGAGGCAGTCATGGTCGGCGATCATCACAACGACATCGCCACGGCGGAAGGGCTCGGCGTTGCCTCGATTTTCGTCCGCTGGGGCTATGGCCGGGCGGAGGGCACGATCGCCATCGGCGAGACCGCGGCGCTGGTGCCGGCGGTGGAGCGGTTGCTCGGCGCGGCCTGAGCCGTCCGCCCGGATTTCCGGCGCTTGGCATGACGCATCCGGCCTTGACGGGGGCGGCGCGATGGACCATTTGCGTAAACAGGACCTGTGTTGTCCACAATCGGGTGTGTCATGCTGAGACTATCGCGTCTGACCGACTATGCGGTGGTGGTGCTGGTGCGTCTTGCCCAGGCCGCCACGGTGGAAACCGCCCCCGCGATTGCGGCGGGCACCGGGATTCCGGAGCCGACCGTGGCCAAGGTGCTGAAGGGCCTGGCGCAATCCGGCCTCGTGCTGTCGCAGCGCGGGGCGCATGGCGGCTATCGGCTCGGGCGGCCGCTTTCCGCGATTCCGATTGCCGATGTGATCGTCGCGATCGACGGGCCGATCGCGCTGACCGCCTGCGTCGAGGGCACGGGCGGGGCGTGCGACAGCGCGTCTCTCTGCCCGATGGCGGGGCGCTGGGGCGTGGTGAACGACGCGATCAGCGAGGCGCTCGGCGCGATCACGCTGGATGACATGCAGGCGGCGTCCCTGCCCAGGGCGCTGCGGGTCGATGAAGCGGATCTCGCGGCGCGCGCGCCGTCAACTGTCGAATAGGGGTTTCAATGCCTGCGGTGAATGAGACGATCGAGACTGTCGACCGGATATCGGGCGGCGGCTACAAGTTCGGCTTCGAGACCAATATCGAGATGGAGTTCGCGCCCAAGGGGCTGAACGAGGACATCGTCCGGCTCATCTCGGCGAAGAAGGGCGAGCCGGAATGGCTGCTCGAATGGCGGCTCAAGGCGTATCGCGCCTGGCTGTCGATGGAGGACCCGGCCTGGGCGCGCATCCATCATCCCAGGATCGACTATCAGGACCTGCATTATTACGCGGCGCCGAAGAAGCCGGCGCCGAAATCGCTCGACGAGGTCGATCCCGAACTGCTCGCGATGTACGAGAAGCTCGGCATTCCGCTGAACGAGCGCGCGGCGCTGGCGGGCATTGCCGTCGATGCGGTGTTCGACAGCGTTTCGGTCGCGACGACGTTCCGCGACACGCTGGCCAAGGCCGGGGTGATCTTCTGCTCGATTTCCGAGGCGGTGCGCGAGCATCCCGAACTGGTGCGGAAATATCTCGGCAGCGTCGTGCCGGCGGGCGACAATTATTACGCGGCGCTGAACTCGGCGGTGTTCTCGGACGGCAGCTTCGTGTTCGTGCCGAAGGGCGTGCGCTGCCCGATGGAGCTTTCGACCTATTTCCGCATCAACGCGCGCAATACCGGGCAGTTCGAGCGCACGCTGATCGTCGCCGAGGCGGGGGCCAGCGTGTCGTATCTCGAGGGCTGCACGGCGCCGATGCGCGACGAGAACCAGCTTCACGCCGCGGTGGTCGAACTCGTTGCGCTCGACGAGGCGACGATCAAGTATTCGACCGTGCAGAACTGGTATCCGGGCGATGCCGAGGGGCGCGGCGGAATTTACAATTTCGTCACCAAGCGCGGCGCCTGCCGGGGGCGGAACTCGAAGATTTCCTGGACCCAGGTGGAAACCGGCTCGGCGATCACCTGGAAATATCCCTCCTGCATCCTGCAGGGCGAGGGGGCGACCGGCGAGTTCTACTCGGTGGCGGTGACGAACAATTTCCAGCAGGCCGATACCGGCACCAAGATGATCCACCTGGCGCCGAACACCACGAGCACGATCGTCTCGAAGGGGATTTCGGCCGGGCGGTCGAACAACACCTATCGCGGGCTGGTGCGGATCATGCCGCGGGCGATGAATGCGCGGAATTTCACCCAGTGCGACAGCCTGCTGATCGGCGATCGCTGCGGCGCGCATACGGTGCCCTATATCGAGAGCCGCAACCGCACGGCGAAGGTGGAGCATGAGGCGACGACCTCGAAGATCGCCGACGACCAGCTGTTCTACTGCCGCGCGCGCGGGCTTTCGGAAGAGGACGCGGTGGGGCTGCTGGTCAACGGCTTCTGCCGGGATGTTTTGAAGGAATTGCCGATGGAGTTCGCGGTCGAGGCGCAGAAGCTGCTCGCCGTGTCTCTCGAAGGCTCCGTGGGCTGAGGACACAACATGCTTGAAATCAAGGGACTGACCGCGACCATCGATGGCAAGGAGATCCTGCGCGGGATCGACCTGACCGTGCCGGAGGGCGAGATTCACGCGATCATGGGGCCGAACGGGGCGGGGAAATCCACCCTGTCCTATGTGCTGTCGGGCCGCGAGGGCTACGAGGTGACCGGCGGCAGCGTGACGTATAACGGCGCCGACCTGCTGGCGATGGAGCCGGAGGAGCGGGCGGCGGCCGGGGTGTTTCTCGCGTTCCAGTATCCGGTCGAGCTGCCGGGGGTGGGCAACGCCAATTTCATCCGCACCGCGCTGAACGCGATCCGCCGGGCGCGCGGCGAGGCGGAACTCGACGCCGTGCAGTTCCTCAAGGAAGCGCGGGCGGCGGTGACGGCGCTGAAGATGCCGGACGACATGCTGAAGCGGAACGTCAATGTCGGGTTCTCGGGCGGTGAGAAGAAGCGCAACGAGGTGTTGCAGATGGCGCTGCTCAAGCCGACCCTGGCGCTGCTCGACGAGACCGATTCCGGGCTCGATATCGATGCGCTCAAGATTGTCGCCGAGGGGGTGAACGCGCTGCGCGGGCCCGCGTTCTCGGCGCTGGTCATCACGCATTACCAGAGGCTGCTCGACCATATCGTGCCGGACCGCGTGCACGTGCTGGCGGCCGGCAAGATCGTGCGTTCCGGCGGGCCGGAGCTTGCGCTCGAACTGGAGGCCAACGGCTATGCGGGGCTGGAGGCGGCATGAGCGGGACCGACCTGCTCGACGGTTTCGACCTCGCGGCGCTGCCGGGCGCATCCGCGCGGGAGGCGGCGTCGGCGCGGCTGCGCGCCGGCGGCTGGCCGACGAGGCGCGACGAGGCCTGGCACTATACCGATCTCGCGGCCGGGCTGCGTGGTTTCGCTCTCGGCCCCGCCCCGGCGGTGGAGGTCGCGGCTGAACTGCCGGAAGGCCAGCGCGTTGTGTTCGTCAATGGCCGGTTCGATGCGGCGCGCTCGACCGCGCCCGACTGGGTGGGTCGCCTCGGCGGCGCGGCGGCCGATACGGCGCGCGGCGGTGTGGTCGTCGCGCTGAACACCGCGCTGGCGGAGGATGGCGTGGCCATCACCCTGGCGCCGGGGCAGCAGGGCGGCACGCTGTTCCTGGTGACGCTGGCGGCCGGCCGGGGCGAGACGATGCCGGCCATCGCGCCGCGCCACCGGATCGCGCTCGGCGCCGGTGCGACGCTGACGCTGATCGAAACCGCGCGGGGCGAGGGGAGCTACCTGCACGCGCCGGTCTTCGAGGTGGAGCTTGGCGAGGGGGCGCGGCTCAACCATTACCGGTTGCAGGACGAATCCGGCGAGGCCGTGCATGTCGCCACCATTTTCGCCGAGATCGCCGGCGGGGCGGGCTATGAGAGCTTCACCCTCAATCGCGGCGCGCGGCTCAGTCGCAACGAGACCCATGCCCGGCTCACCGGCCCGGCGGCGGATGTCCATCTCAACGCGGCGCAGTTGCTGAACGGCACCCAGCATGGCGACGTGACCACGGTGGTGCGGCATGACGCGCCGGACTGCGCCTCGCGGCAGACGGTGAAGTCGGTCCTGGCCGGGGCGGCGCGCGGCGTGTTCCAGGGGCGGATCGAGGTCGATCGCATCGCCCAGAAAACCGATGGCTACCAGATGAACCAGGCGCTGCTGCTCTCGGACGAGGCGGAGATCGACAGCAAGCCGGAGCTGGAAATCTTCGCCGATGACGTGAAGTGCAGCCATGGTGCTACGATCGGCGCGCTCGATCCCGAACAGCTTTTCTACCTGCGCAGCCGCGGCGTGCCGGCGGCGGAGGCGAAGTCGATCCTGATCCGCGCCTTTCTCGACGAGGCGCTGGAGCCGGTGACCGACGAGGCGGCGCGTGCCGTCTTCGAGGCGGCGATCGGCGCCTGGTGGCGGGAGGGCGCATGAGCGCGGCCATCGAGCAGCCGGGTTTCGACATCGCGCGCATCCGCGCCGATTTCCCGATCCTGTCGCAGTCGGTGCATGGCAGGAAGCTGGTGTTTCTCGACAGCGGCGCCTCGGCGCAGAAGCCGCGCGCGGTGATCCACGCGATGGTCCGCTCGATGGAGACGCGCTACGCCAATGTCCATCGCGGGCTGCACTGGCTGAGCGAGCGCGCCTCGGACGATTACGAGGCGGCGCGCGACAAGGTGGCGTCCTTCCTCAACGCGGCGCGGGAAGAGATCGTTTTCGTGCGGAACGCGACCGAGGGGATCAACCTCGTCGCCGCGACGTTCGGGCGCTCGGCGCTGCGTCCGGGCGATGCGGTGGTGGTGAGCGAGATGGAGCACCACGCCAATCTCGTGCCCTGGCAGATGCTGCGGGAGTCGCACGGGATCGAGCTGCGCATCGTGAAGATTACCGATTCCGGGGAACTGGATTTCGCCGATCTGGAGCGGCAATTCGCCGACGGGCGGGTGCGGCTGCTGGCGATCACCCATATGTCGAACGTACTCGGCACCTATACGCCGGTCGAGCGGCTCGCCGCCTTCGCGCATGAGCGCGGGGCGCGGCTGCTGCTCGATGGCGCGCAGGCGGTGGTGCACCGGGCGGTCGATGTTCGCGCCATCGATGCGGATTTCTACGTGTTTTCCGGCCACAAGCTCTATGGCCCCTCCGGCATCGGGGTGCTGTTCGGCAAGCGCGAGCTGCTCGATGCGATGCCGCCCTTCCTTGGCGGCGGCGACATGATCCGCAGCGTGAGCTACGAAAAGTCGACTTGGGCCGAGCCACCCTATCGCTTTGAGGCGGGGACGCCGGCGATCGTCGAGGCGGTGGGCCTGGCGGCGGCGATCGATTACGTGAACGCGATCGGCTTTCCGGCGATCGCCGCGCATGAGCGGGCGCTGACCGATCACGCGCTGGCGACGCTCGATGCGATCGGCGGGGTGAACGTGGTCGGGCGGGCGCAGGACCGCGGCGGGGTGGTCGCCTTCACGATGGACGGGGTGCATGCGCACGACGTCGCCACCCTGCTCGACAAGCAGGGGATCGCAGTACGCGCCGGGCACCATTGCGCCGAGCCGCTGACCCGTCGGCTCGGGCTCGACAGCACCGCCCGCGCGACCTTTGGCGTCTATACGACGATGGAGGAGATCGACGCGCTGGCGGCGGGACTGCGGCGCGTGCAGCAGGTGTTCGGCGGATGAGCGGTGCGGCGGATATCGGCGATCTGTATCAGCGTCTGATCATGGAGCGCGCCCGCGCGCCGCTGCATGCCGGCCGGCCGGAGCGCTTCGACGCCGAGGCGGAGGGCGACAACCCGATGTGCGGCGACCGGGTGCACCTGCGGCTGAGCTGCGCGGCCGGGGCGATCGGCGAGGTTTGGCATGAGACCCGCGGCTGCGCCATCTGCATCGCCTCGGCCGATCTGATGGCCGATGCGGTGGCCGGGCGCCCGCGCGCGGCGGCCGAGGAAATGGCCGGCGCGTTCGAGGCGATGGTGGCGAGCGGGGCGGTGCCCGACCGCGCGGAATTCAGCGCGTTGCGGGCGCTGTCGGGCGTTCATGAATACCGCTCGCGCCACCGCTGCGCCACACTTCCCTGGCAGGCGCTGCGCGCCGCGCTGACCAAGACGATGGAGACCGGACATGGCGGATGACATGGCCAGGACCGAACCCGTGACCACCTGGACGCCGGAGGGCGAAACCCCACCGCTGGTGAGCGAGGAGAACGTGATCGCGGCGATCGCCACGGTCTATGACCCGGAGATTCCGGTGAACATCTTCGAACTCGGGCTGATCTATGCGATCGAGATCGAGGGCGGGGCGGTGAAGGTGGAAATGACGCTGACCGCGCCAGCCTGCCCCAGCGCGCAGGAACTGCCCGAGGCGGTGCGCCTTGCGGTGGGGACGGTGCCGGGGGTGAGCGAGGTGGAGGTCGAAACCGTGTGGGACCCGCCCTGGGATCCCTCGCGGATGAGCGACGAGGCGCGCCTCGCGCTCAACATGTTCTGAGGAGTCTGCGATGACCACGATCCGCACTGAATCCGCACCGCCGCGCCGCAGCCTGCCGCCGCTGATGCAGCTGACCGATGCGGCGGCCGACCGCCTGCGCGCGCTGTATGAAAGCGGGCAGCAGGGCCGGCTGCTGCGCATTGGCGTGGGCACCAAGGGGTGTTCCGGCCTGTCCTACGAGATGGAGTGGGTGGATGAGCCCGCGCCGACCGACGAGCAGGTGAGCGACAAGGGCGTGACCGTGCTGATCGACCGCAAGGCCACGCTGTTCCTGATCGGGACGGTGATGGACTACAAGGTGGAGACATTCTCCTCGGGCTTCACCTTCGAGAACCCGAACGAGAAGGGCCGCTGCGGCTGCGGCGAGAGTTTTCACGTCTGACGCGCACGCGCAGGGGGCGGCTCAGGCGATGTCTTCCAGCCCGTCCGCGGTGACGCGGCGAAAGAAGCAGTTATGCGCGCCGGTGTGGCAGGCCGGGCCGGTCTGCTCGACGAGGAGCAGCAGCGTGTCGCCATCGCAGTCGAGCCGCATGTCGATGAGGCGCTGCACATGGCCTGAGCTTTCGCCCTTGCGCCAGAGCTTGCCGCGGCTGCGGCTGAAATAGCAGACTTGCCCGGTGCCGAGGGTCTCGGCGATCGACTCCGCGTTCATCCACGCCATCATCAGGATTTCGCCGGTATCGTGCTGCTGGGCGATGGCGGGAATGAGACCGGCTTCGTTGAAGCGGGCGGCGGTGATGACGGGATGGGTCATGCCGTGCCGTCCGGGCTGTAGCCGTCCTGCAATTCGCCGGCCATGCAGGGCGGCGAGGCGCAGGCGGTGCGGGCCTGGCCACGCAGCACGGCCAGGCCTTGTTCGAGATCGGCGATCAGATCGTCGGTGTGTTCGAGGCCGATTTGCAGGCGCAGCATCTCGCCGCCGAACCGGCCGGTGCCCTCGGTGCGGGTGATGGTGTTGGTGGTCGGCAGGGCGAGGCTCTCGTAGCCGCCCCAGGAGGCGCCGATGCCGAACAGGCGCAGCGCGTCGGCCATCGCGCAGACGGCGTCGTAATCGTGCTCGGGCTGGAACACCACGCCGAACAGGCCACAGCCGCCGGTGAAGTCGCGCTTCCAGAATTCGTGGCCGGGGCAGGAGGGCAAAGCGGGGTGCAGCACGCGCAGCACCTCCGGCCGGCCGGCGAGCCAGGTGGCGACGGCGAGGGCCGCCCGTTCCTGCTCGGCGAGGCGGACGGCGAGAGTGCGAGCGCCGCGCAGGGCCAGCCAGCAATCGTCCGGTGAGGCATACTGGCCCAGATCGAGCGCGCCGGCGCGCAGCCAGGCCCAGTCCGCATCGGTGGCCACGGTGATGGCGCCGAGCACGATGTCGGAATGGCCGCCGATATATTTCGTCAGCGCCTGGATCGACACGTCGACCCCGTGGCGGAACGGCTGGAAGGTGCGGATGCCCCAGGTGTTGTCCATGAACAGCTTGGCGCCATGGGCATGGGCGACGCGGGCGAGCATCGGCACGTCCTGCACCTCGAAGGTGTGGCTGCCGGGGCTTTCGGAAAAGAGGGCGGTGGTTTGCGGGCGCAGCAGCGCCGCCAGCCGGTCTTCGGTGATGAGGGGATCGTAATAGGTGGTGGCGACGCCGTAGCGCGCGAGCACGCTGTCGCAGAACCGGCGCGTCGGGCCGTAGACCGAGTCGGGCACCAGCATGTGGTCGCCGGCCTTCAGCCAGGCGAGCAGCGGCACGGTGATGGCGGCAAGACCCGAGGAGACGATCTGGCAATGCGTGCCGCCCTCGATTTCGGCGACCACGTTTTCGAGCGCGAAATGGGTCTCAGTGCCGTAAAGCCCGTAGATTTCTTCCTGCTCCAGACGGCGCTGGCCGATTTCGCGGCGCGCGGCGCAGGAGGGATAGAGCACGGTGGAGCCGCGCACGAGCTTGGGATTGACGTAGCCGTGCGACTTGACCGGTCGGCGCGAGGCCAGAGAGAGGCGGGTTTCGAAGCGGTCGTTGGTCATGCGGGATCCTCTCCGGTGGCGACGGGGGTGTCGGGCAGGGCGCCCCATTCGGCCCAGGAGCCGTCATAAAGCGCGCCCATCGGCAAGCCGGCGCGGACCAGGCCGAGGGTGACGACGGCGGCGGTGACGCCGGAGCCGCACATCGTCACCGGCCGGGTTGACCCATCGATGCCGGCGGCGGCGAAGCGGGCGCGCAGCGCTTCGGGCGCAAGCATGGTAGCGTCGTCGCCCAGCAGTTCGGAATAGGGCAGCGAGCGGGCGCCGGGCACATGGCCGCCGCGCATGCCGGGGCGCGGCTCGGGCACCGCGGCGGCGTAGCGGCCGGCGGTGCGGGCATCGAGCAGGGTTTCGTGCCGCAGGGCGATATTGGCCTCGATCGCGGCGCGGTCGCGGATGCGGGCGGCATCGAGGCGGGGGGCGAAGCGCCCGCGTGGGCGCGGGCGCGCGGGGCCGGAGTCGAGCCTTCGCCCTTCCTGGCGCCATTTGGGCAGCCCGCCATCGAGCACGGCGACGTTTTCATGGCCGAACACGCGGAACATCCACCAGCCGCGGGCCGCCGAGAACAGGCCGCGCTGGTCGTAGACGACGATGCGGGAATCGTTGCCGACGCCGAGCGCCTCAACCGCGGCGGCGAAGCCTGCCTCGTCCGGCAGCATGTGCGGCAACGGCGAGGCGGTGTCGGCGATCCGCTCGATATCGAAGAAGGCGGCGCCGGGCAGGTGGGCTGCCTCGAACAGGGCGGCCGCGTTCTGCGTTTCGTTGGGGAGGTAGAAAGACGCGTCGAAAAGGATCAGCGCCGGATCATCGAGTATCGCGGCGAGAGCCTCTGTTGAGATCAGCGGGGACGACATGGGCGAAGTGTAACGCGCCGGCAGCGGTTTGTCTCCCTGCCGGCGCGGGAAATCAGGCCATGGCCGGTTCCAGCATCCGCCGTACCTCGGCGGCCGCGGCGCGGCCCTTGATGGCGTCGCGCCAGGCGCCTTCGGCGACGCGCTGATGGGTCATCACCGCATCGTCGGCGCTGGTGATCATGGCGACGCCGGTCTGCGCGTCGGGCGGCGCATCGGTCGGGAATGGGTTCACCGCGAGGCAGGCGCGCTCGCGCGAGCGCAGGATGGCGAAGGGGCCGTTCGGATCGCCTCCGGGCATGAGGCCGAGCTGCAGGCCGATCGGTTCACTTTCCATCAGCTCGATCATCCGCTCGACCTCGCGGTGCGCGGTGTCGCGGCATTTCCGGCGCAGCTTTTCGGAAAGCGGCAGGGTGCCGGCGATGCCGTGATCGATGAAACGTTGCAGCGACGCGGTGGTGAGGATCGCGATGACCGAAGGGCGGCGGGCGACGAACATCCGCTTGCGGACGGCGAGGACGCTGAGCACCTGCTCGGCTGCGGTGCGGGCCATGGTGCGGTCCTGTCCGCTGATCTCGGCGTTTTCCTCGAAGACCTGGGCGAGGGTGGCGTCGTATTCATCGGACGTGGTGAGGTAGCAGATCGGGCCGAAGAATTGCAGGATCTGGTCCGAGGTCTCCTCGATCTGGCGGAGACGTTCGAGATAGCCGATGGGCCGGCTGTAATATTCGATGCCGATTCCAAGCAGGGTCAGCGGCGAGATCTTGAGCAGTTCGGCGAGGCGCTTGACGGTGTCGAGCTTGATGACCTCGCCTTTTTCATAGCGGTAAAGCGCGGCGCGCGACACACCGAGGCGGGCGGCGATCTCTTCGGCCTTGAGGCCGGACTCCATGCGATAGGCTCTGAGTTGCTGCCCAATATCATTAAAATGCATTGTCGTTTCTCACTTTTTAAACACTTTTGGCTCTGGAATATGACGCATCTCAACAATTCATTAACAGAGATGACAGGCAAATTGTAATTTCTTTTTTTCTCCAATGAAAGGATATTAAGACCGGAAAAATCGTTTTTCTGCTACCGCGCCAATTCTAGATAGGCAATGTATCGTATTTACATCATATGACGTATTCCTGTTTATATGTCGAGACAATCCGAGGTGGAAGAATCCCCCAAAACCGGCCTTGTCGCCCGGCGCCGGGCTGAACGGCGCGGAAGGGTTGCCGAGACCCTCGTCGCTAACTGGTACAGCGTCCGGGGCTTTGATGTCCTCGCGCAAAGGTTGCGTACGCCCGCCGGTGAGATCGATCTCGTCGTCGCCGATCGGGAGGTGCTCGCCTTCGTCGAGGTGAAGGCCCGCAACGCGCTGCGCGCCGCCGCCGATGCGCTGACCCCGCGCCAGCGGCGCCGGCTCGTTGCGGCGGCGGAGATCGTGCTCGGTCAGCAGCCGGGCTGGGCACGGCCGGAGACGCGCTTCGATGTCGCGCTGGTGATCGGCGAGGCGGTTCATCCCATCTTCGCGGCATTTCGTGCAGATGACACCTGAAGTGTTTGGCGCTGCCGCCCGGAGGCGCGTATAAGGCCAGCATGAGCAACCGATTTCCCGAGCCTCTCCGTCTGAAAGGCGCCCGCGCCGATGCCGCCATGGATGCGGAATTGCGGCGGAACGTGGCGTTCTGGATGTTGCGCGGCGTCGAATGCCGGTCCGGCGCGGCGCCTTCGGGCCTCGGGATCGAATTCGCCGCCGGGCGGGTCGTTTTCGACGATGGCATCGACCGGCTGGCCCGTCGCTTCGCGCTCCGCCTCGCCGGGGAATGGCTCGCTCTGGTGCGCGCCGGGGTGAAGGTGCCCCTGGCCGGGCTTGCCGCCGCGCGGGCCGCCGCGCAGTTCGCCGAGGCCGAGCGGATGCCGCCATTGCCGCGATTCCCCTGGGTCGCCACGATGGCGGCGGAACTGCCGCCGGGCGCCGGCCAGCTCGAACGGATTTCGCGCGACCTGGCCGCCCTCGCGGGAGAGACCGGTCCGGCGGCGGCGGCGGAGATCGCCCGGTGCCGGGCACTGTGGCCGGTCATCGGCATCGTCGAATCGATCATGGAGACGGGCGGCGACATCAGGCTGATGCGCGACCCGCAGAGCGACCTCAACGGCTATGGTTGCAGCCATCGGCCGCGCCCCTGGGCGGTGACCTTTGCCTCGTCCACCGCCTCCTCGGTGTCCGAGCGCGGCTATGAGGCGGCGGATCGGGTGCGGCTGCGGCTGACCGCGGCGATGCTGCGCGATGGCGACCGCCGCGCCATCGGGCTGGAGGCCGTCGCGGTGCGGCGGCGAATCGGGCACGATGCCGGCCTGCCGGCGGGCGGCGCCGTCGTGCTTGCCGCCTCGGGAACCGACAGCGAATTGCTCGCCCTCGCCCTGAGCCACCTGCCCGATGCCGGGCGGCCGATCACCACGATCCTGCTGGCTCCCGAGGAGACCGGCAGCGGCGTGCCGATGGCCGCGGTCGGCCGGCATTTCGCGATCGATACCGCGAACGGGCACGATGTGTCGCGCGCCGCGCCGATCGGCGGGTTCAGGCCGGATACCGAGCTGGTCTCGGTGCCGCTGCGCGACAAATACGGTATTCCGCGCACGTCCGCCGCCATCGAGGACGAGATCGGCCGCGCGGCGGCGGCGGCGGCGGCGGCGGGGCGGCGGGTGATCCTGCATGCGCTCGACTTGTCGAAGACCGGCCTGCTCGCGCCGTCGATGGCGCTGTTGCGCACCTTGCGCGAGCGCTTCGGCGAGGGGCTGGATATCGTGGTCGATGCCTGCCAGATGCGGATCGGGCCGGCGCGAATCCGCGCCTATCTCGATCTCGATGCCGTGGTCCAGATCACCGGGTCGAAATTCCTGACCGGCCCGCCTTTCGCCGGCGCGGCGCTCATTCCGCCGCGGATCGCGCGGCGGCTCGGGCGGGGGCGGTTGCCCTCGGGGCTTGATGCCTATTTCAGCCGGGGCGAGTGGCCACCCTCGGCGGCGGCGGCGCGGGGGCTGCCCGATGGCGCGAATTACGGCCTGTTGCTCCGCTGGCGCGCGGCGCTGGCGGAATTGAAGGCGTTCGCCGCGGTTCCGGAAGCGCGCAAGAGCGAGGTGCTTCTCCGGTTCCGCGCCGCCGTCGAGGCGGCGGTGGCGCAGCACGACATTTTCGTGTTGCAGACCGTCGCCGATCCCGCCCGCGAGGGCGGCGGCTGGGATTCGCTGCGCAGCGTTTTCGCCTTCGCCGTGTGCGCGCCCGGCTCGATGGAGCGGCTGCTGGACCCGACCGCGGCGCGGCGGCTCTATCACTGGCTGAACGCGGATTGCGCCGCGCTGTTCGATACCGCGCGCGAGCGCAGCATCGCCGCCCGCATCTGCCATATCGGCCAGCCGGTCGCCCTGCCCGATGGCGAGGGCGGGCAGATCGGCTGGCTCAGGGTTTCGGCGGGAGCGCGGCTGGTTTCGGGTGAGCCGTCGCATCGCGGACTGGCGACCGACCGACGGCTTGCCCGCGAGATGGGCGACCTCGCGCTCGTGTTCGACAAGATCGCGCTATTGCGCGCGCATTGGGACCGGCTGGCCCAGTTCGACCCGCGACCGCGCTATCGCTGAGCCTCGATCGCGCGGCGCGCCGGCCCGGCAGGGCGGGTCGTCTCAGTCGGAAAGGGCCGCTTCGAGGGCGTCGAGCCCTTCGCCGAGCACGGCGTCGCTGACCGTCAGCGGCACCAGCAGGCGAATGGTGTTGCCGTGGACGCCGCAGGATATCACGATGACGCCGTGCTCGCGGGCGCGGGCGATGACCTGTTTCGTGGTTTCGGCGTCCGGCTCGTGGCCGCCGCGCTGGCGGACGATGTCGAAGGCGATCATGGCACCCGGCCCCCGGATCGCGGCGATGGGGGCGACGTCGTTGCGGGCGGCGATGCGCTCGAGCCGGCCCTTCATCGTGGCGCCGATCGCGTTGGCGCGCTCCACCAGGTTTTCCTCGTGGATCACGTCCAGCACCGCGAGGGCGGCGGCGCAGGCGAGCGGGTTGCCGGCATAGGTGCCGCCGAGGCCGCCGGGCTCGGGCGCGTCCATCACCGCGGCGCGGCCGATCACGCCGGAGAGCGGAAAGCCGCCGGCCAGCGATTTCGCGATCGTCATCAGGTCCGGCTTCACACCGGAATGCTCGATGCCGAACATGCGGCCGGTGCGGCCGAAGCCGGTCTGCACCTCGTCGGCGATCAGGAGGATGCCGTGACGGTCGCACAGCGCGCGCAGGGCCACCAGAAGCTCGGTCGGCGCCGGGATGAAGCCGCCCTCGCCCTGGACGGGCTCGATCACGATGGCGGCGACGCGCTCAGGCTCGATATCGGCGCGGAACAGCATCTCGATGCCGCGAAGACTGTCGGCAACGCTGACGCCGAAGGGCTCGAAGGGAAACGGCGCGTGATAGATTTCCGCCGGCATTGGCGCGAAGCGCTTCTTGTAGGGAGCGACCTTGCCGGTCATCGCCATGGTCAGCAGGGTACGGCCGTGATAGCCGCCGGCGAAGGTGATCACGCCGGGGCGGCCGGTCGCGGCGCGGGCGATCTTGATGGCGTTTTCCAGCGCCTCGGCGCCGGTGGTGAGGAACACCGTTTTCGCCTTCCCCTCGATCGGGGCGATCGCGTTGAGCCGCTCGGCCAGGGCGACATAGGGTTCGTACGGCGTCACCTGGAAGCAGGTGTGGGTGAAGCGGTCGAGCTGCGCGCGGACCGCGGCGATCACCTTCGGATGGCGGTGCCCGGTGTTGAGCACCGCGATGCCGCCGGCGAAGTCGATATACCGCTTGCCCTCGGCGTCCCACAGCTCAGCGCCCTCGGCGTGGGCGGTGTAGGCCATCGGGTGGCTGATGCCGACACCGCGGGCGACGGCCGCCTCGCGGCGGGCGTGCAGCTCGGAATTCGCGCTCATTTCCCCATATCCGCGGCGACCGGGGTGCGGTGCATGGTGCTGTGCACCACGAAATCGGCCTCCGTCGCGTCGCGGATCTGCTCGATCGTCACGTCGTCCGGCTTGTCGACCAGAACGAGCGAGGGCGAGCGGCTGTGATCGACCTCGAAGACCGCCATGTCGGTCACGATCATGCTGACCACGCCCTTGCCGGTGAGCGGCAGGCTGCATTTGCGCAGGATCTTGGGCTCGCCCTTGGCGGTGTGCTCCATCAGCACCACGACGCGCGGCACGCCGGCGACGAGGTCCATCGCCCCTCCCATGCCCTTCACCATCTTGCCGGGGATCATCCAGTTCGCGAGATCGCCGTTTTCGGCAACCTGCAGCGCGCCGAGGATGGAGATGTCGATATGCCCGCCGCGCACCATGGCGAAGGATTCCGCGGAGTCGAAATAGCTCGTGGTCGGCAGCTCGGTCACGGTCTGCTTGCCGGCGTTGATCAGGTCGGCGTCTTCCTCGCCCTCATAGGGGAAGGGTCCGATTCCGAGCATGCCGTTTTCGGAGTGCAGGTGGACCGAGACGCCCTCGGGGATGTGGTTGGCCACCAGCGTGGGGATGCCGATGCCGAGATTGACGTAGAATCCGTCCTGCAGTTCACGGGCGGCGCGGGCCGCCATCTGATCGCGTGTCCAGGGCATGTTTTCCTCCTCAGGCCCGCTCGCGCACGGTGCGCTTCTCGATGTGCTTCTCGACCTGCGCGAGCTTGACGATGCGTTTGACGTAGATTCCGGGGGTGACGATGTGGTCGGGGTCGATCGTGCCGGGTTCGACCAGCTCCTCGACCTCGGCGACCGTCACCTTCGCGGCGGCAGCGCAGATCGGGTTGAAGTTCCGCGCCGTCTTCCGGTAGACAAGATTGCCCTCGGTATCGCCCTTCCAGGCATGGACCACGGCGAGATCGCCGAAAATGCCGCGTTCCATCACGTAATGCCGGCCGTCGAACTCGCGGGTTTCCTTGCCGTCGGCAACCTGGGTGCCATAGCCCGTCGCGGTGAAGAAGGCGGGAATGCCGGCGCCGCCGGCGCGGATGCGCTCGGCCAGCGTGCCCTGCGGGTTGAACTCGATCTCAAGCTCGCCGGCGAGATATTGCCGGGCGAAGGTGGCGTTCTCGCCGACATAGGACGAGATCATCTTCTTCACCTGCCGCGTATCCAGCAGGATGCCGAGACCGATCCCGTCGATCCCGGCATTGTTGGAGACGATGGTCAGATTGCGCACGCCGCTCTCGCGGATGGCCTCGATCAGCGCCATTGGCACGCCGCACAGGCCGAAGCCGCCGGCGAGGATGGTCATGTCGTCGCGCAGCAGACCGGCGAGCGCCTCGACGGCGCCGGAATAGACCTTACGCATCCGGTTGGTTTCCTCCTTGGTGTTTCAGCGTTCGACGCACATGGCGACGCCCATGCCGCCGCCGATGCACAGCGTGGCGAGACCCTTGCGGGCATCGCGCTTCTGCATCTCGAAGAGCAGGGTGGTGAGGACGCGCGCGCCCGAGGCGCCGATCGGGTGGCCGATGGCGATGGCGCCGCCGTTCACGTTCACCTTCGCCGGGTCGAGATTGAGGCCCTTGTTCACCGCGCAGGCCTGGGCGGCGAAGGCTTCGTTCGCCTCGACCAGGTCAAGCTCGGCGACCGACCAGCCGGCGCGGGCGAGCGCCTTCTGCGAGGAGGGGATCGGGCCGGTGCCCATCACCGCGGGATCAACGCCGGCGGTGGCGAAGCTGGCGATACGGGCGAGCGGGGTGAGGCCGCGCTTCGCCGCTTCCTTCGCCGACATCACCACGAGGGCGGCGGCGCCGTCATTGATGCCCGAGGCGTTGCCGGCGGTCACGGTGCCATCCTTCGAGAACGCGGGCTTGAGCTTCGCCATGCTCTCGGCCGAGGCGTCATGACGGATGTATTCGTCGTCGGCGACCACGACCTCGCCCTTGCGGGTGGTGACCGTGACCGGTGCGATCTCGTCGCGGAAGCGGCCGGATTTCTGCGCCGCCGCGGCCTTCTGCTGCGAGGCGAGGGCGAGGGCGTCCTGCTCCTCGCGGGTGATCTGGTAGGCGCGGGCGACGTTCTCGGCGGTGGTGCCCATGTGGTAGCCGTTGAAGGCGTCCCACAGCCCGTCCTTGATCATGGAGTCGATGAACTTGACATCGCCCATCTTGGTGCCGGCCCGCAGATGGGCGACATGGGTGCTGAGCGACATGCTTTCCTGGCCGCCGGCGATGACGATGTCGGATTGGCCGGACATTACCTGCTGGGCGGCGAGTGCCACGGCACGCAGGCCGGAGCCGCAGACCTGGTTGATGCCGAAGGCGGTCTTGGCATCGGGGATGCCGGCGTTGCGCGCGGCCTGGCGGGCGGGATTCTGGCCGGCGCCGGCGGCGAGCACCTGGCCGAGGATCACCTCGTCGACGTCCTCGGGGGAAAGACCGGCGCGCTCCATCGCGGCCCGTAGCGCGACCTCGCCCAGCACATGCGCCGGGGTGGCGGCAAAGGCGCCGTTGAAGCTGCCGACCGGCGTGCGCGCCGCGGCGGCGATGACGATGTCGTCCATTGAGCTGCTCCTCCGTCTTGTTCGTGCGACGCAGCATAGACCCTTGCGGCGGCAAGGGCTACAGCCCGGTCACCCATTCGCCGAATGGTTGCCATAGGGCTTTCGGCGCACTCATGCCGGCGATCATGCCGATATGCCCGGCATCCGGCGCGATGACCGCGGCGCCGGGGATGGATGCGGCGAGGGCGGCGGCGGATGCCGGGGGAACCAGCCGGTCCCGCGCCGGGGTCGCGACCAGGGTGGGGCAGGCGAGGGCGGCCGGGTTCACCGGCAGGCCGGCGACGCGCCAGGCGCCGCGCGCAGGGGTGTTTTCGCCATACCAGCCGCCGAGGGTTTCGCGGGCGACCGGGGCGGCGAGCGGCACGCCATCGTTCAGCCAGTCTTCCAGCGCGACGAAGCGGATGGCGCGCGGGCTTTCGGGATCGAGCGCGGCGAAGGCGCGGTATTTGGCGGTGACGCCGAACGGGTCGAGGGTTGCGAACAGGGTTTGCAGCGCGTCGATCGGCAGCGTGCCGGTGGCGGCCATCAGCGGTTCGAGGATCGGCAGGCTGGTGGCGAGGCTGCGCGCCGCCGCCGGGTCCTCGGCGTGGAAGTCCCACGGGGTCGCCAGCAGGGCGAGGCCGCGGAGGCGGGCGGGCGCGCGCAGCGCCGCGGCGAGGGCGAGCAACCCGCCCATGCAGTAGCCGACCAGGATGACCGGGCGATCGAGTGCCGCGAGAGCGCGGTCGAGCCGGCCGGCGATGTAGTCGGTGAGGGTGAATCGCCGCTCGGCGGCGCCGGGCCAGCCCCAGTCGAGCAGCAGCGGATGGGTGCCGCGGGCGGCGAGGAAGCGGAGGAACGAGGCGTCTTCCGCGAGGTCGAGAATGTGCGCGCGGTTGACCAGGCTGGGGACGAAGAACAGCGTGGGTCCGGTGCCGCCGTAATCGAGCAGGCGGGTTTCGCCTTCGCTCCAGAGAACCGGCTTGTCGGCCAGGGCGCGGCGCCAGGGATGGCGGCGATAGGCGGCGATGCCGGCGAGCAGGGCGGCGTCCTGCGCGAGCGCCTCGCGCACCACCGCGGCGGCGAAGTCAGGGTCCGCCAGGCCCTCCGTCGCGTTCCAGTGCGGCCAGACGTGCCTCAAGTTCGGCAATGCGGCGATGGAGGCGTTCGACCGCATCGCCGCCAGCATCAGGTGCAGCAGCAGCGGGCGGGGGCCGCGGCGTTCCATCGGCCCGGGGGCGTCGGTGCGGCTCATGACGGGACATCGCCTCGGCGGCGCCGATCGCCGCGGTCGCGGCACCGGCCCAGAGGGTCATCAGCCCGGTCCAGGCTTCGCGCCACTCGCGGTCCTGCGCCATGGCGGCGAGCTCGCTCTGCCAGAGCGTGATCCAGTCGCGCGCGAGATCGGCGAGGCGCGTCTCCGCGTCCGGCGGTTCGGCTTTGTGCTTGTCGCCCGGTCCGGCGTCTGTCATGAGGCATCCTGGCAACCACGCTGCGTTAGCGCTGTCCTAGCGCGAAAGGCGGGCTTTCCGCCAGTGGCCGCCGGACGGGAGATGATCATGCCGCCGGCTTTCGTCGCGACCGGGTTTTGTGTCGGCCTGCTGATCGGGCTCACCGGGGTGGGCGGCGGCTCGGTGATGACGCCGATCCTGGTGCTTGTGTTCGGTATCCGCGCCACCACCGCGATCGGCACCGATCTGCTGTTTGCCGCCAGCACCAAGGCGTTCGGCACGGCGGTGCATGGCGCGAACCGGACGGTGGCGTGGCGGGTGGTCTGGCGGCTTGGCGCCGGCAGCCTGCCCGGGGCGGTTGCGGCGATCGCGCTGCTCGGGCGACTCGGCGTTCACGGGGCGGTGGCGAACCGGCTGAGCCTCGGGCTCCTTGGCGCGATGTTGCTGCTCGCGGCCGCCTCGCTCGCGGCGAAACCGTGGATCGCGCGGCGCGGCGGCGGGGGGGCGCGGGTGCCGCCCGCCTGGATGACGATCGTGCTTGGCTTCGGGCTTGGTGTCACGGTCACGCTCTCGTCGGTGGGGGCGGGCGCGCTGGGGACGGTGGCGCTGATGTATCTGTATCCGGAACTGTCGCTGGCCGAGGTGGTCGGCTCGGATATCGCCCATGCGGTGCTGCTCACGCTCGTGGCCGGGTTCGGGCGACTCTGGCTGCACGGGATCGACGCGCCGATGCTCGGTGCGCTGCTCGCCGGTTCGCTGCCCGGTGTCGCCATCGGCAGCCTGCTGGTCAAGCGCGCGCCGGAGCGGGTGCTGCGCTACGCCCTTGCCGGGATGCTCGGCCTGGTCGGCGCCCGGATGCTGCTGGATCTCGCCTGAGGCTGCGCTGGCGTTCGCGGTGCGTCTCTGTCATGGTGGTGCATTGCAAACAGCCGAACCAACGGCGACCGCGTTCCACGCATTGCGACGAGGGGAAAGGGCGAAGATAATGGCTCAGACGCCGGACGGCACCAAGCCGATCGTCATCAAGAAATACGCCAACCGGCGCTTGTACAACACGGAAAGCTCGACCTACATCACGCTCGAGACCCTGTCGGAGATGGTCCGCGAGGGCCGCGACTTCGAGGTGTTCGACGCGAAATCCGGCGAGGATATCACCCGCGCGGTACTGACGCAGATCATCGTCGAGGAGGAGAGCAAGGTCGGGCAGGCGATGCTGCCGACCAATTTCCTCCGCCAGCTCATCGGGCTTTACGGCAACAACATGCAGGGCGTGGTGCCGCGCTTTCTCGAACAGGCGATGAGCCAGTTCAGCCGCCAGCAATCGCAGATGCGCGCGGCGATGCAGCAGACCATGGGCAATTTCATGCCGCCGGGGATGGAAGAGATCGGCCGGCAGAACATGGCGATGATGGAGCGGGCGATGAGCCTGTTCTCGCCCTTCGCGCCGCAGGGCGAGGCGGCCGCGCCCGCCGCCGACGAGCAGACGAGCGCCGAGGAGATCGACGCGTTGCGCGCCGAGGTCGAGCGGTTGCAGGGCGAGGTCGCGGCACTTCGGGCCAAGGCGCCGAAGCGCGGCTGACAATGGCCTTGCCGGCGGGGCGCGGGTGAGCGGGCGGACGGTTCTGGTCAGCGGCGCCGCGGGGTTTGTCGGCCGGGCGGTGACCGCGCGACTGGCGGCTTCGGGTGCGGAGGTTGTGGTCGCGTTGCGGCGGGCCCGCGCGGTTCCGGGCGCCGCGCGGGCGGTGGATGCGGGCGATCTGGCCGCGCCGGCGCCCGCCCTCGCGGCGGCGATGCGCGGGGTGGATGCGGTGGTGCATGCCGCCGGGCTCGCCCATCGCACCGGCGTCGATCCGGCGGCGCTGGCGGCGGCGAACGTGACGGCGGCGCGGCGGGTGGCGGAGGAGGCGGTGGCGCGCGGGGTGCGCCGGCTGGTTCTCGTCTCCTCGGCGGCGGTGTTCGGCAAGCAGCATGACGGGAGTTTCAGCGAAGCGAGCCCGCCCCGGCCCGATGATGCCTATGCGGCGAGCAAGCTCGACGGCGAGGCGGCGGTGCGCGCGGCGGTGGCCGGCAGCGCCACGCGGCTGGTGATCGTCAGGCCCTGCGCGGTGGTCGGGCCGGGCTGCGCGGGCAATATTCCGCGGCTGGTGAGGCTGATTCGCCGCGGGTTGCCGCTGCCCTTCGGCGCCATCGGCAATGCCCGCAGCTTCATCGCGGTGGATGATCTGGCGGCGCTGATCGAGCGGGCGGCGGTGGCCGGGGACGTGCCGGATTGCGTGATCGGCGCGCATCCCGAGCCGGTGTCGACGCCGGAGCTGATCCGCGCGCTGGCCGGCGGGCTGGGCCGGAAGGTCGTGCTGCTGCCGGTGCCGGCCTCATGGCTGGGGGCGGCGGCGCGCATGGCCGGGCAGGGGGAATTGTGGCGCAGCTTCGCCGGATCGTTCCGCGCCGATGTTTCGCTGGCCCGGCACTCCCTCGGGTTTTCGGCGCCGACGCCGGTGCGCGCGGCGCTGGAGGCGACCGCGTCGGCCTTGCGGTAATCGGTTACCGCTCGCCGATCCGCTTGACGGAGCGGCGGAATTCGCGCATAGGCCGCCCATCGCAAGGATGATGTCACGAGGACTCCCGTCATGAAGACCACCGTTTCGCTGAAACCGGCGGACGTGCAGAAGGACTGGGTGCTGATCGATGCCGACGGGCTGGTGCTCGGCCGGCTCGCCGCCCTGATCGCCAACCGCCTGCGCGGCAAGCACAAGCCGCAATTCACCCCGCATGTCGATTGCGGCGACCACATCATCGTCGTCAACGCCGACAAGGTGACGGTGACGGGCAAGAAGATGGACGATTCCACCTTCTATTATCACACCGGTTATCCCGGCGGGATCAAGGGGCGGACGATCCGCCAGCGCCTGGACGGGAAGAACCCGGAAAGCGTCATCGAGAAGGCGGTGGAGCGGATGATCACCCGCGGCCCGCTGCAGCGCCAGCAGATGAAGAACCTGCATGTCTATGTCGGCCCGTCGCACCCGCATCACGGCCAGCAGCCGAAGACGCTCGACGTCGGGGCGCTGAACCGCAAGAACATCAACCGTAACGCGAGGGCGTGAACATGTCCGGAACCGGTACGCTCGCCGATCTGAAGACCATCATCACCCCGACCGCCGGGGTTGCCGCCGAGGCCGATGCGCCGAAGCGCGAACCCAAGCGCGATGCGCTCGGCCGCTCCTACGCCACCGGCCGCCGCAAGGATGCGGTCGCCCGCGTGTGGATCAAGCCGGGCAAGGGCGAGATCGTGATCAATGGCCGCAAGGCGGCGCAGTATTTCGCGCGCCCCGTGCTGCGGATGCTGATCACCCAGCCCTTCCTCGTCGCTGACCGTTACAACCAGTTCGACGTGATGGCGACCGTCACCGGCGGCGGGCTTTCGGGCCAGGCCGGCGCGGTGCGGCACGGCATCTCCCGCGCGCTCACCTATTACGAGCCCGAGCTGCGCGGCATTCTGAAGGCCGCGGGCTTCCTGACCCGCGACCCGCGCACGGTCGAGCGCAAGAAATACGGCAAGGCGAAGGCCCGCCGGAGCTTCCAGTTCTCGAAGCGCTGAGCGGATCTTTTCACATCGTGCGCCGCCCCGGTTCCGTCCGGGGCGGTTGGCATTTGTGCCGGCTGGCTTTTTTTGTCACTTTCCCGCATGGCCGCCTCCGGCCCCTGGGGCGGATGGTGGTCCGGGATCGAGAGATATATCGGAATAGGGGTCGATGACCGCAGCGCGGGACGAGTTTGGCAATTTGCGCCTCGATGAGCAGCTCTGCTTCGCGCTCTATGCCGCGACGCACGCGATCACCCGGGTGTATCGGCCGCTGCTGGCCGAGCTGGGCCTGACCTATCCGCAATATATCGTGCTGCTGGTGCTGTTCGAGCGCCGGGAATCGACGGTGAACGGCATTGCCGAGGCGCTGAAGCTCGATGCGGCGACCGTGACCCCCCTGCTCAAGCGCCTGGCCGAGGCCGGGTTCGTCTCGCGGGAGCGTAGCCAGGACGATGAGCGCGTGGTCATCGTGCGGCTGACCGCGAAGGCCGAGGCCGCCGCGCCCCGGCTTGCGGCGATCCAGAACAGCGTGCGCTGCCGCGCCGGTCTCGATGCCGGGCAATTCGAGACCCTGCGCGCAGAGCTTGTCGCGCTGACTGATCGGTTGTGCCGCGACGACGAGGCGTTGTCCTGACGCGTTGACCGTCGGGATTGTCGCGCCGGCGCGGCGATCAGCGTTTGAGATGGGTTTCGACGGCCGCGGCCATGCGATCCGCGGCGCGGTCGAGCATGAGCTGGTCGTCCGACTTGACCTCGAAGGTTCTGGCCATCAGTTCCTGGCCTGACCGCACATCCAGCAGATAGGCCTTCATGTAGACGATCAGATCGCTGACCCGGTGCAGCGTGCCGACGAACAGGAAACCTGCCCCGGCCTGCCTGGCGGCGGCCACGAGGCAGGAGGCGCAGGTCGAGGGGTGGTCGTAGTCGGCGTCGATCCGCTTCATGCGGGCGAGGGTCTCGCCGGTGCCGATGGCCCCGGCCGGGCCCGCGCGATCGAGATCCGCCCGTATGCGCGCCGCAGCATCGCCGAGCCAGAGATGCTGGTCGGCGACGATGGCGGGGCGCTGATCGGCGGCGGTGTCGAACAGGTCGAACGGGGCGACGAACACGGTGGGGCGCTGCATCGCGGCGCGGGCGCCGCCGGCGCCGGGGCCGATCAGCGCGAGGGCGCACGCGGCGAGGACGAACCCGCCGCGCATGTCGTCAGCTCACCTTGCCGTGGCAGTATTTGTATTTCTTGCCCGAACCGCAGGGGCAGGCCGCGTTGCGCGGCGTTGCGGCCCAGGTTTCCGGCCGGTCGGGATCGACCGATTCGGCGCGGTAGGTGCTGACCGCCATTTCCGGCGCCAGAGCAGGCTGCGGCTCGGCGAGGGCGACGCCGTCATAGGCCTGGCTGGCCGGGTGGCTGGTGAGCATGGAGGCCGGGTCGAAGGCCGGTGCCGGCGCGGTTGCCGGGTCGGTCCCGAGTTCGACATGGGCGAGCACGGAGGAGACCTGTTCCTTGAGGTCTTCGAGCATCGCGGTGAACAGGGCGAAGGCCTCGGCCTTGTATTCGTTGAGCGGATCGCGCTGGCCATAGGCGCGCAGGCCAATGCCCTGGCGCAGATGGTCGAGGGCGAGGAGATGCTCCTTCCAGAGATGATCGAGCGTTTGCAGCAGGATCGATTTTTCCAGGAAGCGCATGAAGTCGGGGCCGAAATTGGCGGCCTTGGCGGCCATTTGGGCCTCGACCGCCTCGCTGATGCGCTCGCGCAGGTAGTTCTCGTCGATGCCTTCCTCGGCCGCCCAGTCGGCAACCGGCAGGTCGAGCCCGAACACCCGCTTCACGTCCTCGGCGAGTTCCACGCTCTCCCACTGCTCGGCATAGGCTTTTTCGGGTATGCGGCGGTCGACCATCTGGGCGATCGTGTCGGCGCGCATCTCGCCGATCACGTCGGCGACGCTTTCGGCGCGCATGAACTCGCGGCGCTGGGCATAGACCTCCTTGCGCTGGTTGTTCATCACGTCGTCGTATTTCAGGAGGTTCTTGCGGGTGTCGAAATTCCGCGCCTCGACCTTTTTCTGCGCCTTTTCCAGCGCCTTGTTGATCCAGGGATGGATGATTGCCTCGCCGTCCTTGAGGCCGAGCTTCTCCAGCATCGGGCCTATCCGGTCGGAGCCGAAGATCCGCATCAGGTCGTCTTCGAGCGAGAGGAAGAAGCGCGAGGCGCCGGGGTCGCCCTGGCGGCCGGAGCGGCCACGCAGCTGGTTGTCGACCCGCCGGCTTTCGTGCCGCTCGGTGCCGATGACGAACAGGCCCCCGGCCGAATGGACAATGTCGTGCGCGGCCTCGATTTCGGCGCGGATCGCGGCTTCGCGCGCGGGGCGGTCGGCTTCGGGCAGCTTCTCCAGCTCGGTCTTCAGGCGCATTTCGAGATTGCCGCCGAGCTTGATGTCGGTGCCGCGGCCGGCCATGTTGGTCGCGATGGTGACCGCTCCCGGCGCGCCGGCCTCGGCGACGATCGCCGCTTCCTGCTCGTGGAACCGGGCATTGAGCACGGCATGGGGAATTTTCCGGCTGTTGAGCAGGCCGGAGATGATCTCGGATTTCTCGATCGAGGTGGTGCCGACCAGAACCGGCTGCTGGCGGGCGCGGCATTCCTCGATCAGCGCTGCGACAGCCTCGTATTTCTCATCGGCCGATCGATAGACCTCGTCGTCGCTGTCCTTGCGGGCGACGGGCACGTTGGTGGGGATCTCGACGACCGCGAGCTTGTAGATCTCGTCGAACTCGTCGGCTTCGGTCATGGCGGTGCCGGTCATGCCGGACAGCTTGGGGTAGAGGCGGAAATAGTTCTGGAATGTGATCGAGGCGAGGGTCTGGTTCTCGCGCTCGACGGTGACGTGCTCCTTGGCTTCCAGAGCCTGGTGCAGCCCGTCGGAATAGCGCCTTCCCTCCATCATGCGGCCGGTGAACTCGTCAATGATGATGACCTGGCCGTCCTTGACGATATAGTCGACGTCACGAGTGAACAGCGTATGGGCGCGCAGCGATTGGTTCGTGTGATGCACCAGCGAGATGTTGAACACGTCGTAGAGATTGCCCTCGGTGAGCAGCCCGGCCTCGGCGAGCATCTGCTCGACCCGTTCGGAACCAAGCTCGGTGAGGTTCACCGTCTTGAACTTCTCGTCCTTGTCGTAGGTCGCCGGGTCTTCCACCAGGCGTTTCACGATGCCGTCGACCTCGTTGTACAGCTCGGTCGGTTCGTCGGAAGGGCCGGAGATGATCAGCGGGGTGCGGGCCTCGTCGATCAGGATCGAGTCGACTTCGTCGACGATCGCGTAGTTGAAATCGCGCTGGACCATGTCGGCGAGCGCGTATTTCATGTTGTCGCGCAGATAGTCGAAGCCGAATTCGTTGTTGGTACCGTAGGTGATGTCGGCCGCATAGGCCTCGCGCCGTGCATCGTCCTCAAGCCCGGGCACGATCACGCCGACCGACAGGCCGAGGAAATTGTAGAGCCGGCCCATCCAGCCGGCGTCGCGCCGGGCGAGATAGTCATTGACGGTGACGACATGCACGCCCTTGCCGGTGAGGGCGTTGAGATAGACCGGCAGTGTGCCGACCAGGGTCTTGCCCTCGCCGGTCTTCATCTCGGCGATCTTGCCGTCGTGCAGTACCATGCCGCCGATCATCTGGACATCGAAATGACGCATCCCGAGCACCCGTTTCGATGCCTCGCGGCAGACCGCGAAGGCCTCGGGGAGCAGGCGGTCGAGCGGTTCGCCGCCGGCCAGCCGGCCGCGGAATTCCGCCGTCTTTGCCTGGAGCGCCGCGTCGTCGAGAGCTTCGAGGGCGGATTCGTGGGCGTTGATTTCGGCGACGCGACGGCGATAGGCTTTCAGCGCACGGTCGTTGCTGGTGCCGATGATGGCGCGGGCGATGCTTGAGAACATGATGACGCGAGCTTCCGGTCTATCCGCTGGTCTGAACCTGTCCGTCCCGACTGGTCTGGGTTGCGCGGCAGCCTGGCCGCGCGCATCCGTGCGGGCAGCCGACTGCAATCGGATCATTGACATAGGAGTGCGCGCCGGTCTGGTCAAATCGCGCGCGGCAGGAGCGCGCGCAGCGTGCGGCAGGCCCGTTGCAGTATCGGGAATTCTGCGTGCCGCCCGGCCGGGCCCGCTTGCAGGCGTCGAACGCTTCAGCCATGGTGCGGCCGTTTTGAATCAGGGACCAGCAGCATGAAGCGTTCTCTTTCAGGGTTTTCGGCCGGCTTCGCTCTCTCGGCGGTGATGGCGCTCGGCCTTTGCGGCCCGGCCTTCGCCGCCACGGGCAGCGACGCGGCGGCACCTGCGGCGGCCAAGCCCGCGGCCAAGACGCAGAAGGATACGGTCGTCGCGATCGTCAATGGCCACGACATCCATCTCTCCGATGTCGCCAAGGCGGCGCAGAGCCTGCCGCCGCAGCTGCAGAACGCGCCGCCGCAGGAACTCTTCCCGGTCCTGCTCAACCGGCTGGTCGATGAGCGCGCCCTGCTGATCCGGGCCCGCAAGGCCGGCACGGCGAAGGACCCGAAAGTGGCGGCGGAGATGAAGGCGGCGGCGGACCAGGCGCTGGAGCGCGGCTATCTGCGGGCGCTGGTCGAGCCGAAACTGACCGACGCCGCGGTGAAGGCCTATTACGAGGCGCACTACGTCAAGGCGAAGCAGCCGGAGGAGGTCAAGGCCAGGCAGATCCTGGTCAAGACCAAGGCGGAGGCGGAAAAGGTGATCGCCGAACTCGGCAAGGGGGCGAAGTTCGCCGATCTCGCCAAGAAATACAGCATCGACCCCGGCGCCAAGAACGGCGGCGAACTCGGCTGGTTCACCAAGCAGGAGATGGTCAAGCCCTTCGCCGATGCCGCCTTCGCGCTCAAGCCCGGCACTTATACGAAGACGCCGGTGCAATCGCAGTTCGGCTGGCACGTGATCGAGAGCGAAGGGAAGCGCGAGAAGCCTGTGCCTGCGCTGGACGATGTGAAGGACCAGATCCGGCAGCGGATCACCAACGCGGCGGTGACCAAGGTGTTGCAGGACGCGCGCAAGGGGCTGAACATCAAATTGTTCAATCCGGATGGCACGCCGGCGCAGGACGGCGGCGCAGTGCCCGCGAAGAACTGAGCGCGGGCCCGTGGCGAAGGATCTGCCGGTATCGCCGCTGGCGGTGAGCATGCCGGACCTTCCGGCGGTGGGCGGCGTGCGGTTTGCCACCGCCGCCGCCGGCATCCGCTATCGCGGGCGGGACGATGTCCTGCTCGCGGCCTTCGATCCGGGCACGACCGTCGCGGGTGTCTTTACCCGTAACAAATGCCCTGGCGCGCCGGTGAGCTGGTGCCGCGAGATCCTGCCCGGCGGGGTGGCGCGCGGCCTGGTGGTCAATGCCGGCAATGCCAACGTGTTCAACGGCGCCGCCGGGGCTGCGGCGGCCCGGCTGAGCGCCGAGTCCGCGGCGCGCGTGCTCGGCTGCCCGGCCGAGGAGGTGTTTCTGGCCTCGACCGGGGTGATCGGCGAGCCAATGCCGGCCGAGCGGATCGTCGCGGTCATGGATGCGCTCGCGGCCGGCCTGACGCCGGATCGTTGGGCGGAGTCGGCGCGTGCGATCATGACCACCGACACGTTTCCGAAGGCAGCGACCCGGACGGCGCGTCTCGGCGGTGTCGAGGTGCGGATTTCCGGCATCGCCAAGGGTAGCGGCATGATCGCGCCCGACATGGCGACGATGCTGGCCTTCATCGTCACCGACGCCGCCCTGCCGGCGGCGACACTGCAAGCGCTGCTCGGCCGCGGCGTCGGGCCGAGTTTCAACTCGATCACGGTTGATTCCGACACCTCGACGTCCGACACGGTGCTGCTGTTCGCCACCGGGGCCGCGGGCAACCCGCCGGTGACCGGGGCGCGGGGGCTCGCCGCCTTCCGCCGGGCGCTGGAGGAGGTGCTGCACGATCTTGCCCTGATGGTGGTGCGGGATGGCGAGGGGGCGCGCAAGCTGATCGAGGTCAACGTCGCCGGCGCGGTCTCGGCGCGGTCGGCGCGGCGGGTCGGGCTCGCCATTGCCAATTCGCCGCTGGTCAAGACCGCGATCGCCGGCGAGGACGCGAATTGGGGGCGGATCGTCATGGCGGTGGGCAAGGCCGGCGAGCCGGCCGAGCGGGACCGGCTGGCGGTGGCGGTCGGCGGCGTGTGGATGGCGCGCGCGGGCCGGGTGGTGGAAGGGTATGACGAGGCCCCGGTGGTGGCGCATATGCGCGGGGCGGAAATCCGTATCGATGTCGATCTCGGCATGGGCCGGGGCCGTGCCAGGGTTTGGACCTGCGACCTGACGCACGGCTATATCGACATCAACGGCAGCTATCGCAGCTGAAGCGAAGGCCCGCGCGCGGTGCGGGCCATTTGCCGTCTCCGGTCGATTCACGATTTCGTGATCGTGAGACTGGTCCGCAGCGTCATCTGTTTTCCTCTCTGCCGCGTAATCGCTGCATGAGGTCGCCGCCGGCGACCGAGCAGAGGAGACCACAGACCATGAAGCTCAGCCATATCGCCCTCGGTGCCGCCCTTGCCGTCGCCGCCTGCGGCACCGCTTTTGCCGCCATGATGGACCATTCCGTCATGGTCGGAGGCGCGCCGATGTATCCGAGCCGGAATATCGTGCAGAACGCGGTGAATTCGAAGGACAACACCACGCTGGTCGCCGCGGTGAAGGCTGCCGGCCTCGTCAAGGCGCTGGAGGGCAAGGGGCCGTTCACCGTGTTCGCGCCGACCAACGAGGCGTTCGACATGTTGCCCAAGGGGACGGTGCCGACGCTTCTCGAGCCGAAGAACAAGGCGATGCTCACCTCGATCCTGCTGTATCACGTCGTTCCCGGCGATTTCACCTTCGCGACGCTGCGCGCCGACATCGAGGGGCATGGCGGGATGGTCAAGCTGCCGACTCTCGACAAGGGGCACGATCTGACGCTGCGGATGAACGGCCCGCACAATATCGAGGTCGTGGACGAGAAGGGCAACGTCGCCCAGATCGAGACCTATGACGTGAACCAGTCGAACGGCGTCATCCAGGTGATCGACCGGGTGCTGATGCCCTGATGGAGCCTCATCCGATCGGATGGAATCATCTTATCGGGTAAGGATGCTGTCATCATCGACATGAAAGAGCACTCCATCCGATCCGGACGGATCGGAAAGCGCTGAAGCAGAAGCGCCGCGACAACGCGGGCGATGCGGGGAGCCAGCGGCCTGTGCCGCTGGCTTTGCCGTGATTGGACGCGGCGCTTCGGCATCCTCTTGATGCCACGTCTGCCTTGGCGCAGAACGTTATGGCACTGAAAATAGGGGGTGACCGTGAGTCTCAGGGGCAAGGTTGCGCTGGTGACAGGTTCGACCAGCGGCATCGGTCTCGGGATTGCCCGCGCGCTGGCGGCGCAGGGTGCCGATATCATGCTCAACGGATTTGGCGATACGGCGAAGATCGAGGCGCTGCGGGCAGCCCTCGCCGACGAGTTCGGCGTGCGGGTGGCGTTCGACGGCGCCGACCTGACGAAGGCGGCGGAAATCCGGCGACTGGTCGAACGGACGGAGGCGGAACTCGGCGCGGTTGACATTCTGGTGAACAATGCCGGCATCCAGCATGTCGCGCCGGTGGAGGATTTCCCCGACGAGAAATGGGACGCGGTGATCGCGCTCAATCTCACCGCCGTATTCCACGGGATGAAGGCCGCCGTGCCGCTGATGCGCCGGCGGGGCTGGGGGCGGATCGTGAACATCGCCTCCGCCCACGGGCTGGTGGCGAGCGGGCAGAAGATCGCCTATGTCGCCGCGAAGCACGGTGTGGTCGGGGCCACCAAGACGGTCGCCATCGAGTGCGCGAATGACGGGATCACGGTGAATGCGGTCTGTCCGGGCTGGGTGCTGACGCCGCTGGTCGAAGCGCAGATCGAGGCGCGCGCCGCCTCGAACCGCACAACCGTGCAGGATGAGTCCAGGGCTCTGCTCGCCGAGAAGCAGCCGATGCTCGAATTCACCACCCCGGCGAAGATCGGCGCGTTCGTCGTGTTCCTCTGCTCGGATGGTGCCTCGACGATCACCGGCGCGGCGCTGTCGATCGATGGAGGCTGGGTTGCCCAGTGAGCACGACGAGGCGGCGCATGTCGCCGCATTGCTGCGGCGCGGGGCGGAGCTGAAACTTGCTCTGGCCGCATCACCGCAGCCGGTTCTGGATGTGGTCGGCGTGTGCGAAGCGGCCATCCGCGCCGGGAACAAGCTGATGTTCTGCGGCAATGGCGGGTCGGCGGCGGATTCGCAGCACCTTGCGACGGAACTGCTGATCCGTCTGCGCGGCAGCGTTGCCCGCGACTCCTGGCCGGCGCTGGCGCTGACGCTTGACCCCGCGGCGTTGACTGCCGCGGGGAACGATTTCGGGTTCGACGAGGTGTTCGCGCGGCCACTGTCCGGCCTCGGCCGCGCCGGCGACGTGCTGTTCGGGATCACGACATCCGGGCGCTCGCCCTCGGTGCTGCGGGCGCTGGAAGTGGCGCGCGGGATGGGGGTCGTCACCATCGGGCTGCTCGGCGGCGACGGCGGGCCGGCGCTTGCGCTGTGCGACCACGCGCTCGTGGTGCCGGACAGCACCACGGCGCGGATCCAGGAATGCCACATCACCCTGGGTCACATCATCCTCGAACTTCTGGAAGACCGGCTGACGGAGCGCCGCGCGTGAAAATCCTGCTCACCGGTGCTGCCGGGTTTATCGGCTATCACGTCGCCGAGGCCCTGCTCGGGCGCGGCGCGCGGGTGGTCGGGGTGGATGATCTCAATCCGTATTACGACGTCAGGCTGAAGCAGGCCCGGCTGGAGCGGCTCGCTGCGCATGAGCGGTTCCGCTTTTACCGGGCGGATATCGCCGATCATGCTGCGCTGCGGGCGGCGGGGGATGGCTGGGATCTGATCGTCCATCTCGCGGCCCAGGCGGGGGTGCGTTACTCGATCGATAATCCGTTCGCCTATGCCGCGGCGAACATGACGGGCCATCTGTCAGTGCTTGAACTGGCGCGGCACTCGCCCGGCCTGCGGCATCTCGTCTATGCAAGTTCGTCATCGGTCTATGGCGCCGGAACGCCGCTGCCTTACGCCGAGACGGCGCGGGCGGACCGGCCGCAATCGCTTTACGCTGCGACCAAGCGGGCAGACGAAATGATGAGTGCGGCCTACGCCCATCTTTATGGCCTGCGTCAGACCGGCTTGCGGTTTTTCACGGTGTACGGACCGTGGGGCCGGCCGGATATGGCGTATTTCGGGTTCGCCGAGGCGATCATGGCGGGCCGGCCGATCACCCTTTACGACGGCGGCACGCTGAAACGCGACTTCACCTATATCGACGACATCGTCGCCGGGGTGATGGGGGTGATCGACCATGCCCCCGCGAACGCCGGCGAACACCGGGTTTTCAACATCGGCAATCACCGGGCGGAGTTCGTGCGCGATCTCGTGCACCTCCTCGAGGCGGAACTGGGGCGCAAGGCGATGATCGTGGACGCGCCGCGCCCTGCTGCCGACCCTGTGGAGACCTGCGCAGACCTTTCGGCGCTCAACGCATTGACCGGTTATCTGCCAAAAACCAAATTAGATCAGGGCGTTAAGAAATTTATTGCTTGGTATCGCATTTGGTGTGCCGAGAGGGGTTGACGCTCCGGTTCGGGTGTAATAGATCAGTCACATCGACGGCGGCACTGACTGAATGTGACGACGGCTTGATGATCGGCGGGACGGAAGTTCCGTCGTTTTGTTCTTTGAGGATTGTGAATAGGCTAGGAAGGGATACGTTGGTGGCGTTTGGCTACTGGGCTGAGAGGCTTGGTGGTTAGGGCTGGGACTTGGGCTTAGGTCTGGGTTTTGGTGGTAGTTTTTG
>JAJZSY010000023.1 GCA_021849425.1 Pseudomonadota bacterium
AGCATCATCCGATCAGATGATTCCATCTGATCGGATAAAGATGCTCTATTTATCAACAAGATAGAGCACGACATCCGATTCTGGTGGATCGGAACGTGCTCTACAGCATCATCCGATCAGATGATTCCATCTGATCGGATAAAGATGCTCTATTTATCAACAAGATAGAGCACGACATCCGATCCTGATGGATCGGAAAATGCTCTAGGCCCGCGGACGCACCCGAAGCGGGCCTAGGCCGCGCCTCAGATCTCGACGACGATGCGCCCGCGCACCTTGCCGGCGACGATGTCGGCCGCCGCCGCTTCAATCCCCTCGAAGCCGATCCTCGTGGTCAGCCGGGCCAGCGTCGCGCGGTCGAGTTCGGCGGCCAGCCGCGCCCAGGCCGCCTCGCGCTTCGCCCGCGGCGCCATCACCGAATCGATGCCGGCGAGGGTGATGCCGCGCAGGATGAACGGCAGCACGGTCGCCGGCAGGTCGCTGCCCTGGGCCAGGCCGCACGCCGCGACCACCCCGCCATAGCGCGTCTGCGCCAGCACGTTCGCCAGCGTGTGGCTGCCGACGGAATCGATCGCGCCCGCCCAGCGCTCCTTGCCGAAGGGCCGTCCGGGCGCCGACAGCGTCGCCGCGTCGATGATCTCCGCCGCCCCGAGGGATTTCAGATACTCCGCCTCCGCCTCGGCCCGGCGCGAGGAGGCGAGCACGCGATAGCCGGCATGGGCGAGCAGCGAAATCGCGATCGACCCCACGCCGCCCGCAGCCCCGGTGATGAGAATATCCCCGCTGTCCCGGCTGATCCCCTGCGCCTCCAGCGCCATGACGGCGAGCATCGCGGTGTAGCCGGCGGTGCCGATGGCCATGGTCTCGGCGGCGTCGAGCGGGGCGGGGATGTGGATCAGCCAGTCGCCGGGAACGCGGGCGCGCCGGGCATAGCCGCCATGATGCGTCTCGCCGACGCCGAAGCCGTTGAGCAGCACTTCATCCCCCGGCTGGAAGCGCGGATCGGCGCTGGCGGTGACGGTGCCGGCGAAATCGATCCCCGGAATCAGCGGAAACCGCCGGGCGATCGGCGCGCGGCCGGTGACGGCCAGCCCGTCCTTGTAGTTCACCGTGGAATGGCTGACCGCGACGGTGACGCTGCCCTCCATCAGCTCGGCATCGCTCAGGGTCTCGGCGCGGCAGCTCTGGCCGGACTCGTCCTTGCGGATGACCAGGGCGCGGAATTCGTCGGACATGTTGGCTCCTCCTCACCTGTGATCGGCGTTCTGTCCTCCCGCTTTAGCGGGCGGCGCGGCCGATGCACAGGGCTGGCGATGCACTGGGCCGGCGATGCACTGGGCCGGCGGGCGTCTCAGCCCTTCTTCGGCGCGGGCGGGAGCGAAATGGCGAGCGAGAGTTCCTTGAGCCGCGCGGCGGGAACCGGCGCCGGCGCGCCCATCAGCAGGTCCTGGCCCTGCTGGTTGAGCGGGAAGGCGATGACCTCGCGCAGATTGGGCTCGTCGGCCAGCAGCATCACCATGCGGTCCACCCCCGGCGCCGAGCCGCCATGCGGCGGCGCGCCGTAGCGGAAGGCGTTGAGCATGCCGCCGAACCGCGCCTCGACCTCCTCGGCGCCATAGCCCGCGATCTCGAAGGCGCGCAGCATGATGTCCGGCCGGTGGTTGCGGATCGCCCCCGACGACAGCTCGACGCCGTTGCACACGATGTCGTACTGGAACGCCTTGATCGTCAGCGGGTCCTGCCCGTTCAGCGCCTCCAGCCCGCCCTGCGGCATCGAGAACGGGTTGTGGCTGAACACGATCTGCCCGGTCTCCTCGTCGCGCTCGTACATCGGGAAATCGACGATCCAGCAGAACTCGAATTTCGCCCCGTCGATCAGGCCGAGATCGGCGCCGAGCTTCGTGCGCACCGTGCCGGCGAACTTGGCGGCGTCGAGCGCCTTGCCGGCGGCGAAGAAGACGGCGTCGCCAACGCTGGCGCCCGTGGCCTCCCGGATCGCCTCGGCGCGTTCGGGCTCCAGGTTCTTCGCGATCGGCCCCTTGGCCCCGTCCGGAGCAAAGATGATGTAGCCAAGCCCGCCCGCCCCTTCCGACCGCGCCCATTCGTTGAGCTTGTCGAAGAAGGAGCGCGGATTGCCCCCCGTGCCCGGCGCCGGAATGGCGCGGACCACGCCGCCGCCCGCCACGATCTTCGCGAACAGGCCGAAGCCCGAATCGCGGAACGCCTCGGTCACGTCGGTGATCAGCAGCGGGTTGCGCAGATCCGGCTTGTCCGAGCCGTATTTCAGCAGCGCCTCGTCATAGGCAATGCGCGGGAACGGCCACTGCGTCACGCTGCGCCCGCCGCCGAATTCGCGGAACAGCCCGCCGAGCACCGGCTCGATGGTGGCGAACACGTCGTCCTGCGTCACGAAGCTCATCTCGAAATCGAGCTGGTAGAACTCGCCGGGCGCGCGGTCGGCGCGGCTCGCCTCGTCGCGGAAGCACGGCGCGATCTGGAAATAGCGGTCGAAGCCGGCGACCATGAGCAGCTGCTTGAACTGCTGCGGCGCCTGCGGCAGCGCGTAGAACTGGCCGGGATGCACGCGCGAGGGCACGAGGAAGTCGCGCGCGCCCTCGGGGCTGGAGGCGGTCAGGATCGGCGTGGTGAACTCGGTGAAGCCGCGCGCCGTCATCTCGCGGCGCAGCCAGGCGATCACGTTGGCGCGCAGCATGATGTTGCGGTGCAGCTTCTCCCGGCGCAGGTCGAGGAAGCGGTAGCGCAGGCGCAGCTCCTCGGGGAACTGCGCCTCGCCGGCAACCTGGATCGGCAGCACATCGGCGGTGGACTGCACCTCGACCGTCTCGGCCACCAGCTCGATCTCGCCGGTCGGCAGGCGGGGGTTCACCGTGTCGGCGTCGCGCTTCACCACCCGTCCGGTCACGGTGATCACGCTCTCCACCCGCAGCGCCTCGGCCGCGGCGAACACCGGCGAGCCGGCGGGAAACACGCATTGGGTGATGCCGTAATGGTCGCGCAGGTCGATGAACAGCAGCCCGCCATGGTCGCGCTTGACGTTCACCCAGCCCGAAAGGCGCGCGGTGATGCCGGCATCGGCGGCGCGCAGGGCGCCGCAATCATGGGTGCGATATTCGTGCATGGGGGCCAGTCCTGACAGAAAACAGCGGCAAATGAGCGGCGCGGGTCTTTCCTGTCAAGACGTTGCGTGCCAGTTGATCGCGCATGAAACCGACCCCGAGCTTTCCCGAACCCGTGCTGATCGAGACCACCGAGGCCCTCGCCGCCCTCTGCGCGCGGCTGGCGTCCGAGCCCTTCGTCACCGTCGATACCGAGTTCATGCGGGAAAAGACCTATTTTCCCGAGCTTTGCGTGGTCCAGCTCGGCGGGGCGAACGATGTCGCGGTGATCGACGCCGAGGCCGAGGGGCTCGACCTCGCCCCCCTCGGCGCGCTGTTCGCCAATCCGGGCGTGATCAAGGTGTTCCACGCCTGCCGGCAGGACATCGAGATTTTCCTGCTGAAATTCGGCGCCGTCCCCGCCCCGCTGTTCGACACCCAGGTGGCGGCGATGGTCGCCGGCTTCGGCGACCAGGTGGGGTACGACACGCTGGTCTCCTCGCTTGCCGGCGGCCGGATCGACAAGGCGCACCGCTTCTCCGACTGGTCGGCCCGGCCGCTCTCCCGCGCGCAGATCGCCTATGCCGCGGCGGACGTCACCTGGCTGCGCCCGGTCTATGAAGCGCTGCGCGACCGGCTGACGCGCGAGGGAAGGCTCGACTGGGTGGCCGAGGAGGCCGCGGTGCTGGCCGATCCCGCGACCTATCGCACCGAACCCGCGGATGCCTGGCGCCGGCTCAAGCTGCGCGGCGGCAACCGCCGGCAGCTGGCGCTGGTCAAGGCGATCGCCGCCTGGCGCGAGCGCGAGGCGATGCGGGTGAACGTGCCGCGCCAGCGCATCGTGCGCGACGAGCAGATCCCCGAGCTTGCCGCCCTCGCCCCGGCGGATGCCGAGGGGCTGACCCGGGTGCGCGGCATCTCCAGCGGCTTCGCCGGCGGCAAGTCCGGCCGAGCGCTGCTCGAGGTGATCGCGGCGACGAAGGCGATCCCCGATGCCGATCTGCCGGAGGCGCCGCGCGCCGCCGAAACCGCCCGCCCGCCCGCCGGCCTCGTCGCCCTGCTCAAGGTGCTGCTCGCCGAGCGGGCCGGGGCGCACCACGTCGCCGCCCGGCTGATCGCCTCCGGCGACGATATCGACCGCCTCGCCAGCGAGGACGCGCCGGACCTGCCCTGCCTGCACGGCTGGCGCGCCGAGCTGTTCGGCAACGACGCGCTGCGCCTCAAGGGCGGGCGCATCGCGCTGGCCGCGCGCGGCCGGCGGGTCGAGGTCGTCGAGCTGCCCTGATCACAGCAGCGCCCGCCCCAGCGCGTAGCAGCCCGCCCCGCCCAGCCCGGCGAAGCAGCCGACCGGCCAGTTGGTGAGGTAGGACAAGGCGATCGAGCCGGCCATCAGCGCCAGCGCGATCGCCACCGAAGCCGCAAGCGCCACCGCCGGCCGCGCCGAAACCGCCCGCCCGCACGAGGCGGGGCCCACCATCAGCGCGAAGGTCAGCAGCGCGCCCACCACCGGCACGGCGACGGCTGCCGCCAGCGCGATGGCGGCGAGAAAGCCGAACTCCCACGCCGCCGGCCGCGCGCCGCGCGCCGCTGCAAGATCCGGCGCGATCGCGCCGAGCAGCAGCGGGCGGAAGCCGGCCAGCGCCAGCGCCACCGCACCCGCCCCGGCCAGCGCCATCCCGCCGAGCGACGCGCGCGAAACGCCGAGCACCTGGCCGAACAGCAGCGCATAGACCTGCGCGGCGTAGCGGTCGGTCCAGGAGAGCAGCAGCGCGCCGGTGGCGAGCAGCATCACCAGGGTCAGCGCCGTCGCCACCTCGGGCCGGCCGCGCCGCCCGAGCGCCCAGATCGCGACCACGCCGGCGAGCCCGAACCCCGCCACCCCGGCGGAGGGCGCGATGCCGAGCAGAACCGCCGCCGCCGCCCCCGGAAACGTGCCGAGCGGCAGCACATGGGCGGCGAAGGAGGCGCCGCGCAGCACCACGAACCAGCCCACCACCCCCGCGGTGATGGCGACGATGAGCCCCGCCGCCCAGGTATCGAGCATGAAGGCGGCAAACATCTCAGCCCCGCATCCGTGCGGCGAGCCCGGCGCCGGCATGGGCGGCGACCACCAGCGCCACCACGAAAAAACTCACCGGCCAGCCATGCCGCCCGCCCCAGCCGAGGCTCCAGCCATAGCTCTCGTACGCAAGGCCGATGCCGCCCCAGCTCGCGCCGACGCCGATCGCCGCCGCCAGCGCCACCGCCCCCGGCAGCGTGCGGGCCGCCCGCAACCCGGCGGCGGCCGGGCCGATCAGCAGCGCGGTGGCCAGCACCGCCCCCACGCTCATCGCCGCCAGCCCCACCGCCAGCGCCAGCACCGCGAGATGCGCGAAGCCGACAAGCCGCACCCTCACCCCCCGGCTCGCCGCCAGATCGGGGTCGACCGCGATCAGCGCCAGCGGCCGCGCCAGCGCCGCCATCGCCGCCAGCGCCGCCACCGCGCACAGCGCGGCTGGCAGCACCATGCCCGGCGGAATCGCGAACATCGAGCCGAACATCACCGTGCTCGCCGCACCGCCGGCGCCGCTCATCGTCGCGTCGAGATACAAAAACAGCGCCGCCAGCCCGAGCCCCGCGCCCAGCACCACGCCGCTGGCGAGGTCCCGCTCGGCGATCCGCCGCCCGCCGGCCAGCGCCATCGCCGCCGCCCCGCCCAGCGCCATCGCCACGAAACCGGCGAGCGGACGGATGCCGAACAGCAGCGCCGCCGCCCCGCCCGCGCCGGAAATGTCGCCCAGCGCGTGCCCGGCGAAGGCCTGGCCGCGCAGCACGGTGAACACGCCGACCACCGCGGCGACCACGGCGGCGGCGAAACTCACCGCCAGCGCCACGCCGACCGGCCCGAGCGCGAACCACCCGGCGCTCATCGCCCGCCCCTACGGAATGCGGACGACATGCATCGCATCCTCGTCATGGTCATGGGAATGATCATGGGCGTGATCATGGGCGTGATCATGGGCATGGCCGTGCGGCGCGCCGCCGGCGGCGACCACCAGCACCCGCCCATGCACGCGCAGCACGTCGATATGCGCGCCATACAGCGCGCTCAGCACCGCGCCGCGCACCACCTCCGCCACCGTGCCGGCCACCGCCCGGCCCTCGGCGACATAGACGATGCGGTCCATCGCCGGCAGCAGCGGGTTCATGTCATGCGCCGACATCAGCACCGCCACCTTCTCCTCGCGGGCGAGCCCGGCGAGGAGTGCAACCACCTCGGCGACGCTGCGCAGGTCGAGGCTGGCCAGCGGCTCGTCGAGCAGCAGCACGTCGGGGCGGCGGATCAGCGCGTGGGCGATCATCACCCGCTGCTGCTGCCCGCCCGACAGATCGCCCACCCTGCGGTCGGCGAAGCCGGCGGCGCCCACCGCGTCGATCATCTCGTCGACCTGGGCGCGGCGGCGTCGCGAGGGCAGCGGAATGCCGGGCCGATGCCCATCGAGCCCGAGCGCGATCACGTCGCGCGCGCGGATGGGCATGAACCGGTCGAGCGCGATGCTCTGCGGCACATAGCCCACCTGCCCGCGCCCGCCGATCGCGACCCGCCCGCCCAGCAGCGGGACGAGGCCGAGAATCGAGCGCAGCAGCGTCGTCTTGCCCGAGCCGTTCGGCCCGATCAGCCCGGCGAAACTCCCCGGCGCGAGGCTGAACCCCACCCCCGACAACACCGCCCGCCCGGCATGGCCGACCGCCACCCCCTCCAGCGCGAGGGCCGCGCCGCTCATCCCGCCCTCGCGAGCGCGACGGTGGAGGCGCCATGCGCCACCGCCCGCGTCACCGCCGCGGTCTCGGCCAGCATCCAGGAGCCGAAATGGAACCCGGCGGGCATGGTTTCATATAGCGCCACCACCGGCACACGCGCCGCCCGCGCGGCGTCGAGCATCGCGCGCGTCAGCGGGTCGATCACCTGCCGGTTGTAGCCGAGAAACGCCACCTCCCGCCGCCGCAGCAACCGCTCCTGCGTGGCGATGTCCTGCGGCGCGGGATCGGTGCCGTTCATCACCGCCGCCTGCAAGCTCCAGGGCGTGGCGATCTCGATGCCCATGGCCTGGAACAGATCGTTGCCCACCGGCTCGGTCACCGCCGCGCGGATGCCGGCATGCTGCGCCCGGAACGCGCCGATCGCCGCCCGCCACGGGTCCAGCGCGGCCGCGAACGCGGCGAGGTTGCGCCGATAGGTCGCCGCCCCCGCCGGGTCGATCGCCGCCAGCGCCGCCGCCACCGCCGCGGCCACCGCCGGCATCGCCGCCGGATCGTACCAGACATGCGGGTTGCGCGTCGCATCCGACAGGCCGAGCACCGCCTGCGCCGAAATCACATGCCGCCCCGGCGCGCTGCCCGCCGTGGCGCCGATGATCCGCCGCGCCCAGGAATCGTAGCCAAGCCCGTTGAGCACCACGAGCCGCGCCGTGGCGAGCCGCCGCGCCACCGCCGGGCTCGCCTCGAACCCGTGCGGATCGGCGTTGGGATTGGTCTCGATCGCGGCAACCTCGACCCGCTCGCCGCCGACCGCCGCGATCACGTCGGCATACTGGCTCTCGACGCCGACCGCCGGAATCCGCCCGGCGGCGCGCGCGATCCACGGCGCCGCCACCAGCCCGGCCAGAACCCCCCGCCGTGTCGCCATGCCGTCCGGCCCTCCTGCGCCCTTCGATAAAATGATATGTTATATCATTCCATCGGTCCAGCACCCTCCGCCGCTCCGCCACCCCTGCCCGCGCCGCCCGCGCCGGTGTAGTCTCGCCCCACGCCAGAACAGGAGCCCGCGCCATGCCCCATGTCATCGTCAAGCTCTATGCCGGCCGCAGCCCGGCGCAGAAGCAGCAGATCGCCGAGGCCGTCACCCAGGCCATCATGGCCTCGGCCGGCAGCAGCGAGGCGGCCGTGTCGGTCAGCATCGAGGATGTCGATCCCGAACACTGGACCGAGACGGTCTTCGAGCCCGACATCCGCGCGAAGCCCGACACGCTCTACAAGAAGCCCGGCTACGAGCCGAAGTGAGGGCGGCGGCGGCCGGCTTCGCCCTGCCCCTGCTGGTGGCGGGCTGCGCCCGGCCAGCGGCGGTGACGGCCTGCGCCGGCACGCGGATCGTGGCACGCGCCGATTCCGAAGGCGGCGCGTTCGTTGGCATGTCGCATTCCGGCACGCGTCTCGCGCTGCGCAATCGCGGCCCGGCGCCCTGCACCCTGCCCGGCTTGCCGACGTTGGTATTCCTCGATGCCGCGCATCGCCGCCTGCCGATCACCCGCCGCCCACCGTTCGGGATGCATCCCGGCCCGGTCGTGCTGCCGGTCCGCCTCGCCGCCGGGGCGGTGGCGACGACCGCGCTGCGCTGGGTGGACGGCCCGGTCTACACCCGCAACGCCTGCATGAAGGTCGCCGCCCTGCGCATCGCCTGGCCGGGCGGCGCGGCCACAATCCCCCTCGCCGCGACGATCTGCGGCCCCGAAGGCAAGGCGGCGGGCATCTCCCAGCCCCCGCTCGCCCGCGCCGGAGACAACAGGATCAGCGGATCAGGATCGCCCGGAAATCGTTGACATTGGTGCGGGTCGGCCCGGTCACCACGAGATCGCCGAGCGCGGCGAACAGGCCATACCCGTCATTGTCGGCGAGCCGCGCTGCGGGGTCGATGCCCAGCGCCCGGGCGCGGGCCAGCGTGTCCGGCGCCAGCACCGCACCCGCATTGTCCTCGGTGCCGTCGATCCCGTCGGTATCCCCGGCGATGGCGTGAATGCCCGGCGCGCCGCCGAGCGCGACCGCGAGCCCGGCGAGAAATTCGAGGTTCCGCCCGCCGCGCCCGCCGCCGCGCACCGTCACCGTCGTCTCCCCGCCCGAAATCAGCGCGCAGGGCGGGGCGAGCGGCGCGCCATGCGCGGCACAGCTCCGCGCCATGCCCGCCATCACCGCCGCCACCTCGCGCGCCTCGCCCTCGATCGCATCGCCGAGGATCAGCGGCGTCACCCCTTCCGCCCGCGCGACCGACGCCGCCGCCTCCAGCGAGGCGAAGGGCGTCGCGATCATCACCTCGCGGGCGCGGGCGAAGGCCGCATCGCCGGGCTTCGGCGTCTCCGCCTCCGGCCGCGCCAGCCAGGCGGCGACCGGCGCGGGCACCGCGATCCCGGCGCGGCGCAGAATCTCCCGCGCATCCTCCAGCGTGGTGGCGTCCGGCACCGTCGGCCCCGAGCCGATCACCGAGGGATCGTCGCCCGGCACGTCGGAAATCATCAATGTCACGATCGCCGCCGGCGCCGCCGCCGCGGCCAGCCGCCCGCCCTTGATCGCCGAGAGATGCTTGCGCACGCAGTTCATCGCCTGGATGTTGGCGCCGCTCTTCAGCAGGGCGCGGTTCACCGCCTGCTTGTCGGCCAGCGAAATCCCCGGCGCCGGCAGCGCGAGCAGCGCCGAGGCGCCGCCGGAGATCAGCACGAGAACGAGATCGTCGGCGGAAAGCCCCCGCACCATCCCGAGGATGCGCGCCGCCGCCGCCTGCCCGGCTTCATCCGGCACCGGATGCGACGCCTCGACCACCTCGATCCGCCGGAGCGGTTTTTCGGACCCGTGCCCGTAGCGGGTCACCACGAGGCCGGACATCGGCGCCGCCGCCGGCCAGTGCGCCTCGACCGCCTCGGCCATCGCCGCCGCCGCCTTGCCGGCGCCGATCACCACGGTCCGCCCCTTCGGCGGCGGCGGCAGATGCGGCGCCACGCGGCGCGAGGGCGAAGCCGCATCCACCGCGGCCGCGAACATCCGCCGCAACAGGTCGAGATCGCCCTCACGCATGCCACCTTCCCCCTTGTCGTTCCGGCCGCGGACCCGCTCCGTCCGATCGAGTGACGCTCTAACCCCGCGGACCGCCCCGGTCCAGCGCGGCCGGCAGCGCCGCGCCGGGGAAAACATTCAGCAATCGTTGCCGCGCAGGGCGAAGGTCTTCACCATCCCGCCCTTCAGCGCGAAGGTGACGGTGCAGTGCCGCGCATACGTCTCGGGCGGGAAGACCGGTCCGTAATAGGGGCCGTAATACGGGCCATAGAACCCCGGATAGGGCGCGCCGACCCCCGGCTGGTAGCCATATGACCGCTCGACATAGGCGAAATAGGTCGTGCCATCGACCGTGATCCTGCGGTCCGGCACGCCGAGTGCTGCCACCAGCGCCGATTCGGGCCGTCCGACATAGCCCGACATCCGCTCGGCGAGGCTTGGCCCCACCGCGCAACCCGCGAGCATCAATGCCGCGACCGGCGCGGCCAGAACAAGCGTCCTTCGCATCCTACGCTCCTTGGTTTCCGGGCCTCGGCCCGTTGATGATGTGCAATATCTACAGTGGGTGCGTTTCCCGCTTATATCAGAGCCATAACACATCGGTGATGCGCGGCGCCCCGGCGGCGATCATCGCCAGCCGGTCGAACCCCAGGGCAATCCCCGCGCACTCCGGCATCCGCCCCACCGCCGCCATGAAATCTTCATCGAGCGGCCAGTCCTCGCGGCCGTAAAGCGCGTGCCGCCGCGCCCGGTCGGCCTCGAACCGCGCCCGCTGCTCGGCCGGGTCGGTCAGCTCGGCGAAGGCGTTGGCAAGCTCCATCCCGCACACGTAAAGCTCGAACCGCTCGGCGACGCGCGGGTCATCCGCCCGCCGCCGCGCGAGGGCTGCCAGCGGCGCCGGCCAGCCGGTCAGGACGGTGGGGTGCGTCCGCCCGAGATGCGGCTCGATCCGCCCGAGCATGAGGCGGAAGAACAGGTCCTCCCAGTCCTCGCCGTCGCGCCGCGCCACCCCGGCATCGGCGGCGAGGCGATGAGCATCGCCCACACTCGCCAGCACATCCACGCCGCAATGCCGGTCGAACGCCTCGGCGACGCTCAGCACCTCGATCCTGGCAAGCTCCGTCGTCACCCCCCGGCACGTCACCACCGGCGGCAGCACCGCGCGGAGGAATTGCACCGTCTCCTCGATCAGGGACGACAATCCGGCGCCGGGGCGATACCATTCCAGCATGGTGAATTCCGGCGCATGCGTGTCCGACCCCTCATGGTCGCGCCAGACCCGGGCGAGCTGGAAGATCGGCCCGGCATCGCCGGCGAGCAGCTTCTTCATCGCGAATTCGGGGCTGGTATGCAGCCATTGCCGCGCCACCGCGCCATCCGGCGCGTGCACCGTGGTCGAAAGGGCGGCGAGATGCACCTCCTCGCCCGGCGCCGGCACCAGATACGGCGTCTCCACTTCCGTGTAGCCGCGCGCGGCGAAGAAGGCGCGCGTCGCCTGCGCGAGCAGCCCGCGCCGCCGCAGGAAGGGCAGCCGGGCGGCGAGGCGGTCGGGATCGAATGCTTGTCTGGCCATGCGCCGCAGGATAGCACCGCCGCATGGCCACTCCCACGCTCCGCACCGCAAACCAGCTGATCGAGGCCGGGCTCGCCCCGCCCGCCGCCCGGGCCGCGCTGGAGGCCGTCGCCGCGCGCTACGCCACCGCGATCCCCGCCCCGCTCGCCGCCCTGATCGGCGATCCCTCCGACCCGATCGGCCTTCAGTTCATCCCCGACCCCGCCGAGCTTGAAACCGCCCCGCACGAGCGCGCCGACCCGATCGGCGACGACGCGCTCTCCCCGGTGCCCGGCATCGTCCACCGCTACCCCGATCGCGCGCTGCTCAAGCCCACCCTCGCCTGCCCGGTCTATTGCCGCTTCTGCTTCCGCCGCGAGCATGTCGGCCCGGAAGGCGGCGTGCTCTCCGAAGCCGAGCTTGAGGCGGCGTTCGCCTGGCTGGAGGGTCACGACGCCGTGCGCGAGGTGATCCTGACCGGCGGCGATCCGCTCATCCTCTCGCCCCGCCGCCTTGGCGCGATCTTCGCCCGGCTGCGCGCGATCCCGCATATCAGCCGGCTGCGGCTGCACACCCGCGTGCCGGTCGCCGACCCGGCGCGGATCACGCCCGCCCTGCTCGCCGCCCTCGATCTCGACCCGCCGCTCTTCCTCGTGCTGCACGCCAACCACGCGCGCGAATTCGGCGCCGAGGCCCGGGCCGCGCTGGCGGCGCTGCGCCGCGCCGGCATCCCGCTGCTCGGCCAGTCGGTGCTGCTGCGCGGCGTCAACGACACGGCGGAGGCGCTGCGCGCCCTGTTCGAGACCATGCTCGGCTGCGGCGTGAAACCCTATTACCTGCACCAGCTCGACCCCGCCCCCGGCACCGCCCGCTTCCATGTGCCGATCGCCGCCGGGCGGGCGCTGATCGCCGCCCTGCGCGGCACGATTTCCGGCCACGCGCTGCCGACCTACATCCTCGATGCGCCCACCGGGAAAACCACGCTCGAACCCTCGCCGGTTTCCCTTTCCGCCGGGCTGTGATAGGCGCGCATCATGCCTGTACCGCTGATCGCCGTGCTGAACGGTCCGAACCTCAACATGCTGGGTCTGCGCGAGCCCGAAATCTACGGCATCCAGACCCTCGACGATCTCGAGGCGCTCTGCGCCGAGGCGGCCGAGGAGCTGGGCCTCGCCATCGATTTCCGCCAGACCAACGGCGAGGGCGAGCTGATCACCTGGGTGCAGGAATGCCGCGGCCGCGCCGCCGGCATCGTCATCAATCCGGCGGGCTACTCGCACACCTCGATCGCGCTGATGGACGCGCTGCACGCGGTCGACCTTCCGGTCATCGAGGTGCATCTGTCCAACATCCACCAGCGCGAGGCGTTCCGCCATCACTCCTACGTGTCGCAGGCCGCGCGCGGCGTGATCTGCGGCCTTGGGTTCACCGGCTACCGGCTGGCGCTTCAGGCGATCGCCGAGATTGTGGAGCAGGAAGCATGAGTCTCTCCTTCGACCCCGAGGTGCTGCGCGCCCTCGCCGCCCTTCTCAAGGATGGCGACCTCGCCGAGATCGAGCTTGAGGAAGGCGACCGCCGGCTGCGCCTCGCCCGCGCCAGCGCGCAGGCGGCGCAGTTCGTCGCCGCCCCGGCCTATCCGGCCCCGCCCTACGCGATGCCGCAAGGAATGGCGCCGGGTATGGCGCCGGGCGCACCGGCACCCGCCGCCGCGGCGCCGGAAGCCGCCCCCGCCGCCGCCAACCATCCCGGCACGGTGAAATCGCCGATGGTCGGCGTCGCCTATCTCTCGGCCGAGCCGGGGGCCGCGCCGTTCATCAGCGTCGGCGCCACGGTCGAGGCCGGGCAGACGCTGCTGCTGATCGAGGCGATGAAGACCTTCAACCAGATCAAGGCGCCGCGCGCCGGCACCGTGAAATCCATCCTCGTCGCCTCCGGCCAGCCGGTCGAATACGACGAGCCGCTGGTCATCGTCGAATAGGCGGCGCACGTCCGTGTTCTCGAAAATCCTGATCGCCAATCGCGGCGAAATCGCGCTCCGGGTCCAGCGCGCCTGTCGCGAGATGGGCATCGCCACCGTCGCGGTGCATTCCACCGCCGATGCCGATGCGATGCATGTGCGCCTGGCCGATGAAAGTGTCTGCATCGGCCCCGCCCCGGCGCGCGATTCCTATCTCAACATGCCCGCCCTGATCAGTGCCGCGCTGATCACCGGCGCCGAGGCGGTGCATCCCGGCTACGGCTTCCTCTCGGAAAACGCCGATTTCGCCGAGATGGTGGAAGCCCACGGCCTCGCCTTCATCGGCCCCTCGCCCACCCATATCCGCATGATGGGCGACAAGATCACCGCCAAGACGACGATGGCCGATCTCGGCGTGCCGCTCGTCCCCGGCTCGGACGGCGAGGTGCCGGATGTCGAGGCGGCGAAGCGCGTCGCCGCCGAAATAGGCTGTCCGGTGCTGATCAAGGCCGCGGCCGGCGGCGGCGGGCGCGGCATGAAGGTCGCCCGCACGCTCGACGAGGTCGAGGAAGCCTTCCGCACCGCCCGCGCCGAGGCCGGCGCCGCCTTCGGCAACAACGCCGTCTATATCGAGAAATATCTCGACCGGCCGCGCCATGTCGAGCTTCAGGTGATGGGCGACAATCACGGCAGCGTGGTGCATTTCGGCGAGCGCGACTGCTCGCTCCAGCGCCGCCACCAGAAACTGCTCGAAGAGGCCGGCTCGCCCGGCATCACCCGCGAGGAGCGCGACCGCCTGGGCGAGATCGCCACCGCGGCGCTGGCCAGGTTCGGCTACCGCAACGCCGGCACGCTCGAATTCCTCTACCAGGACGGCCAGTTCGCCTTCATCGAGATGAACACCCGCCTGCAGGTCGAGCATCCGGTCACCGAAATGGTCACCGGCGTCGATCTCGTGCGCGAGCAGATCCGCATCGCCGCCGGCGAGCGGCTCGGCTACGGCCAGGCCGATATCCGCTTCAACGGCCACGCCATCGAGTGCCGCATCACCGCCGAAGACCCCGAAACCTTCACCCCCTCGCCGGGCAAGGTCGAGGTGTTCCACGCCCCCGGCGGGCTCGGCGTGCGGCTCGATTCCGCCCTCTATGCCGGCTACCGCATCCCCCCGCATTATGACAGCCTGGTCGCCAAGCTGATCGTCCATGGCCGCGACCGCGCCGAGGCGATCGCCCGGATGCGCCGCGCGCTCGGCGAATTCGCCCTGTCCGGCATCCGCACCACGATTCCGCTGCACCTGCGCATTCTCGACGATCCCGGCTTTTGCGCCGGCGACTACACGATCCACTGGCTCGAAAACTTCGTCGCCCGCGGCTGACGCGGCCCCCCGCGGTCATCGCCGCCGGGCCGGTGCGCGCCCGCGGCGATGAAACTGTTGCGTTACGTTACAATACAGGCCTTCCGCGCGCCCGACGCGCACATAACTGATGATCGCAATTTGCAATCGGGCCCATCTGCCTTAATCTCAAATACATAATTTTAATTCATAATCGTTACGAATGTCAGAGAAATGAAACTCGCATTTGATTTGTCCACATTTAAGCCAGGCTTGCCGGGGCCATGAAAGCCCCGCGCCACACGCTGCGCGACCTCCCGTCCCAGACCAGGCGGCAGATCGAGATCTCCCTGCTCGACACGCGGGCGGCGCTGGTGCCGCGCATGGTCATCACCGGCGGCACCGTGGCCGCGATCCTCGGCCATGAATTCCGCGACCAGCTGACGCGCGCCCCGCTCATCGCCGCCGGGCTCGGCGGCCTCGCCACCTGCTACATCCTGCTCATCACGGTCGCCGCCCTCTGGTCGCGCCGCGCCGCCGAGCCGCAGCCCTCCGTGTTCAAGGTGCTGTTCTGCGGCCTCGCGCTGCTGATCGGCGTGTTCTGGGCCTGTATCGAAATCGGCGGGCTGCGCCATGCCAGCGGGCCGCAGGAGAGCCTCGTCTATGCCATCATGGTCGGCCTCATCTCCACCGCCGCCTTTTCCGGCCCGGCGCTCTACGCCCTGCTCTACTGGGCGCCGGTCACCGCCGGTGCCGCCATCGCGCTGATCACGAGCACGGCGCATCCCTCCGCGACCGCCCTTGTCGGCCTCGGCAGCTACGCCCTGCTGACCTTCACCACCATCCTCTATGTCAACGCCAACACGATGGAGCGCGAATTCCGCCGGCTGGAAGCGGAACGCCAGAGCGAGGTGATCAACCTCCTGCTGCGCGATTTCGAGGAGGGGGCGAGCGATTTCCTCTGGGAGACCGACGCGGCGCTCACCCTGCTCCGCCCCTCCTTGCGCTTCGCCGAGGCCGCGCGCACCACGCCGGAGGCGCTCGCCGGCCAGTCGCTGGTGCGCTTTCTCGTCGAGCATGGCCGGACCGACCCCGAGCAGACCTGCGCCCCGGCGATCGGCAACCTCCTCTACCGCATCGGCCGGCGCGAAACCTTCAACGAAAAGAGCGCGCCGCTGTTCTTCGCCGGCGAGGAGCGCTGCTGGTCCTTCGCCGGCAAGCCGGTTTTCGACCGCGAGGGCGGGTTCGTCGGCTATCGCGGCGTCGGCTCCGACGTCACCGCCCACCGCAACGCCGAACGGCGCATCGCCCATATCGCCCGGCACGACAGCCTGACCGGCCTCGGCAACCGCATGGGGTTCGACGAGGGGCTGCACGCGGCCTGCGCCAACCCGGTCGGCGTCGGCACCGGGCTGATCTGCCTCGATCTCGACCATTTCAAGTCGGTGAACGACCGCTTCGGCCACAAGGCGGGCGACGAGCTGCTCCAGGCCGCCGCCGGCCGGCTGCTCGCCTGCGTCCGCAGCCACGACCGCTGCTTCCGCCTCGGCGGCGACGAATTCGCCATCCTGCTGCCCGACGCCACCACCGCCGATGTCGAGGCGGTGACCAGGCGCATCATCGACCGCCTGGCCGATCCGTTCCGCCTCGCCGACATCACGGTGGCGATCGGCTGCTGCGCCGGCATCGCGATGATCACGCGCGCCGGAATCCAGCCCGAGGACGTTCTCCACGCGGCGGATCTCGCCCTCTACCGCGCCAAGGCGAGCGGCCGCGGCGCCGTCCGCATGTTCGACCCCGAGAACGACCGGCAGACCACCCGCCTGCGCCAGCTCGATGCCTCGCTGGTCAACGAGTTCGAGCGGCAGAGCTTCTTCCTCCAGTTCCAGCCCATCATCCGGCTCGAAAGCGGCGCGGTCACCACCGTCGAGGCGCTGGTCCGCTGGCGACACCCGCAATTCGGCATCCTGCCGCCGGACCAGTTCATCCCCGCCTCCGAGCACAACGGCACCATCATCCGCATCGGCGCCTATGTGATCGACGCCGCCTGCGCCTTCGCCGCCACCCTGCCCGAGCAGGTCACCGTCGCGATCAACCTCTCCCCGGTCCAGCTGCACGACCCGCTGCTGCTCGAACGGATCGGCAATGCCCTGGCGCGTCACGCGCTCGCCCGCGGGCGCATCGAGTTCGAACTGACCGAAACCGCGATCCTCGATGTCTCGCCGGCCACCCGCGACATTCTGGACGCCATCCGGGCGCTGGGCTGCCGCCTCGCGCTCGACGATTTCGGCGCCGGCTATTCCTCGATCGCGACGCTCTATTACTTCCGCTTCGACCGTCTGAAGATCGACCGCGCGCTGATCCGCGACGCGCTCGACGATGCCCGCCGCCGCAGCATCCTGCTGCATGTCGGGCGCATGGCGCACGATGTCGACCTCACCCTCACCGCCGAGGGTCTGGAAACCGAGGCCGACCGCGCCCGGCTGGTCGAACTGGGCTTCGATGAGGGCCAGGGCGCGCTGTTTTCAATGCCGATGGATGGCGAGGCGCTGCACGCCTGGCTGCGCCCGCACATCGTCCGCCCCGCCTCCGGCGCCGCCTGAGCGGCAGAGGCGGCGCGCACCGCCACCCGATCCGCCACCCTGAAGTCCGGGTGGCAATCCGGGCGGCAAGCGCGCGCCGGCGGAGTCAGCCCTGCGGGACCAGCTTGTCCTGCGTCTTCGTGTCGAAATCGCTGGCGTCGTGGCGCTCGTGCAGCTGTTCGCTCGGCTCGCCGAACACGCGGTTGACCATGCGCCCGCGGCGAACGGCAGGGCGCTCCCAGATCTGGTCGGCCCAGCGCAGCACGTTGCGGTATTCATGCACCTGGAGGAACTCGGCGGCGTTGTAGAGCCAGCCCTTCACCAGCCCGCCATACCACGGAAACACCGCGATATCGGCGATCGTGTACTCCTTGCCGCCGAGATACTCGCTCTCGGCCAGCCTGCGGTCGAGCACATCGAGCTGCCGCTTGGTTTCCATCGCGAAGCGGTTGATCGGATATTCGAACTTCTCCGGCGCATAGGTGTAGAAATGGCCGAACCCGCCGCCGAGATACGGCGCGCTGCCCATCTGCCAGAACAGCCACGAGAAGCACTCCGCCCGCGCATCGGTATCGAGGGGCAGGAATTCGCCGAATTTTTCCGCGAGATACACAAGGATCGAGCCGGATTCGAACACCCGGCGCGGCTCCGCGCCGCTGCGGTCGACCAGGGCGGGGATCTTCGAATTGGGGTTGGCGGCGACGAAGCCGCTGCCGAACTGGTGACCCTCGTTGATGCGGATCAGCCAGGCGTCGTATTCGGCGCCCGCATGGCCGCGCGCGAGCAGTTCTTCCAGCATGACGGTGACTTTCACCCCGTTGGGCGTCGCCAGCGAATACAGCTGGAGCGGATGACGGCCGACCGGCAGCTCCTTCTCATGGGTGGGGCCGGCGATCGGGCGGTTGATACTGGCGAAATGACCGCCGCTGGGCTGTTCCCACGTCCAGATTTTCGGGGGCGTGTAGCCGGAGTCGCTCGTCATCGTGTTCATCTCTCCACTGTTTCAGGACCCGGCGCCGCGGCGAGGCCGCACCCCGCATCGAAGGCGCACCGGCGGAACATAGGGCGCGGCGCGCGGTTTTTCAGGCCCCGATCGCTTCGGCGGCCCGATTATGGAGCGATTGATATGAAATTTTCAGGCGGGGATGGGAAGCCGCCGCGCCCGGGGCTTTCGGGCGGCCGGCGCCACCGGCGCTTCCACCGCCGCCGGCATCGCGAAGCCATCCTCCCTTGTGTGGAATCCCGCCGCGCGGCCGGCGAGCCGGGCGGTTTCATCCTTGAGCGACACGGTGGCGGCCGCCGTCTGCTCCACCATCGCGGCATTCTGCTGCACCGCCTGGTTCATCTGCCCGGCGGCGGCATTCACCTCCGACAGGCTGCGCGCCTGGCGCGCCGCGGAGTCGGAGATTTCGGTGATGAGCCGGTCGAGCGCGATCACGTTTTCGGTGATCATCTCCAGCGCCGTCCCGGTCTCGCCGACGAGGCGAACCCCCTCGCCCACCTGCTTGGACGACCGGGCGATGAGCTGCTTGATCGATTTCGCCGCGTCCGCCGAGCGATGGGCGAGCGCGCGCACCTCGGACGCGACGACGGCGAAGCCGCGCCCGGCATCGCCGGCGCGCGCCGCCTCGACCCCCGCATTCAGCGCCAGCAGGTTGGTCTGGAACGCCACCTCGTCGATCAGCCCGATGATCTGGTCGATCTCGCGGGATGACGCCTCGATCTGCCGCATCGCCGCGACGGCATCGCCCACGATCACGCGGGACTTGTCGGCCGCGCCATTCGCCGATTGCGCGGCCTCGTTCGCGCGGGCGGCGTTTTCCGCCGTCTGCTTCACGCCGTTGGTGATCTCGTTGAGCGCGGCGGTGGTCTGTTCGAGCGTCGCCGCCTGCTGCTCGGTGCGGCGGGCGAGATCCTCGGCGGCGCGGGCAATCTCGTCCACCCCGCCATTGATCTCGCCGGTGCTGCGCTTCACCCCGCCGAAGCTTTCGTCGAGCCTGGCCAGCGCGTCGTTGAAATCGTCGGCCAGGCGCGCATACTGGTCCGGCAGCGTCTCGGTCATGCGATAGGAGAGGTCGCCGGCGGCGAGCGCGGCGAGCGCGCTGCCCAGCGCGCCCATCACCGCCTCGCTGGTCGCGGCGGCCTTTTCCTCCACCGCCCGGCGCCGCGTGTCGAGCGCATCGAGATAGACCGCGATGGCGAGGTCCATGTCGAGGAAAGTGGCCTTGATCAGCGCGCCGAGATCCGCCGCCGGGTCGGCGGCCCGCGCGGTGCGGCGGCCGAACAGCCCGGCCGGCTTCGCCGTCCGCGCCTCCAGCACACCGGCGACGATACGTTCGAGGATCAGCGCATACCCCGCGATATACCAGCGCGGCTCAAGCCCGATCCGGGCATGCACCTCGCCCACCCGCGTCACCGCATCCACATAGTCGTCATCGAACAACGCGTCGGCGATGCGGGTCCAGTGGCCGTTCTGCCGGGTCTGCGCGGTATCGATCGAGGCTTGGCCGGAAAAGAACGCGCTCGCCTCCGGACTCCGCGCCAGCCGCTCGTAGAAATCGGCGAGCGCGCCGGAAACCGCCCCCGCCAGAACCGGCTTCAGCGTCCGCAGACGCTCCCTGACCCGCTCATCGAGCCCGATGAATTCCAGTCTCTGCGCGATAGCCTGGCGGCTGTTGCTGGTCATGACCGGCTCGTCCTCAAACTTATTACACAAATTCAAGAATTATCATATAACTATTAAATTCGCGCTAACACAGCGGAACGAACGCCATGATCGGGCAGCCTGCCCATCCCACCTTGCGGGATGGCAGAGACGAAGTGCCGCGAACTTGCTATCCAGAGACGGCGATACGGATGGAGGCTGGAGCAGGGCATGGCACGAACCACGAACACGCGGGCGGTGTGGCAGGCGCGCGGAGGGCGGGGCTGATGGATGGATCATCCTCGCCGCGCACGGCGAACCGCCGGCAGGCCGAGATCATGAGCCTCCTGCAGGAGGCCGGGCGCGTCTCGGTCGAGGATCTGGCGACGCGCTTCGGCGTCACCCCGCAAACGATCCGGCGCGATCTCAACGAATTGTGCGAGGTCCATCGCCTCACCCGCGTGCACGGCGGCGCGATGATCGCCTCCAGCGTCGCCAATCTCGCCTATGACGCGCGCAAGCTGGTCGCCCAGCCGGTCAAGCAGCTGATCGGCGAGGCGGCGGCCCGCCTGATCCCCGACAATTCCTCCCTGCTGATCAATATCGGCACCACCACCGAAGAGGTCGCCCGCGCCCTCGCCCAGCACAGCGGCCTGCTGGTCATCACCAACAACCTGCACGTCGCCGCCGAGCTCTACCGCTCGCCCGGCGTCGAGCTGATCATGGCCGGCGGCACCATGCGCCGCGCCGATGGCGGCATCGTCGGCGCCACCACGGTCGAGCAGATCCGCCAGTTCCGCGCCGATTTCGCCGTGATCGGCACCTCCGCGATCGACCGCGACGGCACGCTCCTCGATTTCGACAGCCGCGAGGTCCAGGTCTCCCGCGCCATCATCGAATGCGCCCGGCGGGTGATGCTGGTCGCCGACAGCAGCAAGTTCAACCGCTCCGCCCCGGTCCGCATCGCCCATCTGAAGGATGTCGACATCCTCGTGACCGACCGGCTGCGCACGCCCGAAAGCCGCGAGCTGTGCGAGCGCCTCGGCACCGAGGTGGTGGAAACCGCCGGCGAGGAAGAGAGCGACGTCGCCGACTGATCCCGCCCGATTTCGTTTTCATTTTCGCTTTTCTATTCGTTTTGAGTATTGACCCCCGATTTTTGTTCGTATTAATGTTCGCTTCAACAAGCGAGCAGCGACGAAACGCAAACGCGGGAGGTTTGGCTGATGGCGTCCGCACCGGACACTTCAGAGATCCACGATATCGCGATCATCGGCGGCGGCATCAACGGATGCGGCATCGCCCGTGACGCGGCGGGGCGGGGCTGGTCGGTCTTTCTCTGCGAGGCCGGCGATCTCGGCGGCGCCACCTCGGCCGCCTCCACCAAGCTGATCCACGGCGGCCTGCGCTATCTCGAATACTACGAGTTCCGCCTGGTGCGCGAAGCGCTGATGGAGCGCGAGGTGCTCTGGGGCATCGCGCCGCACATCATCTGGCCGCTGCGCTTCGTGCTGCCGCATCACAAGGGCCTCCGCCCGGCCTGGATGCTGCGCCTCGGCCTGTTCATCTACGATCATCTCGGCGGCCGGAAAAAACTGCCGCCCACCCGCACCCTGCGGCTGCGGCGCGATCCGGCGGGCCAGCCGCTCGATGTTCGTTTTGTCCGTGGATACGAATATTCCGATTGCTGGGTCGAAGATTCCCGCCTCGTCGTGCTCAATGCGCGCGACGCGGCGGATCGCGGCGCCGAAATCGCCCCGCGCACCCGCTGCGTCAGCGGCGCGCGCGAGGACGGTCTCTGGACCCTCACCCTCACCGACGAGCGCGGCGAAACCCGCAAGGTCCGCGCCCGCGCCCTGGTCAACGCCGCCGGCCCCTGGGTGGCCGAGGTGCTGCAACAGGTGCTGCGCGCCAACAGCCCCGCCGCGGTCCGCGCCGTGCAGGGCAGCCACATCGTCGTCCGGCGGCTCTACGAGGGCGAGCATTGCTACATCTTCCAGAACGAGGACGGGCGGATCTTCTTCGTCATCCCCTATGAGCGCGACTTCACCCTGATCGGCACCACCGACCGCGACTATCACGGCGACCCCGCGGCGGTGCGCGCCTCGGCGGAGGAAATCGCCTATCTCTGCGACTCCGCCAGCGCCTATTTCGCGAAGCCGATCACCCCGGCGGATGTCGTCTGGGCCTATTCCGGCGTCCGCCCGCTCTATGACGACGGCGCCTCGAAAGCCCAGGCCGCCACGCGCGACTACGTGCTGGAAATGGACGCCCCGTCCGATGGCCCGGCCCTGCTCTCGGTCTTCGGCGGCAAGATCACCACCTATCGCCGCCTCGCCGAATCGGTGCTCGACCGTCTCGCCCCGCATTTGCCCGCAGCACGCGGCGCGGCGAAGGGCTGGACCGGCCAGGCCGCCCTGCCCGGCGGCGATTTCCCGCCCGAGGGCTACGCCGCCGAGGTCGCGTCCCTGCGGCGCGACTATCCCTTCCTCGCCGCGCGCCTCGCCGCCCGGCTGGTCCGCGCCTACGGCACCCGCGCCCGCGCCCTGCTCGGCGCCGCGGCGCGGATGGAGGATCTCGGCCGCGGCTTCGGCGCCGACCTCACCGAGGCCGAGCTGCGCTACCTGCACGACCACGAATTCGCCCGCACCGCGGAAGACGTCGTCTGGCACCGCAGCAAGCTCGGCCTGCATCTCTCCCACGAGGAGATCGCGGCGATCGAGCGCTTCATGCAGTCACTCGCCACGGCGGACGCGCACGGATGACGCGCGCCGTCACCCCATCTGACCGGAAACGGGGCCGCGCGCACCCGCCGCCCGCACTTCGCGGGCCGCAACTGGCGCATCCTCTATCCGGGGGTTAGTCTGGTTCATCAACAGCCACAGGGAGGAACAATAATGCCGCGTTATGTAGGAGCCATAGACCAGGGCACGACGAGTTCGCGCTTCATCGTGTTCGACAAGGGCGGGAACATCGTCTCCGTCGCCCAGAAGGAACACCGGCAGATCTATCCGAAGCCGGGCTGGGTCGAGCACGATCCCATGGAAATCCTGTCCAACACCAACGAGGTCATCGGCGCCGCCCTCGCCCGCGCCAACCTCACCGCCGCCGACCTCGCCGCCGTCGGCATCACCAACCAGCGCGAGACCACGGTGGTGTGGGACCGCAAGACCGGCCAGCCGCTCTGCAACGCGCTGGTCTGGATGGACACCCGCACCGACCAGCTCGTGCAGCACTTCACCCGCGATGGCGGGCAGGACCGCTTCCGCGCGAAAACCGGCCTGCCGCTGGCCACCTATTTCGCCGGGCTGAAACTGCGGTGGATTCTCGACAACGTCGAAGGCGCGAAAGCCAAGGCCGAGGCCGGCGACGCGCTGTTCGGCACCGTCGATTCCTGGCTCACCTGGAATCTCACCGGCGGGGCGAATGGCGGGCATCACGTCACCGACGTCACCAACGCCAGCCGCACCATGCTGATCGACCTCGCGACCTGCGCCTGGGACGATGACATGCTGAACGCCTTCGGCATCCCCCGCGCCTGCCTGCCGAACATCGTGCCCTCCTCCGCCGTCTATGGCGAAATCCGCACCGCCCCCCTGCAAGGCACCAAACTCGCCGGCATGCTGGGCGACCAGCAGGCCGCCCTGGTCGGGCAGACCTGCTTCGCCCCCGGCGAGGCCAAGAACACCTATGGCACCGGCTCGTTCCTGCTGATGAACACCGGCACCGAACCGGTGCAGTCCAAGGCCGGGCTGCTGACCACGCTCGCCTACCAGTTCGGCGACGAGACGCCGCGCTACGCGCTGGAAGGGGCCATCGCGATTACCGGCGCGCTGGTGCAGTGGCTGCGCGACAACCTGAAACTGTTCGACGTCGCCCCGCAGATCGAGCCGCTCGCCCGCAGCGTCGAGGACAATGGCGATGTCTATATCGTCCCCGCCTTCTCCGGCCTCTACGCGCCCTACTGGAAAGACGACGCCCGCGGCGTCATCGCCGGGCTGACGCGCTACGCCACCCGCGCCCATCTGGCCCGCGCCGCCCTCGAATCCACCGCCTATCAGGTGCGCGACGTGGTCGAGGCGATGCAGGAGGATTCCGGCATCCGGCTGGCGACGCTGAAGACCGATGGCGGCATGGTCGCCAACGAATTGCTGATGCAGTTCCAGGCCGACATCCTGAACGCCCCGGTGGTCCGCCCGAAAATGACCGAAACCACGGCGCTGGGTGCCGCCTACGCCGCCGGTCTCGCGGTCGGCTACTGGGCCAACCTCGAAGACCTGCGCGCCAACTGGGGCGTGGACAAGACCTGGGAACCGGCGATGGCCGCCGAAACCCGCGACAAATACTATCGCTCCTGGAAGAAGGCGGTCCAGCGCTCCTTCGCCTGGGTTGACTGATCACACAGCCAATCGAACCACAAGAGAAACAGAAATGTCCATTTTCACGGGTGAATTCCTCGGCACCGCGACGCTGATCCTGTTCGGCGACGGTGTTGTGGCGGGTGTCCTGCTCAACCATTCCAAGGCGCAGAATTCCGGCTGGATGGTGATCACCACCGGCTGGGCCTTCGCGGTGCTCGCGGGCGTGTTCGTCGCCAAGGCCTGCGGCAGTCCCGCGGCCTATATCAACCCCGCCTTCGCGATCGGCATCGCCGTCGATCACGGCAACTGGACCGGCATTCCACAAGCCATCGCCGGCGACTTCCTCGGCGCCTTCGCCGGCGGCGTTCTCGTCTTCCTGCAATACCTGCCGCACTGGAAGGAAACCCCCGATCAGGGGCTGAAACTCGCGGTGTTCTGCACCGCGCCGGCGATCCGCAACACCATGACCAACCTGATCAGCGAAATCATCGGCACCTTCGCGCTCACCTTCATCATCGGCGCGATCTTCTCCAAGGCGGCGGCGCCGCACGGCATTTCCGACGGCATGGGGCCCTATCTGGTCGCGGCCCTGGTCTGGGGCATCGGCCTGTCGCTGGGCGGGACCACCGGCTACGCGATCAACCCGGCGCGCGATCTCGGGCCGCGCATCGCCCACGCGCTGCTGCCGATCCCGGGCAAAGGCGGGTCGGACTGGGGCTATGCCGCCATTCCGGTGGTCGGCCCGGTGATCGGCGCCGCCCTCGCCGGCGTCGCGATGGCCGCCTTCCATATGTAACCGACTGCCGCCGGATGCGCGGGCGCAGCCGACGGCGCCCGCGCCGCAAGAGCGAAAGCCCCTGTTCGCCGCACCGGCGGCGGCACCTCCCGCCCGGACCATTCGTCCGGGCGTTTTTTTTTGCGGCCGGACGAGGATTGCCGGGCGGCGGCCCCAAAGGCCAGAATGTCATGTCTATTCGCGAAACCTGATATGATAATAAAAAAAGCGAACGATAAATTCAAATCGTCAATGAAATTTACTTTTAATTTACGCGCTTCCGCTATCGTAACGGTATGCAGCACGCGGCGACCCCATCGGTTCATCAGGCCAATCCCCGGGATGAGGAGGAGGACGACACCGAGGTCCTCATCGCCCTCGCACAGGACGTCTGGGCGGACATGGCAAGGCGCCACATCGTGCCGACGCCGCATGCCTACGAAATCTGCTTCGCCTATCGCCGCGGCAGCAATCTCGAACTCAACGCCTTTCTCGATCGTCACCACCCCGATCTCGACAATCTGACGCCCGCCGCCGCCGATGCCATCCACGCCCGCTTCCTCGCGGACGAAGCCGCGCGCGAAACCATCGATCAGGGGGCGAAAGGCATCCAGGAAGCGGCAGAGGCGCTGGTCAACCACGTCTCCGGCAACCAGAAGGCGCTGAAGGAGTATGGCGACGTTCTGGCAGGCTGGGCCAGCCGGCTCGATCACGAGCCGACCATCGCCAGCCTCGTCGCCGCCGTCGCCGCCCTCACCGCGGAAACCACCCGCGCCGCCGCCCGCAACCGCGCGCTCGAGGAAAAACTCGCCACCTCCGTCCAGCGCATCGCCCGGCTCCGCCAGTCCCTCACCGCCGCCCGCGCCGAAGCGACGACCGATGCGCTCACCGCCATCACCAATCGCCGCGCCTTCGATGCCAAGGCCAAGCGCTTCATCGCCCAGCGCCGGGCGGACGAGCCGCTGGTCGCCTCCGTCGTCCTGTTCGACATCGACAATTTCAAATGGTTCAACGACGTCCACGGCCACCAGACCGGCGACCTGATCCTCCGCCTCGTCGCCCGTCTGCTGTCGGATAGCGTCAAGGGCCGCGACACCGTGGCCCGCTATGGCGGCGAGGAATTCGCCGTCCTGCTCGCCGGCGCCGACCTGCCGTCCGCCGTCTCGGTGGCGCGGCAGATCTGCCAGTCGATGGCGGACCGCAAGCTGGTCAAGCGTTCCTCGCGGCAGGAACTCACCCAGGTCACCCTCTCCGCCGGCGTCGCCGAATACATCCAGGGCGAAACCCTCGCCGCCTGGACCAGCCGGGCCGACGCAGCACTCTACCGCGCCAAGGAACTCGGCCGCAACCGCGTCTGCAGCGACCGCGACCTGCAAGGCTGACCCGCCCCGCCCGGGCGTGCTACACTCAGGGCATGCCACACGCCGATTTCGTCCATCTCCGCGTCCACTCCGCCTATTCCCTCTCCGAAGGCGCGATCAAGCCGGACAAGATCGCCACCATCGCGCGCGACAACGCGATGCCCGCCGTCGCCATCACCGACACGTCGAACCTGTTCGGCTCGATCGAGTTCTCCCAGGCCTGCATGGGCAAGGGCGTGCAGCCCATCATCGGCTGCCAGATCGGCCTCGCCCGCGCCGGGCAGAAGCTCCTCCCGCCCGACCCGCTGGTGCTGCTCGCCAGGGATGCCGCCGGCTTCGCCAATCTCTCGAAACTCTCCTCCCGCAGCTTTCTCGACACCGAACCCGGCCTCCGACCGCAAATCAGCCTCGATGCGCTGCGCGACCATCACGAGGGCCTGTTCCTTCTCACCGGCGGCCGCTTCGGCCCGGTCGGCCGCCTGCTCGGCGATGGCCAGCGCCCCGAGGCGGAGCGGCTGCTCGCCGCCCTCGCCGAAACCTTCGATGACCGCCTCGCCGTCGAGCTGGAACGGCACGACCTGCCGGCCGAGCGCGCGGTCGAGCCCGGCCTGATCGCGCTGGCCGATGCCGCCGGCCTGCCGCTCGTCGCCACCAATGAATGCTTCTTCGCCAGCGAGACGATGCACGAGGCGCATGACGCCCTGCTCTGCATCGCCGAAGGCCGCCTGCTCTCCGAGGCCGAACGCCGCCGCGTCACCCCGCATCACTGGTTCAAGCCGGCGGCGGCCATGCGCCGTCTCTTCGCCGACCTGCCGGATGCCTGCGACAACACGCTCGCCATCGCCCGGCGCTGCGCCATCGCCGCCCCCACCCGCAAGCCGCTGCTGCCGGTCTGCCCCAAGGTCCGCGCGGGCGCGACCGAGGCGGAAACCCTCCGCGCCATGGCCGAGGAAGGCCTGGCACTCCGCCTCGCCGCGATGGGCGCCGACGCGGCGACGGCGGCGAAATACCGCGAGCGCCTCGCCCTCGAACTCGGCATCATCGAGCAGATGGGCTTCCCCGGCTATTTCCTGATCGTGGCGGACTTCATCCAGTGGGCGAAATCCCAGGGCATCCCGGTCGGCCCCGGCCGCGGCTCCGGCGCCGGCTCGCTCGCCGCCTGGGCGCTGCTGATCACCGATATCGACCCGATCCCCTTCAACCTCCTGTTCGAGCGCTTCCTCAACCCCGAGCGCGTCTCGATGCCGGATTTCGACATCGATTTCTGCCAGGAACGGCGCGACGAGGTGATCGCCTATGTCCGCCGCGAATACGGCGCCGACCGCGTCGCCCAGATCATCACCTTCGGCAAGCTCCAGGCCCGCGCCGCGGTGCGCGACGTCGGCCGCGTGCTCGGCCTGCCCTACGGCCAGGTCAACAAGGTCGCCGAAATCGTGCCCAACAACCCGGCCAAGCCGATCCCGCTGGCCGAGGCGGTCGAATCCGAACCCCGCCTGCGCGAGATGCGCGAAACCGACGAGGCGGTGAACCGCCTGATCGAGATCGCCACCCAGGTCGAGGGGCTCTACCGCCACGCCTCCACCCATGCCGCCGGCGTCGTCATCGGCGACCGCCCGCTCGACGAGCTGGTCCCGCTGTATAAAGACCCCCGCGCCGACATGCTCATCACCCAGTATTCGATGAAGCATGTCGAGCAGGCCGGCCTCGTGAAGTTCGACTTCCTCGGCCTGACCACGCTGACCATCATCAGCCGCGCATTGAACTTCCTCGACGGTCTCGGCACCCCGGTCGACATCGCGAAGATCCCGCTCGACGATGCGAAAACCTACGAAATGCTCTCCCGCGCCGAGGCCGGCGGCGTGTTCCAGCTCGAAACCCAGGGCTTCCGCGACGTGCTGCGCCAGATGCGCCCGGACCGGTTCGAGGACCTGATCGCCGCCGTCGCCCTCAACCGCCCGGGCCCGATGGCCAACATCCCCGCCTATTGCGCCCGCAAGCACGGCGAAGCCTGGGAAAGCCCCGACCCGTCGATCCACGACATCCTCTCCGAGACCTACGGCATCATGGTCTACCAGGAGCAGGTCATGCAGATCGCCCAGAAAATGGCCGGCTACAGCCTCGGCGCGGCCGACCTGCTGCGCCGCGCGATGGGCAAGAAGATCCGCGCCGAGATGGAGGCGCAGCGGAAAATCTTCGTCGAGGGCGCGGTCGCGCGCGGCACCGCCGAAGAAAAAGCCGTCGAGGTGTTCGAGCTGATGGCGAAATTCGCCGATTACGGCTTCAACAAATCCCACGCCGCCGCCTACGCGCTGGTCTCCTACCAGACCGCCTGGCTGCGCGCGAACCACCCCGCCGCCTTCATCGCCGCCTCGATGAGCCTGTCGCAGGCCAACCACGAGAAACTCGCCGCCCTCAAGCAAGACGCGGTGCGGATCGGCATTCCCGTCCTGCCGCCGGACATCAACGCCTCGGCGGCCGATTTCACCGTCGAACGCCTGGCCGACGGCACGCTGGCCATCCGCTACGCGCTCGCCGCGATCAAGCGCGTCGGCGCCGGCGCGATGCAGGACGTGGTGCGCGCCCGTGCCGGCCGCCCCTTCGCCGACCTCGCGGATTTCGCCGCCCGGGTCGATCCCCGCGCGCTGAACAAGGCGCAGATCGAGCAGCTCGCCCGCGCCGGCGCCTTCGACCGGATCGACCCCAACCGCGCCCGCGTCGCCGCCGGCGCCGAGCTGCTGGTCCGCCGCGCCCAGGCCGAGGCCGAGGCCCGCGCCTCCGGCCAGATCAACCTGTTCGGCGACGCCGCCGCCCCCGAACCCCTGCCCCTGCCGGACGTGCCGGACTGGCCCGCCTTCGAACGCCTCAGCTTCGAGGCCGAGGCGGTGGGCTATCACCTCACCGCCCACCCGCTCGATGCCTACGACACCGTGCTCCGCCGCCTCGGCGTCACCCCATCGAACCTGATCGAGGCGCGGGCGAAGGCCGGCATCGGCCGGGTCAAGCTCGCCGGCGCCGTGGTTGGCCGCAAGGAGCGCACCACCCGCACCGGCAGCCGCATGGCCTGGGTCATGCTGTCCGACCAGGCCGGCGGCTTCGAGGTCACGCTGTTCTCCGAACTCCTCGCCACCGCGCGCGAGCGGCTCGCCGAAGGCTCGATGCTGCTCGTCACCGCCGATCTTCGGCTCGATGGCGAAAGCCTGCGCGTCACCGCGGTCGATGTCGAACCGCTCGACAAGGCAGCGGCGAATGCCGGCGCGGGGCTGCGCATCACCGTCGAGACGCGCGATGCGCTCGGCTCGATCCGCGCGCTGCTGGAGCGCGAGGGCCGCGGCAAGGGCCGCGTGCTGCTCGCCCCGCGGATCGACACCGCCGCCCGGCTCGACATCGCGCTGCCCGGCGGCTTCAACGTCTCGCCCCGCCTCGCCCAGGCGATGAAAATGATCCGCGGCGTCGCCGAGGTGGCGGAGCTCTGATCCGCCATCTTGCCCTCGCCCGCCGGCGCGTCCCATACTCGCTCAAACGCCGCGCGCGGGCGCGGCCCATAATCGGAAAACTGCCGCGCGCGAGCGCGGCATGCGAGGAGACCGCCATGACCACCACCGCCATCGCCGGCTGGGCGCACACGCGCTTCGGCAAGTCCGACAGCCCCGATCTCGAGGATCTTCTGGCCGAGGCCGCCACCGGCGCCATCGCCCATGCCGGGATCGACCCGAACGAGATCGACGCAGTGTTCGTCGGCAATTTCAACAACGGCTTCACGAAGCAGGATTTCCCCTCCTCGCTGCCGATGCAGGCCATCCCCGAACTCCGCTTCAAGCCGGCGACGCGCTATGAAAACGCCTGCGCCTCCGGCTCCGCCGCCATCCATGCTGCGCGCGATTTCATCGCCGCCGGCCGCGGCCGCATCGCGCTCGTGCTCGGCGGCGAAAAAATGACCGCCTGCCCCAAGGAACAGGTCGGCGAAAACCTCCTCGGCGCCTGCTACCGCCGCGAGGAGGGCGACATCCAGGCCGGGTTCGCCGGCGTGTTCGGCCGCATCGCCGAGAGCTATTTCCAGCGTTTCGGCGACCAGTCCGACGCCCTCGCCGCGATCGCCGCGAAAAACCACCGCAACGGCGTCGACAATCCCTACGCGCAGATGCGGCGCGATCTCGGCTTCGAGTTCTGCCGCCGTGAATCGGAAAAAAATCCTATCGTCGCCGGTCCGCTGAAGCGCACCGACTGCTCGCTGGTCAGCGACGGCGCCGCGGCGATCATTCTCACGGACGAAGACACCGCCTACGCCCTGCCCCAGGCGGTGCGCTTCCGCGCCGCCGCCCATGTGAATGATTTCCTACCGCTCTCCCGCCGCGACCCGACCCGGTTCGAGGCCGGCGAACGCGCCTGGGCGCGGGCCTTCGCCGAAGCCGGCCTCACGCTCGACGACCTGTCCTTCATCGAGACGCATGACTGCTTCACCATCGCCGAACTGATCGAATACGAGGCGATGGGCCTCGCCCCGCGCGGTCAGGGCGCGCGCGCCGTGCTGGAGGGGATCACCGCGCCGGATGGCCGCCTGCCGGTCAACCGCTCCGGCGGGCTGAAATCCAAGGGCCACCCGGTCGGCGCCACCGGCGTGTCGATGCATGTGATGGCGGCGATGCAGCTCACCGGCACGGCCGGCGACATGCAGCTCCCCCGCGCCGACCTCGCCGGCATCTACAACATGGGCGGCGCCGGCGTCGCCAACTATGTCTCGATCCTCGACCGCCTGAACTGAGACCGCCTGAATTGACGGTTTCCCGAACCAACCGCACCCGACCCGCCTCGCGCCGGGCCGGGTGCGGGGGACGCTGAGATCAGCCGCGGCCGACGAAAGGCATGTTGGTCGCCATCACGGTGACGAACAGAGCGTTGGCGTCCGCCGGCAGCCCGGCCATGTAGACCAGCGTGCGCCCCACCGACTCCACATCCATCGTCGGCTCCGCCTTCATCGAGCCGTCCGCCTGCGGCACGCCGGTCGTCATCCGCCGCGTCATCGGGGTGGCCGCGTTGCCGATATCGATCTGCCCGCAGGCGATGTCATGCGCCCGCCCGTCCAGCGCGATGGTGCGCGTCAGCCCGGTGATCGCGTGCTTGCTCGCGGTATAGGCGGCCGAGCCCGGCCGCGGCACATGCGCCGAGATCGAGCCATTATTGATGATCCGCCCGCCGCGCGGCGACTGGTCGCGCATCATCCGGAACGCGGCATTGGCGCAGAGAAACGCGCCGTCGAGATTGACCGAGATGACGTGCCGCCACTGCGCCCAGGTCATGTCGCCGAAATTGGTGGTCGGCACGTTGTTGCCGGCATTGTTGAACAGCAGGTCGAGCCGCCCGAACCGCGCCGCCACCGCCGCGAACAACGCCTCCACCGATGCGGGATCGGCGATATCCGCCGGGAACGCCTCGGCCTTCGCGCCCACGTCCGCGCCCGCTTCCGCAATCGTCTCCTCCAGCGCCTCGCGCCGCCGCCCGACCAGCGCCACCGTCCAGCCATCGGCAAGCAGCGCGAGCGTTGCCGCCCGCCCCACGCCGCTGCCGGCACCCGTCACCATCGCGATCCTGCTCGTCATCCGCTCCCCTCCCGTTGCGCGCCGTCAGCCCGGCAGCCGGCCGCCAAGCTCATCCTCGATATGCACGCGGATGATCTCGTCGAATGTCGTCTCCGCCGCGAAGCCGAGCGTCTTCGCCCGCGTCGCGGTGAAATTCTCCGGCCAGCCGGAGACGATCCGCGCGATGGTCGCATCGGGCTCGCGGCGGATCAGCTTCACCGCCCGCTCGCCGGCCACCCGCCGCAGCGCCTCGATCTGCTCGCCCACGGTGGCCGACAGGCCGGGCAGGTTCAGCGTCCGCCGGTTGCCGAGCGGGGCGAGATCCATCGACGCCGCGCGGACCAGGAACCCCACCGCCGCGCGCGGGCTCGCATGCCAGTGCCGCACGCTCTCCTCCACCGGCAGCACCGCCTCCTGCCCCACCAGCGGCTCGCGCAGGATGTTGGAGAAGAAGCCCGAAGCCGCCGCGTTCGGCTTGCCCGGGCGGATGCAGATGGTCGGCAGCCGGATCGCGACGCCGTCCATGAAGCCGCGCCTCGTGTAGTCGTTGAGCAGCAGCTCGCCGATCGCCTTCTGCGCGCCATAGCTGGTCAGCGGCGCGCAGAAGAACTCGTCGTCGATCACCTCCGGGAAGGGCGCGCCGAACACCGCAATCGACGAGGTGAACACCACGCGCGGCCGATAGGGCGCCTTCGCCGCCTCGGCCCGGATCGCCTCGAACAGGAAGCGGGTGCCGTCGAGATTGATGCGATATCCCTTGTCGAAATCCGCCTCCGCCTCGCCCGAGACGATGGCGGCGAGATGCACGATCACCTCCGGCCGCGACGCGACCAGTGCGGCGGCGACGCCCGGCGCCGAGAGATCCGCCGCCTGGCAGGACGCCGTGCCCGCAAACCCCGCCGGCGCCTCCGGCGCGAACACGTCGACCAGGCTCAGCGCGCCGACCGGCTTGCCCTCCAGCGCCCCGTCCGCCGCGATCCGCGCCGCCAGCTTGCGGCCGAGCATGCCCCCGGCCCCGATGATCATCACCTGCATTTTCGCCCCGTTCCTCCCTTGCCGCGTCCCGCCCGCGCCGCGAAAGCCGTCCGCGGCGGGCAATTTGTCCTTTTAAATATATTCCTCAATTCCACTGGCCCGCAACCGCGCAGATGACCCCGCCGCGGTCAACGGCGATATTCGGCGTCCGTCACCTGTTCGAGCCAGGTGACCGGCGATCCTTCATGCCGCTCCTGGATCGCGTAATGGCTCATCCCGGTCGTCGGCGTCGCCCCGTGCCAGTGCCGCTCGCCGGGCGCGAACCACACCACGTCGCCCGGGCGTATGTCCTCGACCGGCCCGCCCTCGCGCTGCACCCAGCCGCGCCCGGCGGTGACGATCAGCGTCTGCCCCAGCGGATGCGTATGCCAGGCCGTCCGCGCCCCCGGCTCGAACGTCACATGTGCCGCCGACACTCGCGCCGGCTCCGGCGCCGTGTTGACCGGGTCGATCCGCACCGATCCGGTGAAATAGGCCTGGGGCCCCGGAGTAGAGTCCCGCTCTCCGCTGCGCCAGATGTCCATTGTTCCGCTCCCTTGTCTGTCCGTCCCGGTGTGCCCAGAAGAGCAGGCCAGCGCCGCCCCGGCAAGCCTGCGGGGCGGCTTGACCGTTTCCGCCGGCTGGCGCGTTATCGCGGCCGAACCCGAGAACGAGGATGTCCGCCCGCAATGACCGACCCCTGCGACCTGCCCGCCACCGAAGCGCGCCGCCTGATCGGCGGCCGGAAACTTTCCCCCGTCGAGCTCACCGAGAGCTGCATCGCCCGCATCGAGCGTGTCGATCACGCGGTGAACGCCATGGTCGCGCGCGATTTCACCCGCGCCCGCGCCGCCGCCCGCGCCGCCGAGGCCGCGGTGATGGCGGGCAACCGCCTGCCGCCCCTGCACGGCCTGCCGCTCGGGGTCAAGGATCTCGAAGATACCGAGGGCCTGCGGACGACCTATGGCAGCCTGATGTTCAAGGACAATATTCCCAAGGCCGATCAGGGCTTCATCGCCACGATCCGCGCCGCCGGCGGCATCGTCCTCGGCAAGACCAACACGCCGGAATTCGGCGCCGGCGGCAACACCCGTAACCTCGTCTACGGCGCCACCGGCAACCCGTTCGAGCCCACGAAATCCGCCGCCGGTTCCTCCGGCGGCTCGGCCGTCGCCCTGGCGACCGGCATGGTCCCGCTCGCCACCGGTTCGGACATGGGCGGCAGCCTGCGCAACCCGGCAGCCTTCTGCGGCATTGTCGGCATGCGCCCCTCGCCCGGCCTGTTCCCCTCGGAGAAGCGCCTGCTCGGCCCCTCCGGCCTCGGCGTGCTCGGCCCGATGGCGCGCTCGGCGGCCGATCTCGGCCTGATGTTCGACGCCACCGCCAGCTACGATCCGCGGGACATGCTGTCAGCACCGCTCTCGCCGGACGAGGCGACGAGCCGCGCCGCCGCCGATCTCGGCACGCTGCGCGCCGCCTTCACCGCCGATTTCGGCTTCGCGCCGACCTCGCGGCAGACCCGCGCCCTGTTTGCCGACCGCACCGCGCGCCTCGCCCCGCTCTTCGCCACCGCCGAGGATGCAACGCCCGACTGCCGCCATGCGGACGAAACCTTCGCCATCCTCCGCGCGGTGAACTTCCTCGCCTCCTTCGGCGCCACCTACCGCACCGCACCCGAGCGCCTCGGCCCCAATGTCCGCGCCAATGTCGAGGAAGGGCTGGGCTACACCGCCGCCGATGTCGCCCGCGCCCTGCACGCGCAAACCGCGCTCTACTGGGCCTGGCAGCATTTCTTCACGACGCATGATGTGCTGATCGCGCCCGCCGTCACCATCCAGCCCCGGCCGTGGACGGAACTTTTTCCTGCCGAAATCGATGGTGCAGGAACGAAATCCTACTATCACTGGCTGGCGCTGGCCTATGCCGTCACCCTCGCCGGCCATCCGTCGCTCTGCCTGCCGCTCGGGACGGATGAGCACGGCATGCCGTTCGGCGTGCAGATCATCGGCCGCCGCCATGCCGACCGCGCGGTGATCGAGGTCGCGAAAGCGATCGAGGCCATCGGCGCGGCCACCGGGCCCGAACTCACCCGCCCGGTGCCTGACATCGGCAAGCTCGCCGCCGCCCGCCCGATCAGCGGGATGGACGGCTTCCTCGCCATGGGCTGAACCGGCGAAGCTGGCGCACGTTCCGGCCCACCCGGGTCGGGGCGTGCTCCATGGTATTGATACTCTAATCGCCCCCGCCGCGCAGCAGCCGCAGAATGCCATCGAGCTGGTCGAGATCCCGGTAGAACAGCGAGACCGAGCCGCTCGTCCCGTCATACGTCACCTTGACCCGCAGGCCGAGCGCGCCGGCCAGCTCGGCTTCGAGGTTGCGCGTCACGCTGTCATCCTTGAGGTCGCGCGGCGCGCGCTCGGGCTTCGGCGCCAGCGCGGACTGAACCAGCGCCTCGGTCTGCCGCACCGAAAGCCGCTTCGCCGCGATCACCCGCGCCGCCGCCTCGGGGTCGGGGTGCTGGAGCAGGGCGCGCGCATGGCCGGCGCTCAGCTCGCCCTTGCGCAGCGCCGTCTGCACCGTCACCGGCAGGTTCAGCAGCCGCATCATGTTGGTGACATGCGGGCGCGATTTCGCAACCGCCCGCGCCAGATCCTCCTGGATCAGCCCGAATTCTTCGACGAGGCGGCGATACCCTTCGGCCTCTTCGAGCGGATCGAGATCCTGCCGCTGAAGGTTCTCCACCAGCCCCGCCGCCATCGCCTCGCTGTCGGTCAGGACACGAACCAGCACCGGCACCTCGTGCAGGCCGGCGCGCTGCGCCGCCCGCCAGCGCCGCTCGCCGCCGATGATCTCATACTGCCCGGGCTTCCCCGGCATCGCCCGCACCAGCAGCGGCTGCAACACGCCCTGCGTTCTGAGCGATTGCGCCAGCTCTTCGAGCGCCGCTTCGTCCATCGCCCGGCGGGGCTGGAACGGCCCCGGATGCAGCGAGGCGACCGGCAGATGCCGCACCCCCTCGCCGGTAATAGCCTGCCCGACCGCCGCCACCGTGCCGGGCCCGAGCAGCTCCGCCAGCCCCTTGCCCAGCCGGCGCGGCATGTCCCGCCCGCTCACAGACTTGCCTCCGCCACGGCCTGCCGCTGCAGGAATTCGGCCGCGAGCGACACATAGGCCTGCGCGCCCAGCGAGCGGAAATCGTAGAGCAGCACCGGCTTGCCATGGCTTGGCGATTCGGTGATGCGGATGTTGCGCGGAATCGCGGTGTCGAACACCCGCGCGCCGAAATAGGCCCGCACGTCGTCCGACACGGCCTGGGCGAGATTGTTCCGTCGGTCCAGCATGGTCAGCACCACCCCTTCAAGCGCCAGGCCCGGATTGAGCGAATGACGCACCAGATCGATTGTCCGCATCAGCTGGCTGATCCCCTCCAGCGCGAAGAACTCGCATTGCAGCGGGATCAGCACCGAGGAGGCGGCCACCAGCGCGTTCAGCGTCAGCAGGCCAAGGCCGGGCGGACAATCGATGAACACATAACCGAACTGCCCGGCCAGCCCCGGCTCGGCCAGCGCCCGCTGCACCAGCCGCTCGCGCCCCTCGGCGCCGGAAAACTCGATATCGGCGCCAATCAGATCCTCCGTCGCGGGGATGATCAGCAGACCCGGCACCTCGGTCGGCAGCACCAGGGTCGCGGCCGGGGCCTCGCCGGTCATCAATGCATAACTGCCGATGCCGCGATCGCCGGCGGCGATGCCGAACCCGGTGCTGGCATTGCCCTGCGGATCGAGGTCGATCAGCAGCACGCGCTCGCCGGTCGCGGCCAGCGCCGTCGCGAGGTTGATGGCGGTCGTGGTCTTGCCGACGCCGCCTTTCTGGTTCGCAATTGCGATTATCTTAGGTTGCACGGCGTAACTCGCTGATGCGGAAAATCGTGGCCCCGGGCTCGGTCAGGCTCGGGACATGTTCGGCTTTCATGTGCCAGTTCTCGGCCGCCGCGGTCAATTCGGACATCGCCGAACGCCCCTTGAGAAACACGCATTTCCCGCCAGGCGCGAGTAACGGCGCGGCATAGAGAAGCAACTCGGGCAGCGGCGCGAGGGCGCGGGCGGTCACCAGTTCAACCGGATCGAGCCGCGCCTGCTCGATTCGCACCGGCAGCACCGTGGCGGCGAGCTTGAGTTCGGCGATCGCCGTTTGCAGGAACGCCGCCTTGCGCCGGTCGGATTCGATCAGCGTGAAGCCGATCTCCGGCCGGGCGATCGCCAGCACCAGCCCCGGCAACCCGCCGCCGGAGCCGAGATCCGCCGCGCGGAACGCCCCCTGCGGGAGCATCGGCAACAGCTGGAGCGAATCGAGAATGTGCCGGTTCCAGATTTCCGCGGGCCCCGCATCCTTGCGCGAGACGAGATTGATCCGCGCCGTCCAGCGCAGGATCAGCGCGGCATAGGCCTCAAGCCGCGCCAATGTTTCACGTGAAACATGGGTCTCAATCCGGACCAATGTTTCACGTGAAACATTGCCCACGCCGCCGCCGCCGCCCGCGGCGCTCATGCCGCGACCGGGCGCGGCCGGCGCAGGGCGGCGAACAGCGCCCCCAGCGCCGCCGGGGTCATGCCCTCCAGCCGGCCGGCCACACCCAGGGTTTCCGGGCGCACCCGTTCCAGCCGGGCGAGGATCTCGGCGGACAGCCCGCCAACGGCGCCATAGTCGAAATCCGGCGGGATCAGCACCGCGTCATCCTTCGCCCGCGCGCGAATCTCGCTCTCCTGCCGCGCCAGATATCCCTCATAAAGTCGGTCCGCCACGACGATCGCCGCCGCCCGCGCCCCGCCCACGCCGCCGCCGCGCACCGCCGCAAGCTCGGCCTCAAGGGCCGCGAACGCCGCGCGCCGCGCCGCACCGACGCAGCCCCATTCGCACCCGCGCGGCGTCAGCCGCAGATCGGCGTTGTCCGCCCGCAGGCTCAGCCGATGCTCCGCCCGCGAGGTAAACATCCGATAGGGCTCGCTGACCCCCCGCGTCACCAGATCATCCACCAGCACGCCGATATAACCCTCGTGCCGCCGCACCGTGACCACCGGCCGCCCCGCCGCAACCCGCGCGGCGTTCACCCCGGCCAGCAGCCCCTGCGCGCCCGCTTCCTCATACCCCGTCGTGCCGTTGATCTGCCCGGCGAGAAACAGCCCCGGCACCTTCTTCAGCGCCAGCGCGTGGCTCAACTCGCGCGGATCGACATAATCATATTCCACCGCATAGCCCGGCCGCAGCAGCACCGCGCGGGACAGGCCCGGCATGGTGCGGATGAACGCCTCCTGCACCGCTTCCGGCAGGCTGGTCGATATGCCGTTGGGGTAAACAGTCTCGTCCTCCAGCCCCTCCGGCTCCAGAAACACCTGGTGCCGCGGCCGCTCCGCGAACCGCACCACCTTGTCCTCGATCGACGGGCAATACCGCGGCCCCGCACCGTCGATCCGCCCGCCATACACCGCCGAGCGGTGCAGATTGGCGTTGATGATCGCGTGGGTCTCCGGCGTCGTCTCGCTGATCCGGCAGGAGATCTGCGGATTGCCGATCCGCGCGGTCAGCAGGCTGAACGGCGCCGGCTCCGCCTCGCCGCGATCTTCGGGCAGCGCCTCCCAGTCGATCGAGCGCCGGTCCAGCCGCGCCGGCGTGCCGGTCTTGAGCCGGCCCAACGCCAGACCCAGCCCGCGCAGCCGCGCCGACAGCGCGTTCGACGCCGCATCGCCAACCCGGCCGCCTTCCTCCATGCGCTCGCCGAAATGCAGCACCCCGCGCAGGAAGGTGCCGGTGGTCAGCACCGCCGCCCGGCAGGCGATGCGCACGCCCTCACCGGTGATCACCGCCGCCAGCGCGCCATCCGCCGCAAGCTCCAGATCCGCCGCCTCGCCTTCGAGGATGCTCAGCCCATCCTGCGCGGCGAGCAGCGCCTGCACCGCCGCGCGATACAGCCCCCGGTCGGCCTGCGCGCGCGGCCCCCACACAGCCGGCCCCTTGCTGCGGTTGAGCATCTTGAAATGAATGCAGGCGGCATCGGCGGCGCGGCCCATGATGCCGTCCAGCGCGTCGATCTCGCGGACCAGATGCCCCTTGCCGATCCCGCCGATCGCCGGGTTGCACGACATCTCGCCAATCCGGTCCCGCCGGTGGGTCAGCAGCAGGGTCGCCGCCCCCATCCGCGCCGCCGCCGCCGCCGCCTCGGTGCCGGCGTGGCCGCCGCCGATCACCACAACATCGAACATCTCGCGCAAGCTCGTCATGCGCGGGCCTATAGCACCATTTGCCGGATGGAAGGCTATTTGCCGATGCAGAAGCTGGAAAATACCTGATCCAGCACGTCCTCGACGCCGATCGTCCCGGTCAGCCGGGCCAGCGCCGCCGCCGCCGCCTGCAATTCCTCGGCCCGCAATTCCGGCACGCCGACCGCCAGCGCCCGGTCCAGCGCCTGCGCGACATCGCGCAGGCAGGCGATCTGCCGCGGCCGCGGAAGCGCCGGCCCGGCGCCGCGCTCCACCAGCGCCTCGACCCGCGCGCGCAACGCCGCCAGCAGTTCCTCCAGCCCGGCGCCGGTCTTCGCACTCACCGCCAGCATGCGCTCCGGCACCGCGCCGCCCAGATCCGCCTTGGTCGCCACCCAAAGTGCGGGCACATCCGACGGCGCGTCCGGCAGCGAAAAATCGGGCGCGGCGCCACAGAGGAGCAAAAGATCAGCCCGGCGCGCATGGGCCTCGGCGCGGCGCACGCCCTCCGCCTCGATCGCGTCGTCCGATCGCCGCAGCCCCGCCGTATCCACCAGCCGGACCGGAACCCCGCCGAGGTCGAGCCGCACGCCGATCGCATCGCGCGTCGTCCCCGGAATGTCGGAGACGATCGCGACCTCCTCGCCGGCAAGCGCGTTGACCAGGGTGGATTTGCCGGCATTCGGCGCGCCGAGCACGACGATCTCCACCCCCTCGCGCAGCCGCTCCGCCGCGAGCCCGGCGCCGATGGCGGCCGCGATGTCGTCGCGCAGCCCCGCCATCGCCGCCAGCATCGCGGCCTCGACATCCGCCGGCAGGTCTTCATCGGCGAAGTCGATCAGCGCCGCGAGCTGCGCCATCAGCCCGATCAGCGACTCCCGCCAGGCGCCGACCGCCCGGCTCATCGCCCCGCCGGCAAGGTCGAGGGCGAGTTGCCGCTGCGCCTCGGTCTCGGCGTCGATCAGATCGGCGATGCCCTCGGCCTCCAGCAGATCGAGCCGGCCGTTGAGAAAGGCGCGGCGGGAGAATTCCCCCGGTTCCGCCGGCCGCGCGCCCAGGGCGAGCAGGGCGGCGGTGATCGCCGCGCGCACCGCCCGGCCGCCATGCAAATGGAATTCGGCATAATCCTCGCCGGTCACGCTGGCCGGGCCGGGAAACCACAGCAGCAGCCCGCGATCGATGAGCCCGCTCCGCTCATCGCGAAAATTCCGCAGGCTGGCGCGGCGCGGCGCCGGCAGGCCGCCGGCCAGCGCCCCGATCACCCGCGCCACCCCCGTCCCGCTGAGGCGAAGGAGCGAAATCGCGCCGCCGACGCCGCTCGCCGGCGCGAAGATCACGTCGGGCGGAGCGAACCTCATTTCGCCGGCGCGACCTCGCCCGGCAGCATCAGTTCGGCGACCGGGCGGCCGCCCTGCACATCCTCGGTCAGGATGCGGTCCACCGCGTCGCGGTCCGGCACGCGATACCAGCGGCCCGCCGGGTAGATCACCACCGTCGGCCCGTGCTCGCAGCGGTCGAGACAGCCGGCGGCGTTGATCCGCACGCCCTGAAGCCCGAGTTCCTTCGCGCGAGCCTTCATGTAGTCGCGCAGTTTTTCCGATCCCTTGCCGCCGCAGGAGCCGCGCTGATGGCCCTCCGGCCGGTGATTGCCGCAGACGAAGACGTGATGGGTGAAATACGGCGGCTGTGCCGGAACATCATTCATGTCGTTCAGCTTTCATATCAATCTCGGGATGAGCCCTCGCGTTCGGGCGCCGGACTGCTATCTACCGGAGCAGCAACGCTTCAGAAAGACCGCAGCTCCATGTCCAGCACGCTCGACCGCAACACCCTCGCCGACGCCACCTCGCCCTATCTGCTCCAGCACGCCGACAATCCGGTGCACTGGCAGATGTGGTCGGACGCGACGCTGGCCGCGGCGCGGGCGGAGAAAAAACTCATCCTGCTCTCGATCGGCTATGCCGCCTGCCACTGGTGCCACGTGATGGCGCATGAGAGCTTCGAGGACACGGCGACGGCGGCGCTGATGAACCGGCTCTATGTCAACATCAAGATCGATCGCGAGGAACGGCCGGATATCGACGGCATCTACATGTCCGCGGTGCAGGCGATGGGCGAGCAGGGCGGCTGGCCGCTCACCGTGATCATGACGCCGGATGGCGCGCCGATCTTCGGCGGCACCTATTTCCCGCCCGAGCCGCGCTGGGGCCGGCCCTCGTTCCG
>JAJZSY010000054.1 GCA_021849425.1 Pseudomonadota bacterium
ACAAGGTCGTTCATGGCGGAAAAATCGGCTGCGTAGATCACGTTGCGGCTTACGCGCCGTTGCGTGATCAGGTCAGCTCGGGCCAGGGCCTGGACATGAAATGTCAGGGAGGACGGCATAAGATCGAGGCGCTCGGCGATTTCGCCTGCGGCTAGCCCGCCCGGTCCTGCTTCAACCAACAGACGATAGGTGGCAAGCCGATGTTCATGTGCAAGGGCGGAGAGGGCGGTCACCATCCAGGCGATATCGCGGCCAGCCCGGCTTTGTTCCGATTTTTCCATAAATATCGAAATATCATATGATAGCATAATTGCAAGGCGGGTTGCGTAGACGCAATTCGGCAGGCTCGCAGTTTGACGATTGTCCCGACACGCGCTTGGTAGTGTTCAACAACATGATGCAAACGCAAGAATGGAAAGGAAATGAAATGCCCAACCCGCGCTGGCGTCATCGTCCCGAGGGGTCGAACTGGGGAGATTTCGGGCCGGATGACCAGAATGGCCGTCTCAACCTCATTACGGCGGAAAAGGTAAGGCAGGGGCTTGCGGAGGCGCATGAGGGGCTTGTTTTCTGCCTCAGCCTACCGCTCGATTATCCGGGGGGTAGCCTGCTCAACGAACGGCGCCACCCGCCGGTTCTGCGGCCAACCTTGCGGGGAGATCGGCCGAATTTCAATTGCACGCTGACGGGTCCGGAACGTATGCGAACCGATGTGTTCAATGACGATCTGGCGATCATCCATCTGCAATACTCGACGCAGTGGGATGCCCTGTCTCATGTCGGCGGCCTCTTCGACGTCGATGGAGACGGGATTCTGGAGAAGGTTTTCTACAACGGCTTTCGCGCCGGGGAGCACATTATCGGACCTGAGGATGGCAGGGATGCTGGCATTCAGCCCACGATGAGGCGGCAAAGCACATCGAATGCCGGGGCGCTCGGAATCGAGCGCATGGCCAGTCGTGGGGTGCAGGGGCGCGGCGTTATGATCGACTTGCGGGCGCATTACGGCGATGCCCGCACACTGGTCGGCTACGATGAACTCATGCGGGTGATCGAGGCCGATCGTGTCGAAGTCGAAACCGGAGACATGGTCTGCCTGCATACAGGCTTCGCCCAGCATCTCCTCGAGATGGACCGCAAGCCGGATGGGTCGATCCTTCATGGAGCCTGTGCGGTTCTGAATGGCCGTGATGCCCGGTTGCTGAACTGGATCACGGCAAGTGGCCTCGCCGTCCTGATTGCCGATAATTACGCCGTCGAAGCCTTCCCGGCGCAGCCTGGAGCCGATGAATGCTGTTCGGTTTTGCCGATCCATGAACATTGTCTGTTCAAGAACGGCATTCATCTCGGCGAGCTATGGCATCTGACGCCTCTCGCGGATTGGCTGCGCTCGAACAGGCGCTCGAGGTTCCTGCTGACCGCGCCACCTCTGCGGCTGCCAGGTGCGGTCGGCTCGCCGGTGACGCCGATTGCGACGGTATGAAATTTGATGCCAACAGATCGTGCATCCGCCGTACCCGTCGCCGAAAGCGCTGGCAATCAAACTCTGTGGCAGGCTGGTGCCGGGTGAGGGATTTGAACCCCCGACCTTCGGTTTACAAAACCGCTGCACTACCGCTGTGCTAACCCGGCACGGTACCGTCTGATTACCCTGCCCGGCTGCCAGACTCAACATGCGGCGCCGCTGATCCAGTGGGAAGCGTTGATTGTTCAGCTCCCGCCGAGATAGTCGATCGCCGCGTCGACGCCGCCGCGGGCATGCGGCACGCGGGCGAGGCGTAGCGCCATCTCGACCACGCCGAGCGTGCCCAGAAGCATGGGTTCATTCAGATCGCCCATATGGCCGATGCGGAACACCTTGCCGCCAAGCGGATCGAGGCCAGCGCCAAGCGAAACGTTGAACCGGTCATAGGCGATCCTGCGCACGGCCTCGGCGTCGTGGCCCTCGGGCATGTGGATCGCCGTTACAGAATCCGACCGCCTTGCCTGTTCGGTGCAGAAGAAGGCCACACCCTGGTTGCCGCTCCAGACCGAAACCGCTCGCCGCGTCGCTTCCGCGAGGCGACGATGGCGGCGCCACACCGCCTCGATCCCTTCAGCCTCGATGAGCCGGACGGATTCCAGAAGTCCGCAAATTGGGGCGATGGGCACGGTCCCGGTGAAGCTGCGGTGCCGGCGCGCCATCATCCTGGTCCAGTCGAAATAGAACCGCGTCAGCCGTGCCCCGGCATGGGCGGCAAGCGCCTTGTCGCTCACCGCGGTGAAGGCGAGGCCCGCTGGCAGCATCAGCCCCTTCTGGCTGCCGCCCACCACAGCGTCGATTCCCCAGTCGGCCATGCGGAATTCGAACGAGCCGAAGGAGGAGATGGTGTCGACAAGAAGCAGCGCCGGATGGCTCGCCGCGTCCAGCGCGGCGCGGATCTCGTGTAGCGGCAGCGCCACGCCGGTCGAGGTTTCGTTATGGACGATACAGATTGCCTTAATTTCGTGCGCCGAATCGGCAGCGAGTCGGTCGGCGATGGCGCCGATATCGGGGCCGCGCCGCCAGTCGGCTTCCGGCATCTCGACCTCAAGGCCGAGCGTGCGCGCCATGGCTCCCCACACACGGGAGAAATACCCGGCCTCCGGCATCAGAATCCGATCGCCCGGGGAGAACAGGTTCTGTAGCGTTGCCTCCCAGGCGCCGTGACCGCTGGAGGTGTAGATGAACACCTCGCCGGTCGTGAACAGCAACCGTTTCAGCCCTGCCACCGCGCGGTCATAGATCTCGATGAAATCGGCGCTCATGAAATCGGTCGTCGGCCGGTCCATGGCCCGCAGCACGGAATCGGGAATGTTGGTCGGGCCGGGATTCGCGAAGAACAGACGGCCTGGCTTGCGGGGGGTATCGGTGGTCATCGGTCCTCGGTTCCTTCGGCAATGGCGGATATCGGTTTCAACGTCCGCGGTCCGCCGCACGGATCATTTCAGCCGCAGGGCCAGATGTTGGTTCGTGGAACGATCGGGCGGACCGGAAACGCAGCGACATCCATTCGATATAGCGCGCATGGAGTTGGGGCCATACCTGTTCCCTCCGCGTGGCTCTTTTCTGGATGCCGTCGCCGAGGGGCCGGTATGCGGGGAACGCCAGAGAAGGATTACCCGAGCACGGATTGCAGGAATTCCCGGGTGCGCTCTTCCCGCGGTTCGCCGAAAATTTCCTCCGGCGCGCCCTGCTCGGCGATGCGGCCCTGGTCGAAGAAACAGACGCGGTCGGAGATTTCGCGGGCGAAGCGCATTTCGTGGGTGACCATCAGCATGGTCAGGTCGTGCTCATGCGCGAGGTCGCGGATGACGTTCAGCACCTCGCCGACGAGCTGCGGATCGAGCGCCGAGGTCGGTTCGTCGAACAGGATCACCCGCGGGCGCATGGCGAGGGCGCGGGCGATCGCGACGCGCTGTTTCTGGCCGCCGGAGAGCTGGCGTGGATAGGCGTCCTTCTTGTCGGCGAGGCCGACGAGGTCGAGCAGGCCGGTCGCCCGTTCGATCGCTTCCTCCTTCGGGATTTTCAGCACGGCGACTGGCGCCTCGATGATGTTGCGCAGCACCGTCATGTGCGGGAACAGGTTGAAGCCTTGGAACACCATGCCGACCTGGGTGCGGATCTCGCGCAGATGCCGTGGCGAGGCCTTGAACGGCCCCTTGCCGCCGGGTTCATGATAGGAAATCCCGTCAAGCTCGACCCGACCTTGCTGGAACGGCTCCAGCGTCATCAGGATGCGCAGCACGGTGGACTTGCCGGAGCCGGACGGGCCGATCAGCGTCACCTTCTCGCCGGGGGCGACGTGGAAGTCGAAATCGTCGAGCACGGTCAGCGCGCCGAAGCGCTTCGTCACCTTCTCGAAACGGATGATCTCGTCCGGGGCCGTGCCGGGTTCGGCGGGCGGGCTCATCGCAATGGAACTCCTTCCTTGGGCAGCACCCGGTCGAGCCGGTTGACGACGGTGCTGGCGATCACCGTCAGCAGCAGGAACAGGGCGCCGACGATGGTCAGCGGGATGAGGTAGCGATAGGTGCGGTCGCCGATGATCTGGGCGAGGTTGAGCATTTCCATCACCGTCACGGTCGAGAGTACTGGCGTGTCCTTGATCATCGAGACGAGGTAGTTGCCGAGTGCCGGGATGATGCGCGGGATCGCCTGCGGCAGGATGATGGTGCGGTAGAGCCGCGCGCGGGAGAGGTTCAGCGCCGTCGCCGCCTCGATCTGGCCGCGATCGACCGCTTCGAGCCCGGCGCGGTAGACCTCGGACGTGTAGGCGCTGTACTGCACGCCGAGGGCGAGCACGCCGGTGAACAGGGCGGGCAGGGTAACGCCGTATTTCGGCAGCACGTAATAGAGGAAAAAGAGCTGCACGAGCAGCGGCGTGTCGCGGAGGAATTCGATGGCCACCGCGGTGGGCCAGGCGATGATCCGCAGCGGCACCCGCCGCAGCAGGGCGAGGACGAGGCCGAGCAGCAGGGCGACCAGGAAGCCGAGGATGGTCGCCTCCACCGTAATCTTCATGCCGATCAGCAGGATCGGCAGGATCGAGATCGCGAAGGCGAGCGGGCTGTGGAGATCCCAGTGGATGCCGTAGATCATGCGTGCGCCCCCCGTGACGGGGCGAGATGGCGGCGGCTCCAGCGCTCGATCAGGCGGATCAGCGCCGTCAGCACCAGCGCCATGCCGAAATACATCAGCAGGGTCAGCGTGTAGATCGGCGTGCTGGCGAGGGTGAGGTTGCGCAGCGCGTCGGCATGGAAGGTGAGGTCGCTGATGGTGATCAGCGAGACCAGCGAGGTGTCCTTCAGGTTCTGGATCGCGAGATTGCCGAAGGGCGGCATCATCTCGGCGAGGGCCTGGGGCATGATGATCCGCCAGAGCGCCTGGCGGCGGGTGAAGTTGAGCGCGGTCGAGGCTTCCCACTGCTCGCGCGGGACGGCGTTGATCGCGCCGCGCACGACCTCGGCGCCATAGGCGCCGATATTCAGCGAGAGGGCGAGCACGCCGCTGGCCATCGGCGGCAGCGAGGGGCCGAGCAGGGGCAACGCGTAGTAGAGCCAGAACATCTGCACCAGCAGCGAGGTGCCGCGGAAGATCTCGATATAGACGGCGGCGGTGACGCGGACGGCGCGGCTGCGCGAGACGCGGCCGAGACCGGCGACGAAGGACAGGGCCGCGCCCAGCACCGTCGAATACGCCGTGATCTCGGCCGTGATCCACGCGCCGCGCGCGAGCGGGGCGATGAAGCCGGTCCAGTGCATCAGGTCCGCTCCGCCGCGCCGGTCGTCACGCCTTGCAGCGATCCGCCGTGGTCATCTGGCGGGCGGCTTCGACGTCCTGCTTCGTCAGGCCGTATTTCATCAGCGTGTGGGCCCAGGCGTCGGTTTTCTTGTAGGCGTCGAGCGCCTTGTCGAAGGCGGTAAGGAGGGAGGTCTCGTTCTTGCGGAAGCTGAACGCGCCGTAGCTGCGGACCGAGTGGCCGTCGACCATCGGCTGGGTGAAGGGGGCGGCGGGCTCGACGGCCTTGCTGTGGCGGGCGAGGCGGGCGACGGTGAGGCCGGTCGCGGCGTAGGCGGCGACGCGGCCATCGGCCACGGCGGAGAGCGCGTCGGCATTGGCGCTGAGATTGACGATCTGGCTGTCATGGATGCCGACGGCATGGGCGAAGCGGAGTTCGTCGGCGCCGCTGACAAGTGCCAGTTTCTTGTCGCGGTGCTTGAGGAACCAGTCATAGCCGTGAATGCCGTGCGGATTGCCGGCCTTGACCAGCAGGCCCTCGCCATAGCTCGAATTGATCGCCGAGAAGGCGACCTGGGTGCAGCGCGCCGGCAGGACGTTCTGGCTGGCGGCGACCATGTCGAACCGGCGGGCCTTGAGGCCGGGGATCAGCGAGCCGAAGGGGGTGACGACCCATTGCTGGCGGTGGATGCCGATTTCACCGAGGACGTGTTTCGCGACGTCGGGGGCGATGCCGTGGGCCTGGCCGTCTGCGTTCATGAAGCCGTAAGGCACCTCGTTGGCGATGGCGATGCGGATGAAGCCGCGGCGGCGGATGCCCTCGAGCACGGTTGCCGCCTCGGCCTCGCCGCCGAGGGTTGCGGCGGTCATGCCGGCGCCGAACAGGGTGAGCGCGCCGCGCCGCGTTGTTGAAAATGTCATGTTTCCCTCCTCTTCCTCTCGCTCTCGAACAATCAATCCGGGTCCGCCACGTGTTTGCGGGTGGTAAAGAATAGTGATTCAAATCTGGTAATGAAACCCGCTTTGGGCAGATTTTGCCGAGAGGGCTGCCGCGATCATGAAAATCCTCATGAAAAATAATGGGAAATTCGTAAAATCAAATTTTTGAATGAATCTGGACAAGGCGAGGGGATGAGGTCGTGGTGATTGGCGGAGGCTTTTGGGGTTGGCATCATGATCTGCCTGATTTAAGGTCCAACAGATATTTTGCTTGCGTCAATCTGGGAGGCGGTGACGGATTATCTGGCCGCGCGCTTGTCGTGATTGTTTTATTTCGAAATCGTAACGAAAAGGGCGCGATGGTGCGGCGCGCGTCAGGTGCCGTTTCGGCGGTTCCGGCGGGCGGGGGGCGGATGCGCGAGCCGCGCGGCGGCATCGGGACCGGAGGCGGGAACGGGTTGTGCGGCGTATGGTGACGGCACGGCGGCTCGTGCCGGTACGGGATCGGGCGCGGGATCAGGCGCGGGATCGGGGCGTTTGGGGCGGCGCAGCGCCGGCGGCGGGCGCAGGCCGAGGATGTGGCAGAGCGGGCGCAGGGCGCGCCCGGCGGCCGGTGAGGCGGCGGCCAGGGCGAGGATTTCGGGGTCGTTCAGCAAGTGGCGGATCTGGCCGGCGGCGGCGGGGATGAGGGTGCCGAGCCAGCCGAGGCGGCGCGGCAGCGGATGCGGGTGCGACGGGGACGGATGGCGGGCGGGTGCGGGATGGCGCGCGCGCGGGGCGCTGCGGGCCGTCCAGCGCCGCGGCGAGACGGTCGGCGAGGTGGCGCAGGCGCGTCCAGATCAGGATCACCAAGGGGCCGGCGATGCTGCGTCGGTGACCCTCCGCGGCCACGCGGTCGTACAGCGTCGCGAGGATCGCGTGGAAGCGGCTGCCGGGGCTGGGGAGGGGGACGGCGCTGGCTGTGCCCCAAAGGACCACGGCGGCCGGGGGGTGGGCAAGGGCGGCGGTGTCGTCAGGCGGCGCTCGCGCGCGGGTGCGAGGGGGTGGTGGCGATGAAGCGGTAGGTGGCGGCGATGCCGGCGCCGCGCTGGGCCGGGTGCGCGAGATCGGTATAGCGGAAAACCTGCATGATGCCGGCGGCCACATAGGGGTCGATGAACATCGTATCGCGCGGCGGGTCGGCATAGTCGCCGAGCCACACGAAGGTGGGGATCGAGAGCATGGCGGATGCGGTCTTGAAGGCGCTGTCGCTGCCGATCATCAGGTCGCATTGTGCGACATGGGCGAGGGAGTCGCTGATCTCGGCGCAGCAGACGGCGGTGAGATTGTCGCGTGGCGCAAGGCCGTAACTCTCGATTTCCGCCGCGGTGCCGAAGAGAAGAAGATCGGCGTCGAGCGGGAGAAGCGCGTCGAGGATCGCGGGCGGCAGGGTTTTCGGCGGGATGCCCCACTGGCGCTGCAGGGCGACGGCATAGGCCGAGCCGCCGAGATGGATGCCGATGGTGCGGCGCGTGCCGTCTAAGCGCGCCGGCGCGGGGGGAAAGGGATTGGCGGCGAAATAGTGCGCGCGCGGGCAGATCATGTGCGGACCGAGCACGTCGAGATGCTCGATGATGCGGCGGCGGGACGCTTCATCGTTGAAATGGAAGATGGTCTCGACCTCGATGCCGAGGCCCGAGAACAGCGCTTCGGCGCCGCGCTGGTGGGTGGCGACGATGAGGCGCGCCCCCCTTGCCGCCGGTTGGAGGAGAACCGGCAGGCATTGCAGGAAATCGCCGATCCCGCCTTCGAGGAACAGGAACGGGCTGGCGGTGTGGTTCGACATGCGCCCAGGGTATCACCCTGCGCTTAATTTTTGCGTAACGGCTTCGGTGTGCGAGGGTTGGCGCGTTGCGCGGGTGGCCGGGCCGGAGTCGGATGGAGCGGAAGAATGGCGAAGGGATACTGGATCGCGAGCGTCGATGTCAGCGACGCCGAGGCCTATGCGGCCTATGTGCGGGAGAACGCGGTGGCGTTCGCGAAATATGGCGCGCGGTTCCTGGTGCGCGGCGGGGCGGCGCAGGCGGTCGAGGGCGGGATGCGGTCGCGGATCGTGGTGCTGGAATTCCCCGACCACGCGGCGGCGCTGGCCTGCTATCACTCGCCCGAATACGCGAGGGCGAAGGCGCTGCGCGACGGGGCGTCGGTCGCCGATGTGGTGGTGGTCGAGGGGTATGACGGGGCGCAGCCCGGCGCGGCCTGAGCGCGGGCGGATGCGCGCCCCGCTTGCCGCGCTGGCGCTGGCCTGGCTGCCGCTGGCGGCGGCGCGGGCGCGGGTGGTGCGGCTGGACACGGCGCTCGGGCCGGAGCGTGTGCTGGTGCTGCGCCCGGCGCATCCGCGCGCGACGCTGGTGATACTGCCGGGCGGGACCTGCGCGGCCACCGGCATGGGCCGGGCTTCGCCGCGATTGTCGCCGGGCTGGTGCGGCTCGTGCGGCGGCGGGGAGCCTCGCCGGGGTGGTGCTCACCGAGACCCGGGTTCGCGGTCATGAGGCAGACGTGAGGAAAGTCTGTCTATTTTCCGATGGATTTTCGATGCGGAATCGGAGCGTGTATCTATGAGGCGGCCTTGGCCTGCGGCGGCTCGATGACTGTGAGC
>JAJZSY010000055.1 GCA_021849425.1 Pseudomonadota bacterium
CGCAGAGCCTGACGGTGTGGAACGCCTCGGGCAGCGCCTACAATCTCGGCTGGATGCTGGCCTTCGCGCTGGTCTTCGTGCCGATCATCCTGAGCTACACGGCCTGGGCCTTCCGCGTCATGCGCGGCAAGGTGAAAACCGAGGCCGTCATCGCCAACGACCACTCCTACTGAAGCGGGAGGCACCATCCATGCTGTCCATGATCAAGTTCGTCGCCCTCGGGGGCATTCTGGTCGCCTCCATCCTGCTCGCGGTGGTTACCGGCGACGAGGGCCCCTGGTATTTCGGCTGGCTCGTCGGCACGGTGATGATCGTGCTGATCGCCGCCAGCGGCGCGGTCCTGTTCGAGGCGCAGGAAAGCGCCATGCGCGCCCGCGGCGATCACACCGGCAACACCCACTGAGGAGACCCCCCATGCTTGGCGGACTCGAAGGCCTCATCCTGTTCATCCCGTTCGTCTATCTCGGGCTCTACGTCATCGCCTGGCTCTACGCCCGCCGTCATTTCCCCTGACGGCGAGGCGGCGTCCCCGCACAGGCGCCCGCGCGCGCCCCGATCCGCCGGATCGGGGCGCGTTCGCGTCCGGTCCCAGGTTCATCCGCGCGCTTCGGTCGGGTTCAGAACAGGAACGTATGCTCGCCGGTGCTGCTGACCGCCCGCGCCATGCTGGCGAGCGCCTCTGCCGGCATGTCCGGCCCGGTCGAGATGATGCGCATCGCCCCGCACCCGGCTGCCCGCGCCATCGCCGCGAGCCGCGTCGCCATGGCGGCGCGCAGCTCCCGCCCATGCAGCGGGTCCATCACCGCGAAGGGCCGCACCGCCATCACCAGCCCGTGCTCGATATCGCTCATGCACCGATAGCAGGCGAGGCCGCACGGATTGTCGCGCCGCACCCAGCGGATCGTGATCGTCCCCCGCCGGTTCGGGTCCGCCGCCAGCATTCCCCGCGCGTGCCGGCGCCAGCGCGGCAGGTCGAGCCAGGGCTGCACGAGGCGCGCCAGCACGAAACACGGGTCGATCTGCGCCTCGTTCATCGGTTCAATCAGGAATGCCGGTTCGTGCATGTTCCCCATCATCAAAAAGCATGACAGGATTGCCCGCCGCGACATATCCCGCCTTGATCGAAATCAAGCATTACCGCCGCAACCCTCATCAAATGCCGACCCTCAAATGCGTGTCCGTCCTCCCGGTCGATACCATAATGAACAGTCGGTTTAAAATGATTGAGGTTGCACGTGGCAGTTCGACTGGCCTAGACATTAGAAACTGAGACGTCAGAAGGGCGCGCAGATGTTGGAGCAGCGGGATCGGGCGCATCGTTCGCCGATCAATCTTTCCGAAGCCATCATTCCGGGTCTCTGCGCAGGGTGTGGCGCGCGGCATATCGGCCTGTGCGACGCCCTCGCCGATGAAGACCTGCATTTCCTCGCCAGCGTCGCCCGGCAGACCACCGTCGCCCGCGGCCACAGCTTCGCCATCGAGGGCGACAGCGCGCGCTATTTCTTCAACATCAATGCCGGCACCGCGCGGCTGCACAAGGACCTGCCGGATGGCAGGCGGCAGATCACCGGCTTCGTCGGCCCCGGCGATTTCGTCGGCCTCGCCGCCGACGATCGCTACACCTTCAGCGCCGAGGCGATCGAGGATGTCCGCCTCTGCCGGTTCGACCGCACCGAGCTGCGCGGCGTCTTCTCCCGCTTTCCCGCCCTCGAGCGCCGCCTGCTCGATGTCGCCTCGCACGAGCTGATCGTCGCCCAGGAACAGATGCTCCTGCTCGGTCGCAAGAGCGCCATCGAGCGGCTCGCCAGCTTCATCGACGGCTGGAGCCGCCGGGCGATCCTGTGCGGCGGCGGCACCGATTCGCTGCGCCTGCCGATGACCCGCACCGATCTTGCGGACTATCTCGGCCTGACCATCGAAACCGTCTCCCGCGCCCTCTCCGCGCTGCGCAAGCAGGGCGTGATCGAGGTGACGCCGGACCACAACATCAGCGTCGTCAGGCCGCACGCCCTGCACGACATCGCCCGCGCCGGCGCCTGATCCGCCGGCAGCGGTTGACGCAGGTCAATGCGCGAGCCGGGCAGGGCGACCATCATCGCCTTCATCCAGAAGGAGGACCCGATGAACGTGCGCGAGATCATGACGGTGGGGCCGCTCACCGTCGAGCCCGAAACCACCCTCGCCGATGCCGGTCGCATCATGCTCGACCAGAACCTCTCGGCCCTTCCTGTCATCGACCGCGGCGGCCGCCTGCTCGGAATCGTCACCGATGGCGACATGCTCCGCCGCCCCGAGCTTGAAACCGTGCCGGAAATCGGCTGGTGGCGCGGCTTCCTGGCGCCGGAAACCTCGGCCCGCCAGTTCGCCCGCACCCGCGGCCGCCATGTCGGCGAAATCATGACCACGCCGGTCCGCAGCGTCGGCCCCGACACGCCGCTGAGCGATGCGATCGACATCATGGAAACCTACCATGTGAAGCAGCTCCCGGTCGTCCAGGGCGAGGTCCTGCTCGGCATGCTCAACCGGCGCAACATCCTCTCCCGCCTGATCACCGCCCTGCTGGTGATCGAGGATACCCCGGTGAGCGACGACGTGGTGGCCACCCGCATCCGCGCCGCCATCGAGAAAACCAACTGGGCGCCCAAGGCGACCATCGAGGTCAGGGTCGATCACGGTGTGGCGACCCTCTCCGGCCCGGTCTTCAGCGATGCCGAGCGGATGGCGCTGATCGTGCTGGCCGAGGGAATCGGCGGCGTCCGCCGGGTCGCCGATGAAATGGTCTATGTCGATCCCACCAGCGGGGTCGCCTTCGGCTCCTACTAGAGCATCATCCGATCAGATGGAAACATCTGATCGGATAAAGATGCTCTATTTATCAATATGATAGGGCGCTTCACCTGCCGGGCGGCGCCGCGGTCAGCCGGCGCGCCGCCTCGGCGATGTCGGTCTCGTCGGCGCAATACGAAAACCGCACGAAATCGCCGCCGCGCGCGGTGTCGAAATCATGCCCCGGTGTCGCGGCGATGTGCAGGTCGTGCAGCATCGCCCGGCAGAATTCGGCGCTGTCCTGCCCGCTCGCGGCGATATCGGCATAGATGTAGAAGGCGCCGTCCGCCGGCGAGAGCTTCGTCATCCCGGCGCGGGGCAGGGCGTCGAGCAGCAGGGCGCGCGAGCGGGCATAGGCATCGCGCCGCGCCGCCAGCTCGGCGTGGCAGTCGAACGCCGCCGCCGCCGCGCGCTGGGCGACATGCGGCGCGCAGATGAACATGTTCTGCGCCAGGCACTCCACCGGCCGCACCAGCTCCTCCGGCAGCGCCATCCAGCCGACGCGCCATCCCGTCATCGAGAAATATTTCGAGAACGAGTTGATCACGATCGCCGAGGGGCTGAAGGCGGCGGCGGTCGCGGCCGTCTTGCCATAGGTCAGGCCATGATAGATCTCGTCGCTGATCAGCCGGATACCGTTCGCATGGCAATGCCGGGCGAGGGCGGCGAGGTCGTCGGGGTGCAGCATCGCCCCGGTCGGATTGGCCGGCGAGGCGATCAGCAGCCCGTCCGGCTGCGGATCGAGCGCCTCGATCATCGCCACCGTCGGCTGGAACCCGGTCGCCTCGGTCGCCGGCAGCAGCAGCGGCCGCAGCCCGAGCGCGGTCATGATGTTCAGATAGGGCGGATAGCACGGCGCGGCGAGGGCGATCGTATCCCCCGGCTCGAAGGCGGCGAGGAAGGCCAGCGGAAACCCGCCCGAGGCCCCGGCGGTCACCGCGATGCGCGCGGCCGGCAGGTCGAGCCCGTACCAGTCGGCGTAATGCGCCGCGATCCGCTGGCGCAGCCCGGCAAGGCCCAGCGCCTCGGTATAGCCGAGCGGATCACCCCCCGCCATCGCGGCGGCGATGGCGCGGCGCACCCCCTCCGGCGCGCCGGCGCCGGGCTGGCCGACTTCCATGCGGATCACCCGCCGATTCGCCGCCGCGGGACTCGCGGCGAGCGCGTTGGCCGCCGAAATCACGTCCATCACCAGAAAGGGCGGAACCCGCGCCGCCGTGCCGGTTTTCAGTGCCATCGCCGCCTCAGCGCGACCCGATGGCGAGCCCGCCGCCGCGCGGATCGGCGGCGGCGGCGCAGGAGTGCGGCGCGCCCGGCAGCGTGCCCGAACAGGCGATCGCATTCGCCCGGCCCGGCGCCGGCACCGGATGCGGCATCGCCTGGCCGGCGCGCAGCGATTCGGCCATCGCCGCCCCGGCGGCGAGCGGCGCGCCCGCCTGTCCCGACCCCGTCGTCACCGCGCGGAACGCGCCATCCGTAGTCGCCAGCGCCACGCTCAGCAGCGGCGGGCTGACCCGCCTGGGCGAGGCGGCGAGCAGGATGCCGGTCCCCGCGGCGATCCGCCCGGTGCCGAACAGGTTGTTCATCGTCGTCGCACAGCCGACCACGCCGCCCTTCGCATCGGCGATCGCATATCCCGCCGAGGCCGGCAGCGCGCCGAACCCGGTCACATGCCGCGCGGCGGCGGCGGCGGCGATCGCATCGCGCCCCGCCCCGGCGAGATCGTCCGGCGTCGTCGCCAGCGCCTCGATCGCCGCGCGCGTGCCGATCCCGGCGGCGGTCGGCGGCAGCGCGATCTCGGCGCCGAGCGCCTGAACGATATCCGGGCTGGCATAGCGCGCGGCATCGGCCCGCAGGTCCGTCGCCGTCAGCCCCGCGCCCGCCTCCGCCGCCCCGGCGAGCAGGCTGTCGGCCAGATGCCCCTGGTAGAAGCTCAGCACCCCGCCGCTCTGCAACCGTGCGAGCGTGGCGGCGAGGTCCGGCTGGCGCAGCGTCTCGCCGGCCTGCAACAGCCGGCCGTCGGGGGTGGCGAACACGTTGCGCGCCGCCGGATCGGCCAGCAGCGCATCGCCCACCACGCCAAGGTCGGCCGCCAGCGGGCGCGACACCGGCACGCCGCCGCCGGCCATGGAGACGGCGGGCGCGATATCGGCGGCGAGCGGCAGGGCGCCGTAGCGCGCCTGCATGGCGAGCAGCCCGCGCGCCATCTGCGGCACCGCCGCCGGGCGCGAGGCCCCGGCCTGGCTGCCGCGCGGCGTGCCGGGCGGGAACAGCAGCGCGACCGGCCGGCCGGTGCCGCCCTCGTCATGCGGCATGTCGATGAGGCAGACGGCGCCGCCGCCGAGCCCGGCGCGCGAGGGCAGCGTCACGCCGAGCGCGAACCCCGCCGCCACCGCGGCGTCCACCGCGTTGCCGCCTTTCTGCAACACCTCGTGCGCGGCGACGCTCGCCTCCGGCACCGGGGTGACGACGAAACCCGTCACCGGCGCCTGCGGCCGCGGCTCGCCCAGCCGGGCGTTGCCGCCGCCGCCGACAAGGTCGTTCGTCAGGCCGCAGCCGGCGAGCAGAAGAGCGGCGGCGAGCGGGGCGGTGCGGCGCAAGATCGACAAATTCGCCATCCTCGTGACTGTGGAATACGGCAGGAGAGACACCGGGATAACCGCCTTCGCCCGGCCGGGCAACACGGAAGCCATCCAGCCCCGCGCCGGGCGCGGGTTGCGCCGCCGCCCCCGCACCCCAATTCGGCGGCATCGAGGGGGGGCGCGCCGCCCGCCCGCGGGCACGATGCAGCAGGAGACCGCAACAATGCTGACGACGATCGACGCGTGGCTGAACCGCACTTTGCGCAACCATAACAAGTTGCGCAAACTGGCCTGGTTCTCGCTCATTTATGTCGCGAGCGTGATCGCTTTTGGAATCTTCGCCTTCGCCCTGCAATCCCTCGTCCCCGCCTGACCACCGGGCCGATGTTGCGCCGCCGCATGGAGTGCGCTACCCGCCCTGCTCATGCTCATGAAGGCTCCAGAGCGGACCGATGACGGATTGATGTCGGCCTACCGGGCGCGGATCGAGGCCGGCACGATCCTGCCGGACCCGGTGCAGCGCCGCGCCGCCGAGCGTCTGCACGAACTCTGGTCCCGCCTGCGCGGCTACGATCCCACGCCCAAGGCCCCGCCCAATGGCTGGCTCGGCCGCCTGCTCAACAAGAAGCGGGTGGACGAGGTGCCGGAGGACTACCCCTCCGGCCTCTATCTCGTGGGCGAGGTCGGGCGCGGCAAGTCCATGCTGATGGACCTGTTCTTCGCCGCCGCCGAGGTGCCGCGCAAGCGCCGGGTACATTTCCACGAATTCATGCAGCAGGCCCATGCGCGGCTTCACCGGCTGCGCGCCGAGCGGCCCGACGCCGATGCGGTACTCGCCCTCGCCGACCTCATCGCCGCCGACTCCGTGCTGCTCTGCTTCGACGAGTTCCAGGTCCACGACATCGGCGACGCGATGATCCTCGCCCGCCTGTTCGAGGCGCTGTTCGCCCGCGCCGTCGTCGTCGTCGCCACGTCCAACACCCTGCCGGACGATCTCTACCGCAACAAGCCGGGCTATGAGAGCTTCCGCCCCTTCATCGCCCTGCTCAAGCGCCATCTCGACGTGATGGTGCTCGATGGCGGGCGCGACTACCGGCGCGAGCGGGTGCGCGGTGCGCGCAACTGGTACGTCCCCGCGGATGGCCGCGCCGAGCGCGCTCTCGATGATGTGTTCGCCGAACTCACCGGCGGCGCGACCCCGTGCGCCGAAACCCTCACCGTCTTCGGACGCAAGCTCGCCGTGCCGCTCGCCGCCAGCGGCGTCGCCCGGTTCGACTTCGCGGCCCTCTGCGCCCAGGCGCTCGGCTCGGGGGATTATCTTGCCCTCGCCACCCATTACGACACCGTGCTGATCGACGGGATTCCCCGCCTGTCGCCGGACAATTTCGACGAGGCGCGGCGCTTCATCACCCTGATCGACGCGCTCTACGAGCACCGGGTGAAGCTCTACGCCTCGGCCGCGGCGGAACCCGCCGCCCTCTACACCTCGGGCGAGGGGGTCGCGATCTTCGAGCGCACCGTCTCCCGCCTCGAGGAAATGCGCAGCGAGGCCTATTTCGCCCTCGCGCATCTCACCTGAGATGCGGTTGCGCCGTCCCGGCCATTGGTCTAGGCCGCACGACGGCGGCTCCGCCCGGGACGGACGGCGCGCAGGCAATCGGTTTCGAGTGACAGGCGAATGATCACCGTAAGGGGGCCCAATGAACATACATGAATACCAGGCCAAGGAATTGCTGAAATCCTATGGCGTCGCGGTGCTGGACGGGCATGTCGCCTGGACCGGCGAGGAGGCCGCCGAGGCGGCGCGCAAGCTTCCCGGCCCGGTCTATGTCGTGAAGTCGCAGATCCATGCCGGCGGCCGCGGCGCCGGCCATTTCAAGGACGATCCCGAGGGCAAGGGCGGTGTCCGCCTCGCGAAATCCCCCGAGGACGTCGCCGCCGCCGCCGAGGCGATGCTCGGCAACACGCTGGTGACCAAGCAGACCGGCCCGGCCGGCCGCGTCGTCCGCCGCGTCTATGTCGAGGCCGGCTGCGACATCAAGCGCGAGCTTTACCTCTCGCTGCTGGTCGACCGCGCGAAATCCGAGATCGTCATCATGGCCTCGACCGAGGGCGGCATGGAGATCGAGGAAGTCGCCGAGACGCACCCCGAGAAAATCCTCCGCGTCGCGGTCGATCCGGCGAGCGGCATCTCCGGCTTCCACGCCCGCCGCCTCGGCTTTGGCCTCGGGCTCGACGCCACCCAGATGAAGGCCTTCGCGAAATTCGTGAACGCGATGTACAAGGCTTTCGTGGCACTCGATTGCGCGATCGTCGAGATCAACCCGCTGGTCGTCACCGGCGCCGGTGAGGTCGTCGCGCTCGACGCCAAGGTCAGCTTCGACGACAACGCGCTCTACCGTCACCCCGATCTCGAAAAGCTGCGCGACGAGGCCGAGGAAGACCCGAAGGAACTCGAAGCCGCCAAGCACAGCCTGAACTACGTGGCGCTGGATGGCTCGATCGGCTGCATGGTCAACGGCGCCGGCCTCGCGATGGCGACGATGGACATCATCAAGCTCTACGGCGCCGAGCCCGCGAACTTCCTCGATGTCGGCGGCGGCGCGACCAAGGAGCGCGTCACCGCGGCCTTCAAGATCATCCTGTCGGACCCGAATGTCGAAGGCATCCTGGTCAACATCTTCGGCGGCATCATGCGCTGCGACGTGATCGCCGAGGGCGTGGTCGCCGCGGCGCGCGAGGTCTCGCTCTCGGTGCCGCTGGTCGTCCGCCTCGAGGGCACCAACGTGCAGCTCGGCAAGGACATCCTCTCCAAATCCGGCCTGCCCATCATCGCGGCCGACAATCTCGCTGACGCGGCGCAGAAGATCGTCGCCGCCGTGAAGGAGGCCGCATAATGGCTATTCTCGTCAACGCCGAAACCAAGGTCATCACCCAGGGCTTCACCGGCGCGCAGGGCACCTTCCACTCCGAACAGGCGATCGCCTACGGCACCAAGGTGATGGGCGGCGTCACCCCGGGCAAGGGCGGCACCCGCCATCTCGACCTGCCGGTGTTCGACACCGTGGCCGAGGCCCGCGAGGCGACCGGCGCCGATGCGAGCGCGATCTACGTCCCGCCGCCCTTCGCGGCGGACGCCATCCTCGAGGCGATCGACGCCGAGATCCCGCTGATCGTCTGCATCACCGAGGG
>JAJZSY010000024.1 GCA_021849425.1 Pseudomonadota bacterium
CCCATGACGAGCACATGAGCAGCATCAGCCTGTCGGTGAAGAAGCCGCTCGACCCCGAGCTGTTCAACGCCTGGATCGGCGGCATCCTCGCCACCCAGGGCCAGGACATCCTGCGCACCAAGGGCATTCTCGCCTTCGCCGGCGAGGACCGCCGCTTCGCCTTCCAGGCCGTGCACATGATGGCGGATGGCGATTTCATCCGCCCCTGGAAGGACGACGAGGAGCGCGAAAGCCGCATCGTCTTCATCGGTCGCGATCTCAACCGCCCGATGCTGCGCCGCGGTTTCGAAAGCTGCATCGCCGAATGAGCGGCATGGTCACCGATGCGGACGAGATGCTCCGTGTGCGCGGCGTGTCGCACGATTGCGCCGAGTTCGTCACCGCCCTCGCCTTCGACCGTGCCGGCGGCTCCCTCGCCGCTGGCCTTGGCGACGGGCGGATCGTGCTGCGCGGCGTTACCGGCGGCGACTTCGCCGAACACGCCTGCCATGACGGCGCGGTGCTCGCCCTCGCGCCGGATTTCGACGAGCGCGGGTTCTGCTCCGGCGGCGATGACGGCGCGCTGAAACGGCTTGACTCCGCAACGGGCGAGAGCACGGAACTCGCCAGCTTCGGCATGAAATGGGTCGAGCACGTTCTGACCGTGCCAGACCGCAAAGCGCCGCTGCGGGCGGTCGCTGTCGGCAAGACCATCCACCTGCTCGATGCCGCCGGCGCCACGCTCCGCACCCTCGCCCACCCCTCGACCGTCGCCGGCATGGCGCTCGATCCGAAACACCGCCGCCTCGCCGCCGCGCACTACAACGGCGCCTCGCTCTGGTTCGTCCGCTCCGAGAACGCTAAGCCGCAGGTCTTCGAGTGGAAGGGTAGTCATCTCGCCGTCGCCCTGCATCCCGATATCGAGGCGATGGTCACCGCCATGCAGGAAAACGAGTTGCATGGCTGGAAACTGCCCGACGGCCAGCACATGCGGATGAGCGGCTACCCGACGAAGCCCGAATCGCTCGACTTCACCCGCTCGGGCAAGTGGCTCGCGACCGCCGGCGCCGAGGCCATTGTGATCTGGCCGTTCTTCGGCGGCGGGCCAATGGGCAAGGCCCCGCTGGAGCTTGCTGCCGGCGAAACCGTGGTCCGCCGGGTCGCTTGTCATCCGCAACACGAGGTCGTCGCCGCCGGTTTCGCCGATGGCTCGGTCGTCGTGGCCGATATCGGGCGCGAACGCATCCTGCCCGTCGCCGCCGCCGGGCGCGGCGCGGTCTCCGCCCTTGGCTGGAGTCCGAACGGCGCCCATCTCGCCTTCGGCACGGAGTCCGGCTTTCTTGCCCTGATCGATTTCTCGCGAAAGGACTGACATGACCAGCATGCCCATCACCGCCGGCGCGCTCGCCATGCCCAAGCTCGGTCTTGGCACCTGGCGGATGAGCGGCCGCGACTGCACCGCCGCTGTCACCCGCGCGCTGTCACTCGGGTATCGTCATATCGACACCGCCGAGATGTACGGCAATGAAGAGGCCGTCGGCGCCGCCCTCGCCGAAAGCGGCATTGCGCGCGAGGAAATCTTTCTCACCACCAAGGTCTGGTACGAGAACCTCACGCCGGACGGGGTGCGCCGCGCCATCGAGGCGAGCCTCGCCAAGCTGCGCACCGACCATGTGAACCTGTTCCTGATCCACTGGCCCTCACCCTCGATGAACCTTGCGGCGGTCCTGGCCACCATGGCGCATCTGAAACATGAGGGTTTGGTTCGACATATCGGCGTGTCGAACTTCACCGTGGCGCTGATGCGCCAGGCCGTCGAGGCGATCGGCGCCGAGATCGCCTGCAACCAGGTGGAATATCACGTCCTGCTCGGGCAGAACGCGGTGCTCGACTATGCGCGGGCCCACGGCATCGCGGTGACCGCCTATTGCCCGCTCGCCCAGGGTCGGCTCGGCGACCATCCGGCGCTCGCTGCGGTCGCCGCGAAGCATGGCGCAACACCGGCGCAGATCGCCCTCAAATACCTGCTCGACCAGGATGGCGTCGCGGCCATTCCCAAAGCCGCGCGGGAAGAAACCCAGCGCGCCAATCTCGCCGCCCTCGCCATCACCCTCGACGACGAGGACCGCGCCGCCCTCGCCGCCCTGCCGAAAACCCAGCGTTTCGTCGACCCGGCCTTCGCACCGGAGTGGGACTGACAAAAACCGGCCGGCGTTGTCGCGCCGGCCGGTCTGGCTCAACTCGTCAACATGCAGCCGCCTGATCAGGCGGCGTCGGACGCCCGCTCGGCCTTCTTGCGCGCGTGCGGATCGAGATGCCGCTTGCGCAGCCGCACGGCACTCGGCGTCACCTCCACCAGCTCGTCATCCTCAATATAGGCAATCGCCTGCTCAAGGCTCATCCGGCGCGGCGGCGTCAGCAGCAGCGCCTCGTCCTTGCCGGCGGCGCGGATGTTGGTAAGCTTCTTCTCCTTGATCGGGTTCACGTCGAGATCGTTCTCCCGGCTGTGCTCGCCGATGATCATGCCCTCGTAAACCTTCTCGCCACCGCCGATGAACAGCGTGCCGCGCTCCTGGAGATAGAACAGCGCGTATTGCACGCTCTCGCCATCGGCATTGGCGATCAGCGCGCCGTTGCGCCGTCCCTCGATCGTGCCCTTCCAGGGGCCGTAGCCGATGAAGTGCCGGTTCATCACGCCGGAGCCGCGCGTGTCGGTCAGGAACTCGCCGTGATAGCCGATCAGTCCGCGGCTCGGGATGTGGAAGGTCAGCCGCTGCTTGTCGCCGCCCGAGGGACGGATATCCTGTAACTCGCCCTTGCGGCGGCTCATCTTCTCGACGACGACGCCGGAATACGGCTCATCGACGTCGATCAGCACCTCTTCCATCGGCTCCTCGCGCGCGCCGGTCTCCGGGTTGTCGCGGGTGAGGACACGCGGCCGGCCGATCGTCAGCTCGAAGCCCTCGCGGCGCATCGTCTCGATCAGCACGCCAAGCTGCAATTCGCCGCGCCCGGCCACCTCGAACGCCTCGGTTTCGTTGGAGTCGGTCACGCGGATCGCAACATTGCCCTCCGCCTCGCGGAACAGCCGGTCGCGGATCTGCCGCGATGTCACCTTCTTGCCCTCGCGCCCGGCGAGCGGACCGTCATTGATGCGGAAGGTCATCGACAGGGTCGGCGGGTCGATCGGGATCGCCGGCAGGGCGGCGCCGATTTCCATCGCGCCGATCGTGTCCGGCACGGTCGCCTCCTTGAGGCCAGCCACCGCGATGATGTCGCCCGCGGAAACCTCGTCCACCGGCACGCGCTCCAGGCCGCGGAAGGCGAGCAGCTTGGTCAGCCGTCCGGTTTCCACCGCGCGCCCGTCGAAGCTGATGACGCGCACCGGCATGTTCACGGTCGCCCGCCCCTGCTCGACGCGGCCGGTCAGCACGCGGCCGAGGAAGTTGTCGCTCTCGAGAATGGTGGCGACCATGGCGAAGGGCGCTTCGGCATCGAGGCCAGGCTCGGGCACATGGCTCACGATCAGGTCGAACAGCGGCGAGAGGTTCTCGCGCGGGCCATCCAGCGTCGCGGTCGCCCAGCCCTGGCGGCCGGAGGCATAGAGCATCGGGAAATCGAGCTGCTCGTCATTCGCGCCGAGGGCCGCGAACAGGTCGAACACCTCGTTGTGCACTTCGTCGGCGCGGGCGTCGGGGCGGTCGATCTTGTTGACGACGACGATCGGCTTCAGCCCGCGCGCCAGCGCCTTGCCCACCACGAACTTGGTCTGCGGCAGCACGCCCTCGGCGGCATCGACGAGGACGACCACGCCGTCCACCATGTTCAGGATGCGCTCGACCTCGCCGCCGAAATCGGCATGGCCCGGTGTATCGACGATATTGATCCGCACATCGCCCCACTGCACGGCGGTGCACTTGGCGAGGATGGTGATGCCGCGCTCGCGCTCAAGGTCGTTGCGGTCGAGCGCCCGCTCGGCCACCTGCTGATGCGCGCCGAACGAGCCGGACTGCTTGAGAAGGTTGTCCACGAGCGTGGTCTTGCCATGGTCGACATGGGCGATGATCGCCACGTTGCGCAGCTTGGTCTCGGTCATGATAAAGGTCTTTCGGGGTTCAACGCGGCTCCTCTACACGTTTTGCATTGCAAAAGCGAGCTTCATGACGCAGACGCGATATGAAGAGTTGAAAACGGGCCGGCAGAAGCTGCCCGTCTGCGCCGCCGGGCGGCGTCTGCGCCGCTATTTCGCGGCCGGCGCGGCACGGGGTAACGAGAGATGCGTCACCACGCGATTAGAGCATCATCCGATCCATCCGGCTTGGAAAGTGCTCTAAACCATTGTCACGAATGTCCGCCCCCGGCTTGACGGCGCCGGGCGCTGGACTGGCAAATGATGCCATGAACCGGATTCGCGCCATTACCCTGATCGGCCTGCTCGGCTTTTCTTCAGGCCTGCCGCTCGCCCTGTCCGGTTTCACGCTGCGGCTCTGGCTCGCCCGCGCCCATCTGCCGCTGGAGGCGATCGGCTTCACTGCCAATCTCGGCATCGCCTATTCTCTGAAATTCCTCTGGGCGCCGGCGCTCGACCAGTTCCGCCCGCCGCGCCCCTTCCGCGCGCTCGGGCGCCGGCGCGGCTGGCTGCTGCCGATCCAGCTCTGCCTTACCGCCGCCGTCCTCGCCCTCGCCCTCACCCGCCCCGCGCACACCCTGGCCGCCACCCTGCTGGCCGGCGGCCTCGTCGCCTTCCTCTCGGCCAGCCAGGACATCATGATCGACACCTGGCGGATCGAGTTCTTTCCCCAGCACCTGCAGGGTGCCGCCACCGCCGGCTATGTCTGGGGCTACCGGGCAGCGATGCTGATCTCGGGCTCGGGCGTCATCGCCCTGTCGACCCTTACCGGCTGGCATGTCGCGATCCTCGCGATGGTGCCGCTCCAGCTCGTCGGCGCTGCCGCAACGCTGGCCTGTGCCGAGCCCACTCCGCCGCCGGCGCGCTTGCCGGTCTCGATCGGCGCCCGCTTCCGCGAGGCGGTCATCGCCCCGCTCGCCGATTTCCTCAGCCGCGAGGGCGCCTGGATCATCCTCGCCTTCGTCATCCTGTTCCGCCTCGGCGAGGCGTTGGCCGGCGTGATGCTCGCGCCCTACTACACCCATCTGGGCTTCGACCGCGCGACCATCGCCATCGCCAACGGTCCGCCCTCGCTGGTGGCCGTCCTCGCGGGCACGGCGCTCGGCGGCGTTGCTGTGGCCCGGCTCGGCGTCGGCCGCGCCCTGCTCACCGCCGGCGCCCTCCAGACCCTCACGCTCATCCTTTACCCGCTGCTCGGCCTCTACCCGCACCTGCCGCACATTCTGCTGGCGACCAGCGTTACGGAGAGTTTCGCCGAAGGCATCGCCGATGCCGCCTTCATCACCTATCTCTCCGGCCTGTGCACAAAGGCCTATACCGCGACGCAATATGCCCTGCTCTCCTCCGTCGCGGCCCTTGCCCTGCGCACGATCGGCGGTTTCTCCGGGGTTCTCGCCCATGCAATGGGCTGGCTGCCTTTCTATGAATTCACCGTGATCTCGGCGCTGCCGGCGATGGCGGTGATGCTCTACATCCTGCGCCGCTACCCTCCCGCACCTGCCGCCCTCGCCACCGAATGACGCCGGGTGGTCAGCCGGAAGCGGCTTCCAGCGCCGCCTCGGCCTCCAGCCAGGCGGCCTCCTTGACCTCGATCTCGCCGGCAATGGCGACCAGACGGATATTGATCGCCGAAATCTCCTCCGGCTTCGCCCGGGCATAGAAACCGGCATCGGCGAGCTTCGCCATCAGCGTCCGCTTCTCCGTCTCAAGCCGGCCGATCGCCGCCTCGGCGTCACGCGCCGCCTTGCGCAGCGGCGCCGTCGCCTCGCGGGCGACGGCGCGGGCCCGCCGGTCATCCTTCGCCGCCGGCGCCGCCTTGCGCTCGGCAGTGCCGGACGGCTTCTGAGTAATCAGCCGGCGATAGGAATCGAGATCGTCGTCATAGGCCGCGACCCGCCCATCGGCGACAAGCAGCAGCCGGTCGGCCACGAGGTCGAGCAGATGTGTGTCATGGGTCACCAGCACCACCGCGCCTGCGAAATCGGTGATCGCGCGCACCAGCGCCTCGCGGGCATCGATATCGAGATGGTTGGTCGGCTCGTCGAGGATCAGCACCTGCGGCGCGTCGCGCGTGGCGAGGGCGAGCAGCAGCCGCGCCTTCTCGCCGCCGGAAAGCTGGCCGACCACCGTCTCCACCCGCTCGGCGTCTAGGCCGAACCGCGCGGCCTGCGCGCGCAGCTCCGTCACCGTCGCCTTCGGCAGGGCGCGGGCGAGATGGCCGAGCGGCGTGTCCGCGAGGTCGAGATCATCCTCCTGGTGCTGCGCGAAATAACCGACGGTGATGCCGCGGGTGCGGAACGCCGTGCCCGCCATCGGCTCCAGCCGCCCGGCCAGCGCCTTGGCGAGGGTAGACTTGCCGTTGCCATTGGCGCCGAGCAGGGCGATCCGGTCTTCCATGTCGATCCGCAGCGAGACCTCGCGCAGCACCGGCTTGCCATCATAACCCAGCGTCGCGCGGTCGAGGGCGAGTAGCGGCGGGGAAAGCGGCCTCGGTGCCGGGAAACTGAACCGCGTCGGCGCGTCCTCGACGATCGTATCGATCACCGGCATCCGCGCCAGCGCCTTGAGGCGGGACTGCGCCTGCCGCGCCTTGGTCGCCTGGGCGCGGAAGCGGTCGACGAAGGCCTGCATGTGGGCGCGCTGGGCGGCGATCCGCGCCGCCTCGCGGTTCTGCTGCTCGGCCCGCTCGGTGCGGATGCGGACGAATTCGGCAAAGCCGCCCGGCGTCAGCGTGATCCTGCCGCGGTCGAGATGGGCGATGGAGTCCACCGCGCGGTCGAGCAGATCGCGGTCGTGCGACACCATCAGCACCGCGCCGGAGAAGCGGGCAAGCCAGGTTTCCAGCCACAGCGTCGCCTCAAGGTCGAGATGGTTGGTCGGCTCGTCGAGCAGCAGCAGATCGGGGGCGGCGAACAGCGCGGCGGCCAGGGCGACGCGCATCCGCCAGCCGCCCGAAAAGCTCGACATCGGCCGGTTCTGCGCCGCCTCGTCGAACCCGAGCCCGGCGAGGATCGCCCCGGCGCGGGCCGGGGCGGAGTCGGCGTCGATGGCGATCAGCCGCTCATGGATCGCCGCCAGCCGCTCGGGGGCGGCGCTGTCAGCCTCGGCGAGCAGCGCGCCACGCTCGGCATCGGCGGCGAGCACGACGGCGGCCGGCGTGATCGAACCGGCCGGCGCCTCCTGCTCCACCGTGCCGAGCCGCGCGCGGCTTGCAAGACGGATGCTTCCGCCATCCGGCGCGTATATGCCGGCGATCAGCTTCAGCAGCGTGGATTTTCCCGCGCCGTTGCGCCCGATCAGGCCGATTTTGCGGCCGGGATCGACGACCAGCCCCGCCCCTTCGAGCAGGGCGCGGCCGGCGATGGAAAAAGACAGGTCTTCGATCCGCAACAGGCTCATGGCCGCTTGCTATCCCACAAGCCGGGACTTGCCCACCCCGGCCCGGCCCTGTATGGCCGCGCGCACCGGCTCAACTCCAGACACGAGGCCCCCATGGCAACCGAACGCACGCTTTCCATCATCAAGCCCGACGCGACCCGGCGCAACCTTACCGGCCGCATCAATGCGAAGTTCGAGGAGGCGGGGCTGCGCATCGTCGCCCAGAAGCGCATCCACCTGACCAAGAGCCAGGCCGAGGCGTTCTATGGCGTCCACAAGGAACGCCCCTTCTTCGCCGGGCTGGTCAGCTTCATGACCTCGGGCCCGGTCGTCGTCCAGGTTCTGGAAGGTGACGACGCGGTGGCCCGCAACCGCGCGATCATGGGCGCGACAGACCCCAAGAAGGCTGAAGCCGGGACCATCCGCGCGGAATTCGCCGAGGATATCGAGGCGAATTCCGTTCATGGCTCTGACGCCGCCGACACCGCGGCGCAGGAAATCACCTTCTTCTTCGCCGGCACCGAGATCGTCGGCTGATCCGGCCAGGCTGAAGAGACTGCACAAAAAAGGGGGCGAAAGCCCCCTTTTTTATATTCTCGACGCTTGTTACCGAAGCATCGGCAAAATTACGGTACGTGGCCCAGGTTGACCTGGTTCGGGTTCGTTACCGCGCCGCCGATCGCTCCCACAGCACCGCCGATCAATGCCCCCGTCGCAGCCGAACCGCCGGTTGCAGCGCCGAGGATGGCACCAGCGCCGGCACCGATGGCTCCGCCCGACAGGGCGCGCTGGCCCGGGGTATAGCCACACCCGGCAAGCCCCAGCGCCGTCGCGCACAGCAGGGCGGGCAAAATGAAGCGTTGTTTCGATCTCAAGGCCATTGTCCAGGTCTCCTCATTCCGTTCAACGCGATATAGGTCTCGGCGTTGCGAATGGATGTCCGCCGGATGTCGGCATTGTAACGGCGGCTTTCCGGCAACTTCATGGCGCCTGCGCGGGCAGCCTTGTTAATCGAACGGGTAGCCTGTAATTCGGCGATTGCATCAACACCCCGGGTCGAGATGCGTTGACAGAACATATTCACTGAACCAAAGCCAGACTGAAAACCGGCGCCGGGAACCGCACGCAAACCCGGCCTGGCCGTGCGGAAAGGATTTCATGCTCTCCAGACTTCTCGGGCTCATGTCCGCCGACATGGCCATCGATTTGGGAACCGCCAACACGCTTGTCTACGTGAAGGGCCGCGGCATCGTTCTCGACGAGCCCTCCGTTGTCGCTATCGCCGAGGTGAAGGGGCGCAAGCAGGTGCTTGCCGTCGGCGAGGAAGCCAAGCACATGCTCGGCCGCACCCCGGGCAACATTTCCGCCATTCGCCCGCTGCGCGACGGCGTGATTGCCGATTTCGAGGTGGCGGAGGAAATGATCAAGCATTTCATCCGCAAGGTGCACAACCGGCGGGGGTTTGCCTCGCCGCTGATCATCGTCTGCGTTCCATCGGGATCGACCGCGGTGGAACGCCGCGCGATTCAGGAAAGCGCCGAGAGCGCCGGCGCGCGCAAGGTTCTGCTGATCGAGGAACCGATGGCGGCCGCGATCGGCGCGGGTCTGCCGGTCACCGAGCCTTCAGGATCGATGGTGGTCGATATTGGCGGCGGGACCACCGAAGTCGCGGTGATATCGCTCGGCGGCATCGTCTATGCCCGGTCGGTGCGTGTGGGTGGCGACAAGATGGACGAGGCCATCATCTCTTATCTCCGGCGCGGGCATAATCTGCTGATCGGCGAATCCTCGGCCGAGAAGATCAAGCTGGATATCGGGGCGGCCTGGGCAAACCCGGCATCCAACAACGACTGGCACGAGGTGAAGGGCCGCGATCTGATCAATGGTGTTCCGCGCGAGGTCAGGGTGACGAGAGCCCAGATCGCCGAGAGCCTTGCGGAACCGGTTGGCCAGATTGTCGAAACGGTGAAGGTCGCGCTTGAGAATACGCCACCGGAACTTGCCGGCGATATCGTTGACAAGGGGATCGTTCTCACTGGCGGCGGCGCGCTGCTGCGCGGTCTGGACGATGTGCTGCGGGACGCGACGGGTCTTCCAGTTGTTGTGGCCGACGAGGCGCTGCAATGCGTCGCCAAGGGCACCGGCCGGGCTCTCGAGGAACTGAAGCGTCTGCGCACCGTTCTCTCGACAATGTACTGAGCGGCTGCCAACGATGTAAGATCGTCGGCACCATCGAAGCGGACTGGAGGAATTTACCATGGCGATCCGCAAGATTCTTCTCCCTCTCGCGGGCGCAGCCTCGGCCCGCGCGGCGCTCGCGACCGCGCTTCTGCTCGGCCAGCGCTGGAGGGCGCATGTGCACGCTCTTCACGTCCGCACCGATACGCGCGATGTCGCGCCACTGGCTGGCGAAGGCCTGTCGGGCGCGATGATCGAAGAAATGATGGCGACCACCGAGAAGGAAGGGAACACCGAGGCCCGCGCCCTCTCGGCGCTGTTCGACGCAGAAACCACCGCCCGCGGCATTGCGGTCGGCGCGCCGGTCCGCGCGGTCAGCGGCGCCGTCGAGCAGGCCAGCGCATGGTTCAGTTCCGTCGTCGGTCGCGAGGATGAGCTTGTCGCCAGCGAGGCTCGGCTGTCGGACCTCATCGTGGTGCCGCATCCCAAATCCGCCGAGGACGTCGCCTCCGCGGACGCGCTTCACGCCGTTCTGTTCGACTCCGGCCGCCCCGCGCTGATCGCCCCCGTCGAGCCGGCGGACTCGATCGGCACACGCATCGCGATCGCCTGGAACGGAACCGCGGAAAGCGCCTCCGCTGTCGCCTCCGCAATGCCCTGGCTCGCCAGCGCCGCGCATGTGCGGATTTTTCACTCGCCGGATTACCAGCGGCAAGGCCCGCCGGCCGCCCAACTCGCGGCCTATCTCGAACTTCACGGCATCACCGCGGACGAAACCGAATTCCGCGCGACCGACCGCAGCGCCGGCGCCGGGCTTCTCGCGGCCGTGACCGAATATGGAGCGGATTTGCTGGCCATGGGGGCATATTCGCACTCGCGGCTGCGTCAGCTCATCCTCGGCGGTGTCACCCGGCATGTTCTCGAACACGCCCGACTGCCGGTGCTGATGAACCGGTAGACCGATGTTCGGCGTCGAGGACGAGGCTACGAAGACCGCCGTCAGCGCCTATGTGAAGCTCATGCGCGCGAGCCATTCGGTACTCAACCGCACGCAGCCGCTTCTTGCAGCCGCCGGCCTCACGCATGTTCAGCTCGGGGTGCTGGAGGCCCTGCTTCACCTTGGCCCGCTGACGCAGCGCGACCTGACGCGCAAGCTGCTGACCAGCCCGGGCAACCTGACCGACGTGATCGACAAGCTGGCCCGCCGCCAGCTTGTCCAACGGGTCCAGTGTCCCGAAGACCGGCGAAGGGTCCGCGTTGTCCTCACCGATGCGGGGCGACGCTTCATCGAGGAACTTTTCCCTCGGCATGCCAGGGACATCGCCGCGGCAATGCGCGGCCTCGACCAGAGCGAGCTTCTGGCGCTGCAAGAATTGTTGCGGCGGCTCGGGCGTGTTGCCGCCGAGGATTGAACGTCGGCATCTCCACCCCATATATCATTCGATATCGAATAATATCACGATACCCGACGCGGATCGTGCAGGAGAAACAGGATGATCGACATTCGCCCCTTCGCGACATTGGGCAGTTTCCGCAACGAATGGCTGAATGCGCGCCATCACTTCAGCTTCGGCGGCTATCACGACCCCGACCGCATGGGCTGGGGCGCGCTGCGGGTCTGGAACGACGACGAGGTTGCCCCGCAAACCGGTTTCGACCCGCATCCGCACCGGGATATGGAAATCATCACCTTCATCCGCCAGGGCGCGATCACGCACCAGGACAATCTGGGCAATCGCGGCGTGACGCGCGCGGGTGACGTTCAGGTCATGCATGCAGGAACCGGCATCGTGCATGCCGAATACAATCTGGAGGCGGAGCCGACACGGCTGTTTCAGATCTGGATATTACCGGGTCGGCGCGGCGTCGAGCCCGGCTGGGCAACGCGGGCATTTCCAAGGTCGACCGGCGCCGGCCTGACCGTGCTGGCTGGCGGACGGAACGGAGATGGCGAACGCGGCGCCTTGCCGCTGCACGCCGACGCTGCCGTGCTGGCCGCGCGCATGGCCCCTGGCGAGCGGATCACCCAACCCCTCGCAACGGGCCGCGCCGCCTATCTCGTGCCGGCCAGCGGATCGTTCACCGTCAACGGCCATGCCGCCGCAACCCGTGATGGCGTGGCGGTGCAGGGAGAACGCGAGATTGTGATCACCGCGGATGCAGACGGCGCCGAGCTCGTGCTTGTCGACATTCGTGAATGAAACGAGTTTCATGGGCACGGGATAGTGCCGTTTAGGAACCACTCTATATGCGCTTTCGGGTGATTGATCCGTTTCGGGAACTGTCCCGCCCTTGGAACGGACCGGTATTCCGGATCGGTGCCCCTAGCCGCTGCCCCTCGCGGGGCGGCTCCTCTTCCGCCGGCACCGCCGGCCGAACAAGAAGGATAGACTGAATGAACCTGTTCCTCGCCCGCCGTCGGCCCGGGCGCCTAGCCGCCCTCACCGCAGTGATGCTGGCCAGCGCCTCGCTGGCCGCGGTTTCGGCCGGCAGCGCTTTCGCCAACAATCAGGCATACGACGCAACGGCCAAGGTCCAGAAGGACTTCAAACCGATTCCGAGCTTTGCCCCGCTGGTCAAGGATGTCAGCCCGGCTGTTGTCTCCGTCACGGTTCATCTCAAGACACAGACCGCCAGCGATACCCAGACGCAGAACGGGCTTCCACCCGGCATGCCGTTCCCCTTCCCGTTCGCGATGCCTCATCCGCAGCGGCCCCAGGCGGTCGAGGCCAAGGGGTCCGGCTTCTTCATTTCCTCCACCGGTTACCTCGTGACCAACAATCACGTAGTGAGACACGCCAAATCGGTTTTTGTTACCCTGTCTGACGGTTCCAAACTGCCGGCCAAGATCGTCGGCACCGATCCGAGCACCGACCTCGCGGTCCTCAAGGTCACGCGCGATAAGCCGTTTCCCTACCTGCAGCTCGGGAATTCGTCCAAAGTGGTTCCCGGCCAGTGGGTGATCGCGATCGGCAACCCGTTCGGCCTCGCCGAAACGGTGACGACGGGCGTGGTTTCAGCACTCGGCCGCGATATCGGCGACGGGCAGTACGATAGCTTCATCCAGATCGATGCGCCGATCAACGAAGGCAATTCCGGCGGTCCGCTGCTCAACCAGCGGGGCGAGGTGATCGGCGTGAACACCGCGATCCTGACGCCTTCCGGCGGGTCCGTTGGCATCGGTTTCTCGATCCCTTCGGACATGGTCAAGCAGATCTCCGACGAGCTGATCAAGTCGGGCCACGTCACCCGCGGCTTCATCGGCGTGCAGGTGCAGACGATCACGCCGGAAATGGCGCAGGCGATGGGCGTCTCCGTGCATGACGGCCGTGCCGATGGCGCGCTGATCGCGGAAACCATGCCCGATGGCCCGGCAGCCAAGGCGGGCCTGAAGCCCGGGGACATCATTACCAAGGTCGACGGCAAGATGGTGCGCGATCCGCGCGAACTAGCCCTCGCCATTTCCGGCATCAAGCCGGACGGCAAGGCCAGCATCACCTATCTGCGGGGCGGCGCCTCGCACGAGTTGAGCCTGCGTGTCGAGAAAATGCCGGCAAACGCCCAGGCCGCCTTCGGCCCCGGCGGCAACCAGGGCGGCTCTGCGGTGCACAAGCCTGAACTCGGCCTCTCGCTCGCGCCGCTGACCGATGCGGCCCGCCAGCAGCTCAACCTGCCGGGCGGTGTATCGGGCGCGCTGATCGCTCACGTCGCGCCCAATTCGCCGGCGGACGAGGCGGGCCTGCGCCCCGGCGACGTGATCGTGGGTGTCGGCAGCACGACCGTGAATGACCCCGAGCAAGCGGTTGGCGCCATCCACAAGGCGGAGGCCGGCCACGCCAAGGCGATCGCGCTGCGGGTGATGCGCGGCAACCAGGCTCTGTTCGTCGCGGTGCCGTTGCCGCAGGAAAAGACCTCCAAATAACGGCAAAGCGTTTTGCTGCCGGGACAGGCGCGCGGGGCATAAAAAACTCCGCGCGGGCCGTCCCGAAACCGGTTTCTGCTCAAATCGCCTCCGGCTCTTGCAGGCCGGGGGCGTTTCTGTTTTCGAAAGGAAATTCCTTACGGAAACGAGGCCGATCATGAGCGTGACAGAGACTGCGACCGCGACGTTGGATGCCGATCTCGCGGCCCTCGAAGCTGAAAGCATCGAGATCATCCGCGAGACCGCGGCGGGGTTCCGCAACCCGGTGATGCTCTATTCGATCGGCAAGGACAGCTCGGTGATGCTGCATCTGGCGATGAAGGCGTTCTACCCGGCAAAGCCGCCCTTCCCGCTCATGCATGTCGACACCGGCTGGAAATTCCGGGAAATGATCCGGTTCCGTGACGAAACGGTCAAACGCCTCGGCCTCGACCTCATCGTCCGCCACAATGCCGAGGCCGCGGCGCGTGGCGTCAACCCGTTCGATTACGGCGCCTCGACCTACACGCAGGTGATGAAAACCGAAACGCTGAAGGCCGGGCTCGATGAACTCGGGTTCGATGCGGCCTTCGGCGGCGCCCGGCGCGACGAGGAAAAATCCCGCGCCAAGGAGCGCGTCTTCTCGGTCCGCACCGCCGGCCATGGATGGGATCCGAAGGCGCAGCGGCCGGAAATCTGGAACCTGTTCAACACCCGCCTCGCCCCCGGCCAGACCATGCGGGTCTTCCCGCTCTCGAACTGGACCGAGGCGGATATCTGGAACTACATCGCCCGCGAGACCATCCCCGTCGTGCCGCTCTATTTCGCCAAGGAACGCCCGGTGGTCGAGCGCGGCGGCCAGCTCCTGATGGTCGATGACAACCGCCTCCCGCTCAACCCCGGCGAGGTGCCGCAACTGCGCAAGGTCCGCTTCCGCACGCTCGGCTGCTACCCGCTTACCGCCGCGATCGAGTCGGAGGCCGAAACCCTCGAAGCGGTACTCGCCGAAATGCGCGCTTCGCGCATGTCCGAGCGCCAGGGCAGGCTGATCGACCACGATGATGCCGCGGCGATGGAAAAGAAGAAGCGCGAGGGATATTTCTGATGAACGCGATGAGCATGACCTCTTCCCGCTCACTGCTGCGCCTGCTGACCTGCGGCTCGGTGGATGACGGCAAATCCACCCTGATCGGCCGGCTGCTGTTCGACACCGATAACATCCCCGACGACCAGCGCGCCGCCCTCGAACGCGACTCGCGCAAATACGGCACCGATGGCGCCAATATCGACTACGCCCTCCTTGTCGACGGGCTGGAGGCCGAGCGCGAGCAGGGCATCACGATCGATGTCGCCTACCGCTTCATGGCGACGAAGCGGCGCAAGTTCATTATCGCCGACACGCCCGGCCACGAGCAGTACACCCGCAACATGGCCACAGGCGCCTCCACCGCGCAGCTCGCCATCCTGCTCGTCGATGCGAGCCAGGGCCTGCTGACCCAGACCCGCCGCCACGCCTTCATCGCCGACCTGCTCGGCATCCGCCACATCGTGCTGGCGGTGAACAAGATCGACCTGATCGACTTCGACCAGGCGCGCTTCGATGCCATCGCCGACGAGTTCCGCGCCCTCGCCACGCGGTTCCATTTCGAGACGATCACGCCGATCCCGCTCTCCGCCCGCCATGGCGACAACGTGGTCCATCGCAGCGCGCGCATGCCCTGGCATGGCGGGCCGACTCTGCTCGAGCATCTGGAGACCATCGAGCCCGGCGGCACCAGCACCGGTCCGTTCCGCTTCCCCGTGCAATGGGTCAACCGGCCGGACGCCGATTTCCGCGGCTATGCCGGCACGCTCGCCGGCGGCGAGGTCAGGCCGGGCGACGAGGTGGTGGTCGCCGCCTCCGGTCAGCTCACACGCATTGCCCGCATCGTCACCGCCGATGGCGACCGCCCCGCCGCCCGCGCCGGCGAGGCCGTCACCCTGACCCTGGCGGACGAGGTCGATCTCTCCCGCGGCGATGTCCTCGCCAGCCCCGGCGCCCGGCCCGACGTCGCCGACCAGTTCGCCGCCGACCTCGTCTGGATGGGCGAGGCGCCGCTCCTCGCCGGGCGACCCTATATCGTGAAGCTCGGCACCGCGACCGTCTCCGGCGTCGTCTCGCGCATCAAGCACAAGGTCAACGTCAACAATTTCGATGAGCTCGCCGCCGATTCCCTCACGCTGAACGAGGTCGGCTCGGTGAATGTCGCCCTCGCCACCCCGGTCGCCTTCGACCCCTACACGCTGAACCCGCGCACCGGCGCCTTCATCCTGATCGACCGGATGACCAACGCCACCATCGCGGCAGGCATGATCCGCCACCCGCTGCGCCGGGCGAGCAACATCCACCGCCAGGCGCTGACCATCGACCGCACCGCCCGCGAGGCGCTGAACGGCCATCGCCCGGCGATCCTCTGGTTCACCGGCCTGTCCGGCTCCGGCAAATCGACCATCGCCAACGCGCTGGAAACCCGGCTGCATCTGCTCGGCGCGCACACCTACCTGCTCGATGGCGACAATGTCCGCCACGGGCTCAACCGCGATCTCGGCTTTACCGATACCGACCGGGTGGAGAATATCCGCCGCGTCGCCGAGGTGGCGAAGCTGTTCGCCGATGCGGGCATGATCGTGCTGGTCAGCTTCATCTCGCCCTTCCGCGCCGAGCGGAACATGGCGCGCGAACTGGTCGAGCCTGGCCTTTTCCACGAGGTTTTCGTGGACACGCCGATCGCGGTCTGCCGCCAGCGCGATCCGAAGGGCCTCTACCGCAAGGCCGATGCCGGCGAAATCCGCAACTTCACCGGCATCGACAGTCCCTACGAGCCGCCGGAAGCGCCGGAATTCCACCTGCGCACCACAACCGCCGAACCCGATGCGCTGGCAGAGTCGCTCCTTGCCGCCCTGCGCCCGCAACTTGGCCTCGGGCTTTGACCGACCTTTCGCCGGCCGCCTCACGCGGCCGGCGAAGACTAGCGGAACGCCGCCGCCGGAGCCTATAAACCGGCATGTCCTACAACAGTTTCGGCCATCTCTTCCGCGTCACCACCTGGGGTGAAAGCCACGGCCCGGCGATCGGCTGCGTCGTCGACGGCGTGCCGCCCCGGATTCCGCTTTCGGAAGCCGACATTCAGCCCTTCCTCGACCGGCGGCGGCCCGGTCAGTCCCGGTTCACCACCCAGCGCCGCGAGCCGGACATCGTCCGTATCCTCTCCGGCGTTCATGGCGGCATGACCACCGGGACACCGATCGCGTTACAGATCGAGAATACCGACCAGCGCTCGCAGGACTACGCCAACATCGCCGACCGTTTCCGCCCCGGCCATGCCGACATCGCCTATCACTGGAAATACGGCATCCGCGATCCGCGCGGTGGCGGCCGCTCCTCGGCGCGGGAAACCGCGTCCCGCGTTGCCGCCGGCGCCATCGCCCGCAAGATCCTCGGCGAGCGCGTGCGGATTCGCGGTGCCCTGGTGCAGATGGGGCCGCACCCGATCGACCGCGCCCGTTTCGACTGGGACGAGGTGGACCGCAACGCTTTCTTCTGCCCCGACGCCGTTGCCGCGACGGCTTGGGCCGAGGAACTCGATGCCATGCGCAAGGCCGGCTCCTCGCTCGGCGCCGTGGTCGAAGTCGTTGCCGAGGGGCTTTCCCCCGGCCTCGGCGCGCCGGTCTATGCCAAGCTCGACGCCGATCTCGCCGCGGCGATGATGAGCATCAACGCGGTCAAGGGTGTCGAGATCGGCGATGGCTTCGCCGCCGCCGCCCTGCGCGGCGAGCAGAACGCCGACGAGATGCGGATGAACGAGGACGGCACGGTCCGCTTCCTCGCCAACCACGCCGGCGGCGTGCTCGGCGGCATCTCGACCGGCCAGCCCGTCATCGTCCGTTTCGCGGTAAAGCCGACCAGCTCGATTCTGACCCCGGTGCACAGCGTCGATTCCGATGGCGACGAGGTCGATATCCAGACCAAGGGCCGGCACGATCCCTGTGTCGGCATCCGCGCGGTGCCGGTCGGCGAGGCGATGATGGCCTGCGTGCTGGCCGACCAGCTCCTGCTGCACCGCGCTCAGTGCGGCGACACCGGCGCAGGACAGCTGCCGCTGGCAAAAAAGTGATAGCGGCCCGCCGGCGCGTGAGGTAGATGATTTGCTTATGAACAATTCACGCGCACCGGCCGCAACCCGAAACCAGATTATCGCCCTGATCGATCGTGCCGGGCGAAAATCCTGGTCCGCCCGGATCGGTCGCCTGCGTGACGAGGCTGCGGCCAGCCCGCGCTATGGACGCCTTGTCGCGCTGCGCCATGCGGCGGAATTCGCCGCCGAGAAAGTTGTCAGGGATCTACCACTTACACCGGTCGATCAGGTGCTCGCCGGCCGCGTGGCGTCCCTCGGGTCGCTTGCGGCTGGACTCGGCAAGCCCGGACAGGAGAGGTTCGAAGCCGCCCTTGCCGCTGCTCTTGCGGCGGACGGAACTCTGATACCGTTGCTGCATGTTCATGACACCGCGGAGCGGCATCGCGCAGTAGGGTTTGATGTCGAATTCGCGGGGCTGGAGGAGGGCGCCACGTTTGATCTCCTTGCCACGCGCGAAGATACGGCAGTTGAAATCGTTTGCGACACACTTTCGGCAGAGGCTGGCCGCCTCGTCCACCGCGCCGCATGGGTGCAGTTGATGGACCGGATCGATCCGGATCTGCAGACATGGCTTTCCGCGCATCCGGGCCGCTATCTTCTGAAAATGACATTGCCGCGCGGGCTGCGGGTTGCCGAGCCGGACGACACCACGACCCTGGCCGAACTGCATCGCCGCATCAATGAAATGCTGACCAGCGCAAGGCGGTCGGACCAGGACGAGGCTGCGGTATTGCGGCTTGACCCCCTCATGCTGGCGGCGGCGCAGGCCAGCGAAAACGGACTGATGAACCGACTGCGGCGCGAATTCGGCCCCGAGGCGAACCTTGCCGTCACCGGCGACGGACAGGGCGTTTTTGTGCTCGCCGCGCGTGCCGGCAGCGAAAATGAAGTCGCGGTCGCGATGCGCCATCGCCTTGCCGCGCTGGCGCCCGCCCGGCTGACCGGCACCCGGCCGGGCATTCTCGCCATGTTCATCGAGGATACCGACCGGCTCGAATGGCGCCTGCTGCGCGAGCAGCTCACCCTTGAAGGCGAAGCCCGACAGTTCCTCACTTTTCCGGAAGCGAGGCCGGTCGTCGCCGTCACCTGCACATCGCGGATCGAACTTTGTGCCGAGGACGGCGCCGACGCGCTGCGGTTTCGCAATCCCACCCATCCGGCAGGCAAGCTGCCGGCCCTGGCACCCGCCGTATTGTCGGTGTGCTAACGCGGCCGCTCGCCCGGCATTCGGGAAGGGTTGCCAAAGCCGCATGTTTCGGCACAGTCTTCCCTGACCGGTTTCCAAGCCGGTCACCTGACAGGGGAGAGAAACATGAAATCTGGAACAGGGCGCCGGTTGCGGCGCAAATCCGTGGGTATGATTGCCGTCGCCGCGCTGACAGCGCTTCCATTGCTGGCCCAGGCCAAACCGAAGCCGATCGTGGTCGGGATCACCGCCTGGCTCGGCTCGATTCCCGGCCGCTCGATCGCGGATGGCGCGACCCTCGCCGCCGAGGAAATCAACGCCAAGGGCGGCGTGAACGGCCGGCCGATCAAGCTCGTGATCGAGGACAACCACAACTCGACGACCGACGCGATCCGCTCGTTCCAGCGCATGGTGCGGCAGGATCATGCGGTGGCCGTCGTCGGCGATTTCACCAGCGAAGTCGGCCTGGCGCTCGAACCCTGGGCGGCGCGCATGCACGAGCCCTTCCTCATCACCGGCGCGGCCTCGAACAAGCTCACCGAATTCGTTCACGCGAACTACAAGCAGCATAAATACATTTTCGAGCCGAACGAGAACTCGGCCGAGCTGGCGCAGAACATCTGCGACGCCGCGAAATCGGTCCTTGTCGGCAAGCTGCACATGAAGACCGCGGTGGTGATGAGCGAGGACGCCGCCTGGACCCTGCCGCTCGATGCCGGATTCAACAAGTGCCTGCCCCAAGCCGGGATCAAGGTGCTGAAGGATATCCGCTTCGCACCGGATACCACGGATTTCACCCCGATCTACCAGAAGATCGAGGCGATGCATCCGGATGTGATCATCACCGGATGGGCGCATGCGGGCGTCAAGCCGACAACCCAGTGGGCCGAGCAGAACGTGCCGATCCCGCTGATGGGAATCAGTTCGCAGGCGACATCGACGACGTTCTGGAAGGCGACCAACGGGGCGACGCAAGGCGTCATCACGATTGCTCCGGCTGCCGCCGGGATCGCCATCACGCCGAAGACGCAGCCTTTCATGAACGCCTATCAGGCAAAATTCCACACATCGCCGGCCTATACGGGTTTCACCACCTATGACGCGATGTATGCCCTTGCCGCCGCGATCGAACGGGCAAAATCGACCAAGTCGGGACCGCTGGTCGCAGCCCTCGCCAAGACAGACCGGATCGGCACCGAGGGGCGGATGCAGTTCAACGGGCCGCAAGCCCGATTCGCGAACGGTGCCGTCTATGGCAAGGGCCATACCCGCTGGATCGACCTGCAATGGCAGGATGGCGAGCAGAAGGTGATCTGGCCGGCCAAGCTGGCGAACGCGCAGCCGAAATTCCCGGGCTTCGTAAAGCTGCCGAACTCCAAATAAGGCTCAATCAAACCCAACCGAAAGGCCCGCGGCCGGAGAAGACCCTCCGGCCGCGGGTTTTTTGCATCACACGGTCTGGACTTCGCGGCCGGCCGCCGCGAAAACCCCGGCGTAAACTGGTCCAACGGAGAAAACGCATGACCCGTCTCACGCTTGAAGCCGCCAACCGCATCATCGCGGGCGCCCGCGCCAAAGGCCGCGAACTCGGCCTTGCCCCCCTGACCGTGGTTGTGCTCGATGCCGGCGGCCACATGGTCGCCCTTGCCCGCGAGGATGGCTCCGGCATCGCCCGCGTCGAGATCGCCACCGGCAAGGCCTGGGGCGGCCTCGGCGTCGGTGCTGGCTCACGCATGCTGTTCGATCGCTGGAACGCTGGCGGCGCCGGCTTCGTCACCGGGCTCGCCGCGGCAACCGGCGGGCGCATGGTGCCGGTGCCCGGCGGCGTGCTGGTCACGGCGGATGGCGCGGTGCTCGGCGCGGTCGGCATTTCTGGCGATACCTCGGACAATGACGAAGCCTGTGCCATCGCCGGCATCGAGGTGGCCGGTTTCGCTCCGCGCGCGAACTGACCATCAGTTTTGACTGTGTGAAGGCCAGCCCTTTCTGATCCGGCCGCGACACAGCCGGTTCCTGCGCCGGCGTCGAATGTCGCGCGGAGCAAGGTGGCCCATCCGGCCAGACCAACCGTCTGGCCGGGTATTCCTCTCAGTTATGCGCGGCTCCCACCGGCACAACAATCCAGTTGGCCCCCTGCGGCCCGTCGACCAGAAGCGGCACGGCATCGCCACTGGCCTTCACACCCCGTTGCAACGCCGCGCTGTCCTTCACGAAGTGCGGGCCGACCGCCTCGATCAGCGTATCCGGGGCGAGCCCGGCGCGCGCGGCGGGGCCGTCCTTGGCGACCGTCACAACAATTACTCCCGCCCCGCCAGGATGGGTGGCGACGCCAATGCCGAGTGCCGGAATCTCGGTCGGCTTGAGCATGGGCATTTCGGCCTGCCGATGCGCCATCCCGGTCTTGCCCCGATGCTGGGGCGGCGCCGCCATGGTGATCACGGCATCTTCGGTCTTGCCGCCGTGCACAACGGTCATCCTGGCCTCGTGCCCGACCGGGATCTCCGCCAGCGAAACCCTGAAATCATGCACGGTAGTCACTTTCCGGCCATTGACCGCCGTCACCACGTCGCCCGGACCAAGCTTGCCGGCCGAAGGCCCCCCCGCGACCACGCCGCCGACCACCACGCCGTCGGTCGAGGCCAGATGCCAGGCCGCCTTCATGTCCTCTGACACATGCTCGATCCGCAGCCCCGCCCAGCCGCGCTTCATCGCCCCATCGGCGATGATCGCCGCTGTCACCGGCCTGACCATGCTCGAGGGGATCGCGAACCCGATCCCGACCGACCCGCCGGAAGGAGAGTAGATCGCCGAATCGACGCCGATCACATGCCCCTTGGCGTCCAGCAGCGGTCCGCCCGAATTGCCACGGTTGATGGCCGCATCGGTCTGGATGAAATCGTCATACGGCCCCGAGCCGATATCGCGATGCAGCGCGCTCACCACACCGGCCGACACGCTGAAGCCGAGGCCGAACGGATTGCCGATCGCCACCACCCAGTCGCCGAGATCGAGGCGCGAACTGTTGCCGAAATGCAGGAAGGGCACAGGGTGATGCGCGTTGATCTTCAGCACCGCGAGATCGGCCTTCTTGTCCGAACCGACCAGCTTCGCGGTGAAGATCGAGCCATCGTGCAGCGTCACCTTGATCTCGCTCGCCCCGGCGATGACGTGATGATTGGTGACGATATAGCCGGTCGGGCTGATGAAAAACCCGGTGCCGAGCGCCTGTTCGGCCTTGGGCGGGACAATCAGGGTATTCGTATCCGCCGGCTGCGATGTCGAATGTGCGGCAACCCCCTGATCGGGTGGCGACATCTCGCCGGGTTTTTCACCCTTGCCCTTGGAGGGATCGATGCTCTCGACATCCACGACGGCAGGCAGCGCGGCGCGCGCGACCTGTGCGATCGCGGGCGGCGTCGGCACGGCGCGTGCGGGTGGCGCGGAAAGCAGCAGGCCCAGCGCGAGGGCCGCACCGGCGGTCGGAACCGAAATCGGAAAACCTCTCATGCGGTCTAGAGTGAGGCGAGATCGCCAATCCGGCAAGAGACCATCTCGCGGATTTGCGCCGGCGTCGCTCCGGCTTCGCGCAGGTCGCGCAATGTCGCCGCCCGGTCGCGCTTGGCCAGCCGCCGCCCCGCCGCATCGCGGATCAGCGGATGATGGGCATAGGCCGGATGCGGCCAGCCGAGCAGCGTCTGCAACAGCACGTGAACATCCGTTGCGGCACGGAGGTCCTCGCCCCGCGTCACATGTGTCACCCCCTGCGCCGCGTCGTCATGGCAGACGCAGAGATGATAGCTCGCCGGCACGTCCTTGCGCGCCAGAACCACATCGCCATGCGACAGCGGATCGGCCTCGACCCAGCCTTCCGCCGCCTCGTGATAGCGCAGCCGCCCGGCCATCCCCGCGGCCCGGTCCATCCGCAGCCGCAGCGCATAGGGCTCGCCCTGCGCCGCCGTTCGTCCGCCAGCGCCGGGTCGAGCCCGCGGCACGTGCCAGGATAGGCCGCCTCAGTGCCGTGCGGCGCGCCAAGAGCGGCGGCAATCGTCGCCCGCGTGCAGAAACATCGATACAGCAGGCCCATCGCCTCCAGCCGCGCCAGTACGGCCCGATATGCGCCGAAATGCGCCGATTGCACCCGCACCGCGCCATCCCAGGCGAGACCGAGCCAGGCGAGATCCTCCAGAATCGCCTCGGCGAACCGGGGCCGGCAGCGCCCGGCATCGATATCCTCGAGCCGCAGCAGAAAGCGCCCGCCGCCCGCGCGCGCCAGGTCGTGTCCGGCCAGCGCCGAGGCGGCGTGGCCGAGATGCAGATAGCCGGTCGGGCTCGGCGCGAAACGGGTGACGATGGACATCGGCCTCCACGATGATACCCTCTCCCGCAAATGCAAGGAGCAGGAACTTCATGGCTGAACTGGACGGACCGCGCTGGGGCCCGGCGAACGGCGGCAAGGCGCGACAACTCGTGGTGCTGTGCCACGGCGTCGGCGCCGATGGCAACGACCTGATCGACCTCGCGCCCTACTGGGCCCGCGCGATCCCCGATGCCGCCTTCGTCGCCCCGCACGCGCCGGACCCGTTCGATCTCGCCCCCTTCGGCCGCCAATGGTTTCCAATCGGCACGCTGGACCCGCACGCGCTTGGTGGCGGCGTGCGCCGGGCCCGCGCGGCGCTCGACCCGTTCATCGATGCCGAACTCGCACGCCTCGGCCTGCCGGTCGATGCCTACGCGCTGATGGGATTCAGCCAGGGCGCGATGACGGTCCTGTTCACCGGTCTGCGCCGGGCGGTGCCGCCACGGGCGATTCTCGCCTATTCCGGCGCGCTGCTCGCCCCAGAATCGCTGGCCGCCGAACTCACCGCCCGCCCGCCGGTACTGCTCGTGCATGGCGAGGCCGACGAGATCGTGCCGCCCTCCCGCTCGCGCGACGCCGAGGCCGCGCTGCGCGCCGCCGGTGTGCCGGTGGAGAGCCTCTTCGTTCCGAAACTCGCTCATGGCATCGACGATTCCGGGCTTTCCCTCGGTGCGCTCACGCTCCAGCGCGCCTTCGCGGCGCCGGCCTCGTCTGCGTGACAAGCTGTTGACATCACGAAACCCGCCTTGCGGCCCCTGATCGTTGGGGCCATATTCATGTCATGGAATCGGTGCAAAACATTGCAGGGCGTTTCCAGTCCGAGGGCGGTCCGGTGAGCTGGCCGCCCTTCTGGGACCGGTTCAGTAATGCCTGACGGCGGGCAAAATTTTCCCGCTCTCGTCCTGAATGCGGATTTCCGTCCGCTCTCCTATTTCCCGTTGTCGCTCTGGTCCTGGCAGGATGCCGTCAAGGCCGTCTTTCTCGACCGCGTTTCCGTTCTGTCGGAATACGACCACGAGGTGCATTCCGTCTCCGCGGCGATGCGCCTGCCCTCGGTCATCGCGCTGAAGGATTTCGTCCCCGGCCTGCGCCAGCCGGCCTTCACCCGCTTCAACGTCTTTCTCCGCGATGCCTTCACCTGCCAGTATTGCCACAGCCGCCTGCCCGCCCCGGAACTGACCTTCGACCACGTCATCCCGCGCGCCCGCGGCGGCCGCACCACCTGGGAGAACGTCGTCACCGCCTGCGGCGCCTGCAACCTGCGCAAGGGCTCGAAACTTCCGCGCGAATGCCACATGTTCCCCTATGAAACGCCGCGCCGGCCGAACAGCTGGGAGCTGCAGGACCGTGGCCGCGCCTTCCCGCCCAACTACCTGCACGAAAGCTGGCGCGACTTTCTCTACTGGGATACCGAATTGGAGACCTGATCCGGTTTCATCTGCCTGACATATCGGCTATCCGTTCGGAACGGAGAGCCAGCATGAACAAGCCGATACCTAATTCCCTGCGCACCCTGCCCGACGATCGCGGCCGCTTCGGCGAGTTCGGCGGCAGGTTCGTTGCCGAAACCCTGATGCCGCTGATCCTCGAACTCGAGGCGGCCTATGAAGCGGCGAAGGACGATCCCGATTTCATGCGGGAATTTCAGTATTACCTGCAGCATTATGTCGGCCGCCCCAGCCCACTCTGGTTCGCCGAACGGCTGACGAAGCAACTCGGCGGCGCGAAGGTCTATTTCAAGCGCGATGAGCTGAACCACACCGGCGCGCACAAGATCAACAACTGCATCGGCCAGATCCTGCTCGCCAAACGCATGGGCAAGACGCGGATCATCGCCGAGACCGGCGCCGGCCAGCACGGCGTGGCCACCGCAACCGTCGCCGCGCTCTTCGGCCTTCCCTGCATCGTCTATATGGGCGCCACCGATGTCGAGCGGCAGCAGCCCAACGTCTTCCGCATGAAACTGCTCGGCGCCGAAGTCCGCCCGGTCACGTCCGGCGCGGCCACGCTGAAGGACGCGATGAACGAGGCGCTGCGCGACTGGGTCGCGAATGTGCGCGATACGTTCTACATCATCGGCACCGCCGCCGGCCCGCACCCCTATCCCGCCATGGTGCGGGACTTCCAGTCGGTCATCGGGGTCGAGGCCCGCGCCCAGATGATGGAGGCCGAAGGCCGCCTGCCGGATGCCGCGATCGCGGCGATCGGCGGCGGCTCCAACGCCATCGGCCTGTTCCACGCTTTTCTCGACGATCAAGTGAAGCTGATCGGCGTCGAGGCCGCCGGGCGCGGTCTTGAGTCGGGCGAGCACGCCGCATCGCTCGCGCGCGGCCGCCCCGGCGTGCTGCACGGCAACCGCACCTACCTGCTGCAGGACGATGACGGCCAGATCCTCGAGGCCCACTCGATCTCCGCCGGGCTCGACTATCCGGGCATCGGCCCCGAACACTCCTATCTGCACGATATCGGCCGCGTCGAATACGTGTCCGTGACCGACGACGAAGCCCTCGCCGCCTTCCAGCTCTGCTGCCGCACCGAGGGTATCATCCCGGCCCTCGAACCCGCGCACGCGCTCGCCCATGTCGCGAAGATCGCCCCCACAATGGACCCGGACAAGATCATCCTGATGAATCTCTGCGGCCGCGGCGACAAGGACATCTTCACCGTCGCCCGCCATCTCGGAGAACAGATTTGAGCCGCATCGCCGCCACCTTCGCCCGCCTTCGCGATGAGGGCCGGGCGGGTCTGATCCCCTTCGTCGAGGCGTTCGACCCCGATCGCGAAACCTCCGCCACCCTGCTCGCCGGCATGGCCGCCCGCGGCGCCGATCTGATCGAGATCGGCATGCCCTTCACCGACCCGATGGCCGATGGTCCGACCATCCAGCAGGCCGGCCGCCGGGCGCTGCGCGCCGGCGCCACCCTCGCCGGCACGCTCGGCCTGGTGCGCGACTTCCGCGCCGTCAACGACACCGTGCCGCTGATCCTGATGGGCTATCTCAACCCGATCCTCTCCTACGGCGTCGAGCGTTTCACCGCCGATGCCGCCGCCGCCGGCGTCGATGGCGTCATCGTCGTCGACCTGCCGACCGAGGAGGCCGACTTGCTGCTGCCGCATCTGCGCCATCACCGCATCGATCTGATCCGCCTCGTCGCCCCCACCACGACCGACGAACGCCTGCCCGTCGTGCTCAACGACTCCTCCGGGTTCGTCTACTACGTCTCGATCACCGGCATCACCGGCACGCGCACCGCCTCGGCCGAGGATCTCGCGCGCGACATCCCCCGCCTGCGCAAGGCGACGGACATGCCGATCGCCGTCGGCTTCGGCGTCCGCACCCCCGCGCAGGCCGCGACGGTCGCCAAGTTCGCCGATGCCGCCGTGGTCGCCTCCGCCCTGATCGACAAACTCGCCGCCGGCCTCGATGCCGAGGGCAAGGCCCCGCCCGCCATCGTCGAGGCGGTGCTGGATGATGTCACCGCCTTGGCCGCGGCGGTGCGCGGCGAACGCCGCGCCGCCTGAGGGTCAGACCGCCTTGGCGCCGATATCCCGGCGGCAGAACCCGCCGGGAAAGCCGATCCGCCGCACCGCGACATAGGCGCGGTCGATCGCCTCGCGCAGGTCATCGCCCGTCGCCGTCACCGCCAGCACCCGCCCGCCAGCGCTCACCAGCGCGCCATCGCGCCGCGCCGTGCCGGCCTGGAACACCGAAGTCTCCGGCAACCCGTCCACGCCGGCAAGGTCGATCTCGTGCCCCTTCTCATAGGCGCCCGGATAGCCCTTCGCCGCCATCACCACCGTCGCCGCCGCGCCGTCCCGCCAGTCGAGCCGGGTTTGCGGATCGAGCCGGCCCCGCGCCGCATCGGCGAGCACCGGCAGCAGGTCGGTCTTCAGCAGCGGCAGCAGCGTCTCGCATTCCGGATCGCCGAACCGCACGTTGAACTCGATCAGCCTCGGGCCGGAGGCGGTGAGCATCAGCCCGGCGAACAGAAAGCCGCGGAAGGGCGCGCCGCGCCGCGCCATCGTCCGCAGCGCCGGACGGACGATCCGCTCCATCGCCGCCCCGATCACCGCCTCCGAGGCCGCCGGCGGCGGCGCGATCGCCCCCATCCCGCCGGTATTCGGCCCGGTATCGCCATCGCCCACCCGCTTGTGGTCCGAGGCGGTGCCACAGAACAGCGCGGTCTCGCCATCGCAGATCGCGAACAGCGAAATCTCGGTGCCGATCAGGCATTCCTCGATCACGATCTCAGCGCCCGAGTCGCCATGCAGCCCGCCCTCCAGCATCGCGGCGACGGCCTCGCGCGCCTCCTCATCGGTCGCGGCGACCACCACGCCCTTGCCCGCCGCCAGCCCGTCCGCCTTGATCACGATCGGCGCCGGGTGCTCGTCGAGATAGGCCCGCGCCGCGTCGGCATCGGTGAAGCTCGCCCAGGAAGCGGTCGGAATCCCCGCCTCGTCGCAGATTTCCTTGGTGAACCGCTTCGAGGATTCGAGCCGCGCCGCCGCCTCGGTGGGGCCGAAACAGGCGATTCCCGCCGCCGCCATCCGGTCGGCAAGGCCGAGCGCCAGCGGCGCCTCCGGCCCAGGCACCACGAGGTCGATCTTCTCCGCCCGCGCGAAATCGACGAGCGCATCGATCTCCTCCGCGCCGATCCGTACGCATTCGGCGAGCGATTCCATGCCCGGATTTCCCGGCGCGACGAAGAGTTTTTCCAGCACCGGGCTCTGCGCGAGCTTCCACGCCAGCGCATGCTCGCGCCCGCCGCCGCCGACAACCAGAACCCGCATGATCAAATCCCCCTGCGCTTGTGCAACCGGCGCGCGCTTAGCATAGTCCGCCGCCATGAGCGAAACCGCGGACCCCACCACCGGCAACGTGCCCGAACTCACCGTTTCCGAACTCGCCGGCGCGGTCAAACGCACGGTCGAGACCGCCTTCGGCCGCGTGCGCGTGCGCGGCGAAATCACCGAGATGAAAACCTACGCCTCCGGCCACACCTACATGGCGCTGAAGGACGAGGGGGCGAAGATCCGGGCGATCATCTGGCGCGGCAACGCCGCGCGACTCGGGCTGAAGCCGGAGAACGGCGTCGAGGTCATCGCCACCGGCCGCGTCACCACCTATCCCGAGCGCTCGGAATACCAGCTCATCATCGAGCGGCTGGACTATGCCGGCGAAGGCGCGCTGCTCGCCCGCATCGAGAAGCTGCGTCTGCGCCTCACCGAGGAAGGCCTGTTCGACGCCGCCCGCAAGCGCGCCCTGCCGCTGCTGCCGCGCATCGTCGGCGTCGTCAGCTCGCCCCAGGGTGCGGTGATCCAGGACATCCGCACCACCATCGCCCGCCGCTTCCCCAGCCGCATCATCCTCTGGCCGGTCGCCGTCCAGGGCGAGGCCGCCGCCGCCCAGATCGCCGCCGCCATCCGTGGCTTCGGCGCGCTGCCGGAAGGGGGCGAGGTGCCGCGGCCGGACGTTCTGATCGTCGCCCGCGGCGGCGGCTCGCTCGAAGACCTGATGGCCTTCAATGACGAGGAGGTGGTCCGCGCCGCAGCCTCCTGCCCGATTCCGCTGATCTCCGCCGTCGGCCACGAGACCGACACGACGCTGATCGACTTCGCCTCCGACCGTCGTGCCCCGACCCCCACCGCCGCCGCCGAACTCGCTGTGCCGGATCGCATGGCGCTGATCGCCGACCTTGCCCAGAGCGGCGCGCGGCTGACCGGCGCGCTCACCCGCGTCACCCAGTCGGTCCGCCTCCGGCTCGATCGCGCCGCCGCCGCCCTCCCCGACCTGCCCTCGATGATCGGCACCGCCCGCCAGCGGCTCGACGATCGCGGCGAGCGCCTTGCCCTTGCCCTGCCCCGCCTCGTCGCCGCGAAGCGCGCCCAGGCGCGAGAGGTCGCCGCCCGCCTCGCGCATCCGCGCGAGATCATCGCCGCCCGCCGCCACAGCCTCGCCCTGCTCGGCCAGCGCCTCGCCGCCCCAGCCCCCGGCCTGCTGCGGGAAAACCGGCTCCGCCTCGACGCGCTCGCCGCGCGCCTCGAAGCCCTGTCCTATCACGCAACCCTCGCGCGCGGCTTCGCGATGGTGGCGACCCCGTCCGGCGACCCGGTGACCACGCGGCGCGATGCCGGGTCGAAGCGGCGCCTCGTCCTGCATTTCGGCGATGGCACGCTCGGCGTGCGTCCCGAAACGGACCGCGCGCCGCCGGAGCAGACCAGCCTCGATCTCTGATCCGGCCGGATATCAGGAGGTCGTCGGCGCCACCGGCAGCAGCGGCCCGGCGAAGACGATCGGCATATCCGGCCTGCCGGTCGGCGAGCCGCCGGGCGGTTCCACCGTCACCGCGATCAGCGTATGCGCCCGGCGCAGCCGCGCCGGCACGTCATTCGCCGGCAGCCGTGTCGCCCCCGCCTGCACAAAGCCGATCGGCACCGGCGCCTCGCCCTGGCCAATCGCCCAGAGCTGCCAGACCTTGCCCGCCGGCGGCGCCATCCGCCCCACCGGCGCGATGTTCAGCGCGCCGTTCGTCCTCATCGCCACCGTGAACACGGGGCCCGCCTTCGTCGACAGCACCGCGACCATCGCCGGCCCCGTCGTCCCGCGCGGCAGCAGCGCCAGCAGCGCCGCCGCCACCGCGCCGGCCAGGGCGATGCCCCGCCAGACGAACAGATTGTCCCAGATCTCCCGCAGCCGGTGCCGCGGCGCCGGTGCCGCCGCGCGCGGGCTGGTTGCGCGCTCGATCGCCGCCCACACCGCCGGCCCCGGCTCCACCGGCGGCACCGCGCGCGCCAGCGGCAGCAGCCGCTCCTCCCACGCCTCCACCTCGGCCGCCAGCGCCGGATCGCGCGCGCACTCGGCCTCGAAATTCCGCCGCTCCTCGCCGCGCAGAAGACCAAGGACATAAAGCCCCGCACGGTCGGCCCCGAAATCCGGCGCGTCGCTCATTGTTCGAGACACCTCTTCAGCGCGTCGAGCGATCTCACGATCCAGCTCTTGACCGTTCCCAGCGGTGTATCGGTGCGCGCGGCAATCTCGCTATGGGAATAGCCCTCGATGTAAGACAGCAGCACCATCCGTCGCCAGTGTTCCGGCAGGGTTGCAAGGCAGCCCGCCAGCGCGCGACCATCCTCGACGGGGATGCCCTCCTCAGCGGCGATGTCGGGAATTTCATCGCCGGTGACCGGTAGCCGCCGCTCGCTATCAAGCCGGTCAAGCGCGCGGTAGCGGACGATCCCGATCATCCAGGCCCGCGCCGATCCCCGCGCCCGGTCGAAACGCGACGCATTGCGCCAGATCTGCAGGAAGGCCTCCTGCAAGACGTCCTCGGCCATCAGGCGATCGCGCAGCAGCCGCAGCGCCACACCAAGCATGGTCGGCGCCATGCGTCGGTACAGCTCCCGCAGGGCGGCCGCATCCTGTCTCTGGCAGGCCTCGATGAGCAGGCCGAGACCGTCCTCCATCGTGTTTGCCCCGCCTGGCGACGCCATCAAGATGCTGTTTCCCGGACCATCGAACATTGCTTATGGCATTACCGTCGTGGAGACAATCTGGATGCAGCCTGCCGCACCCGCAGCCAGACCGCATGCAAACGAGATCCAAAAATACAATTTAAAAGTGTTTTGTTTTCGTATATATAATTCAGGATTGCAGTTTACGGAGTCGGGTCATTAAACTCCATCCGCGCCGCTACTGGCTGGAAGCCATCGCAGGCCTTGCCGCTCTGATGGCCGCGGCGGAAACCGGAGCTTCCCGACCCAAGGCGACACCGCTCGCTGCGGGTTACCGGCCGCATCCCTACCGGGACGGGGCGCGCTGCGGGAATTGCGCCAACTACCGCGCCGTCACGCAACTCTGCGCACGGGTGCGGGGACCCGTTTCGAGTGACGGTTTCTGCAATTTTTATACCCCGCTGAGATCCCGTCCCTAGGCCTTGCAACCCGCCGGACGGAATGGGGTGGACCGCGCCGCCGAGATGGTTCACAACGCAGCGGATGGAGACCCGCATCGAACGTCTGTGCGTGGCAAACGGGCTCAGAATGACGAGCCCGCGACGTATCATTGCCCGCGTGTTGTCCGAAGCGAACGGCCACCCCGATGTCGACGAGTTGCACCGCCTCGCCCACGGCATCGACTCCAGAATATCGCTCGCCACCGTCTACCGCACCGTCCGCCTGTTCGAGCAGCACGGCATCCTGGAACGGCGCAATCTCGGCAGCCGCCGTGCGCGGTATGAGATGTCTGGCGAACATGACCATTTTCATCTTGTTGATCAGGAAAGTGGCCAGGTGATCGAATTTGACGAGCCGGAAACCGAGATGCTGATGCGCAAAGTTGCCGCCCGCCATGGTTTTGAACTGGTTTCTCTCAAGATCGAGTTGTTCGGCCGCCGCCTTGGTGCGATGACACGCACGACCGAAACAATCGACGGAGCGCCAGGCCGATGACAATCCAGCATCCGGTCGATAGTGTCGTGGCTTTCCCGGAAATCCGCGTCGGAAATCTGGGGGTGCGCCTCGCAACCACGGCTGACGAGCTCGACGCGGCGCTCGCGCTGCGATTTCGTATCTTTTACGAGGAGCTGGGGGCCCATCCCGACGAGGCGACCCTTGCCTCGGGCCGCGACAGGGATGCCTTTGATGCGATCGCTGATCATCTGCTGGTGATCGATCATGACATCGGGGATGATGCGCGGGGTGTGGTCGGCACCTACCGCCTGATTCGCCAGGAGGCCCTTGCCCCCGGTCAGCAATTCTATTCGGCCGATGAATATGACATCGCGCCGCTCCAGCGTTTCTCGGGCCGCCTGCTTGAGCTTGGCCGCTCCTGCGTCGACCAGGCGCACCGCTCGCGCGCCGTGATGCAGCTGCTCTGGCGCGGCATCGCCGCCTATGTGTTCCAGCATGGAATCGAGCTGATGTTCGGGTGCGCCAGCCTGCACGGCACCGATCTCGATGAGCTGGCGCCGTGCCTGTCCTACCTCCACGCCCAGCACCTCGCTCCACCACATATCCGGCCGCGGGCGCTGGATGAGCGCTATGTCGAGATGCGCCGGTTGGGTGACGGCGAATACGACGCCCGCCAGGCCCTCGCCGAGTTGCCGCCGCTGATCAAGGGCTATCTCCGCCTCGGCGGCTTCGTCGGCGACGGCGCGGTGATTGACTGGCAGTTCAACACGACGGACATAGCCGTGGTCGTGCAGACGGATCTTGTGACCGAAAAATATTACCGTCATTACGAACGACAGTCCCGCTGACCCGCACCGGCGCCTCTGCCGGCGCCGCACGCATTACGACTGCAAGGTGAATTCGACGACATGGCCGAAGACGACGACACGCCGCTCCCCGAGAGCCTCCTGCCGTATGACGAATGGACCGAGGACGCGCTTCGCCTCGTCGTACTGCGCGCCCTCGACCATGCCTCACGCGAAGGCCTGCCAGGGGAGCATCACTTCTACATCACCTTCGCCACCGCCCATCCCGGCGTCGCCATGCCCGACCGGCTGCGCGCCCAATATCCGGACGAGATGACCATCGTCCTGCAGCACCAGTTCCGCGAATTGTCGGTCGATGCCGAGGCGCGTCGCTTCACGGTCCGTCTCTCCTTCGGTGGCGTGCCGGCGACGCTCGACATTCCGCTTGACGCGGTTACCGCTTTCGCCGACCCGGCGGTGCGCTTCGGCCTGCAATTCGCCGTCCGCGAGGCCGAGAACCCTGCCGAGCCTGAAGCGCCCGAACCCCCGGCCGCCGCGCCGGCGCCGGACCAGGGCCCCGCCGAGGTCGTCAGCCTCGATGCCTTCCGCCGCCGCCCGCCCGCCAAAGACTGAGCCTGGAGAGCCGCCATGAACGCGATCACCAAGAAGACGCCCGATTTCGCCTTCAGCACCATGTTCCCGCTGGGCCATGACGAAACGCCCTGGCGCAAGCTCGATCTCGGCGGCGTCTCCACCATCGAGGCGGCGGGCAGGACCATCCTGCAAATCGCCCCGGAAACCCTCTCCGCCCTCGCCTTCCAGGCGTTCCACGACGTCTCGCACCTGCTGCGCCCCGGCCATCTGCGCCAGCTCCGCGCGATCCTCGACGATCCTGAAGCCTCCCAGAACGACCGTTACGTGGCGATGGAATTCCTCAAGAACGCCAATATCGCCGCCGGCGGCATCCTGCCGATGTGCCAGGACACCGGCACCGCCATCGTCTTCGGCAAGAAGGGCCAGCGCGTCTGGGTCGAGGGCGACGAGGAGGAAGCCTTCTCCCACGGCGTCTACCGCACCTATACCGAGACCAACCTGCGCTACTCGCAGATGGCGCCGCTCTCGATGTACGAGGAGCGGAACACCGGCACCAACCTGCCAGTCCAGTGCGACATCATGGCCGCCCCCGGCGAGGCCCATGCCGAGGAATTCGAGCTGATGTTCGTCGCCAAGGGCGGCGGCTCGGCCAACAAGAGCTTCCTGTATCAGGAAACGCGGGCGATCCTGAATCCGAAAAAACTTCTCGAATTCATTGAAACCAAAGTAAAGACACTCGGAACCGCCGCCTGTCCGCCCTACCATCTCGCCATCGTCATTGGCGGCACCTCGGCCGAGACCACAATGAAGACGGTCAAGCTCGCTTCCACCCGCTGGCTCGACTCCCTGCCGACCCAGGGTTCGCCCACCGGCCACGCCTTCCGTGATCTCGAACTGGAACAGCAGATCCTGGAAATGACCCGCCAGCTCGGCATCGGCGCGCAGTTTGGGGGCAAATATTTCTGTCACGACGTCCGCGTGGTGCGCCTGCCCCGCCACGGCGCTTCGCTGCCCGTCGGCATCGGCGTCTCCTGCTCGGCGGACCGGCAGATCCGCGCGAAGATCACCAGGGATGGCGTCTTCCTCGAACAGCTCGAAACCGATCCGGCGAAATACCTCCCCGAGGTCACCGACACCCATCTGGGTGGTGATGTGGTGCAGATCGACCTCAACCGCCCGATGGCGGACATTCTCGCCGAGCTCTCGAAACACCCGGTCAAGACCCGCGTCGCCCTCACCGGCCCGATCGTCGTGGCGCGCGACATCGCCCACGCCAAGCTGAAGGAACGGCTCGACAGCGGCGAAGGCCTGCCCGACTACATCAAGAACCATCCGGTCTATTACGCCGGCCCCGCGAAAACGCCCGAGGGCATGGCCACCGGAAGCTTCGGTCCCACCACCGCCGGGCGGATGGACAGCTATGTCGAGCAGTTCCAGGCCGCCGGCGGTTCGCTGGTGATGCTGGCCAAGGGCAACCGCTCGCGCGCCGTGCGCGACGCCTGCAAGGCGCATGGCGGCTTCTATCTCGGCTCTATCGGCGGCCCCGCCGCGGTGCTCGCCCGTGACAACATCCGCAAGGTCGAGGTGCTGGAATACCCCGAACTCGGCATGGAAGCGGTCTGGCGCATCGAGGTCGAGAACTTCCCCGCCTTCATCGTCGTCGATGACAAGGGCAACGACTTCTTCGCCGATCTTTCGTGACCACGCCATGAAGTTTACCGTCGACCGGATCGACCATGTCGTGCTGACCTGCTCGGATATCGACGCGACGGCCGATTGGTATGAGCGCGTTCTCGGCATGGAGCGCGAGGAATTCGGCGCCGAGCGCCGGATCGCCCTGCGCTTCGGCGCGCAGAAGCTGAACCTGCACCAGGCCGGGCGCGATGCCGGACCGCAGGCGGCGAAACCCGCTCCCAGCGCGCTCGACATCTGCTTCGTCACCGCCCTCGGCACCGATTTCGTCGTGAACCACCTCAAGGCCCAGCGGGTGGCGATCGTCGAGGGTCCGGCGCCGAAAATCGGCGCGCTCGGCGCCATGCGCTCGGTCTACTGCCGCGATCCGGACGGCAACCTGGTCGAAATTTCCAGCTACCTCGAAGAATGAACCTCGCCGATTTCGACTATCACCTGCCGCCCGAGCGCATCGCGGCCGAGCCGGCGCGGCCGCGCCATGCCGCGCGCCTGCTGCATGTCCGGCCGGATGGGCTCGATGACCGCACCATCCTCGACCTGCCCGCCCTTCTCGCCCCCGGCGACCTGCTGGTGGCGAACGACACCCGCGTCATCCCCGCCCAACTCACCGGACGACGCGGCGACGCGCGGATCGGCATCACCCTCGATCGTCCGCTGGCCGACGGCACCTGGCGCGTTCTGCTGCGCAACGCCCGCCGCGCCCGCCCGGGCGAGACCATCGCGATCGACGGCGCCGGCGGCATCGCCGCCGAGGTGATCGCCCGCGCGCCCGACGGCTCGGCGACCCTGCGCTTCGACTGCGACGCCGAAACCTTCCGCGCCATGCTCGACCGCGCGGCGAGCCTCGCTTTGCCGCCCTACATCCCCCGCCCCACCGGCATCTCCGAGCAGGACCGGCAGGACTATCAGACCATGTTCGCCGCCGAAGAGGGGGCCGTCGCCGCACCCACCGCCGGACTGCATTTCACCGAAACCGTGCTCGCCGCCCTCGCCGCACGCGGCGTCGGCCTCGCCACGGTCACGCTGCATGTCGGCGCGGGCACCTTCCTGCCGGTGCGCGAGGACCAGCTCGAACGCCACAAGCTCCACGCCGAGCGCGGCCTGATCGGCCCCGAGACCGCCGCGCTGGTCAACGCCACCCGCGCGCGGGGCGGGCGCATCGTCGCCGTCGGCACCACCAGCCTGCGCGTGCTGGAGACCGCCGCCGCCAAAGACGGCACCCTCGCCCCCTGGCACGGCGAGACCGAGCTCTTCATCACCCCCGGCTACCGCTTCAAGCTCGTCGACCGGCTGATGACCAATTTCCATCTGCCGAAATCCACCCTGCTGATGCTGGTCGCCGCCTTCGCCGGGCTGGATCGCATGCGGGCCGCCTATGCCCACGCCATCGCACAGGGCTACCGGTTCTACTCCTATGGCGATGCCTCGCTGCTGGAGCGCGCATGACCGGCTTCACCTTCCACAAGCTCGGGCAGGATGGCGCCGCCCGCCGCGGCCGCCTCGTCACCGCCCACGGCACCGCCGAAACTCCCGCCTTCATGGCGGTCGGCACCGCCGGCACGGTGAAGGCGATGACGGCCGACGCCGTCCGCGCCACCGGCACCGAGATCGTCCTCGGCAACACCTATCACCTGATGCTCCGCCCCGGCGCCGATCGGGTCCGCGCTCTTGGCGGGCTGCACCGGATGATGGACTGGCCGGGCATCATCCTCACCGATTCCGGCGGCTTCCAGGTCATGTCGCTGGCGAAGCTGCGCAAGATCGACGAGGTCGGCGTCACCTTCCGCTCGCATCTCGATGGCTCGGCCCACCACCTCACCCCCGAATCCTCGACCGCGATCCAGAACGCGCTCGACGCCACCATCACCATGGCCTTCGACGAGTGCACGCCCTTCCCCGCCACGCACGATGAGGCCGCCGCCTCGATGCGCCTGTCGATGCGCTGGGCCGAACGTTCGCGCGCGGCCTTCGAACCGCGCCCCGGCTATGGCCAGTTCGGCATCGTCCAGGGCAGCGTCTTCGCCGATCTCCGCGCCGAATCCGCCGCCGCCCTCACCGGCCTCGGCTTCGAGGGCTACGCGATCG
>JAJZSY010000025.1 GCA_021849425.1 Pseudomonadota bacterium
GAAAATCATCAGGATCGCGACCGACGACAATTTCTGGCGCATGGGCGATACCGGCCCCTGCGGCCCCTGCTCGGAAATCTTCTACGATCACGGCCCGTCCATTCCCGGCGGCCCGCCCGGCAGCCCGGACGAGGATGGCGACCGCTTCATCGAGATCTGGAACCTCGTCTTCATGCAGTTCCTCGAAGAGCCGGCCGGCGTGCGCAACCCGCTGCCCCGCCCCTCGATCGACACCGGCATGGGCCTGGAGCGCTTCGCCGCCATCCTCCAGGGCAAGCACGACAACTACGATACCGACACGCTGCGCGCCCTCATCCTCGCCTCGGCCGAGGTCTCCCACACCGATCCCGACGGCGCGCACAAGGTCAGCCACCGCGTCATCGCGGATCATCTCCGCGCCACTTCCTTCCTGATCGCCGATGGCGTGCTGCCCTCGAACGAGGGCCGCGGCTACGTGCTGCGCCGGATCATGCGCCGCGCCATGCGCCACGCCCACCGGCTCGGCATGCGCGAACCCTTCATCTACCGCCTGGTCCCCGCCCTCACCCGGCAGATGGGCGTCGCCTTCCCCGAACTCCCCCGCGCCGAGGCCCTGATCGTCGAGACGCTGAAACTGGAAGAGCAGAAATTCGCGGTCATGCTCGAACGCGGCCTCTCGCTCCTTGAGGATGAGGTGCAGAAACTCGGCTCGGGCGAGAAACTCCCGGGCGCGGTCGCCTTCAAGCTCTACGACACCTACGGCTTCCCGCTCGACCTGACGGAGGATGCGCTGCGCGAACAGCGTCGCGGCCTCGACCATGACGGCTTCACCGCCGCCATGGCGGAGCAAAAGGCCCGCGCCCGCGCCGCCTGGGCCGGCTCCGGCGATGCCGCGACCGAAACCGTCTGGCTCGACCTGCGCGACCGCCTCGGCGGCACCGAGTTCCTCGGCTACTCGACCGAGGAGAGCGATGCGAGCCTCCTCGCCGTGGTGGTGGCCGGCGCCCCCGCCGGCCGCGCCGAGGCCGGGCAGGAGGTCGCCCTCATCCTCAACCAGACGCCCTTCTACGCCGAAAGTGGCGGCCAGGTCGGCGACACCGGCACGCTCACCGCCCCCGGTGTCACCATCCGCGTCACCGACACCCAGAAAAAGGCCGGCGACCTCTTCGTCCATTACGGCACGATCGAGGAAGGTGAGATCGCCCCCGGCGACTCCCTCCATGCCGAGGTCGATCACGCCCGCCGCGGCGCCATCCGCGCCCACCATTCGGCGACCCACCTGCTGCACGAGGCGCTGCGCCGCGCTCTCGGACCGCATGTGACGCAGAAAGGCAGCCTGAACGCGCCGGACCGGCTGCGCTTCGACATCTCCCAGCCCCGCCCGGTGACGGGGGCGGAACTGCGCGCCGTCGAGCGCGAGGTCAACGCCCGCATCCGCGAGAACGCCGCGGTCGAAACCAGGCTGATGACGCCGGACGAGGCGGTGAAGCGCGGTGCTATGGCCCTGTTCGGCGAGAAATACGGCGATGAGGTGCGCGTCGTCTCGATGGGCGCCGGCGATGGCGACAAGTCGGCCTATTCGATCGAACTGTGCGGCGGCACCCATGTCGGCCGCACCGGCGATATCGGCGCCTTCCGCATCCTCGCCGAATCGGGTGTCGCCGCCGGCATCCGCCGCATCGAGGCGGTGACGGGCGAAGCCGCCCTCGCCGCCACCGAGGCCGAGGCCGACCTGCTGGAAGAGGCCGCCGCCGCGCTCAAGGTCGCCCCCGCCGAACTTCCAGGCCGTATCGCAGCCCTGATCGAGGAGAAAAAGCGCTTCGAGCGGCAGGTCGCCGAGCTGCAGCGCAAGCTCGCCACCGGCGGCGCCGCGTCCGAGATCGAGGAGGTGGCCGGCATCAAGTTTGCCGCCCGCAATCTCGGCGAGGTCTCGCCGCGCGACCTGAAATCGCTGGCGGATTCCATCCTGAAATCGATGGACTCTGGCATCGCCGCCCTGGTTTCCACCGCCGAGGGCAAGGCGAGCATCGTCGTCGCCGTCTCGCCGGATCTCACCGACCGCTTCAACGCCGTCACCCTGGTCCGCACCGCTTCGGAAGCGGTCGGCGGCAAGGGCGGCGGCGGTCGGCCGGACATGGCCCAGGCCGGCGGCCCGGATGGCGGCAAAGCCGACGACGCCCTCGCCGCGATCCGCGCATCCATCGGCGGCTAGAGCATCATCCGATCGGATGGAGTCATCTGATTGGATAAAGATGCTCTGGTTATCGACAAGATAGAACCCGTTCCGATCCAGAAGGATCGGAACGGGTTCTAACCGCCGAGGGGAGAGCAATAAATCAGCCGATCGACATCAGGCTGGCATTACCCCCCGCCGCCGCGGTGTTGACGCTGATCGACTGCTCCTCGAGGAGGAATTCGAGCGGATAATCCCACTCGGAATGGTCCTCCGCCGGCAGGGCGTGGACCGGCACGATCGGCCCGTCCCGCTCCGCCAGCGCCATTTGCAGCGCGATCAGCGCGTCGCGATGCCCCTCGAACAGCACGGCGTGGAATTCCGCCCGCGCCACCGAATCCTCCGGCGCGATCGCCGGGCGGATCGCCGCCGGCAACCGGGCAAGGTCAGAATCGGCCCCGGCGCACAGCACCAGCGGCGCATTGCCGGTGGCAAGGCAGGCGGCGATCTGCCGCCACATGCCCTCGGGGCTCGCCGCCCGGCAGAGCACAAGCCCCTTCGGCTTCAGCCGCAACGTATTCTGCTCGCCCACCGGACCCGGCAGTTCGGCATCGCGGAACGCCGCCGTTGCATAGCGCAGCGCCGGCGCGGTCTCGATCCCCTGCTCCCGCATCCACCCGATCAGCGTCGCCAGCGCCGGCGGGACCTCGCCAGCGCCATGCGGCATTGGCCGCCGCGCCAGCAGCCGGCGCAGGTAGAATGGCCCGCCCGCCTTCGGCCCGGTGCCCGACAGCCCATGCCCGCCGAAGGGCTGCACGCCGACCACGGCGCCGACGATGTTTCGGTTGACGTAGATATTGCCCGCCTCGGCCTTGCCGATCGCCTGTGCGATCGTCTCGTCGATCCGGCTATGCACGCCGAAGGTCAGCGCATAGCCCAGCGCGTTCACCGCCTCGATCATCGCATTCCGCTGCTCGCGGCGATAGCGCACCACATGCAGCACCGGCCCGAACACCTCGCGCTCCAGCGCCGAGGGATGGTCGATTTCGATCATCGTCGGCGCCACGAACCAGCCAGCTTCGGTTTCCGGCGGCAGCGACACCGAGAAGACCTTGTGCCCCCGCCCTTCCATCGCAGCGACATGGGCGCGGATATTGTCCCGCGCCTCCCGCGTGATCACCGGGCCGACATCGCTCGACAGCCGGTCCGTTGCCCCCAGAGTGAGTTCCTCCATCGCGCCGCGCAGCATGGCGAGCAGCGCATCGGCGATGTCGTCCTGCACCAGCAGGATGCGCAGCGCCGAGCAGCGCTGCCCGGCGGAATCGAAGGCCGAGGTCACGATATCGCCCACCGCCTGTTCCAGCAGCGCCGAGGAATCGACCAGCATCGCGTTCTGCCCGCCGGTCTCGGCGATCAGCGGCACGGGCATGCCGTGAGGGTCGAGGCGCCGCGCGAGCGTGGCCTGGATCAGCCTTGCCACCGCGGTCGAGCCGGTGAACACCACGCCGCAGACCCTGGCATCCTCGACCAGCGCGGCCCCGGTCCGCCCATCGCCCGGCAGCAGCTGCACCGCATCCGCCGGGACGCCCGCCTCGTGCAGGATCCGCACGCCCTGGGCGGCGATCAGCGGGGTTTCCTCCGCCGGCTTGGCGAGCACCACATTGCCGGCGGCGAGTGCGGCGACCACCTGGCCGGTGAAGATGGCGAGCGGGAAGTTCCACGGGCTGATCGCCGCCACCACGCCGAGCGGGCGATGCGTCTCGTTGTCGAACCCGTCCTGCAACTGGCCCGCGTAATAGCGCATGAAATCGACCGCCTCGCGCACCTCGCCGATCGCCGCCGGGAGCGACTTGCCGGCCTCGCGCACGATCAGCCCGACCAGCGCGGTCATGCGGTGTTCGAGCAGGTCGGCGGCGCGGAGCAGGATCGCGGCGCGCTCGGCGGCAGGCGTCGCCTGCCAGATCGGCGCCATGGCGGCGGCGCGGGCGAGAGCGGCGCCGGCCGCGCCCTCATCCGGCTCGATGACGGTGCCGACGCGGTCGGCCGTATTCGCGGGGTTGACCACGGCCCGGCCCGGCGCGGCCGGATCGGCGTCCGGCGGGGCGGCGCGCCAGTCCTGTTCGAGGCTCGCCAGCAGCGCCGAGCCGAGCGAGGCGAGGCGCTGCTCGCTTGAGAGGTCGAATCCGGCGGAATTGCGCCGCGCGCCCAGGATCTCGCTTGGCAGCGCGATTTTCGGATGCGGCGCGCCAAGCGGCTCGATCTTCCTTGCCGCGGCGACCGGGTCCTCGATCAGCGCCTCGACCGGCACGCGATGATCGGCGAGGCGATTGACGAAGGAGGTGTTGGCGCCGTTCTCCAGCAGCCGGCGCACGAGATAGGCCAGCAGCGTCTCATGGGTGCCGACCGGCGCGTAGATCCGGCAGGGCCGGTCGAGCTTCTGCTGGCCGACGACTTCCTCATACAGCGGCTCGCCCATGCCGTGCAGGCACTGGAACTCGTAGTCCCCCACCTCGAAAGCTGGCCCGGCGAGGGCGTGGATGCTCGCCAGCGTCAGCGCGTTATGCGTCGCGAATTGCGGGAAGATCTCGGTGCGCGACGCCAGCATCGCCCGCGCGCAGGCGAGATAGGACAGGTCGGTGTGGATCTTGCGGGTGAAGACCGGGAAGCCTTCCAGCCCGTCGAGCTGGGCGCGCTTGATCTCGCTGTCCCAGTAGGCGCCCTTGACCAGCCGAACCATCAGCCGGTGGCGGCTGCGGCGGGCGAGGTCGATCAGGAACTCGATCACCGAGCGCGCGCGCTTCTGGTAGGCCTGCACCACGAAGCCGATGCCGTTCCAGCCGGCGAGGCCCGGCTCGAAGCAGAGACCTTCCAGCAGGTCGAGCGAGAGGTCGAGCCGGTCGGCTTCCTCGGCGTCGATGTTGATGCCGATATCGTAGCGGCGGGCCAGCAGGGCCAGCGCCTTGAGCCGCGGCGCCAGCTCCTCCATCACCCGGGCGCGCTGGGCGCGGCCGTAGCGCGGGTGCAGCGCCGAGAGCTTCACCGAAATGCCAGGGCCGCGATAGATTCCCTTGCCGCCCGAGGCGGCGCCGATCGCGTGGATGGCCTGTTCGTAATCGCGATAGTAGCGCGCGGCGTCGGCGGCGGTGAGTGCCGCCTCGCCCAGCATGTCGTAGGAATAGGCGAAGCCCTTCGCCTCGCGCTTGCGGGCATTGGCCAGCGCCTCGCCGATGGTGCGGCCCATGACGAACTGCTCCCCCATCAACCGCATCGCGATGTTCACGCCGCGGCGGACAACCGGCTCGCCGCCGCGGGCGAGCAGCCGGCTCAGCGCCGAGGACAGGCCGGCCTCGCTCGCGGTCGCGTTCAGCCTGCCGGTGAGCAGCAGTCCCCAGGTGGCGGCGTTGATAAAGACCGACTTGTTGCCGCCGAGATGGCTCTGCCAGTCGCCGGCGCCGATCTTGTCGCGGATCAGGGCGTCGCGCGTCGCGGCGTCGGGGATGCGGAGCAGCGCCTCGGCGAGGCACATCAGCGCGATGCCCTCGTGGCTCGACAGCGCGTATTCCTGCAGCAGCGTCTCGACCATGCCGGCATTGCGGCGGGCGCGCAGCGCGGTGACGAGATTGGTCGCGGTCGCCCGCGCCTGTTTCGCGGCGGCGGCGGGCAGGGTCGCGCCCTCGATCAGCCCGGCGATCGCGTCGGTTTCCGGGATTCGGTAGGCGGCGGTGATCGCGGCGCGCAGCACGGTCTGCGGCTGCACGTCCTGGACGAATTCGAGAAAGGGCACGGCGGCGGGCGCATCGTCCTCGGCGGTGGCGGCGGCGTCGAGCGCCTCGCCGCGTTCGAGCCGCTCGAGCCCCGCGAGAATGAGCTGCTTGGCGAGGTGATGCGTCGTCCGCCCCTCGCGCTCGGCCAGGGCGCGGAGCCGGGTGCGGACCTGATCGTCGAGCTTGACCCCCATCGTGCTGACAGCCATCGCCGTTCCTCCTGCTTGGGTTGCACCTGCGATGGAAAGCGAGTTACACCTTTTGTCGAAAAAGGTGCAACCAAATTCGTCGCTGCGGTGCACCCTATGGCGGCAGACCGTATTTCCGCTAGAAACGAACCGTCATGACGTTGCAGCGCAGCCAGATCCGCATCGCGGTCAATTTCGTGCTTGACGGTCTGCTGGCCGCGCTGGCGGTCATCGCCGCCTGCTGGCTTGCCGATCCGGCGAAACCGATGCCCTCGCCGCCGATCCTCCCACTTGCCGGGTCGGCGGCGATCTGGCTGATCGGCGTGCCGTTCGGCCTTCCCCGGCAGCACTGGCGTTTCACTGCCATGCCAGATGCGGTCGCGGTGCTGGCGAGTGCGATCTCCGCCGCGTTGCTGATCGTGCTGCTGCTTGTCGGCGTCGGCGCGAGGATGCCCTCGGCGAGCTTTCCGCCGCTGCTGATCATCACGCTGGCCCTCGCGCTGCTGGCGCCGCGCGTGCTCTACCGGATGGCGCGCAGCCGCCGCGAGGTGCTGTCGGACGATGCCGAGACCGCGCTGCTGCTCGGCGATGGCGAGGGCGCCGAACTGTTCCTCGCCGCCCTTTCGCGCGAAAGCCAGCAGCGCTACCGGGTCATCGGCGTGCTGTCCGGTTCGGGGCGGGAAACCGGGCGACGCATTCATAATGTGCCGATTCTCGGCGAGGTAGGCGGGCTGGCGGCGGCGCTCGACCGGCTGGCCGAGGCCGGGCAGATGCCGGCCGTGCTGGTGGTGGCGAGCCGCGAACTCGTCGGCCCGGCGCTGCGCGACATCATGGACGAGGCCGAGCGCCGCGGCATCCGCACCGCCCGCGCGCCGCGGCCAACCACGCTCTCGCCCACCACGCCGGGCGAGCCTGAGACCGCGCTGCGCCCGATCGCCATCGAGGACCTGCTCAACCGCCCGCAGGTCGCGCTCGACCGCGAGGGCATGGCGAGGATGATCCAGGGGCGCTGCGTGCTGGTCACCGGCGCCGGCGGCTCGATCGGCTCGGAACTGGCCCGCCAGGTCGCGGGGTTCGGGCCGGCGCGGCTGGTCCTGCTCGATTCAAGCGAGTTCGCGCTGTGGCAGATCGATCTTGAACTGTCGGAACTCGTGCCCGGCCTCGCGCGTGCGGCGGTGATCGCCGATGTGCGCGATCGCGCGCGGATCGAGGCGCTCTGCGCCGCGTGGCGGCCGGACCTCGTCTTTCACGCGGCGGCTTTGAAACATGTGCCGATCGTCGAGGCCAACCCGCTGGAGGGAATCGCCACCAACGCGCTCGGCACCCGCAACGTGGCGGATGCCGCGCGCGCCGCCGGCGCCGGGCTCATGGTGCTGATCTCGACCGACAAGGCGGTGAATCCCTCCTCGGTGATGGGGGCGTCGAAACGGCTGGCGGAGATGTATGCCCAGGGGCTCGACGTCGCGGCGCGGCGGCAGGAGGGGATGCGGATCGTGACCGTGCGGTTCGGCAACGTGCTGGGCTCGACCGGCTCGGTGGTGCCGCTGTTCCGTCGCCAGCTCGCCCGCGGCGGGCCGCTGACGGTCACGCATCCCGACATGCGGCGCTATTTCATGACGGTGCGCGAGGCGGTTTCGCTCGTGCTGCAGGCCGCCGTGGTCGGCCGCTCGGACGCGGCGCTGCCGGTCGCACAGGGCGGGATCTTCGTGCTCGACATGGGCGAGCCGGTGAAGATCGTTGATCTGGCGCGGCAGATGATCCGCCTTGCCGGACTCAGGCCCGATCTCGACATCCCGATTAGCTTCACCGGGCTCAGACCGGGGGAAAAACTGTTCGAGGAGCTGTTCCACGGCGCCGAACGACCGATCGAGACCGGGTTTCCCGGCCTGCTGATGGCCGCCCCCCGCGTGGCCGATGCCGCGCTGGTCGGCCGCGCCTTCGACGAGCTCGCCGCACTGATCCAGCGCGGCGAGACCGCCGTCGCCCTCGCGGCGCTGGCAAGGCTGGTGCCCGAGTTCGGCGCGCAACCCCTCGCCGCGGCGGGCCCGACCGGCTAGAGAACGCCGATGGACACCGATCTTCCCCCGATTCCGTTTCTCGATCTCAAGGCGCAGCAGGCGCGGCTCGGCCCCGGCCTGCGGACGCGGATCGACGCCGTGCTGGCGCATGGCCAGTTCATCCTCGGCCCCGAAGTCACCGAGCTGGAGCAGCGCCTCGCCGCGTTCTGCGGGGCGGCGCATTGCGTCAGCGTGAGTTCAGGCACCGACGCGCTGCAGATCGCGATGATGGCGGAGGGGATCGGACCGGGTGATGCCGTGTTTCTGCCGGCCTTCACCTATACCGCGACCGCCGAAGTGCCGCTGCTGCTCGGTGCTACGCCTGTCTTCGTCGATATCGACCCGGCGACGTTCCAGATCGATCCCGCACATCTGGAGGCGCGGATCGATGCCGTGAGCGCGGCCGGATTGCTGCGGCCGCGAGCGGTGGTCGGGGTCGATCTGTTCGGGCAGCCAGCACCCTGGCCGGCGCTGCGCGACATCGCCGCCCGGCATGGGCTGTTCACGCTGGATGACTGCGCCCAGGCCTTCGGCGCCGCCCTCGGCGGCGAGCGCCTCGGCCGTGCCGCGGATGCCACGGCGACCAGCTTCTTCCCCTCGAAACCGCTCGGCGCCTATGGCGATGGCGGCGCGCTGTTCACCGAGAGCGACGAGCGCGCGGCGCTGTACCGCTCGCTGCGCACCCATGGCGAGGGGACGACGCGCTACGACGTGCAGCGGATCGGCATGAACGGACGGCTGGACACGTTGCAGGCGGCCGTGCTGCTCGCCAAGCTCGACGTGTTCGAGGCCGAGCTGGCGCGGCGGGAGACGATCGCCCGACGGTATGACGAGGCGCTGGTCTCGGCGTTCGTCACCCCGATCCGCGTGCCGGAGAGTTCGAGCGCCTGGGCGATCTATGCGGTGCTGCTGCGCGACGGCGCGGCGCGCGAGGCGATGCAGGCGCGGCTGCGGGCGCGCGGCGTGCCGAGTGCGGTGTATTACCCGAAGCCGCTGCATCACCAGCCGGCCTATCGCGCAGCACATGACGGTACGGCGCTGCCCGTTTCCGAGGATGTGGCGACGCGGATCATGGCGCTGCCGCTGCATCCCGATCTCGACGACGCGCAGGTGGCGCGGGTGATCGAGGCCTGTCTCGAAGGGGCAGCCAATGCCGCGGGGTGACCTGTTTCCCGAGGTCGGCCCGTATCAGACGGGGTCTCTGCCGGTCGGCGACGGGCATGTGATCTACTGGGAGCAGGTGGGCAATCCGCGCGGCCGGCCGGTGCTGTTCCTGCATGGCGGGCCGGGCGCCGGCGCGGGCGCGGTCCACCGGCGCTTCTTCGACCCGGCGTTCTGGCGGGTGGTGATCTTCGACCAGCGCGGCGCCGGGCGCTCGACGCCGCTGGGCAGCCTGGAGCGGAACACGACGCCGGCGCTGATCGAGGATATCGAGGCGCTGCGCGAGCATCTCGGCATCAGGCAGTTCCTGCTGTTCGGCGGCTCCTGGGGCTCGACCCTCGCGCTGGCCTATGCCCAGGCGCATCCCGAGCGGGTGATGGGGATGGTGTTGCGCGGCATTTTCCTCGGCCGGCCGAGCGAGGTTGACTGGTTTCTTGAAGGGATCGCCCGCTTCTTTCCCGACGCGCATGCGGCGCTGGTGAACTTCCTGCCCGAGGCGGAGCGCGGTGACGTGCTGGGGAGTTATTTCCGCCGGCTCTGCGATCCCAATCCGGCCATTCACCTGCCGGCGGCACAGGCCTGGTCGGTCTATGAGGGATCGTGCTCGACGCTGCTGCCGAGCTACGAGACGGTCAGCGCCTTCGCGCAGGACCGCACCTCGCTCGGGCTCGCGCGGATCGAGGCATATTATTTCCTCAACAACCTGTTCCTGCCGCCGGACGGGTTGCTGGCCGGTATGGAGCGTCTGGCCGGCGTGCCGGGCGAGATCGTGCAGGGTCGCTACGACATGATCTGCCCGCCGAATTCTGCCTTCGACCTCGCGGCAGCCTGGCCGGCCGCGCGGCTGACGGTGGTTCCGGATGCCGGACACTCAGCGCTGGAGCCGGGCATTCGCGCGGCGCTGCTGGCCGGGCTGGAGCGGGTCCGCAATCTGACCTGAGTTTGCCCCACAGGTCACTTCAGGCTTTAACCGGGTCCGGAGCGCAACTTTGCCCCGAATTTGCCCGCATCGGGCGATACAATACGACGAATGGCAAGGAGACACGATATGGCGCGGGGACGGCGCGCGGTTCTGGGAGCGATGATGGGGGCGCCGCTCGCGGCACGGGCCTCCGACATTACGGCCATTCCACTCGCCATCACGATGGGCACCGGGCAGCCGGGCGGCGGATTTTCGGTCTATGGCCAGGCCTGGGGACAGGCGGCGCAGAAATCGGCGCGGATGTCTCTGTCCTATCGCGCCTCCGGCGGCAGTGCCGCGAATGTGCTGCTGGTGGAACAGAACGCGGCACAGCTCGGCCTCGTGGTGCTCGCCGTTGCCAACCAGGCCTGGGCTGGCCGGGGGACATGGACCAGCGGCGTGAAGTTGCAGGGGTTTCGAGCCCTGTTCCCGATTTGCGGCGCGAGCCTGCAGATTTTCGCCCCGGCAAGATCCCGCATCCGTCGGCTGCGTGACCTTGCCGGAAAAGTGATCGGCGTCGGGCCGGCAGGCGGCGCTGGCGCGGTTCTGGCCCTCCCGGCGCTCGCTGCCGCCGGAATCAGGCCCCGGCTGGCGATCGAGGGGCTCTATGGCGAGCAGATCGACCTGCTGCATCGCGGGCGGCTCGACGCCTGCGCGTTCTTCGGCATCACCCCTTTGCCGGCGGTGCGCGAGGCCGCCGCGCGGGGCGGCTTCAACCTGATCGGCTTCGCGCATGACGAGATCACGGCGGCGGCAAAAGCGCTGCCGGGCATCGGCGCCGCGGTGATCGGGCGGCATACGCTACCCCATTTGTCCGCTCCCGTGGCGACGATCGGCTCCGAAGCCATCGCCATCGGCGCGGTGAGCCTGCCGGGGAGCATTGCCGGCGCGGTGACGACGACGGCGATGCTCCACCGGACGGAATTGCTACGCGGGCTGCCCGGCAGCGGCCCTGCGCGGCTTGGCCCGGACTGGATCGACCGCAGCTCGCCCGTACCCTTTCACCCCGGCGCGGCGGCGGCATTGCGCAAGGTGGGGCTCGGCGTGCCGGATGCGCTCATCCGCGGCTAGAGCACTTTCCGATCCATCAGGGTCGGATGTAGTTCATTATGTCATTGGCATATCCGGGCGTCGGTTCCCCATCGGGTGACGCTTCGGCCCCCTTCATACGATTCTTGAGCGGACCCGTTCGATGCGAAGACTGATCATGACCGCGGTTGCCCTGAGCCGACGCCACGCGCGCTCGGTGATCGCGGCCTATCTCGCCGCCATCGTACTGGGGCTCGCCTACACCGCGACGCATCTCGGCATCGACACCAATACCGATCACCTCTTCGCGGCCAGCCTGCCCTGGCGGCAGGAGCAGATGAAATTCGACAAGGCGTTTCCGCAGTTCCAGAACCTCATTGTCGCGGTGGTGCGCGCCGATGTGCCGGAAACCGCGGATGCGGCGGCAAGGGCGCTCGCCGCGAAGGTGGCGGCAGACAAGGTTCATTTCCACGACGCCACGCGCCCCGGCACCGGCAGCTTCTACGACCGCGACGGGCTGCTGTTGCTGCCCGAGACCCAGCTCGCGACATTGCTGAACGCGATCGTGATCGCGCAGCCTTTTCTCGGCCAGCTCTCGGCCGATCCCTCCGCCGCCGGGCTGTTCAAGGCGCTCGACCTGATGGCGGTGGGCGTTGGCGCCGGGCAGGCCAATCTTGCCCCGTACCGCGCCCAGCTCGACACGTTCCGCAAGGCGCTCGCCGCCGCCGCCGCGGGCCACGCAACGCCGCTGTCATGGCAATCGCTGCTGATGCCGGGGGTGGCGGCCGAGCAGGGCGATGTGCGTTTCGTGCTGATCCATCCGGTGCTCGATCATGGCGCGCTGCAACCCGGCGGGGTGGCGACGGCGGCGCTGCGGCGGATCATCGCCGGACTGCCGGAGGTGAAGGATGGCGCGGCGCGGATCAGCTATACCGGGCAGATACCGCTCTCGGACGAGCAATTCGCGAGCCTGACCCAGGGGATGGTGGCCGGCCTGCTGATCAGCACAGCGCTGATCACGCTCTGGCTCGTGCTGGCGGTGCGGTCGTGGCGGATGATCGTGCCGATCCTCGCCACGCTGCTGGCCGGGCTGGCACTGACGATCAGCTTCGCTGCCCTCGCCATCGGCACGCTGAACCTCATTTCGGTCGCCTTCGCGATTCTGTTCGTCGGGCTCGCGGTCGATTTCGCCATCCAGTTCTGCGTGCGGCTGCGCGACGTGCGCCACCGGGTGGACGATCCGGCGCTGGCGCTGATCGGCGCCGCCGACGAGGCGGGGCTGCAGATCGCGCTGGCCGCCGGGGCGACCGCCTGCGGCTTTCTCGCTTTCGTGCCGACCAGCTTCGTCGGCGTGGCGGAGTTGGGGCTGATCGCCGGCATCGGCATGGTGATCGCCTTCTTCTGCACGATCAGCTTCCTGCCAGCCCTGCTGGCCTTCACCCGGCCGCGCGGCGAGGCAGAACGGATCGGCTTTCCGATCGGCGACTGGGCCGATGGCACACTGCGCCGCCATGGCCGCGTGGTGCTCGGCGTGTTCGCCGCAATCGCCCTCGCCGGGATTCTTGCGGCCGCGACGCTGCAATTCGACGCCAACCCGCTCGATACCCAGAACCCCAATACCGAGGCGATGCGGACGTTGCAGTCCCTGCTCGGAAAATCGGTAACGAATCCTTTCTATATCAACGTCCTGGCGAAGGATGTTGGGGAGGCGCGCGATCTTTCGGCGCGGCTTGGCAAGCTGCCCGAGGTGGCGCAGGTCATTTCCGGGGCAACCTTCGTGCCGCTGCACCAGAGCGCCAAGCTCGGCATGATCCGGCAGACCCAGGACATTCTCGCGCCGAGCCTTGCCACGGGCACGCCGCCGGCAGTGACGCCGCAGCGCCTGCGCGCGGCGGCGGCACAGGCGGCGGCGGCCATCGCCTCGGTAGAGAGCAAGCTGCCAAAGACCTCGCCGCTGCGCGGGATCGGCGCCGCGCTGGCGCAGCTGAAATCGGCTCCCGACGCGCGGGTGATGGCGATGAACGCCGCCCTCACCCGCTATCTACCGGATGCGCTGAAGCGGCTGAACCAGGCGCTCTCGGCGCGGGAGATCACCGCGACGAACCTGCCGGCCTCGGTAAAGCGCGACTGGTTCCTACCGGATGGCGCGGTGCGGGTGCAGGTGATCCCGACCGCGGCGGCGCAGCGCTCGGCGGGGCTGTGGCGCTTCGTGCGGGCGGTGGAGACGGTGGTGCCGGTCGCCGCCGGGCCGGCCGCGACCACCGTGGCGACGGCGGATACGATTCTCGGTGCCTTCCGCGAGGCCGCGGCGCTGGCCGCCGTCGCGATCGCGCTGATTCTGATGCTGTTTCTCCGCTCGGCGCGGGATTCGGCGCTGGTGGTGCTGACCCTGGCGCTGTCGGCCTTTCTGACCGCGCTGTTCGCGCATCTCGCAGGGCTGCAGCTGAACTACGCGAACATCATCGCCCTGCCGCTGCTGCTCGGGGTCGGCGTATCGTTCAACGTGTATTTCGTGATGAACTGGCGCGACGGGATGAAACATTTGCTGGGCTCGGCTACGGCGCGGGCGGTGCTGTTCTCGGCGCTGACCACCGGCACCGCCTTCGGCTCGCTCGCGGCCTCGCGCGATCGTGGCACGGCGAGCCTTGGCGAATTGCTGCTGCTGAGCCTGGTGGCGGTGCTGATCGCCACTTTCGTGTTCCTGCCCGCGTTGCTCTCCCTGCTGCCGCGACGCGAATGACGCTTGAAAAGCGCAGCCTGTCGCTCTCGGGGCATCGGACCAGCGTGGCGCTAGAGCCGGAATTCTGGGCGGCGCTGGAGGCGGCGGCGGCGCGGCGCGGCGTGGCGCTCGGCACGTTGGTCGGCGAGGTGGACGCATCGCGCGACCCCGAACGCCCGCTCGCCTCGGCGCTGCGGGTGTTCGCCCTGATCGCCGGAGGGTAGCGCGGCATCTTCCCTGACCCTATAGTAATCGGCAAAATTGCCAGACTGGAAACGAGACACCATGCCCCAATACCGTTCCCGCACCTCCACCCACGGCCGCAACATGGCGGGCGCCCGCGCGCTCTGGCGCGCGACCGGCATGGGCGATGCGGATTTCGGCAAGCCGATCATCGCCATCGCCAATTCCTTCACCCAGTTCGTGCCCGGTCATGTGCACTTGAAGGATCTGGGCCAGCTCGTCGCCCGCGAGATCGAGGCCGCCGGCGGGGTGGCGAAGGAGTTCAACACCATCGCCGTCGATGACGGGATCGCCATGGGCCATGGCGGGATGCTGTATTCGCTGCCCTCGCGCGAACTGATCGCCGATGCGGTGGAATACATGGTCAACGCCCATTGCGCCGACGCGCTGGTCTGCATTTCCAACTGCGACAAGATCACGCCGGGCATGCTGATGGCGGCGATGCGGCTGAACATCCCGACCATCTTCGTCTCGGGCGGGCCGATGGAGGCGGGCAAATACATCGCCGATGGCGAAACCAAGGCCGCCGACCTGATCACCGCCATGGTCGTCGCCGCCGACCCGACCAAGACCGACGAGCAGGCCGCGGTAATGGAACGCTCCGCCTGCCCGACCTGCGGTTCGTGCTCGGGCATGTTCACCGCCAATTCGATGAACTGCCTGACCGAGGCGCTCGGCCTCGCGCTGCCGGGCAACGGCTCGCTGCTCGCCACCCACGCCGACCGCAAGCGGCTGTTCGTCGAGGCCGGATGGCAGATCGTCGATCTCGCCCGGCGCTATTACGAGCAGGACGACGAGGGCGTGCTGCCGCGCCGTATCGGCGGGTTCAAGGCGTTCGAGAACGCGATGTCGCTCGATATCGCGATGGGCGGCTCGACCAATACGGTGCTGCATCTGCTCGCGGCGGCCCGCGAGGCGGAACTCGACTTCACCATGGCGGACATCGACCGACTCTCGCGCCGGGTGCCCAATCTCTGCAAGGTCTCGCCCTCGGTCAGCAATGTCCACATGGAGGACGTGCACCGCGCCGGCGGCATCATGGCCATTCTCGGCGCGCTCGACCGCGCCGGGCTGATCCATCGCGATTGCACCACGGTGCACGAGAAGACAATCGGCGAGGCGATCGACCGCTGGGACGTGATGCGCGGCGGCGAGACGGCGAAAACGCTTTACAGCGCGGCCCCCGGCGGGGTGCGGACAACCGAGGCTTTCAGCCAGAGCCGGCGCTACGAGAGCCTCGATCTTGACCGCGAGACGGGTGTGATCCGCGACGCCGAACATGCGTTCAGCAAGGATGGCGGGCTCGCGGTTCTGTATGGCAACATCGCGCTCGACGGCGCGATCGTGAAGACAGCGGGGGTTGATGCCTCGATCCTCGTCTTCGAGGGGCCAGCACGGATCTTCGAGAGCCAGGAAGACGCGGTCGCCGGCATTCTCGGTGACAAGGTCAAGGCGGGCGACGTGGTGCTCATCCGCTACGAGGGTCCGAAAGGCGGGCCGGGAATGCAGGAAATGCTGTATCCGACCTCGTATCTCAAATCGAAGGGCCTCGGAAAATCCTGTGCGCTGATCACCGACGGGCGGTTCTCCGGCGGCACGGCGGGGCTGTCGATCGGGCATATCTCGCCGGAAGCGGCCCAGGGCGGGGCGATCGGGCTGGTCGAGGAGGGCGACATCGTCGCCATCGACATCCCGAACCGCAAGCTTGACGTGAAGCTCGACGAGGCGACACTCGCAGCACGGCGCGCCGCGATGGAGGCGAAGGGCAAGGCGGCTTGGAAGCCGGCGGCGCGCGAGCGCTTCGTCTCCGCCGCTCTCCAGGCCTATGCCGCGCTGACCACGAGTGCGGCCAATGGCGCGGTCCGCGATGTGACGCAGGTTCAGCGCGGGTGACAGAACATCATCCCAGTCTGCTCCCCGTTCGAATGCTCCGAGAGGCGGTCGGAATTCGCCCGGCGGAATCAGTCGCTTGAGGCGAATATCCGGCGCGCGTTCGCGGAGATTTTCAAGGTCGACGGTGCGCGCAAGGTCTGGCGGCAGGTGCGGCGGGGATGATGCCACGCTCTATGATATTGATAATTTGAGCATCTTTGTCCGATCAGATGACCCGATCTGATCGGATGATGTTTCAAGCACCGCGTTCGAGGGCCGCGGCGACGTGCTGGGCAAACCGATGTGCTGTTGCGGAGGCACCCGGCAATTCGATCAGCGCGATCTCGGTATCGGCGAGTGGCGGCAACCTGTCGCCCTGCGGCAGCGGCGTCAGAAAATCCGGGCACATTTCACGCGGTAGCACGGCAACGCCGAGCCCGGCGCGAACCGCCGCCTGGGTGCCGGCCAGGCTGGTCGAGGTATAGGCGCAGCGCCAGGGGCAGCCGACCGCATCCAGCGCCGCGATCGCCCGGCGCCGATAGACGCAGGGCTGCGGCGAGACGATCAACGGCACCGGCCCCTCCCCGGGCACCGAAAGCCGGTCCCGCGCCACCCACACCAGCGGCTCACGCCACACCCGCGTGCCATCCAGCGCGACATCCGGCTCACGCTTCACCAGCACAAGGTCGAATCGGCCGGCCCGGAATCCCTCTTCAAGATTGAGGGTCAGGTCGCAGGTCACCTCCAGCTCGACACGCGGATGCGCATCCACGAACGCCGCCAGAACCTTTGGCAGATGCACCGTCGCGAAATCCTCCGGCACGCCGAGCCGCACCAGCCCCACCACTTCCGGCTCAAGCAGATCGGCAAGCGCCGCATCGTTCAACCGCAGCAGTTGGCGCGCATGGCCGAGCAGACGCTCCCCCTCGTCGGTCAGGCGCAGATGGCGCGGCCCACGCACGAAGACCGGCCGGCCGAGCATCTCCTCGAGGCGCTTCATCTGCAGGCTCACGGCGGATTGCGTGCGCCCCAGCATCTCCCCGGCGCGGGTGAAACCGCCCGCATCGGCGATCGTTACAAAGCTGCGCAGGAGGTCGAGATCCAGGGTGCGAAGGGGCATCGGCGCCTCATCATTAGCGTTTTCAATGTTTGAGATATCGATAACTCGTTTCACAAATCAATGCCTCTGTCATACCGGATTGCGGGAAGGAGGCCGCACATGGATTTTTCTTATTTTCCCGCCTGGTTCGCCTTTGGTGGCGCCGCGCTCGCCGCGGCGGATCGCGGCGGAGAGCGCAGTCTGCGGCGCGCGGAACGCGCGGGCTGGGCGAGCCTCGCCGCCGCCGCCGGGCTGATCGCGCAGCGCTGGGCCGCTCCGGGCCCGACCGACGGGCTCGCCGCGAGCCTCACCCTGCTCACCAGTTTCGTGGGCGCCGTGGTGCAGTCCTTCTCCACCCGCTACATGCGCGCCGACCCGCGCCGCCGCCTTTATGCAATCCGGGTTTCGCTGTTGCTCGCCTCGGTTCTCGTGCTCGTCCGTACCGGCGATGCGCTGGTGTTCCTGCCGGTCTGGTTCGCCAGCGGCCAGCTCCTCGCCGCGCTGATCGGCCATGCCGGCTCGCACGCCGCCGCCGCCGCCGCGCAGCAGGCACGGCGCGCCTTCGCGATCGGCGATGCGGCTCTCCTCGCTGCCCTCGCGCTGCTCGGCGCTCATGCGGGCTCGACGAACCTTGCGGCGATGATCAACGGCGCCGCATCGCTGCCGGCCGTGCTCCGCGGGCTTGCCGCCGGGCTCCTTCTGCTCGCCGCGATGGCGCGCTCGGCCCTGCCGCCATTCTCCACCTGGCTGATGCGCTCGATGACGGCGCCAACCCCCGTCTCCGCCCTGATGCATGCCGGCCTCGTCAATGCCGGAGGGTTCCTGCTGATCCGCTTCACCGCCGTGCTCGCCGCAGCCCCGGCAGTGCAGGCGCTGGCTATCGGCGCCGGCCTGTTCGCGGCGGTCTGGGGAGGCTTCCTCCAACTCGTCCGGCCGGAGATCAAACAGTCCCTCGCCGGATCGACCATCGCGCAGATGGGCTTCATGATCCTGACCTGCGGCCTCGGCGGCGATGCCGCAGCCCTCTGGCATCTTATCGCGCACGGCCTGTTCAAGGCATGGCTGTTCCTCGGCTCAGGCGCCGCCATCGGCCCGGCCCTGCGGCCGGGGCGGCCGCAAGGCGCGGCCACCACCGCGCTCGCCGCGCTGCTCGCCCTCGCCGCGATCGCCTGGCTCGATGCCCAAGGCATCGTCACAGGCGCAGCGCTGCTGCCCACCGCCCTCGCCATCGCCACCGGGCTCGGCGCCGCCCTCTCGGTCGGCACGCCTCGGCTGATCCTGCTGCTGCCCATTCTGTCGGGCTTGTACCTGGCCGGGCTTGGCGCAACCGAAGCCCTGCTCGCCGCCCCGCCCGCCATACCCCTCGGCGGCGATGGCCTCGTGTTCGCGCTGGCGGCCGTCTTCCTCGCCGGCGGCGTCGCGCAGGCGCTGCTGCGCCAGGGCGGATCCGGCCTGCCCCGCCCGCTGCATGTCCGGCTGCTGAACGCCTGAAAGGACCAGACCCATGAATGTCGATCTCGCCAGACCCACCTTCGCCGCTTCCGGGGCCACCGAAACGCTGGACGCCCAGATCGCCGCTGCCGCGCGCGCCGTACCTGCGCTCTGGCCGCTGGATGGCGCCATCGCGGTCAACCCGCTCGCCGCCTTCGAGGACCATCCGTTCGAAACCGCGATCCGCGCCGGGGCCCGGCAGTATGGCGCCCGCGCGGCGCTGCAGCTCGATCTCTGGCGCAGCCTCGCGCAACAGGGCCAGCCACCGCGCGATGCCGTGCGCGATGTCGCGATCGACCGGCTCGGCGGGCTGGACGCCGCCTTCCACAGCCTCGGCCCGGACGTCACCCCGTTCGACTGCCTGATGGCACGATTGTTCGACCTGCCACCATCGCCGCCGGCACCCGCGCCCGCCGATCCCGCCGCGATGCTCGTCGCCCGCTGGTGCGCCGCCTTCTTCGACCGCGGGACCGCCGCGCTGAAACTGCCCGGCAGCAGCCTCGGGCTCTACGCCGCCGTGCTCGGCCTGCTGCCGCACGAGCCCGCCTTCGCGGCGCGCCCCGATCTTCTGGGCCAGGCGCCGCGCGCCGCCCTGCCCGCCATCGCCTGGGCGCTCGACCGGCTGGGCGTGCCGGATGCCGGCCGCATGGCAGCGCTGACGGCGCGCGTCGCACGGCTGCCCGGCTGGGCCGGCCATATCAACTGGCGCGAGGCGCATGCCGGGCGGGAGCAGACCGAAGCCGCGCCGGCCAGCATGGCCGACCTGATCGCGCTCCTGCTGCTCGGCGATCTCGTCCTCGGTGCGCCGGCCCCGGCCAGGCCGGTGGCACGCGACGCGGCCGCCGCCACCCGCGCCGCCATAGCCCGACATTTCGGGTTCTCGCCGACGCTCGGCGCAAGCGCGCTCGACGATATCGCCGCGATGGACGACACCGATCTCGGCCTGATCTTCCAGCATGCCGCCGAGCGCGCCTATCGCGACGACCTCATCGCCCGCATCGCCCGCCAGCCGAACCGCGCCGCCGATGCCGCGCCCACTGCCGCGCAGCTCGTCTTCTGCATCGACGTGCGGTCGGAACCGCTGCGCCGCGCGGTCGAAGCGGCCGGCGCCTACGAAACCTTCGGCTATGCCGGGTTTTTCGGCCTGCCCATTGCGCTGCGCCTGCCGGATGGCGAGCGCCGGCCGCAGCTGCCCGCACTCGCCACGCCGCAACACGACCTCGAACTCGCCGCAGCGCCGGGAGCGGATGCGGCGGCCCGCCGCAGCCTTGCCGCCGGGCGCGCCGGAGCGCGGGCCAATGCGCGCTTTGGCGAGCTGAAGACGGGTCTCGGCACCAGCTTCGCCACCGCCGAGGCCGCGGGCCCGCTGGGGGCCGCGATGATGATCGCCAACACGCTGGCGCCGCGGGCGATGCGGCGGCTGCGGCGGCTGTGGCACGGCGACCCGACCCACCTCGCGCCGGCAATCGCGCCGCATGGCGCATGCACCGGCCTGCCCTTCGAGACCCGGCTTGCCAGCGCCCGCGCGCTGTTCGACCTCACCGGCCTGCCGACGGCCGGCGCCGCGCCGCTCGTCGTGCTGGTCGGCCATGCCGCCGAGGCCAGCAACAATCCCTATCGCTCGACGCTGGATTGCGGCGCCTGCGGCGGCCATGGCGGCGGCGCCAATGCGCGCACGCTGGCCGCCATCCTCAATGACGAGGCGGTTCGCACCTCCCTCGCGGCAGAGGGCAAGCCGATCCCCGAGGGCACCTGGTTCCTCGCCGCCGAGCACAACACCACCGCCGAAACCGTGACCCTGTTCGACACCGCGGCCGCCCCCGCCAGCCATGCCGCGGCGATCGACGCTCTCGCCCGCGATCTCGCCCGCGCCGCCGCCGCCAGCCGGGCCGCACGCGCGGCTTCACCGGGCCGCGCGACCGACGATCCCGACACCGCCGCCGCGCACTGGGCGGATGTCCGGCCCGAATGGGGCCTCACCGGCAACGCCGCCTTCATCATCGGCCCGCGCGCCATGACCCGCGATGCCGATCTCGGCGGCCGCGCCTTCCTGCACAGCTATGACTGGGAAAGCGACGACAACGGCGCGGCGCTGGCAGCCATCCTCGCGGCACCGATGGTCGTCGCGCAATGGATCAACTGCCAGTACCTGTTCTCGACGGTTGACAACGACCGTCTTGGCGCCGGCGACAAGACGCTTCACAATCCGGTCGGCCGCCTCGGCGTGGTTCTCGGCAATGGCGGCGACCTGCGGACCGGCCTGCCCCGCCAGTCGCTGTTCCATGACGATGGCACCCCGGCGCATGTACCGCAGCGGCTGCTCGTCGTCATCCATGCCCCGGCCGCCCGCGTCGAGGCCGCCGTGGCCGACAACGCCACCGTCCGGCGCCTGTTCGCCCATCGCTGGGTTCTGCCGGTGATCATCGATCCGCATACCGGGGCGTGCCACGCCTGGCGCGATCCCGCTCCGATCCGGTCTGCCGCCTGACCGGCGGGAAACCGCCGCATCCGGTCAGATTGGCTCGATCTGACCGGATGACCGCTCGGCCGACCCCGACCGGGTCTCACGCTCGCCCGGCGCAGGCCTGGCGGCGCAGCGCCGTTTACCCATCCTACTCATCCACGTACTCCATCTATGCGCGCCTCGCCTGGCTCGATACGACGTGCGGCCCCTTGTCAACCGGCGATATTGTCGTATACGTAATATCATTAACCAAAAAGAAAATATTCATTCCGCATATTTGGCAGATGAGACGCCGTGCTTATCTGCTGTATTCCACGGAGGACCGGATGACCGTGACATACGAGGACCGCGCCACGACGGATGGTATCTGGTTCGGCGCCTATCGCGACGGCGTGCCTCACGACATCGGCGAGCAGATCGACGGCATTCCCTCGCTCAACCACATGCTGGAGGCCTGGGTGCGGGACTATGGTTCACGCCCCGCCTTCGTCAGCGCCGGCTCGCCGATGACTTATGCGCAAACCCGCGAGCGCGCCGGCGCCTTCGCCGGGTTCCTGCAATCACGCGGGCTTGGAAAAGGCGACCGTGTCGCGCTGATGATGCCGAATTCGCTGCAATATCCGGTCGCGGTGTTTGGCACGCTGCTGGCCGGCGCCACCGTCGTCAACGTCAATCCGCTCTACACCGCGCGCGAGCTGAACCACCAGCTGCGCGACAGCGGCGCACGCCTGCTCGTGGTCTTCGAGAATTTCGCCGCCACCGCCGAACGCGGCATCGAGGGCACCGAGATCGAAACCGTCGTCCTCGCCGCCATGGGAGATCTGATCGGCGGACTCCGCGGGATCGTGCTCGATGTTTCGCTCCGCTACCTGGCAAGGACAGTGCCTCGGCACGGGCTGCGCGGCGTGCGGTTCAACGCCGCGCTGGCGCAAGGGCGCAGGGCTGGTCTCACCGAGGTCACGACCGGGCCGGAGGACATCGCCTTCCTGCAATATACCGGCGGGACGACCGGGGTGGCCAAGGGCGCGATGCTGACGCACCGCAACATCATCGCCAATGTTCTTCAGACCTCTGCCTGGAGCGGTGGCGAGCTTGGCGGCGAGCGGCTCAACATCCTCACGTTGTTGCCGCTCTACCATGTGTTCTCGCTGACCGTGAACCTGTTCATGTTCATGGCGCTCGGCGGCCGCAACGTGCTGATCGCCAACCCGCGCGACACCGGGAGGGTGCTGCGCAGCATCCGCCACGAGAAATTCGAGGTGATGGTCGGGATCAACACCCTGTTCAACAACCTGCTTAACCATGAGGGCTTCCGCCGCCTCGATGTCTCGCGGCTGCGCCTCGTCATCGCCGGCGGCGCGGCGACCCAGTCCGAAGTCGCGGCGCGCTGGCAGGCGGCGACCGGCCTGCCGGTGAGCGAGGGGTATGGGCTGACCGAGTGCTCGCCCGTGGTCTGCATGAACCCGATCGACATGCAGCATCCCGAACGGATGGGATTCAACGGCACGGTCGGCCTGCCACTGCCCTCGACCATGGTGCGGCTGCGGCGTGCCGATGGCAGCTGGGCCGGCATCGGCGAGGAGGGCGAGATCTGCGTGCGCGGCCCGCAAGTGATGCGCGGCTACTGGCAGCGCCCGGCGGAAACCGCGCTGATGATCGACGCGGCGGGCTGGCTGGCGACCGGGGATATCGGCGTGATGGATGAGCAAGGCTTCATCCGCCTCGTCGACCGGCTGAAGGAAATGATCCTGGTCTCGGGCTTCAACGTCTATCCCTCCGAGATCGAGGAGGTGGTGATGATGCATCCGGACGTGCTGGAGGCCGCCGCCATCGGCGTGGCCGACGATGCCTCCGGCGAGCGGGTGAAGATCATCGTCGTGCCGAAATCGGACCGGCTGACCGAGGCCGCGCTGCTCGAACACTGCCGGCGCAACCTCACCTCCTACAAGATGCCGAAAATCGTCGAGTTCCGGCACGAGGAACTGCCGAAATCCCCGGTCGGCAAGATCCTCCGACGCGAGCTGCGCACCCCGGCGGCACACTGACGCGCCGCTCCGTCGCGCCCCGGCCGCCCGGCTGGAATCCGATCAGCCAGCCGGGTGCGGCCTGCGGCCATCGAGCGAAATGTCGTCGATCACGGTGATGGTGCGGCCGACCAGCATATCCAGCCCGTCGATCCCCCAGTGCTCCCGGTCGAGCCGGCCGATCGAATGAAACCCGACCAGCTTGCCGCCGGAGAAACGCTTCGTCAGGGCCATGCTGAAGCGATGGGTCTGCCCGTGCATCGTCAGCCTGCCGTCGATCCGGGTGCCGCCCGCTTTGCAACGCCCGATGAAGCGGGTCTGCGGATATTGATCGGGATCGAGAAACCCGCGCGACATCACCTGCGCCCGCACCAGGGCGTTCGGCAAGGCGAGGCTGGCGGTGGCGAACGTCACGTCGATCCGGCAGGTATTCGCCGCAGGGTCGAACACGAGCGTGCCGGAGAGCTGCCGGTATGTGCCGGTGATGGTGAAGAGCAGCGCGGTCGAATGAGTCTGCGCCAGCATGTTCCCCGGCGTCAGCCGCAGCTGCTCCTCGCCTGCGCGGGCGTTGCCGCCGAGGAGCGGCACCGCTGCGAGGGTCAGGGCGGACAGCGCGGCGAGGCGGTTGGCAAGGCGTGGCATGGCAGTCTCCCGGACCGGACGACCAATCGTCGCACGCGGGGATGAACATTTGGTAATTCTGTCCCGGCGGCCGGCCGTGGTCAATGACGATGCGCCGCCGCCGTGCGGCCTTATCCCGCCACTTGTGCCGCGCCACTCAGCCGCAGCGCCGCGTTGACCAGCGCGACATGGGTGAACGCCTGCGGGAAATTGCCGATCTGCCGGCGGTTGACCGTGTCGTATTCCTCGGCGAACAACCCGACATCGTTGCGCAGGGCAACGAGTTTCTCGAACAAGGCCTCGGCCGCTTCCTGCCGGCCCATCATCGCGTAATTGTCCACCAGCCAGAAGCTGCACGCGAGGAACACGCCCTCGTTGCCCTCCAGACCATCCTTGCCGGTCTGCGTATCGTAGCGGCGGACGAAGCCGTCCTGCATCAGGGTGCGCTCGATCGCGGCGATGGTGCCGAGCATCCGCGGGTCGTCCGGCGGCAGAAACCCCACGATCGTCATCAGCAACAGGCTGGCATCGAGGGTTTTCGAGCCATAGGCCTGCACGAAGCTGTTCATCCCGCTGTCGAACCCCTTCGCACAGACCTCGTCGTGGATCTGCTGACGGACCTCGCGCCAGCGCGCCACCGGACCGTCATAGCCATATTCCTCGACCGAGCGGATCGCCCGGTCGAAGGCGACCCAGGCCATCACCTTGGAATGGACGAATTGCTGCCGCCCGCCGCGCACCTCCCAGATCCCCTCGTCCGGCTCGGCCCAGATCCGCTCGAGGGTTTCGAGCAGCACGCGGCGGATGCTCCAGCTGTTCTCATCGCGCTGCGCGCCGCCGACATGCGCCTGGTAGAGCGCGTTCATCACCTCGCCGAACACATCGAGCTGGCGCTGCCCTGCCGCTCCATTGCCGGCGCGCACCGGGCGAGAGCCCTCGTAGCCGTCGAGCCAGTCGATCGTCCGCTCCTCCAGCCGCCGCTCCCCGGCGATGCCGTACATGATCTGGATGTCGTCCGCGCCGCCGGCGATCGCGCGGTCGAGCCAGCGCGACCAGGCATGCGCCTCCTCGCGATAGCCCGCATTCATCAGCGCCTGGAGCGTGAAACTCGCATCGCGCAGCCAGCAGAACCGATAATCCCAGTTACGCCCGCCGCCGAGCTGCTCGGGCAGCGAAGTCGTCGCCGCGGCGACGATGCCGCCGGTTTCCCAATGGGTCAGCGCCCGCAGCGTGATCAGCGACCGGCGGACGATTTCCGCCCACCGCCCGGCCACTGGCACCCGCCGCGCCCAGCCGCGCCAGCTCTCCGCCGCCTTTTCCACCCCCGCCGCGATATTGAACCGCCGCGGCACCCGCCGGTGCGAGGGCTGCCATTCGAGGCCGAATTCGACCGTCTCGCCGGCGGCGACGCTGAACGCCGCCTCGGTGTGCTGGTTGCGCCCGGTCATCGGCACATCGCCCCACACCGCCACCATATCCGGCCCGGCGATGGCGACCAGCCCCTCATGGCCCGGCAGCCGCTGCACCCAGGGCACGACCGCGCCGAAGCCGAAGCGGAAGACGAGATCGAGGCGCAGATCGACCCGCCCGGACAGGCCGGTGACGATGCGGGCCAGCCGCGTCGTATCGTGCGGATGCGGCACCATGCAGTCGGTGATCCTGACGGCGCCGTCATCGGTGTAAAGGTCGGTTTCCAGCACCAGCGTCTCCGGCCGGTAGCGCCGCTCCACCCGCCGCACCGGCGCGTCAGGGGCGATCCGCCAGCGGCCATTCTCGCGCGTGCCGAGCAGAGCCGCGAAACACGGATCGGAATCGAAACGTGGCAGGCAGAGGAAATCGATCGATCCGTCCTTGCCCACCAACGCCGCCGTCTGCCGGTCGCCGATGATCGCGTAATCCTCAATTCTCTGGCTCATGATAGCTCCCGTTGCCTGTGCGCCCGCCACCGCGCCGCCGCGGCCGCGGACATCCCGAAACCGGATGTCAGCCTCCCTGTCGCCGCGCGAGTTCCGCAACGACCCGCCGCACGATGGAAACGGGTGGCTCATCGATCCGCGCCACGATCGCATCTTCGTCCGCCATCGGCGGTTCCAGCGTGGCGAGCTGGCTGTCGAGCAGCGAGGCCGGCATGAAATGGCCGCGCCGCGCCGCGATCCGTGCAGCCAGCAGCGCCCGCGACCCATCGAGATGGACGAGCGTGAACGGCCCCGCGCCCGCGCGCACCAGATCTCGATAACGGCGCGTCAGCAGAGAGCTGACGATCACGCCGCCCGTGGCGTTCGCCCGCCATTCGCCAAGGCGCATGGCGATGCGGTGTAGCCAGGGCATCCGGTCCTCGTCGTCGAGCGGCTGGCCCGCGTGCATCTTGGCGCGGTTCGCCGGCGGGTGCAGATCGTCGCCATCGCAAAACGGCACGCCGAGGGCATCGGCCAGAAGAAGGCCAATGGTGGATTTGCCGGATGCCGAAACCCCCATCACCGCGAGGCGCGGCGGCGCAGCCGGCTTCGGCAGTTCGAGGCAGCGCAGCATGGCGGCTACCGGCGCGAGCCCGGCGGCCGAAACCGGATCGCCGTCGAAGGCGCGGGCGGCGCCGTGCTCATCACCGATGATCGCCGCAGCACAGCCGGAGAGGAAAAACCCGGTCTCGACGATGCCGGCGATCGTGCGCAATGCGGTGTCGATCGTCTGCGGCGCGATGTCGGCCGGCAGGGTGCAATCGGCGATGTGATGGCCGCCATCGGAGACGAAGAGTCCTCCCGGTGCCGCGCGCAGCACCGGGGCAAGACCCAGCTCGGCGAGCCGCGCGCAGGTGCGCTCCGCCCCGTGCCGGACGATCTCGACCGGCAGACGCGCGCGCCCGCCGAGCCGCGAGACCAGCTTGCTCCGGTCGGCGATGACGATGAAGCGCCGCGCCGATTGCGCCACCAGTTTCTCGCGCAGCAGCGCGCCACCGGCGCCCTTGATCAGCCGCAGCGTGCCGAACTCGATTTCGTCGGCGCCATCCACCGCCAGATCGAGCACGCCATCGAGCGGGGCGAGGCGCAGGCCGAGCGCCGCCGCCTGCGCGGCCGTCCGCTCCGACGTCGCGACGCATTCGATATCGAGCGCCTCGGCGCGGACGCGCGCGGCAAGCTGGTCGATGAACTGCGCGGCCGTCGTCCCGGTGCCGAGCCCCACCCGCATGCCGGAGGCGACAAGGCCAGCCGCTTCACGCGCCGCCGCGCGCTTGCCGATTTCAGGATCAATGCCCATGCGTCGCCTCAGCCTGCCCAGCGCCCGGCGGCCGCACGATCGGCGAGCCAGACCAGCCGCCCCCCCGGGTTCAGGCGGGACGCCGGAACATCGCGATCCGTGCCGCCAAGAACGCGGTCAAGCATCTCGCGCTTGCCGGCGCCGGAGACAAGAAACACCACCAGCCGCGCGCTCTCCAGGATCGGGTAGGTGAGGGTGACGCGCGGTTCCGGCCGCCCCGTCGTCACCGGCACAACCCAGCGCTGGCGTTCCCCGAGCAACTCCTCCTGCCCGGGCAGCAGGGAGGCGGTGTGGCCGTCATCGCCCATGCCGAGCAGGCACAGATCGAAGACCGGCCTCGCCGGATCGAGGCGCGCCGCGCCGTGAAGGGCGATGAGGTCCCGCTGATAGGCGGCGGCGGCCTGATCGACGGTCAGGCCCGCGAACGGCACCGGGTGCAGGCGGGGCGCTACAGGCAGATGCGCGATCAACGCCTCGCGGATCATCCGGACATTGCTCTTCTCGTCCTCCGGCGCGACGAACCGCTCGTCGCCGAGCACGAGATCGACGCGCGCCCAGTCGATCGTGTCGCGCCAGGGCGCCCCGGCCAGCCGCTCATACAGTGCCCGCGGGGTCGATCCGCCGGCAAGGCAGGCGAGGAAGCGCTCGCCCGCCGCCGCGGCGGCTTCCGCGAAAAGCCGCGCCCCCTGCTCCGCGAAGGCCTCTGCATCCGGCACCACAACAAGTTCGCCACGCACGGGTTTCATCCGCGTCTCCCCTCCAGCACGAAGCGCTTCATCGCTTCGGCAAAGCCGTCCTCGTCATTCGATACAGTCACGTGATGGGCCTTGCGCCTCACATCGTGCTCCGCATTGCCCATCGCGATCGCGCAGCCGCTGCGGGCGAACATCGCAACATCGTTGGGCATGTCGCCGATGGTCGCGATCCGCGCGTGCGGAATGCCCAGATGCTCGGCCAGCGCATCGACGACCGCGCCCTTGTTCGCCCGCGTGCTGGTGATATCGAGATAATAGGGCTGCGAGCAATCTGCCGTCACGCCCTCGCCAAACGCCTTGCGCGCGGCATCGCGGCAGGATGTCATCCGCGCTTCGTCGTCGGTCACGCCGACGATCTTAACCACGCCATGCAGGGCGGCAAGGTCGAACCGCCCGACGATCTCGGGGGCGAACGCCACCGTTCGCCGCTCGCGCGCGACATGCGGCGCGGCGCCGTCGCGCACCAGCCAGCGGTCATGCGTATAGACCCAGGCATCGAGCCCGTGATCGTCGAGCAGCCCGACCGCCCGGCCGATCACCCCGTCATCGAGATCGTGCGCGGCAACGACCTGGCTGAAATCGGGCGCCATCATCACGCCGCCGTTGAAGCCGGCCAGCGGCGTGTCGATGCCGAGCGGTTTGCTCAGCATCCGCATGCCGCGCGGCGGCCGCCCGCTGGTGATCGCGAAGCGGATGCCCGCCTCCCGCAACGCGGCCACGACCTGCGTGGTTGCCGGCGTCAGCCGCTTGTCGTCGGTGACCAGCGTGCCATCGACATCGGCGATCACGAGATCGATCGCCCGGCTCACGACCCGTCCTCCGCCGGATCGAGCGCGACCGGTCGCCACCGCCGCGTCGGATCATCGTCGGACAGCAATCTTTCCGCCTCCTCCGGCCCGGCGCTGAAACTGCGGTAATTCGGAAACCCCGCCGCCGGCCTGCCGCTCCAGTCATCGAGCACCTCGCCGACCACGCGCCAGGTTTCCTCGACCATGTCGGCCCGCTGAAACAGCGTCTGGTCGCCGGTCATGCAGTCATACAGCAGGGTTTCGTAGCCGACATTCGGCTCCGGATCGAACCGGTCGCGATAGCGGAACTGCATCTGCGCCGGAGCCAGTTGCATGGTCTGGCCGGGCCGCTTCACCTCGAACTCGATGGCGATGCCCTCATCGGGCTGGATGCGCAGCACCAGCCAGTTGGGCGGCAGATCGTCGATCGACGCGCCCTTGAACGGCGCCAGCGGCTGCTTGCGGAAGCGGATGGCGATTTCCGTCATCCGTTCGGAAAGATGCTTGCCGGTGCGGAGATAGAACGGCACGCCGGCCCAGCGCCAGTTGTCGATGGCCAGCCGCAGCGCGACATAGGTTTCGGTGTTCGAATCCGCCGCGACGCCGGGCTCCTCGCGATAGGCGCGCGCCCGTCGTCCGGAAACCTCGCCGGCGTCATACTGCCCGCGCACGGCGTCCTCCGGGCGCACCGTGCGGATGGCGGAGAAGAGTTCCAGCTTCTTGTCGCGGATCGCCTCGGCCCGCACGCCGACCGGCGGTTCCATCGCGACCATGGCGACGAGCTGGAACACATGGTTGGGCACCATGTCGCGAAGTGCTCCGGCCTGCTCGTAGAATTTCGCCCGTCCCTCGACGCCGACCGTCTCGGCGACGGTGATCTGGACGTGATCGATGCGGTCGCGGTTCCAGAGCGGGTCGAAGAGCCCGTTGCCGAACCGCAGCGCCATGATGTTCTGCACCGTTTCCTTGCCGAGGAAATGATCGATCCGGTAGATCTGCCGCTCCGCGACCACGTCCAGCAGCCGCCGGTTCAGCGCCTTCGCCGAGGCGAGGTCGTGGCCGAACGGTTTTTCGATCACGATCCGCCGCCAGGGGCCCTCGCCCGACTCCCCCTCGGCCAGCAGGCCGGCCTTGCCGAGATGCTCGACGATCGGCGCGAAGAACCGGTCGGCCACGGCGAGGTAGAACAGCCGGTTGCCGCCGGTGCCTTGCGATGTTTCGATCGCCTCGAGACGGGATTTCAGGGTTTCGTAGAATTCGTCCCGGGTGAAATCGCCCTGAACGTAATCGGCATGGGCCGTCAGGCGCTCCCATGCGGCATCGTTGACCCGCCCGATCTGGTCTTCGGCCTCGGGATCACCGACGAAGCTTTCCAGCATCGCGCGCAGCGAGGCGGTCCAGCCGCGAGCATCGAGATCGGCGATATCGGCGCCCAGCAGGCCGAAATGTTCGGGCACCAGCCCGGTATTGGCGAGGTTGAAAAGGGCCGGCTCCAGCAGCCGCTTGGTCAGGTCGCCGGCGGCGCCGAAAATCACGACGCTGCACGGTCCGGCCGGCGCGGCCGAGACGACGCCTGCCGCCCCCGCATCGGGACGGGAGGGATGTTGCGCGAGGGGGTTCATTCGTTCCCTCCCCGCGGCGCGCCGGGCTGCCCCTGCTCGATATGGCCGCCGAATCCCTGGCGCATGGCCGAGAGGATCTTCTCGCCGAATGTATGGTCGAGCCGCGAGCGGAAGCGGGCGAAGAGGGCGGCGGTCAGCACATCCGCCGGCACCGCCTCCTCGATCGCGGCGTTGATTGTCCAGCGCCCCTCGCCGGAATCCTCGACATAGCCGCTATAGTCCGAAAGCGCCCCGTCGCGCGCCAGCGCCGCGGCCGTCAGGTCGAGCAGCCAGGATGAGATCACGCTGCCGCGCCGCCACACCTCGGCGATGTCGGCGACATCGAGATCATAGCGCTCGGCTTCGGGCAGCGCCTCGGCGTCGCGGTTGCGCAGGATCGCGAAACCTTCCGCATAGGCCTGCATCAATCCGTATTCGATGCCGTTATGCACCATCTTCACGAAATGCCCGGCGCCGTTCGGCCCGGCATGGATGTAGCCAAGCTCGGCCCGCGGATCGCGCGCGGCGCGGGCCGGCGTGCGCTCGATCCCGCCAAGCCCGGGCGCGAGCGTGCGGAACACCGGGTCGAGCCGGCGGACGATCTCGTCCTCGCCGCCGATCATCATACAATAGCCGCGCTCCAGCCCCCACACGCCGCCCGAGGTGCCGACATCGACGAAGTGGATGCCCTTGCGCCCCAGCCGCGCGGCATGTGCGATGTCGTCGCGATAGAAGCTGTTGCCGCCATCGATGACGACGTCGTCCCGCCCGAGCATCTCGCCCAGCGCGTCGATCGTCTCGCTGGTGATCCGCCCGGCCGGCAACATCACCCAGATGGCGCGGGGCGGCTCCAACGATTTGACGAGACCGGCGAGATCGCGCGCCCCCGTCGCCCCCGCCGCCGCCAGCGTCTCGACGGCATCCGCGGATGTGTCGAACACCACGCAGTCATGGCCGCCGCGCATCAGACGGCGGGCAATGTTGCCGCCCATCCGGCCAAGGCCGATCACACCGATCTTCATGGCTCTGTCTCCGTTCCTGTTGCCGCGCCGGACCGCTGACGGTCCCGCGATGCGGGGCCGCCGGGCCAGGCGCTCGTCAAAGGTCTCCGGTCGGGCGCGGAGCTGCGCGCCCGCTAGAGCATCATCCGATCAGATGGAGTCATCTGATCGGATAAATATGCTCTATTTATCAATACCATAGAGCACTACATCCGATCCGGATGGATCGGAAAGTGCTCTAGTGTCGCGACGCTGAAACCCGATGGATTTCAGGTTCAAGGCCGACACTGGAAAACTCAGTATCCCGGCGGCCTGCCCATCCCTGAAATTCCCCCACGAATTTCAGGGACAGGACACCAGGGTCAGGCGAAGGCGTGGTCGATGGCCTTCGCCAGTTCGGCCAGACCCGCCTCCACCTCGGTGAGGTGAACGCGGATGGCCCGGCGCTCGCGTTCGACGAGGACGCCGAGATCGCCTTCCGCCTGCGCCCCCTTCACCTGGCCGAAACTGTAGCGATGGCCGGGCACGGGAAGATCCGCCGCATCGTCAGCGGTGATCTGCAGGAAGACGCCGGTATTCGGCCCACCCTTGTAGGCCTGGCCGGTGGAGTGGAGGAAGCGCGGCCCGAAGCCGACGCAGGTCGCAACCTTGCGTGCGTCGCGCAACCGCAAGCGCATGGACGCCAGCGCCGCCTCGTGCGCCCGCGTATGCTCGATATAGGCGAGCAGGCCGATATAGTCCCCGGCATGGGCGCGGTGGAAATGCTGCTTCAGCCAGGCCGCCAGCGTGTTGTGCCGGCCGAGCGCAGATTCATTGGCCGCATCGGCATAGATGGCGATGCCGTTCGCGCGGAACACCGGCTCGGGAGATGCGACCGGCGTGCCCGCCTCGTACGCGTCGGTCAGCGCGCGGGTCTTGACCTTGCTCGCCTCGACATCCGGCTGGTCGAACGGATTGATGCCGATGATGGCGCCGGCCACCGCGGTCGCCATTTCCCAGCGGAAGAATTCCTGGCCGATCTGCGCCACGTCGTCGAGCACGATCCGCACCACCGGGTGGCCGGCCTTGGCCAGTGCGGCGAGCTTCGCATCCTGCGCCGCATCCTCCTCGCCCTTGAGGACGAGTTGGGCGAAGACGCGGTCATCGCCATAGACATCCGGCGCGCCCAGCGCCTCGCCATCGACCGGGATCAGCCCATGGCCATGCTTGCCGGTCGATTCGGCGATCAGCTGTTCGAGCCAGGCGCCGAGGCCGGCGATGCGCTTCGTGGTCACGATCGTGACCTTGTCACGGCCGAACCTCGTTGCCGCGGTGCCGAGCAGCAGCCCGAGCCGCACACCGGGATTGCGGTCCGCCGGCACGCTCGCGGCGCAGGAGGCGACCATGCGAGCCGTCCGCGCCAGCAGGTCGGACACATCGATCCCCATCGCCGCCGCCGGCACCAGGCCGAATTTCGACAGCACCGAATAGCGCCCCCCGATCGATTTCACGCCATGGAAGAGATGCGCGAACTGCGCCTGTTTCGCGACCTGTTCGAGCGAGGAGCCCGGATCGGTGACAGCGGTGAAATGCCGCGCCCAGCCGGCCTCGCCCACCGTCTCGATCATGCGGGCGCGGAAATGCGCGAGCATGATGTTCGGCTCAAGCGTGCTGCCGGATTTCGACGAGACGATGAACATCGTCTTCGCGAGATCGAGCTTCGCCTCCAGCGCGCGGAGCTGGGCGGGGTCGGTGCTGTCGAGCATGTGAAAGCGCGGCCAGCCGGGCTGGTGGCCGAAACTGGTGGCCAGCACCTCGGGCCCGAGGCTCGATCCACCCATGCCGAGCAGTGCGACATGGGTGAAGCCGGCCTCGCGAATCGCATTGGCGCAACGGACCAGCGTGCCGACATGCGCGTGTTCGTGCCCGACAATGCCGAGCCAGCCGAGCCAGGCGGCTTCGTCCGCACCGCTCCACACGCCGGCATCGCCTGCCCATAACCGGCGGATCGTGCCATCGTCCCGCCAGCCGGCGGCGGCCTCGTCCACCGCGCGGGCGATGTCCTCCGGTGCCTCGATGCGCGCCGGATTGACCGCGACCAGCGCCTCGCGCTTCGCCGCGACCGCGCCGAGCAGCTTGTCGAACGCCTCGGCGAATTGCCGCACGCCATCCTCGACCAGGTCCTGGGTGACGTTCGCCAGGGAAATCCCCTGCGCCTCGATCGCGGTGAGTGCCGCGTGCGCCGCCTCGACCTCGTGTTCCACCGCGTCATGCACCACTGTGCCATGATCCCGGAAGGCGTCCATCGTCGCCGGCGGCATGGTGTTCACCGTATCGCGGCCGATCAGCCGCTCGACATAGAGCGTATCGGGATAGGCGGGATTCTTCACGCTGGTCGAGGCCCAGAGCAGGCGCTGCACCTGCGCCCCCCTGGCCGCCAGCGCGGCCCAGGCCTCGCCGGCGAAGATCCGGCGGAAACTCTGATAGGCGACCTTCGCATTGGCGATCGCCGCCTGGCCGAGCAGCGGCTGGATCGTGCCGGCCGGCCCGCCGGCATCGATCCTGGCCTGCAACTCACGGTCGATCACGTTGTCGATCCGGCTGACGAAGAAGCTCGCCACGCTGGCCACCTTCGAGACATCGCCGCCCTTCGCCGCATAATCCTCAAGCCCGGCGATGTAGGACTGCGCTACCGCCTCATAGCGCGGCACGGCAAACAGCAGCGTGACATTGACCGACAGCCCCTCGGCGATCAGCGCGTGGATCGCGGGGATTCCGGCCGAGGTGGCCGGCACCTTGATCATGAGGTTCGGCCGGTCCACCGCCGCCCAGAGCCGCCGCGCCTCGTCGATCGTCCCCTGCGTGTCGTTGGCGAGATAGGGCGACACCTCGAGGCTGATGAACCCGTCGCGCCCGCCGGTGGCGCGGTGAACCGGCGCCAGCGCGTCCGCCGCCGCCTGGATGTCGGCGATCGCCAGATGCTCGTAGATCTCCATCGGCGTGCCGTCATGCGCGGCGACGAAGCGCTCGAATGCCGCGCCATATTCCGGCGCGTGCGCGATCGCCTTCTCGAAGATCGCCGGGTTCGACGTCACCCCCATGATCCCGTCGCGCTCAATCATGGCGGCAAGCTCGCCCCCCTCGATCAGGCCGCGCTGCACGAAATCGAGCCAGGGCGCCTGCCCGGCTTCAGCGAGTTGTTTCAGGGGGTTCATGCAGATCTCCTCAACGCAGGTCGTGATGGACGACGGTCCGGTGCCGGAGCGGGCGTATCGGCAGGACGCCGATCCTGCCCGGGACATGGGAAGGCACAGCCCCGATGTCACGTCCCGCCGCGTCACCGTTCCGTGACCGCAAGCGTGTGTGGCGCAACCGACCGCTCTTTTCAATGGCGCGACGCGACCGAGATATACGGGTGAGCGCCGGCCGGACGGGCGCTGGCGATCCCGCGCAATGAAGCTGACAGAAGCCCCGATCTCGATTAAAGAGCGCGCATGACCTCGACCCCCACCGAACTGATCCGCAACTTCTCGATCATCGCCCATATCGACCACGGCAAATCGACCCTGGCCGACCGGCTGATCCAGACCACCGGCGCGCTCTCCGCCCGCGAGATGACCGAGCAGGTGCTCGACAACATGGATATCGAGAAAGAGCGCGGGATCACCATCAAGGCGCAGACCGTGCGCCTCAACTACAAGGCGAAGGACGGCAAGACCTATGTCCTGAACCTGATGGACACGCCGGGCCATGTCGACTTCGCCTATGAGGTGAGCCGCTCGCTCGCCGCCTGCGAGGGCTCGCTGCTGGTGGTCGACGCCTCGCAGGGCGTGGAGGCGCAGACGCTGGCGAATGTGTATCAGGCGATCGACGCCAATCACGAGATCGTCCCGGTACTGAACAAGATCGACCTGCCGGCCGCCGAGCCCGAGCGGGTGAAGCAGCAGATCGAGGACGTGATCGGGCTCGACGCATCTGACGCGGTGGAAATCTCCGCCAAGACCGGCATCAATATCGAAGCGGTGCTGGAAGCGCTCGTCACCCGCCTGCCGCCGCCGAAGGGCGACGATACCGCCCCGCTCAAGGCCATGCTGGTCGATAGCTGGTATGACCCGTATCTCGGCGTGATCATTCTGGTGCGCGTGCGCGACGGACGGCTGCGCAAGGGACAGCGCGTCCGCATGATGTCGACCGGCGCCGTCCACACCATCGACCAGGTCGGCACCTTCTCGCCCAAGCTCACCCCGCAGGCCGATCTCGGCCCCGGCGAGATCGGCTACATCACCGCCGCCATCAAGACCGTGGCCGATTGCAACGTGGGCGACACGATCACCGACGACCGCGCCCCCGCCACCGAACCCCTGCCCGGCTTCAAGCCATCGATCCCGGTGGTCTGGTGCGGACTGTATCCGGTCGATGCCGACGATTTCGAGAAGCTGCGCGACAGCCTCGCCAAGCTGCGGCTGAACGATGCGAGCTTCCATTACGAGGCCGAGACCTCGGCGGCGCTCGGCTTCGGCTTCCGCTGCGGCTTTCTCGGCCTGCTGCATCTGGAAATCATCCAGGAGCGCCTGTCGCGCGAATTCGATCTCGACCTGATCGCGACCGCGCCCTCGGTGGTCTACCGGCTCTACAAGACGAGCGGCGAGATGATGGAGCTTCACAACCCGGCGGACATGCCGGACGGCTCGATCATCGACCATATCGAGGAACCGTGGATCCGTGCCACCATCATGGTGCCGGACGACTATCTCGGCGCCGTCCTCACCCTCTGCAACGAGCGCCGCGGCCAGCAGGTCGACCTCACCTATGTCGGCAACCGGGCAATGGCGGTCTACCGGCTGCCGCTCAACGAGGTGGTGTTCGACTTCTACGACCGGCTGAAATCGGTCAGCCGCGGCTATGCCAGCTTCGACTACCAGATGGACGACTACGTCGAGGGCGACCTCGTGAAGATCTCCATCCTGGTCAACCAGGAGCCGGTGGACGCGCTGGCCTTCATCGCCCATCGCTCCGTCGCCGACACCCGCGGCCGCGCGATCTGCGCCAAGCTGAAGGACC
>JAJZSY010000004.1 GCA_021849425.1 Pseudomonadota bacterium
TTCGGCGCCGAACCGAACAGCCAGGTGAGCTTCGTCGATGCCGGGTTTCCGGGGATGCTGCCGGTGATCAACCGCGAATGCGTGGCGCAGGCGGTGCGCACCGGGCTGGGGCTGGCCGCGCATATCAACCTCGTCTCGCGGTTCGACCGGAAGAACTATTTCTACGCCGACCTGCCGCAGGGCTATCAGATCAGCCAGTACGAGCATCCGATCGTGGGCGCCGGGGCGATCGAGATCGAACTCGAATCGGGCGAGACGCGGACGATCGGGATCACGCGGCTGCATCTGGAGCAGGATGCCGGCAAGTCGATGCATGACCAGCATCCGAGCAAGTCGCTGATCGATCTCAACCGCTCGGGTGTGGCGCTGATGGAGATCGTCAGCGAGCCGGACATGCGCTCGCCGGAAGAGGCCGGCGCCTATCTGCGCAAGCTGCGCACCATTCTGCGCTATCTCGGCACCTGCGACGGCAACATGGACGAGGGCTCGATGCGGGCGGACGTCAATGTGTCGGTGCGCAAGCATGGCGAGCCGTTCCGCACGCGCTGCGAGATCAAGAACGTCAACTCGATCCGCTTCGTGATGCAGGCGATCGAGGCGGAGGCGAAGCGGCAGATCGAGATCTGGGAAGCCGGCGGAACTGTGGATCAGGAGACGCGGCTGTTCGAGCCGGCGCGCGGCGTCACCCGCTCGATGCGGAGCAAGGAGGACGCGCACGACTACCGCTATTTCCCCGAGCCGGACCTGCTGCCGCTGGTGCTGGAGGAGGCATGGGTGGAGTCGCTGAAGGCGACGCTGCCGGAACTGCCGGACGCGAAGCGGGCGCGGCTGATGCGCGATTTCGGCCTGTCGCGCTACGAGGCGTCGATTTTCGTGATGGAGCAGGTGACGGCGGATTTCTTCGAGACCGTCGCCGCCGGGCGCGATGCGAAGCTGGTGGCGAACTGGATGCTCGGCGATTTCTTCGCCCATCTCAACCGCACCGGGGCGAGCATCGAGACCTCGCCGGTGACCGCCGCCCGGCTCGGTGAGCTGCTCGACCTGATCACCGACAACACGATCAACGGCAAGATCGCCAAGGAGGTGCTGGAGCTGATGTTCGACACCGGCGATGCGGCGGGCGCGATCGTCGAGGCGCGCGGGCTGAAGCAGGTGACGGATACCGGCGCGATCGACGCGGCGATCGACCGGGTGATCGCCGCCAATGCCGACAAGCTCGCGGAATACAAGGCGGGCAAGGACAAGCTGTTCGGCTTCTTCGTCGGCCAGGTGATGAAGGCGATGCAGGGCAAGGGCAATCCGGCGCTGGTGAACGAGGCGCTGAAGCGGAAGATCGGCGAGCCGGCGGCATGATCCGCGCCCTCGCCGCCCTGCTGCTCTGCGCCGGCTTCGCCCTGACCCCGGCGTTTGCCGCGACTGGTGGGCAGGCGAAGCTGACCGGCGTGCCGCTCGGCAAGGGCGGGGTGGTGGAGGTGAGCGGGCTGGTGCCGCCGCTCGGCTTCACCATGACCGAGGCGGAGAGTGGAAAGACCGTCACCGCAAGGAGCTTCCGCGGCAAGACGGTGCTGCTCTATTTCGGCTACACCAACTGCCCGGATGTCTGCCCCGACACGCTCTACAAGCTGCACATGCTGTTCCGCGCGCTCGGCCCGGCGGCGAAGAAGGTGGTGTTCCTGTTCGTCACCATCGATCCGAAGCGGGACACCGATGCGGTGCTGGCGAAATATGTGGCGCTGTTCGACAGCCACTTCCTCGGCCTGCGGGGCACGCCGGACCAGATCTACCGGCTGACGCGGCGGTATCGGGTAGTGGCCTCGGTGCATCCCTCGCCCGATCCGCAGAAATATCAGGTGGTGCATTCGGCGCTGGTCTACGTGTTCGACGCCAGGGGACGGGCGCGGTTCATCATTCCCGATCTCGGGCTGACGCGGCATCCGGACTACAAGGCTCTGGCCGCCGATATCGAGGCGGTGAACCGGACCAAGCCGGGCGGCGTGCTGGGCGCGCTCGCGCGGCTCGGGTAATTTTTTCCTGCCCCTGCCCTGCCCGCCTCACTGCGGCGGCGTGAGGGATCAGACGATGATTTTCAGCCGATGAGGTGGGCGAGGTCGTTGGTGATGCCGGGCAGGTCGGGCGTTTTCGAGGACAGGCCGGCGCAGATGAATTGCGGCTTGCCGACGCGGTCGAACACATAGGCGGCCGCGGTGTGGGTGACGGTGTAGCGCGCCGGATCGGCCGAGGGATGCACCGCATAGGCGGCGTGGCAGCGCGCCGCGAGGGCTTGCAGTTGTGCCGGGGTGCCGCGCAGGCCGGTGAATTCGGGGCGGCCGAACAGCGCGAGATAATGCGACAGCACGGCATCGGTATCGCGTTGCGGATCGACGGTGACGAAGAGGACGCGCACCTGATCGGCCTTGCGGCCGAGCCGGCCGAGGATGCGGGCGGTTTCCTGCAGGGTGATCGGGCAGACATCCGGGCAGTTGGCGTAGCCGAAATAGAGCAGCACCACCTTGCCGCGAAAATCCGCCGCGGTGACGATGCGGCCGGTTTCGGCCTCGGTCATGGTGAGGCGGAGATCGGCGACGGTGGCGCCGGGCTTCAGGTCCTGCGCGCAGAGGGTCCAGTCCTTGTGACAGGCGGCGAGCGGGAGGAATGCGACAGCGCCGATGCCGGCGCGGGTAAAGGCGCGGCGGGCGATCATCCGCGCGCGCCGAGGGTGGCGAGATAGGCGGCGATGGCGGCGCGGTCGGCGCCGGTGAGCGCGTGGGCGATGTTGCGCATCACGTAGTTTTTCCCCTGCCGTCCCGCGGCGATGGCGGACAGCGCCGCGAGCGTCGTGGCCGGCTTCAGGCCGGCGAGGCGCGGGGCGCCGATGGCCGGGTTGCCGGCGAGATCGGTGCCGTGACAGACCATGCAGGGCAGCACCCCGCCCGCCGTGCCGTGGACGACGATATTTTTGCCCAATTCTGCGTTGCCCGCCGGGCTGCCGTCCGGCGGCGCGGCGGCGGGAGCGAGCGTTGGCGACAGGAGCAGGGCGGCGAGCAGCGCCCGGCGGAGACGCGACACGAGGGGGATCTTACCGGCTGCTGGGGTGCCCATCGGCGCCATAGACGGTGAAGGTCACTGTGAGCGGCGGCGCGGCGGCAAAGGTCAGGGTGACATGGGCCGTGCCGCCCACCGTCATGCGCGGTTTCATGCACATCAGGTGATAGGCGCCGGGAGAGAAGCGGAAGCTGCCATGGGCGGGGATGATGATGGATTTCACATGGATCATCATGTCCATCCCGCTGCGGTTCATGCTGCGATGCAGCATGACGCTGCCGCAGGCGGGCGAGCTGGCGCCCACCAGCACCGCCGGCGCATCGCCCGCATTGGCGAGGGTGACGAAGCCGGCGGCCGGGATCTGCGGCAGCAGGTAGCGGAACCAGCCGTCCTTCGCCGTGACGGCGGGGGTGGGGGCGGCGGCGGCGAGGACCGGAACCAGGCACGCCGCGAGGGCGGTGAGGAGGCGGCGCATCAGGATTTGTCCATCGTCTTGCGGATGAGGGCGGCGACGCCCGGCAGGTCGGGGCGCGAGGAGGGGAAGGTGGCGAGGAGGGCGATGGCGCGACCGTCCGGCCCGAAGAGATAGGTGGCGCTGCTATGGCGGATGGCGGATTCGGGGTCGGGCGAATCGGGCCCGGTGGGGGCGCGGTAATAGACGCCGAAACGCTTCGCCGCCGCCGCGAGTTCGGCAGGGGTGCCGCGCAGGCCGGTGAAGACCGGCGGGGGGCCGAATTTCGCCATGAACGTCCTGAGGCGGGCGGCGGTGTCGTAGGCGAGGTCGATGGTGACGAAGACGACCCGCAGATCCTTCCCGTGCTTGCCGAGCAGGGGGATGAGTTTCGCCGCGTTCTGCATGGTCAGCGGGCAGGTGTCCGGGCAGCGGGTGAAGCCGAAATAGAGGATCACCGGATGGCCGTGGAAGGCGGCCTGGGTGACGGGGCGGCCGGTTTCGACATCCTGCATGTGCAAGGCGAGCGGCGGCAAATGGCCTTCGAGCGGGACGATGGAAGGGCCGGCGGGGGCGCTGTCGGCCCAGGCGGATGGCAGGGCGAGGCCGCCGAGGGCGAGGCCGGAGAGGCCGAGCATGGCGCGGCGGTCGAGAGCGGATCGGGACATCGTGAACCTCCGTGGAACGCTGGTGTTAGGGCGGGATTCGGCGCGCGGCAAGTCAGGCTCGCGTGAGGACGGGGCGGCGGCGCTTGACCGGCCGGCGCGGCTCGCCCATGCGATGCGGTCATGAAGCAGATGACACCGGGCGGCGCCGCGCTGCTCGTCATTCTCGCCGCGACGCTGGCGCGGCTGGTGCTGGCCGCCGGCATGGGGCTCGGGATCGACGAGAGCTACATGGTCGCCGCCGCGCACACGTTCCAGCTTTCGTATTTCGACCATCCGCCGGTCTCGTGGTGGATGGAACTCGGCATCCAGCGGGTGAGCGGGCTGCACGCGCCGTTCATCGTGCGGCTGCCGTTCATCGCGCTGTTCGCGGCGACGAGCGGGTTGATGTACGGGCTGACGCGGCGCCTGTTCTCACCGGCGGCGGGGGTGTGGGCGGTGATCGGGCTGAACATCTCGCCGGTGTTCTCGCTCGCCTTCGGCACCTGGGTGCTGCCGGACGGGCCGCTGGACTTTTTCCTGGTCGGCGCCGCCTGGGCGCTGGCGCGGGCGCTGGGGATCGGGCGGACGGAGCTGGAGGCCGCGCCCGACCCTGATTTCTGGCCGCTGGCGGGCATTCTGATCGGGCTCGCGATGGCGTCGAAATATAACGCGGTGCTGGTGCTGGCGGGGGCGCTGCTCTTCCTGCTGGCGGATGCGCGGGCGCGGCGGGCGCTGGCGACGCCGGGGCCATGGGTGGCCTGCGTGCTGGCGGCGGGGATGTTCTCGCCGGTGGTGATCTGGAACGCGCTGAACGGCTGGGCCTCGTTCGGGTATCAGGGCGACCGGGCGGCGGGGCTGGCGCTGCATCCGCTGCGGCCCTTCGCGATCTGGGGCGGGGAGGCGCTGTTCATCGCGCCCTGGATCTTCGTGCCGATGATCGGGCTGATGATCGGCGGGTTGCGGGGGAGCGACCGGCGGGCGCGGCTGCTGGCCTGGCTCGGCGTGGTGCCGGTGGTGCTGTTCTCGCTGATCGGGCTGTGGTCGTCGCGCAAGATTTTGTTCCACTGGGCGGCGCCGGGCTATCTGATGCTGTTTCCGCTGCTCGGCGACTGGGTCGTGCGGCAGCGCGGGGCGATGCGGCGGTGGATCGGGCGGGCGGCGACGAGAACGGCGGCGCTGCTGGCGGTGGCGGTGCTGTTCATCGCCTTGCAGGTGCGGGTGGGCATCGTGCCGGGGTTCGACGCGATGTTTCCGCAGGGCAAGTCCCCCACCTTGCAGGCGATCGACTGGACCAGCTTCCGCGCGGCGCTCAAGGCGCGCGGGCAGCTCGACCGGCCGGGGCTGGCGCTCGCGGCGCTGCGCTGGTTCGATGCGGGGAAGATCGCCTATGCGGTCGGGCCGGGGATGCGGATGACGGTGTTCGAGGGCAATCCGCACGAATTCGGCGTGACCACGCCGCCGCAATCGCTGATCGGGGAGGATATCCTGATCGCGGCGATGCCGGGATCGGTCGCGGCGATCGAGAAACGGTATGCGCCGCGGTTCCGCTCGATCACCGAGGAGCCGCCGATCGACATCGTGCATGACGGGCATGTGCTGCTGCGGGTGCCGGTGCTGATGGGGCACGATCTGCTCTCGTGGCCCGCGGCGCGGCGGTAGCGTTCCGCCGCCGAACCGGTCTCGTTGCTTGATCGGGGCATCATCCATGCCCATTTCGGGGGGATGGAACCGATCCTGACGCGCGAGCACGCGCTGTTCCTCGACCTGGACGGCACGTTGCTGGAGTTTGCCCCGACGGCGGAGGAGGTGGCGGTGCCCGCGGGGCTCGGCGCGATGCTGGGCGGGCTGGCGGCGCAGCGCGACGGGGCGCTGGCGATTCTCTCGGGGCGGACTCTCGCGCAGATCGACGCGGTGACCGGACCGCCCTTCCCCGCCGGCGCCGAGCACGGCTTCGTGCTGCGCGACGCGGCGGGGGCGATCCATCATCCGCTGCGCGAGACGGCGAACCGGCCGGCGTGGCGGGCGGCGCTGGAGGAGGCGGCGGCGGCGCATCCGGGCGTGCGGATCGAGGTGAAATCGGCCTCGCTGGTCGCGCATTACCGGGCGGCACCCGGAGCCGGGGCGGCGCTGGGCGAGACGATCGGGGCGATGATCGCGGCATCCCCGGAGGTGGAATTGCTGGCAGCAAACATGGCCTGGGAAATCCGCCCGCGCGGCGCGGGCAAGGGGCGCGCGCTGGAGTGGTTCATGGCGCGGCCGCCCTTCGCCGGGCGGGTGCCGGTGTTCGTCGGCGATGACGTGACCGACGAGGAGGCGATCGCGGCGGCGAAGGCACAAGGCGGGCACGGGCTGCACGTGCATCGCGATTTCGGCGGCAGGCCGGGCGCGGTGCTGGCCTGGCTGCGCGGCGCCCTCGCCCCGGGGGTGGCGTGACGATGGGGCGGCTCGTCGTTGTTTCCAACCGGGTGTCGCTGCCGAGCGACAAGGGGGCGAAGGCCGGCGGGCTGGCGGTGGCGCTGGAGGAGGCGATGAGCCCCGGCTCGCTCTGGTTCGGCTGGTCGGGCCGGCGGGGTGGGACGAACGCGGGGCGGCCGGCCATCGTCGAGCATCGCGGCATCACCTATGCGACGGTCGATCTGAGCGAGGCGGAGTATCGGCGGTTCTATGTCGGCTTCTCCAACGGCGCGCTGTGGCCGCTGCTGCATTACCGCAGCGGGCTGTTCGATTTCCGGCGCGACGAGTTCGAGGGGTATCTCGCGGTCAACGAGATGTTCGCCGCCCGGCTGGCGCCGCTGCTGGAGCCGGACGACGTGATCTGGATTCATGACTACCAGCTGCTGACCATGGCCGAGGCGCTGCGGCGGCGGGGGGTCGCCAACCGGATCGGGCTGTTCCTGCATATCCCCTTCGTGCCGCCGGCGATGCTGCACGTGCTGCCGGAGGCGTGCCAGCTGGTGCGGGCGATGGCGGCGGCGGACCTGGTCGGGTTCCAGACCGAGGGCGACCGGGCGAATTTCCTCGATTGCGCCGCCTCGTGCATGGAGTTGCACCGCGCCGGCGCGGACGGGTTCGTCCATGACGGGCATCGCACGATGACGATTGTGACGCCGGTGGGGATCGATGCGGAAGGCTTCGCGCGCACGGCGCAGCGGGCGGCGGGGATGGCGGAGACGCGGCGGCTGGTGTCGAGCCTGGTGGGGCGGGCGCTGGCGATCGGGGTGGACCGGCTGGATTACACCAAGGGGCTGCCGCAGCGCTTCGACGCCTTCGGCCGGCTGTTCCAGCGGCACCCGGAGCATCTGCGCCGGATCAGCCTGTTGCAGATCGCCGCGCGCTCGCGCGAGGATGTCGACCGGTATCAGGCGCTGCGGCACGAGCTGGACCGGCAGGCCGGCGAGATCAACGGCGCCTATTCGGATTTCGACTGGACGCCGCTGCGCTACATGACGCGGGCGGTGAACCGGACCACCATCGCCGGGTTCTACCGGATCGCCAGCATCGGGCTGGTGACGCCGCTGCGCGACGGAATGAACCTGGTGGCGAAGGAGTTCATCGCCGCCCAGGACCCGGCGGACCCGGGCGTGCTGGTGCTCTCGCGCTTCGCCGGGGCGGCGGAGGACCTGACCGAGGCGCTGATCGTCAACCCGTATGACGCGGACGCGGTGGCCGATGCGATGCATGCGGCGCTGCTGATGCCGGCGGAGGAGCGCGTCGCGCGGCATGCAGCGCTGCTGGGCAAGATCCGCGCGCGGACGGCCGCCTCATTCTGCCGCGGCTTCCTCGACCAGCTGCGCGAGATCGAGCGTTGAGGCGCGCGCCGCCGCCAGCATGTGGGCGGGCGGGGCGGCGGTGATGATGAGCCCTGGATCGAGCGGCAGGGCGAGCGCGCGGGCGAGCAGGCAGAGCCCGTCGGAAGCGGCGCCGTAGAGCGGGTCACCCACGATCGGGAAGCCGGATTCGGCGCAATGGACGCGGAGCTGGTGGGTGCGGCCGGTGCGCGGGCGGAGTTCGAGCAGCGCCCTGCCCTGCCCCGCCGCGAGGCGCCGCCAGTCGGTGATCGCCGGATCGCCGCGCGGATCGGGCGCGACGCGCCAGCCGCCCTGGGTGGCGCGGCGGGCGAGCGCCAGCTCGATCGTGCCGTGCGGCGCGGCCGGCACGCCCTCGACGATCGCCCAGTAGGTCTTGCCGACGCGGCGCGCGGCGAAGGCGCGTTGCAGCGTGACCAGCGTGGTCTTGCGCCGGGCGATGGCGAGGCAGCCGGAAGTGTCGGCATCGAGCCGGTGGACCAGCCAGGGACCGTCGGCGCCGCGCCGCCAGCGGGGAAACCAGTCTTCCACGCTGGGCCCGCCGGCGCGGCCGGCATGGCTCGGCAGGCCGGCCGGTTTGTCGATCACGATCAGATGGGTCGACTGGTGGAGGATGCGGGGTTCGGTCATCGCTCGCTCATCGTCGTGCCATGGCCGGGTAAGGGGTCAGGCCGGGCGCGGCGCGGGGCGGAGGTGGTCGGGCACGGTGAAGCCGAGGCGGCGGGGGATGTCCCATACCTCGTCGATCCGGCGGACGACGCGGAAGCCGGCGCGCTGGTAGTTCGGCAGGGCGCGCGGATGATCGGCGGTGCAGGTGTTCACCGTCATGCCGCGGACCGGGCCGGAGAAGACGCGCTCGATCGCAGCCCCCAGCAGGGCGAAGCCGAGGCCGCGTCCGATCGCCTCGGGCAGCAGGCCGAAATAGCTCAGATTGACATCCGGCCAGGCGGTGGCGTCCAGCTCGAAGAAGCCGGCGACCGCGCCATCGACGCGGAGCACGTGGACCGCGACCGCCGGATCGGCCAGCAGGCGCGCCAGCATCGCATCCGGCATGATCCGCCGCAGCCACCACAGCCAGGGCTGGCCGACCCGGTCGTACAGGTCGCGATAGGCGGCGAGGCCGATGCGGGGCACGGGCTCGACCACGGCGCCGGGCGGCAGGTCGGGCCAGACGCGCGCGGGCATGCGGTCCATCCGCAGGAAGGTCACGGTGACGCAGGCGCGGTCGAAACTCTCGCCGGGGCGGACGCGGGCATATTCGAGCATGGGCGGCTCAGTCCTCGAGGAAGCTCCTCAGCTTGCGGCTGCGCGAGGGGTGCTTGAGCTTGCGCAGGGCCTTCGCCTCGATCTGGCGGATGCGCTCGCGGGTCACGTTGAACTGCTGGCCGACCTCTTCGAGCGTGTGGTCGGTGTTCATGCCGATGCCGAAGCGCATGCGCAGCACGCGCTCCTCGCGGGGGGTGAGCGAGGAGAGCACGCGGGTCGCGGCCTCGCGGAGATTGGCGTGGACCGCGGCGTCGAGCGGGATGATCGCGTTCTTGTCCTCGATGAAGTCGCCGAGATGGCTGTCTTCCTCGTCGCCGATCGGGGTTTCGAGGGAGATCGGCTCCTTGGCGATCTTGAGCACCTTGCGGACCTTTTCGAGCGGCATGCCGAGCTTTTCGGCCAGTTCCTCGGGGGTGGGCTCGCGGCCGATCTCGTGCAGCATCTGCCGCGAGGTGCGGACCAGCTTGTTGATCGTCTCGATCATGTGGACCGGGATGCGGATGGTGCGCGCCTGATCGGCGATCGAGCGGGTGATCGCCTGGCGAATCCACCAGGTGGCGTAGGTCGAGAACTTGTAGCCGCGGCGGTATTCGAATTTGTCCACCGCCTTCATCAGGCCGATATTGCCTTCCTGGATCAGGTCGAGGAATTGCAGGCCGCGATTGGTGTATTTCTTGGCGATGGAGATGACGAGGCGGAGATTGGCCTCGATCATTTCCTTCTTGGCGCGGGTGGAGTCGCGCTCGCCGCGCGAGACGGTGGAATAGACGCGGCGGAATTCCTCGATCGGCAATTGCGCCTCGGCGGCGATGCGGCCGATCTGGGCGCGCAGCTCGGTGATGCGGGTGCCGTGGCGCTCGACGAAGATCTTCCAGCCCTTGCCGGGGCGCTTCGCCGCGTCGTCCAGCCAGGACGGGTCCATCTCGCGGCCGCGATAGGCGGCGAGGAAGTCTTCGCGGGTGATCTTGCAGCTCTCGGCGAGGCGCAGCATCTGGCCTTCCAGCCCGTTGAGCCGCTGGTTCAGCTCCTTGAGCTGGATGACCAGCTCCTCGATGCGATTGTTGTGCAGGCTGACCTGCTCGACCTTGGCGACCAGCTCGTCGCGCAGCTTTTCGTAGGTCTTTTCCGAGCGGGAGGCGACTTCCTCTCCGGCGTTCATCGCGTCCAGCCGCTTGTGCTGGAGCTTCATGAACTTCTCGTAGAGCTTCTCGACCTCGGTGAAGGTTTCGAAGACCTCGGGCTTGAGCTTTTCCTCGACGGCGGAGAGCGAGAGGCCGCTGGATTCGCCCTCGTCATCCTCCTCGGGTTCCTCGGCGACCGGGGCGGAGGGGTTGAAGCCGCCATCGCCGCCGCCCTGGGTGGCTTCGAGGTCGATCACGTCGCGCAGCAGCATCTTCCCGTCCTTGAGGGATTCGTGCCAGGAGATGATCGCGCGGAAGGTGAGCGGGCTTTCGCAGAGCCCGCCGATCATCATGTCGCGCCCGGCCTCGATGCGCTTGGCGATGGCGATCTCGCCCTCGCGGGAGAGCAGCTCGACCGTGCCCATCTCGCGCAGATACATGCGCACCGGATCATCGGTGCGGCTGCCGCTCGATTCGCTGATATTGCCGGAGGCGGTCTCCTCGTCCTCGGCGGCTTCCTCGTCCTTCTCGGCGCGGGCGGCGGGCTCCTGCTCCTCGCCTTCCTCGCCCTCGACCACCTGGATGCCCATTTCGCTGAGCATCGACATCACGTCCTCGATCTGCTCGGAGCTGTTCTGCTCGGAAGGCAGGACGGCGTTCAGCTCGTCGAAGGTGATGTAGCCGCGCTCCTTGCCGCGGGCGATCAGGCGCTTGACCGAGGCGGACTGGATGTCGAGCGTCGCGGTGTCGGCTTCGGCCTCGGGCGCTGCGGTCTCGGCTTGGGCAGCTTGTTTGGTCGCCATCAGTGCATCAATCTCCAGGGCAGCAACGCGAAGGGCGCGCTCGGTTCAGGCATCAAGGTCGGCTTCGCCCCGCTCGGCGCGATAGCGCGCTTCCACGAAGGCCCGCAGACGGGTGTTGTTTTCGGGCGTCGGATCCTGCTCGAACCTCAGTCTCTGTTCCTCGCATTGTTGCCGCAGCCAGTCCAGATTCATCAGGCCGTATATCCCGTACCAGAGCGACTGCAAGGCATCGGCGCCGGTTGTGGACGTGTCGGTTCCGGTTCCGGGGCGCGGAATGCCGGCAAGAACCTGCGCGGCCTCATCACCCAGACCCGACTGGGTCAAATGGTTGAGCAGGTGTTCGGAGTCAAGGGTTTCCGCGCTGGCGAGCCACGCGCCCATCGCCGCGCGCAGGCGGGCGCACTCCTGCGGCAAGGCGAGCAGGCCGAACGCCTCCTCGAGCAGCGGCAGCAAATGGGGGTGGGCGATGAGCAGGCCGGTCAGCAGCCGCGCGCGGCGGCGATGGGCGATGGCCGGGTCGATCGGCGGGCGGGGCAGGTTGAGCGGCGGCGGCCCGGGACGGGTCATGCCGGGGCGGAAGGGCGCGCGGTCGCGCCGGGCGGCGGAGGCGCCGTCGCGCTGGGTGGCGAAGGCGCGGTCGCGCCGGGCGGCGAAGAAGCGGTCGAGCAGGGCGGCGCGGTATTCGCCGGCCAGGGCGCGATCGTCGATCTGGCGGGCGAGCGCTTCGAGCCGGGCGCGCAGGGCGGCGCGGCCTTCCGGCGTCGACACGTCGGCGGCCTCGGCGAGCAGGTCGTAGAGCGTATCGGCCAGCGAGGGGGTCGCGGCGAGGCGGGCGGCGAAGGCGGCCTCGCCCTCGCGGCGGACGAAACTGTCCGGATCATCGCCGGGCGGCAGGGCGAGCACGGCGAGGCCGCGCTCGGGGGTGAGCTGCTTCAGGGCGAGTTCGATCGCGCGCAGGGCGGCGCGGCGGCCGGCGGCATCGCCATCGAGGCAGAGGATGGGGCGCGGCGAGAGGCGCCATAGCTCCTCGAGATGCTGCTCGGTGAGCGCGGTGCCGAGCGGGGCGAGCGCGCCGGCGAAACCGGCGGCGGACAGCGCGATGACGTCCATATAGCCCTCGACCACGATCAGCGCGGCGCCGGCGCGGATGGCGGGGCGGGCCATGTCGAGCCCGTAGAGGGTGCGGCGCTTGGAAAAGAGCGCGGTTTCGGGGCCGTTGAGGTATTTCGGCTGGCCATCGCCGAGCAGGCGGCCGCCGAAGCTGAGCATGCGGCCGTTGCGGTCGCGGATCGGGAACATCACGCGGTTGTAGAAATAGTCGACCGCGCCGCGCTCGCCCTCCTTCATCAGCCCGGCCTCGATGAGGCGGGATTCGGCGATGCCCTGGCGGGCGAGGGCCGCGCGCAGCGCCCCCCTGCCCTCGCCCGACCAGCCGAGGCCGAAGCGGGCGATGGTCGGCGCATCGAGGCCGCGGGCGGCGAGATAGGCGCGGGCGGCCTCGCCCTCCGGCAGAGCGAGGCGGCGGCGGTATTCCGCGGCGGCGGCTTCCAGCACGTCGGCCAGCTCGGCCTCGCGCTTCTGCGCCTCGGCGGCGGCGGGGCTCGGCTTCGGCACCTCCAGCCCGGCCTCGGCGGCGAGGCGCTCGACCGCCTCGATGAAGCTCGCCCCCTCGCTCTGCATGACGAAGCTGATGGCATCGCCATGCGCGCCGCAGCCGAAGCAGTGGTAATGATCGTCGTAGACGTAGAAGGAGGGTGATTTCTCGTTGTGGAACGGGCAGCAGCCCTTCTGGTCGCGGCCGGCGCGCTCGAGCCGCACACGGCGGGCGACCAGCGGGGCGAGCGGCGTGCGGCTGCGCAGCTCGTCGAGAAATTGCGGCGGCAGGCTCATCAGCCGGCCAGCTTCGCCTTCACCGCGGCCGAGGCGGCCGCCATGTCGAGCGCCGGACCGTGCGCCGCCTTCAGCGCGGCGATGACCGCGCCCATCGATTTCGGGCCGGTGGCACCCGTGGCGGCGATGGCGGCGGCGATGGCGGCATCGAGCGCCGCACCGGCGAGGGTTTGCGGCAGATAGGCCTCGATGATGGCGATTTCCGCCGCCTCGCGCGCGGCGAGCTCGGGGCGGTTGCCGGCCTGGTATTGCGCCTCGGATTCGCGGCGGGATTTGACCATGCCGCGCAGCAGGGCGACGAGTTCGGGCTCGGCGATCGCCTCGACGCCGCGCGGGCGGGCGGCGATGTCGGCGTCCTTCAGCTTGGCGAGCACCATGCGCAGGGTGGAGACGCGGATGTCGTCACGCGCCCGCATGGCGGATTTCAGGTCTTCGGTCAGGCGGGGACGCAGGGCGGCGGGCTCGCCGGGAACGTTCGCTTGTGTGGCGGTCATGACGGTCTCCGAACTGGTGCCGGGCGCGGACGCGGGACGGCGCGGCCGTCAGCCGGAGGCCGCGCCCGTGCCGGCCAGCACGCCCGCACCCGCAAGGGCGAGCAGTCTATCGCCGGAGAGTGGCGGGGAAAAGAGATATCCCTGCGCATCGATGTCGGGATAGGCTCGCAGCGCCGCTTCATGCGCCTCGGTCTCGACGCCCTCGACGGTGACGCGCAGGCCGAGCGTGCGGCTGAACTCGATGATCGCCTTGACGATCTGCCCGGCATTGCCGGGGCGGTCCAGCTCGCGGACGAAGCTGCGGTCGATCTTGAGGCGGTCGAAGGGGAAGGCGCGCAGGGTGGCGAGAGCCGCGAAGCCGGTGCCGAAATCGTCGATCGCGATGCTGCAGCCAAGGGCGCGCAGGCGGCGGAGATTGTCCATCGTCCGCTCGTCGGTGGAGAGCAGGGCGGTTTCGGTGACCTCGAACTCGATGCGCCGGGGATCGAGGCCGGAGGCGTTGATGACGGCGGAAATCTGGTCGAATTGCAGCGCCTCGCGCAAATGCAGGGCGGAGAGGTTGATCGAGATGGCGACATCCGGCGGCAGGCGGAGGGCGAAGGCGGCGGCCTCGGTGAGGACGTGGCGGGTGACCGCGCCGATCAGGCCGCCGCGCTCGGCGATGGCGATGAAATCCTCCGGCCCGATGACGCCGCGCTGCGGATGCCGCCAGCGCACCAGCGCCTCGACCGCGCGCAGGCGGCGGGTCGGCAGCTCGACGATCGGCTGATATTCGAGGAAGAGCTCGCGCTCGCTGAGGGCGCGGCGGATGTCGCGCCGCAGGCCGCGCTGGGTCTGCACCTGGCGGTCCATCGCCTGGTCGAAGAGCTGCCAGGCGCCGCGGCCGCCCTGCTTGGCGCGGTAGAGCGCGAGATCGGCGTTGCGCAGCAGCGCCTCCGACGTGTCGGCGTCTTCGGGGGCGAGGGCGATGCCGATGCTGACGCCGATCTCGACCGCCAGGCCATCGAGCCCATAGGGCGGGGTGAGGCGCTCGATGATGCGGTCGGCCATCGAGGTCGCGTCGAGCCGGGTGGCGCCGGGCAGCAGGACGGCGAATTCGTCGCCGCCGAGCCGGGCGGCGATGTCGGTTTCGCGGATGGCGCCGCGCAGGCGGCCGGCGACGGCGCGCAGCAGGTTGTCGCCCAGCCCGTGGCCGTAGCTGTCGTTCACCGCCTTGAACTGGTCGAGATCGAGATAGAGCAGGGCCGCGCCGGCGGCGGCGAGCGCCTGGTCCGTCATCACGCCGAAGGCGGCGCGGTTGAGCAGCTCGGTCAGCGGATCGTGACGGGCGAGGAAGTCGATCCGCTGGCGCGAGCGATGCGCCACCGTGACATCGGAACCGACCCCGCGATAGCCGGCGAACAGGCCGTGATGATCGAGCGTCGGCTTGCCGGTGAGCGACCACCAGCGGCGGTCATGCGCCGGGCCGACCGGCACCAGCAGGTCGCGGAAGGGGCGACGCAGGCCGATCTGCCGGCGCAGCTCGGCATAGGCATCATCATCGGGTGGGCCGCTCTGCGGCGCCGCGGCATCGCCGAGGCTGGCGAGGAAGGCGAACAGGTTGCCGCCGATCGCCGCCGCATCGCGGCGCGCCGCCTCGGCCAGCCGCGGCGAGGGATGCACGAGGTTGAGCCGGGCGTCGGTCTCCCACAGCCAGTCGCTCGCATTGTCCTCGAAATCGCGCAGCAGCATCTGGATGGTCTCGTTGATGCGGCGCAGTTCGAAGGTGCTGACGCCGTGCTCGACCATGCGGCGGTTGAGCACGATCATGGTGAAGAACACGAAGACGGAATAGAGGCTCAGCGAGATCACGGCGGCGGGCTGCCACAGCTCGGCGGTGGCGCGCAGCGCGGCGAAGGCGCCCACGGTGAGCGGCAGCCAGAAGGCCAGCCGGGTGGAGAGGGGGCCGGCGGAAATGACGCTGGAGAGCAGGCCGACGAACACGCCGATCAGCAGCGCCTGGCTGGCCGGCGGGACCTCGCGCATCAGCAGGTTGAGATAGACCGACCAGGCGGCGCCGAGCAGGACCGTGACGCCGTTGAAGACGAGGCGGATCAGCCGCAGGTCGGGCCGGCGCTGGCGCAGGGCGGGCCAGGCGGCGGCCACGCCGAACAGGGCGAGGCAGGCGAGCAGCAGCACGGCGAGCGCCGCCGCCACCGCCGCATCGCGCAGGGTGGACCGGAAATCGACCGCGAGAACGATGGCGACGCCCATGCCGACGAGGCTCGCCACCCGGGTGAGCCGGGCGCGCAGTTCGAACCCCTCGATCGCCACCGATTCGGCGAGATGACGGGGGACCGCGTCCGCCCCCAGCAGCCCGCGCAGCGTGGCGCGCCAGACGGCCGGGCGGATCAGCGACGGGCGCGACAGGTCAGACATCGTCCACGACGGGATCACGCATGAGACGGACGGGGGGAATCCATGGGACGTCTGTTCGACAAAGCGTTTCTAAAAGAAGGAGTTATTTGCAATTTTTTGCAACAACAACCGATATTTATACGTAACGATATACATGATTCATCAGGTTGTTTGCAAGTATCGCAGTGCGACACGGAACGGATTCCCATCGTGGCGGGACGGCATGAGACCGTGGGGCCGGACCGGGGGAACCAGAACGGGGGGACCAGAACGGGGGACAGCGCGGCCAGGCGGCCGGCGGGACCGCCCCCGGCGATGGCGGGGGCGGTGCGGCGCCGCCGGCTCATGCGGCGGCGGAGGGGGTGGCTTGCGGGCGGTTCAGAAGGCGGACAGGCCGGTCTGCGCGCGGCCGAGGATGAGGGCGTGGACGTCGTGCGCGCCCTCATAGGTGTTGACGGTTTCGAGATTCACCATGTGGCGGATGACATGATACTCGTCGACGATGCCGTTGCCGCCATGCATGTCGCGCGCGAGGCGGGCGATGTCGAGCGCCTTGCCGCAATTGTTGCGCTTGAGCAGGGAGATCATTTCCGGCGCGGCCTCGCCGGCATCGAGCAGGCGGCCGAGGCGGAGGACGGATTGCAGGCCGAGGGTGATCTCGGTCTGCATGTCGGCGAGTTTTTTCTGGACGAGCTGGGTGCCGGCGAGCGGGCGGCCGAACATCTGCCGGTCGAGCGTGTATTGCCGCGCGGCGTGCCAGCAGAACTCGGCGGCGCCCAGCGCGCCCCAGGCGATGCCGTAGCGCGCGTTGTTGAGGCAGGAGAACGGGCCGCGCAGGCCCTTCACGCCGGGCAGCATGCGATCCTCGGGGACGAAGACCTCCGAGAGCATGATCATGCCGGTGACCGAGGCGCGGAGCGAGACCTTGCCCTCGATCTTCGGCGTCTCCAGCCCCTTCGAGTCGCGATCGACCAGGAAGCCGCGGATCACGCCCTCGTCGTCCTTGGCCCAGACCAGACAGACATCGGCGATCGGGGAGTTGCTGATCCAGGTCTTCGAGCCGTTCAGCACGTAGCCGCCATCGACCTTCTTCGCGCGGGTGCGCATCGCGCCCGGATCGGAGCCGGCATCGGGCTCGGTGAGGCCGAAGCAGCCGACCCATTCGCCGGTGCGCAGCTTCGGCAGGTAGCGATCCTTCTGCGCCTCGGAGCCGAAGGCGTAGATCGGGTACATCACCAGCGAGGACTGCACCGAGAAGGCGGAGCGGTAGCCGGAATCGACGCGCTCGACCTCGCGGGCGATCAGCCCGTAGGCGACATAGGAGACATCGGCGCAGCCATGGGTGGAGAGCGTGGCGCCGAGAAAGCCCAGCTCGCCCATTTCGGCCATGATCGAGCGGTCGAAGCTCTCCTCGCGGAAACCTTTAAGGACGCGCGGGAAGAGCTTGTTCTGGCAGTATTCGTGCGCCATGTCGCGGATGGCGCGTTCGTCCTCGGTGAGTTGCGCGTCGAGATGGAGGGCGTCCGACCAGTCGAACGGGGCGAAGCCGCCCTTGCGGGCGGGCTTGCCGGGGGCGGTCTCGTCAATCCTCTTGATCTCGTTCATGCGGCGATTTCCGTATCCTCGTTGTGGTTTTCCTGCTCCGCGCCGTCCTCGCGGGGCCGGGACCTGTCGCGCCGGCGGATCTGCATGAAGGCGGGGATGTCGTTGCCGAAGCCGACCACCGTCTCGCGCGGGGAGTCGGCGCGGGAGCCGCGCTCGGCGCGCTCGGGACGCTCGGCGCGCTCCGCGCGGTCGGGACGTTCGGCGCGGTCGGGACGTTCGGGACGGCGGCGCTCGGCGGATCTGGCCGGGGGGGCGGCTTTCGGTGTTGTCGGTTCGGCGGCGGCGGGTTTGGCGGCGGGTTTCGCAGCCCCCCTGCCCTTGCCGCGGCCGCGGCGGCCGCGGGCGTCGGACTCCTCCCACGCCACCGGGTCGAGACCATCGACGGCGAGGCGGGGGATTTCATGGCCGGTGAGACGCTCGATCGCCTCGACCGCCAGGCGGTCCTCGGGGCCGGCGAGGGTCAGGGCGCGGCCCTGCATGCCCGCCCGGCCGGTGCGGCCGATGCGGTGGACATAGTCCTCGGCGTGGTGCGGGACGTCGAAATTGAAGACATGCGAGAGGCCGCCGATATCGATGCCGCGGGCGGCGACGTCCGAGCAGACCAGCAGGCGGATCTCGCCGGCCTTGAATTTCTCCAGCGTCGCGAAGCGGGCGGATTGCGGCATGTCGCCATGCAGCATGCCGGCGGAGAATTTGTGCCGGACCAGCGACTTGCAGAGAATGTCGACATCGCGCTTGCGGTTGCAGAAGACGAGCGCGTTCTGCACCTCCTCGCTGCGGATCAGCCGGCGCAGCGCCTCGCGCTTGTCGTGCGTGGCGACCAGGGACAGGCCCTCGGTGATGGTGGTGGCGACGGTGGCCGGGCGGGAGACGGTGATTTCCTTCGGGTTCGAGAGGAAGGCGTCGGCCAGGCGGCGGATTTCGGGCGCCATGGTGGCGGAGAAGAACAGCGTCTGCCGCATCGCCGGCAGCATGGCGACGATGCGCTCGATATCGGGGATGAACCCCATGTCGAGCATGCGGTCGGCCTCGTCGATCACCAGCACGCGGACATCGGAGAGCAGCAGGCCGCCGCGCTCGAAAATGTCGATCAGGCGGCCGGGAGTGGCGATCAGCACGTCGACCCCGCGGGTCAGCACGTCGCGCTGCTCGCCCATGCTCTCGCCGCCGATCAGCAGCGCGTGGTTGAGCTTCAGGTGCTTGCCGTAGAGGACGAAATTCTCGGCGACCTGCAGCGCCAGCTCGCGGGTGGGCTCGAGGATGAGCGAGCGCGGCATCCGCGCGCGGGCGCGCGAGCCGGACAGGATGTCGAGCATCGGCAGGGTGAAGCTCGCGGTCTTGCCGGTGCCGGTCTGCGCGCAGGCCAGGACGTCACGCCCCATCAGCACGACGGGGATCGCCTGCGCCTGGATCGGCGTCGGCGTGGTGTAGCCCTTCTCGGCGAGCGCGGTAAGGATGGGTTCGGACAGGCCGAGCGGCGCGAAGCCGGACTCGGGCGGCGTGGCGGCCTCGGGCGCGGCTTCGGTGGGCGTGTGGGGCTCGATATCCCTGGATTCGGACAATATGCGGACCAATTCGGACAAGAGAAACTGATATGGCCCAGCCGGTTCGCCCACGCGCGGATAGCGGCGCGGGTGGGAAAATCGGGCATGGGCGGGAGGGCGTTCGTCGCTGCCCTTCACGCCCCCGGTATCAGTGCAGACCACGTAAAAGTCAAGGTGTTGCCGTGTGCTGCGGTGTTCAGAGCGGCAGGGTGACGATCACCCGGAGGCCGCCGAGCGGGCTGTCCGCGAGGCGCAGCTCGCCGCCATGCGCGGCGACGATGTCGCGCGCGATGGCGAGGCCGAGGCCGGTGCCGGTGGCGCTGCCGCTTTCGAAGGGGCGCAGCATCGCCGCCCGGCGGCTTTCGGGGATGCCGGGGCCGTCATCGTCGATGGTGATGCGCAGGGTCTGCCCGCCCTCCGGCGCGGCGCCGATGACGATACGGCCGGCGGCGTGGCGGGCGGCGTTGTCGAGCAGGTTGGCGAGCGCGCGGCGCATCGCCTCGGGGCGGAGCACGACCGGGGGCAGGCGCGCGAGGTCGAGCGCGACGGGCGCGCCGCCGCGCGCCGCCCGCGCCGCGAGATCCTCGATCAGCAGGGTGAGGTCGGCCGGTTGCGGCTGCTCGGTGCCCTCGCCGCGGGCGAAGGTGAGGTAGAGGCCGATCAGCCGCTCCATCTCGGCGATGTCCTCGGTCATGCCGTCGATATCGGCGGTGTCGGGCGGCATCATCGCCAGGGCGAGGCGCAGCCGGGTGAGCGGGGTGCGCAAGTCGTGCGAGACGCCGGCCAGCATCGCGGTGCGCTGGACGAGGAAGCGGCGGATGCGGTCCTGCATCCGGTTGAAGGCGGTGGCGGCGCGGCGGACCTCGATCGCGCCCTCGGGGCGGATCGGGCCGGGATCGCGCCCCATGCCGAAGGCCTCGGCGGCGAGGGCGAGGCGGCGGATGGCGCGGATCTGGTTGCGCAGGAACAGGATGGCGATGCCGAGCAGCAGGATGGTGACGCCGGCGAGCCAGGCGAAGAAGATGTAGAGCGCGCCGACATAGAGCCGCTTGCGCGGCACATCGACCGTCAGCACGCCGCGGGCGAGCTGGATGTCGACCCGGATCATCCCCGGCGGGCCGCGCCAGGCCAGGGTGAAATCGCGGTCGAGATTCTGCCGCAGGGCGCGGGCGAGATCGGTATCGACCGGGCCGAAGGCGTGCGGCAGGCCGCGCGGGGTGAGCGTGGCCCCGGGATGCACACGGATGCGGAACTCGAAGCGCCGGGCGGCGTGGGCGAAGATGCGGCCGCGGGCGGCGGGGTGGAGCGTCGCCTGGTCGAGCACGAAGGCGATCTCGCCGGCGACGCTGCCGGCGAGGCGGCGGGAGAGCACGTCGAGATGGCTGCCATAGAAGATCTGCAGGGCGACGCCCTCGAGCAGGACCAGCGGCAGGACCACGATCAGCAGGGTGCGGCCGAACAGGCTGCGCGGCAGGATCTTGCGCAGCACGCGGTCAGGCTCCAGACCGCGCGGGGCCAGTCTCATGGGGCGAGCCTCATGGGCCGGGCTTGAGGACGTAGCCGCGGCCGCGCACGGTTTGCAGGTAGCGCGGCTCGCGCGGGTCGGGCTCGATCTTGCGGCGCAGGCGGGTCACCTGCACGTCGATCGCGCGTTCGCCGGCCTCGTCCATGCCGAGGATCTCGGCCAGCGCCTCGCGCGAGAGGATCTCGTGGGCGCGGGCGGCGAGGACGGCGAGCAGGCTCGCCTCGCCGCCGGTCAGGCGGACCGGGCCGCGCTCGGTGGAGAGTTCGCCGCGGGCCGGATCGAAGCTCGCCGCGCCGAGCCGGACCGGGCCGGCGGGCTGCGCCGGCGGGGCGGCGCGGCGGAGCATGGCGCGGATGCGCAGCAGCAGCTCGCGCGGGTCGAACGGCTTGCCGAGATAGTCGTCCGCCCCCGCCTCGAAGCCGGCGATGCGGTCTTCCGGCGCGCCGCGGGCGGTGAGCAGCAGGATGGGCAGGTCGGGCGCGCGGTCGGCGCGCAGGGATTCGACGAGGTCGAGCCCGGTTTCCTCGGGCATCATCACGTCGAGCACCATCATGTCGGGGTCGACCACGCGCAGGGTTTCGCGGGCGGCGGCGGCGCTTTCGGCGACGGTGACGCGGAAGCCGTTCTCGACCAGGTAGCGCTGCATCAGGGCGCGCAGGCGGGCATCGTCATCGACCAGCAGGATATGGGCGCCGGCCGCCCCGCTCATCGCCGCGCGGCGCGCACGGCATCGGCCCGGTCGAGATAGGCGCGGGCCTCATCCTTCATCATGCCGCGCAGCACCTTCCGGAAACCCTCGACGGCGGGGCCGCCGGCCTCGCGGAAGGCGGCGGTCAGGCGCTCGCGCTGGGCCTCGAACAGCTTGCGCTCCAGCGCAGCTCCCGCGGGGGTGAGGCTGAGCAGGCGCTGGCGGCGATCCGCCCGGCCGGGGATCTGCTCGACATAGCCATCGCGGATCAGCGGGCCGAGGACGCGGGCGAGGCTCTGCTTGGCGATGCCGAGAATGTGAAGCAGCTCGCCGACCGGCAGGCCGGGATTGCGGCCGATGAAATGCAGCGTGCGGTGATGCGCCCGGCCGAAGCCCATTTCCGCGAGAATGGCATCGGCCGCGGCCACGAGGTCGCGGTTGGCGAAGAAGATCATGTCCTGGGCGAGGCGGAGTTCTTCCTCGCGGAGGAAAAGGAGGCCGGCAGCCGTGCCGGGTTGGGCTGTCTTTTCGTGCATGGCGTCGTTGCCCATACTGAAGCGGGACCTCTGTGATAAGACAGGAATTGTGGCTTTCCTGCAAGAACCGTTGCGCCGCCGGCACGCAATCGCCGCCAAAACCTCATTCCTGCTCCCTGAGAAACATCGCTTGGCCATCGCCCGCGCCGTGGATTAAGAGGTGGGTTCCTCGGTGGAGGAAACCGACATGAAAGAGGATGCGAGGCGATGAGTCTGATTCCGTTCGACGACCGCGACGGCATGATCTGGTGGGACGGCGCGCTGCGCCCCTGGCGGGACGCCAAGCTGCACGTGCTGACGCACGGGCTGCACTACGCCTCCGCCGTCTTCGAGGGCGAGCGGTCGTATGGCGGGAACATCTTCCGCCTGCGCGACCACACCAACCGGCTGATCCAGTCGGGCAAGCTGCTCGGCTTCGACATCCCCTATACCGCCGACGAGATCGACGCCGCCTGCAACGAGGTGCTGAAGGCGAACGGGCTGACCGACGCCTATATCCGCCCGCTCGCCTGGCGCGGCTCGGAGATGCTCGCGGTTTCCGCCCAGCAGACCAAGATCCACCTCGCCATCGCCGCCTGGCCGTGGCCGAACCTGTTCGGCAACGACCGGATGAAGGGCATCACGCTCGGCATGGCGCAGTGGCGCCGGCCGGACGCGCGGACCGCGCCGACCGCCTCGAAGGCCGCCGGGCTCTACATGATCGGCACGCTCTCGAAGCACGCGGCCGAGGCCGAGGGGTTCAACGACGCGCTGATGCTCACCCTTGACGGGCACGTGGCCGAGGCGACGGGGGCGAACATCTTCTTCGCGATCGACGGCGAACTGCATACGCCCACACCGGACTGCTTCCTCGACGGCATTACCCGCCGCACGGTGATGGCGCTGGCCCGCGCGCGGCAGATTCCGGTGCATGAGCGGCACATCCTGCCTGAGGAGATGGCGAAGGCGAGCGAGGTGTTCCTCGCCGGCACCGCCGCCGAGGTGACGCCGGTGCGCCAGATCGGCGAGCTGAGCTTCACCCCCGGCCCGATCACCGAGACGCTGATCGCGGATTATACCGCGCTCGTCCACATGTCCCCCGAAGAGGTGGCCAAGCGGGCGGCGTGACCGTTCCGCGCTTTGGCGACCACGCGGCGAACGAACGCACCTTCCTCGCCTGGGTGCGCACCGCCATCGCGGTGATGGCGTTCGGCTTTCTCGTCGAACGCTTCAACCTGTTTCTCCAGGTGGCGGGGCAGTCGCTCGGCCGGACCTTCACGGTGTCGGGGACGCTGGCCTCGGACGCGGTGGGGATCGCACTGATCGTCGCCGGGGCGCTGATGGTGGCGGCGGCGATGCTGCGGTTCGTGGCCAACCGGCGGGCGATTCTGGACGAGAGCGCCCGCGCGCCGGGGAGCGACCGGCTGGATCTCGCACTGGCCGGGATGATCGTCGCTCTCGGGCTGGGGCTCGCGCTCTATCTTGCGGTCACGATCCTGCGCGGGGCGGGCTGATCCAGATCGCCGACGCCCGGCAGGATTGCGCTGACGGGGCGTTTGCCGGGAGTCGCGGCGGCGGTATGATTAAACGATGTCATCCGCACCACGTGCTGCCGCCGAAGCTGCGCCGGACCTCGCGACGAGCCGGCGCCTGCCGCTGCTGCTCGGCTTCCTGATCGCGATCGGGCCGGTGTCGGTCGACATGTATCTGCCCGCCTTTCCGACCATTGCCCGGCAGTTCCACGACCCGGCCGGGCCGGGGCTGACGCTCGCCGCCTATTTCGCCGGGCTCGCCGCCGGGCAGATGACGCAGGGGCCGTTTTCCGACCGGGCCGGGCGGCGGCTGCCGATCCTGCTCGGGCTCGGGCTCTATATCGCCGCCTCGATCGGCTGCGCGCTGGCGTGGAACACGGCCTCGCTCTCGTGGTTCCGGCTGCTCGCCGCCTTTGGCGGCTCGGCCGCGGTGGTGGTGCCGCGGGCGATGGTGCGCGACGTCGCCGACGGGCCGGCGGCGGCGATGCTGTTCTCGCGGCTGATGCTGGTGATGGGGGTGGCGCCGATCATCGCGCCCATTCTCGGCAGCGCGGTGATCGAATTCGGCTCGTGGCGGTGGATTTTCGTGCTGGCGACGCTGTATGGCGTCGTCGCGATCGGGCTGGTGTGGGTGACGCTGCCGGACACGCTGCCGGTCTCGCGGCGCAGCACGGTGGGGTTTCGCACCATCGTCATCCGCTACGGGCAGATCGCCGCCGAGCGCGGCTTCCTGACCCATGCGCTGACCGGCACCTTCGCGATCGGCGCGCTGTTCGCCTATCTCGCCGGCACACCGGCGGTGTTCATCGGCGCGTATCACTGGCACCCGCTCTCCTATGCGCTGCTGTTCGGGCTGAATGCCGCGATCTATATCGGGTTCAACCAGTGGAACCCGCATCTGGTGGCGCGCGCGGGGCTGCGGCCGGTGATTTCGGCATCGGTGATCGCGCTGCTGTGCGGGACCATCGTGCTGGTGGCGGCGTCGCTGCGCGGGGGCGGGCCGCTCGCGATCATCGCCGGGCTGTTCATCTGCCAGGCGAGCTACGGGCTGAGCCTGCCAAGCTCGCTGGTCGCCGCCCTGTCGCGGCACCAGGCGCATGCGGGCTCGGCCTCGGCGCTGCTCGGCACGATGCAATATGTCGGCGGGGCGATCACCGGCGCGCTGGTCGGCGGCTTCGCCGACGGCACCGCGCGGCCGATGGCCTTCGCCATGTTCGCCTGCGCCGCCCTCGCGGCACTCGCCGCCGCCTTCCGACCGCAACGCCTGACCTGACACGCCCCTGACGAGGACCCCCATGCCCAGTATCATCGGCATTCCCGCCTGCACCAAGTTCATCGGCAACCACCACCAGCACGCGACCCCGGCGCGCTACGGCGAGGCGGTGATCGCGGCGAGCGACGCGCTGCCTTTGCTGATCCCGCCCGAGGGCGAGCGGATGATCGCGGTGCTCGACCGGCTGGACGGCATCCTGTTCAACGGCAGCCCGAGCAATGTGATGCCGGAGCGCTACGGCGTTGCCAATGACGAGACGCCGGACGCGCATGACGCCGACCGCGACGCGACGACGCTGCCGCTGATCCGCGCCGCCCTCGCCCGCGGGATGCCGGTGCTCGGCATCTGCCGCGGGTTGCAGGAACTCAACGTCGCCCTCGGCGGGACGCTGCACCAGCGGGTGCATACGATCCCCGGGCGGCTCGATCATCGCGCCGGCGAGGGCACGCGGGCCGAGCAGATGGCGCTGAAGCACGAGGTGCGGCTGAGCGGCGCGCTGCGGCATATCTGCGGGGCGGAGACGATCATGGTGAATTCGCTGCATGGCCAGGCGATCGACCGGCTGGCGCCGGGGCTCGCGGTCGAGGCGGTGGCGCCGGACGGGACGATCGAGGCGGTGCGGGTCGAGGGGGCGGCGGGCTTCGCCATCGCCGTGCAGTGGCACCCGGAATGGGCGGTGATGGCGGCGCCGGACCGGCAGCTTCTGTTCGCCGCCTTCGGCGAGGCGTGCCGGACCTGGCGCGGCGGGCGGGCGGCGGCCTGACTTTTGCCGCTGCTGGGTCTATATGGACGGTTTACGCGAAAGGACGGGTCCCATGGATATCCAGACGATCGACACGCAATATGACCAGTTGCAGGGCCAGGCGCAGCAGACCGCCGGCCAGTTGAAGGCGCTGGCGCAGAAGCTGCAGGCGGCGCGCGACGCGGGGAACCAGGACGCGCGGGAATGGCTGCTCGACCTGCGCGAGATCGCGCTGGCGATCCAGGCGGAGCAGAACCAGGTGGGCGGGCTGCTCCAGGCGCTTCACAATTTCGTGGCCAACCAGCCCGCGGCGCAAGCCGCCTCGGTGCCGCAGACCCAGCCGATGACGCAGCCGGCTTACCAGCCGCCGCCGCCGCAATATCCCCAGCAGGCGTATCCGCCGCAGGGCTACCCGCAGCAGGGCTATCCGCAGCAGCAGGGCGGCGGGCTGCTCGGCGGGTTCCTGAATTCGGGCTTCGGCCGGGCGATCGCGATGGGGGCCGGGTTCGGCCTCGGCGACGACCTGATCAACAGCATTTTCTGACCGACCCGGCATGAACTGGCTTTCCGAATTCGTCCGCCCGCGCATCCGCACCCTGCTCGGGCGCAAGGAGGCGCCGGACAATCTCTGGCATCAGTGCTCCGCCTGCCAGCAGATGATCTTTCACCGCGAACTGGAGACCAATCTCAAGGTCTGCCCGCATTGCGGGCACCACATGCGGGCGACGGCGGCCGAGCGGCTGGGCTGGACCTTCGATGGCGGCACGTTCCAGCGGATCGACCTGCCGAAGGTGCCGGCCGATCCGCTGAAATTCCAGGACCGCAAGAAATATCCCGACCGGCTCGCCGATGCGCGCAGGAAGACCGGGATGGAGGATGCCGTGCTGGTGGCGCATGGCACCGTGGGCGGGCATCGCGCGGTGATCGCGGCGATGGATTTCCGCTTCATGGGCGGCTCGATGGGGGCGGCGATGGGCGAGGCGCTGGTCGCCGCCGCCCGGCTCGCGGTGTTGCAGAAGGCGGCGCTGATCGTGTTCACCGCCTCGGGCGGGGCGCGGATGCAGGAAGGGCCGGTGAGCCTGATGCAGATGCCGCGCAGCACCATCGCGGTGCAGATGGTCCGCGAGGCGGGGCTACCTTATATCGTGGTGATGACCGATCCGACCACCGGCGGGGTGACCGCCTCCTTCGCGATGCTGGGCGATATCCAGATCGCCGAGCCGGGCGCGCTGATCGGCTTCGCCGGGGCGCGGGTGATCGAGGAGACGATCCGCGAGAAGCTGCCGGAAGGCTTCCAGCGCGCCGAATACCTGCTCGAACACGGCATGGTCGACATGGTGCTGGCGCGCGGCGAGATGGCGGCCACACTCGGGCGGCTGCTCGGCCTGCTGAAGGTGGGGCGGCCGGAGGCCGAGGCGGCGTGAGCGGGGCGGCGTGAGCGGGGAGACGCCGGCGCCGGGCCGGATCGATGCGCGGATCGAGCGGTTGCACGGGCTCTATCCGCGGCTGATCGACCTGCGGCTGGAGCGGCTGGAACGGCTGCTGGAGGCGCTCGGCCATCCGGAGCGGCGGCTGCCGCCGACGATCCATGTCGCCGGGACCAACGGCAAGGGCAGCGTCTGCGCGTTTCTGCGCGGCATGGCCGAGGCGGCGGGGCTGCGCGCGCATGTCTATACCTCGCCGCATCTCGTGCGGTTCAACGAGCGCATCCGGCTTGCCGGCGCGCTGGTGAGCGACGACGAGCTGGACGCGGCGCTCGATGAGGTGGAGCGGGTGAACGACGCAGCACCCATCACCGTGTTCGAGGCGATCACCGCCGCCGCCTTCGTGCTGTTCGCATCAAGGCCGGCGGAGATCGCGATCGTCGAGGTGGGGCTCGGCGGCACGTTCGATGCGACCAACGTGATTCCGCCGCCCGCCGCCGCCGCGATCACCGCGATCTCGCTCGATCATCGCGAGTTCCTGGGCGACACCGAAACCGTGATCGCCGCCGAGAAGGCCGGGATCATGAAGCGGGGCAGCCGGGCCGTGACCGGGTTCCAGACGCCGGAGGTGCTTGCCGTGCTGGATGGCAGGGCGAAGGCCGCCGGGGTGCCGCTCGCGGTGCGCGGGCGGCAGTGGCGGATCATGCAGCAGGGCGCGGGTGCCGTATATGAGGATGAGGGCGGGCGGCTGGAGCTGCCGGCCCCTGCCCTGCCCGGCGCGCACCAGTTCGACAATGCCGGCATCGCCATCGCCGCCCTGCGCGCCGGCGGATTCGGGTTTGGCGAGGACGCCTTCGCGCGCGGCATGGCGGCGGCGGAATGGCCGGCGCGGTTGCAGCGCCTTGGGCCGCCTTTGGCGGGCGAGCTGCCGGCGGGTTCGGAACTCTGGCTCGATGGCGCGCATAATCCGGGCGGGGCGCAGGCGCTGGCCGAGGTTCTGGCCGGCTGGGAGGGGCCGACGCATCTCGTCGTCGGCATGAAGCAGGCCAAGGACGTGGCGGAGTTCCTGCGCATCCTGCTGCCGCAGGCGGCATCGGTGCAGGCGGTGGTCGAGCCGGGGCAGCACCTGGCCCTGCCGGTCGAGGCGATCATCGAGGCGTCGGGCGGGGTCGCGACGGCGGGGCCGGATGTGGAGACGGCGCTGCGGCGGCTCGCCGCGGACGGGACGCCGAAGCGGGTGCTGGTCTGCGGCTCGCTCTATCTGGCCGGGGTGATCCTGGCACGGCAGGAAGCGGCGCCGGCGCAGGGCTGATCCCCCTCGCCTTCCGGCCCGCCCCGCTTGCCTGAACCGGGCGATCGACCCGATACTCGCGGCGGATCGAAAAATGGGAGACCGGAATGTCCGCCACGATGAAAGCCTGGGCCGTTGTCGAGAACGGGGCGCCGCTGAAGGAAATCGACCTGCCGATGCCCGAGCCGACGGGGCGGGAGATTCTGCTGGAGGTGACGCATTGCGGCGTCTGCCATTCCGACCTGCATCTCTGGGACGGGTATTACGACCTCGGCAGCGCCGGGCGCTATGAGATCGTGCAGCGGGGAATCACGCTGCCGCTCGCACTCGGGCATGAGATCGTCGGCCGGGTGGTGAAGCTCGGGCCGGAGGCCAGCGGCGTGAAGGTGGGGGATGTGCGGATCGTCTATCCCTGGGTCGGCTGCGGCGAATGCGCGCGGTGCAAGGCGGGCGAGGACAATCTCTGCGCGAAGCAGCGCTCGCTCGGCATTTACCAGCATGGCGGCTACGCGACCCATGTGATCGCGGCGCATGCGGGGCACCTGGTCGACCCCGGCGATCTCGACCCGGCGCTGGCGGCGACCTATGCGTGTTCGGGCATCACGGTCTATGCTGCGATCCGCAAGGTGATGCCGCTGCCGGCGGAGACGCCGGTGGTGCTGATCGGCGCGGGCGGGCTCGGGCTTTCGGCGATCGCGGTGCTGCGCGCGCTCGGGCACCGCGCGATCGTCAGCGTCGATACCAGTGCGACGAAGCGCGACGCGGCGCTGGCGGCGGGGGCCACCGCGGTGGTGGACGGCAACGACCCGGCGCTGCACAAGGCGATCATCGCGGCGTGCGGCGGGCAGCCGGAGGCGATCATCGACCTCGTCAACGGCTCGGGCACGGCGAAGGCGGCGCATGCGGCGCTGGCCAAGGGCGGCAGGCTGATCATGGTCGGGCTGTTTGGCGGCGAGCTGAACATCCCGCTGCCCTTCATGCCGATGCGGGCGCTGACCTTGCAGGGCAGTTTCGTCGGCACGCCGGGCGACCTGCGGGAGCTGGTGGATCTGGCCCAGGGCGGGGCGCTGCCGAAGCTGCAGATCGAGACGGTGCCGCAGCGCGAGGCGGACGCGGCGATCCACCGGCTCAAGGCCGGCGAGGTGACCGGGCGGCTGGTGCTGGTGGCCGAGGGCGCTTGATCGAGAAGCTCGAATACCTGCTGGCGCTGGCGCGCGAGCGGCATTTCGGCCGCGGCGCGGAGAGCTGCGGCGTGACCCAGCCCACCTTCTCGGCGGGAATCCGCGCGCTGGAGGAGGCGCTGGGGATGCCGCTGGTCGAGCGGTCGTCGCGGTTTCAGGGGTTTACCCCGGAAGGCGAGCGGGTGCTCGACTGGGCAAGGCGGATCGTCGGCGACATGCAGGCGATGCGCGCCGATATCCGGGCGCTGAAGCTGGGCCTGTCGGGGCTGCTGCGGATCGCTGCGATTCCGACCGCGCTCGCCACCATCACGGAACTCACCACACCCTATCGGCGCCAGCACGAGGCGGTCAGATTCTCGATCCAGTCCTGCACCTCGAACGAGGTGCTGCGGCGGCTGGAGAATTTCGAGGTGGATGCCGGGGTGACCTATATCGACAACGAGCCGGTCGGCAAGAACCGGGTGGTGCCGCTGTATGAGGAGCGCTACCGGCTGCTGACGGCGGCGGATGCGCCGCTGGGGCGGCGCGAGCAGGTGAGCTGGGCCGAGGTGGGGCAGATCCCGCTGTGTCTGCTGACGCCGGACATGCAGAACCGGCGGATTCTCGACCGGCTGCTGCGCAATGCCGGAACCGAGCTGCGGCCGACGCTGGAGAGCAACTCGATCGTCGTGCTGGTCAGCCATGTGCAGACCGGGCGCTGGGCCTGCGTGCTGCCGGAGAAGCTGGCGCAGATTTTCGGGCTGACGCCGCGGCTGCGGGCGATCCCGATCGTCGGGCCGGAGGAGGTTCACGCGGTCGGGCTGGTGCTGCCGAACCGCGAGCCGGTCTCGCCGCTGGTGGCGGCGCTGGTGGAGGTGGCGGAAGCGCGGGCCGCAGCATTGGCGGGGCATGGCGGCTGAGACCTGATTGATAGATGTTTTCTATCAAACAATCTGGTCTTTGGCTTGTTTAGCGGGGGAAACTTGGAGATAATAGACAAAGCATTAACCTGCATCACCTAAGCAGGAGTCTCGGTCATCCTGGCCGAGCGAGGAAACAGGATAGTCGGAATGGACCAGACGCCAGCCCAATGGAACGACGAGGCGGCACGCGCCGTGATCCGGGATCATGTCGGCGAGGAAGGCCCGCTGCTGCCCATCCTGCACGCGCTGCAGGAGAGTTTCGGCCATGTGCCCCGCGCGGCTGAGCCGCTGATCGCCGAGGCGCTCAACATCACCCGCGCCGAGGTGCATGGGGTGATCAGCTTCTATCATGATTTCCGCCGCGAACCGGCCGGCCGCCACGTGCTGAAACTGTGCCGGGCCGAGGCCTGCCAGTCGATGGGGTCGGAGGCGAATGCGCGGCGGCTGCTCGATGCGCTGGGGCTCGATTGGGGCGGCACCACGCCGGACGGGCGGATCACCGTCGAGGCGGTGTATTGCCTCGGCCTGTGCGCGACGGCGCCGGGCGCGCTGTTCGACGACGAGCCGGTGGGACGGGCCGACGCCGCCACGCTTGAAGCCCTGGTCGCGGAGGCCGCGTGATGAAGATTTTCGTGCCGCAGGACATGGCCGCCGTGGCGGTCGGGGCGAACCGGGTCGCCGCGGCGATCGAGGCGGAGGCGCGGGCGCGCAACATTCCAGTGACGATCGTGCGCAACGGCTCGCGCGGGATGTTCTTCATGGAGCCGCTGGTGGAGGTGGCCACCGCCTCGGGGCGGATCGGCTATCGCAATATCGGCGTCGCCGACGTGCCGGGGCTGTTCGAGGCCCGGTTCTTCGACGGCGCGCCGCATGCGCGTTGCGTCGGCCATGTCGAGGAGATCGCCTATCTGGCGAAGCAGACGCGCTTCACCTTCGGCCGGGCCGGGATCATCGATCCGCTGTCGCTCGAGGATTACCGCCATCATGGCGGCTACAAGGGGCTGGAGGCCGCGCTTTCGGCGGGCCCCGCGGCGATTGTCGCCGCGGTGAAGGAGAGCGGGCTGCGCGGGCGCGGCGGCGCCGGCTTCCCGACCGGGATCAAGTGGGAGACCGTGGCGCGCGCGCAGGCGGACCGGAAATACATCGTCTGCAACGCCGATGAGGGCGATTCGGGCACGTTCGCCGACCGGCTGATCATGGAAGCCGATCCGTTCATGCTGATCGAGGGCATGACGATCGCCGGTGTCGCGGTGGGCGCGACCAAGGGATATGTCTATATCCGCTCGGAATATCCGCTGGCGATCCGGATGATGCGCCGGGCGATCGAGATCGCGGAGCGCGCCGGCTATCTCGGCTCCGGGATCAACGGCAGCGCGCATGATTTCGACCTCGAAGTGCGGGTCGGCGCCGGGGCCTATGTCTGCGGCGAGGAGACCTCGCTGCTGGAGAGCCTGGAGGGCAAGCGCGGGCAGGTGCGGCCGAAGCCGCCGCTGCCGGCGATCGAGGGGCTGTTCGGCCGGCCGACCATCATCAACAACACGATCAGCCTCGCCAGCGTGCCGTTCATCCTCGCCGAGGGGGCGAAGCGCTACGCCGAGGTGGGCTATGGCCGCTCGCGCGGGACGATGCCGGTGCAGCTCGCCGGCAATGTGAAGCAGGGCGGGCTGTTCGAATGCGCCTTCGGCGTGACGCTGGGCGAGCTGGTGGACGAGATTGGCGGCGGCACCGCATCGGGCCGGCCGGTGAAGGCGGTGCAGGCGGGCGGGCCGCTCGGCGCCTATTTTCCGCCCTCGATGTTCGACACGCCCTATGATTACGAGGCGTTCGCCAAGCGCGACGGGCTGATCGGCCATGGCGGGCTCGTGGTGTTCGACGACACCGCCGACATGGCGCAGATGGCGCGCTTCGCGATGGAGTTCTGCGCCCTTGAATCCTGCGGCAAGTGCACGCCCTGCCGCATCGGCTCGACGCGCGGGGTGGAGACGTTCGACCGTATCCGCGCCGGGATCGAGCCGGAGAAGAATCTCGCGCTGGTGCGCGACCTCTGCGAGACGATGAAGTTCGGCTCGCTCTGCGCGCTGGGCGGCTTCACGCCGTATCCGGTGCTGTCCGCCATCAACCATTTCCCGGAAGAGTTTCGCGCGCCGAAACTCCCTGCCGCGGCTGAGTGAAGGAGAACCACCATGGGTCTCGTCCATGAAATCGATTACGGCACCAAGCCCAGCGAGGCCGCCAGCCTCGTCACCCTGACGATCGACGGGGTGAGGGTCAGCGTGCCGGAAGGCACGTCGGTCATGCGGGCGGCGATGGAGATCGGCACGCAGATCCCCAAGCTCTGCGCCACCGACATGCTGGACAGTTTCGGCTCGTGCCGGCTCTGCCTCGTCGAGATCGAGGGGCGCGCGGGCACGCCGGCCTCCTGCACCACGCCGGTGGCCGAGGGCATGGTGGTCCATACCCAGAACGAGCGGCTCGGCAAGCTGCGCCGCGGGGTGATGGAGCTTTACATCTCCGACCATCCGCTGGACTGCCTGACCTGCTCGGCTAATGGCAATTGCGAGTTGCAGGACATGGCCGGCGCGGTCGGGCTGCGGGAGGTGCGCTATGGCTATGAGGGCGAGAACCATCTCGACTCGGTCAAGGACCTCTCCAACCCGTATTTCCAGTTCGACCCGGCCAAGTGCATCGTCTGCTCGCGCTGCGTGCGGGCCTGCGAGGAGGTGCAGGGCACCTTCGCGCTGACCATCGCCGGGCGGGGCTTCGAGTCCAAGGTGTCGCCGGGGATGGAGGAGAGCTTCTTCGAGTCCGAGTGCGTGTCCTGCGGCGCCTGCGTGCAGGCCTGCCCGACCGCGACGCTGATGGAAAAATCGGTGGTCGAGATCGGCCAGCCGGAGCATTCGGTGGTGACGACCTGCGCCTATTGCGGCGTGGGCTGCTCGTTCAAGGCGGAGATGCGCGGCGAGGAACTCGTGCGCATGGTTCCCTACAAGGATGGCAAGGCGAATCACGGCCATTCCTGCGTGAAGGGGCGCTTCGCCTGGGGCTATGCGACGCACCAGGACCGGATCACCAGGCCGATGATCCGCGCCAAGATTTCCGATCCGTGGCGGGAAGTGTCGTGGGACGAGGCGATCGGCCATGTCGCCGCGGAGTTCAAGCGAATCCAGGCGACCTATGGCAAGGGCTCGGTCGGCGGCATCACCTCGTCGCGCTGCACCAACGAGGAGACCTTCCTGGTGCAGAAGCTGGTCCGCGCCGGGTTCGGCAACAATAATGTCGATACCTGCGCGCGGGTGTGCCACTCGCCGACCGGCTACGGCCTGTCGCAGACCTTCGGCACTTCGGCGGGGACGCAGGATTTCGACAGCGTCGAGCAGGCCGACGTGATCCTGCTGATCGGCGCCAACCCGACCGACGGCCACCCGGTGTTCGGCTCGCGGATGAAGAAGCGGCTGCGCGAGGGGGCGAAGCTGATCGTGATCGATCCGCGGCGGATCGACCTCGTGCGCACCCCGCATGTCGAGGCGGCGCATCATCTGCCGCTGCGGCCGGGCACCAATGTCGCGATGCTGACCGCCCTCGCCCATGTGATCGTCACCGAGAACCTCTTCGACGAGGCCTTCGTGCGCGAGCGCTGCGATCTCGACGCCTTCACCCACTGGGCCGAGTTCGCCGCCGCCGAGCGCAACAGCCCGGAGGCGCTGGCGGCGACCACGGGCGTCGACCCGCAGCTGGTGCGGGCGGCGGCGCGGCTCTACGCCACCGGCGGGAACGCCGCGATCTATTACGGGCTGGGCGTGACCGAGCACAGCCAGGGCACGACGGCGGTGATGGCGCTCGCCAATCTCGCGATGGCGACCGGCAATATCGGCCGCGTCGGCGTTGGCGTGAACCCGCTGCGCGGGCAGAACAACGTGCAGGGCAGCTGCGACATGGGCAGTTTCCCGCACGAGTTCAGCGGCTACCGGCATGTTTCGACGCCGGGGGTCCGGCAGGCTTTCGAGGTGGATTGGGGCGTTTCGCTCGACGCCGAGCCGGGGCTGCGGATTCCGAACATGCTCGATGCCGCGGTGGATGGCACGTTCAAGGGGCTCTACATCCAGGGCGAGGACATCGCGCAGTCCGACCCGGACATCAAGCATGTCACCGCCGGGCTCGCGGCGATGGAATGCGTCGTCGTGCAGGATCTGTTCCTCAACGAGACCGCGCAGTTCGCCCATGTGTTCCTGCCGGGCTCGACCTTCCTGGAGAAGAACGGCACCTTCACCAATGCCGAGCGGCGCATCCAGCTCGTGCGCAAGGTGATGACGCCGAAGAACGGCTATGAGGACTGGGAGATCACCCAGCTCATCGCCCGGGCGCTGGGCTACAACATGAACTACGCGCATCCCTCGGAGATCATGGACGAGATCGCGCGGCTGACGCCGAGCTTCGCGGGCGTGTCATTCGACCTGCTGGAGCGGGAGGGCTCGGTGCAGTGGCCGTGCAACGAGACGGCGCCGGAGGGCACGCCGGTGATGCATGTGGGCGGGTTCGTCCGCGGTCAGGGGCGGTTCTTCGTGACGGAATACGTCGCGACCGACGAGAAGACCGGGCCGCGCTTCCCGCTGCTGCTGACCACCGGGCGCATCCTGTCGCAATACAATGTCGGCGCGCAGACGCGACGCACGGCGAATACCGCCTGGCATGAGGAGGATCTGCTGGAGATCCATCCGCACGATGCCGAGCAGCGCGGGATCAATGACGGCGCGTGGGTGAAGCTCGCGAGCCGGGCCGGCGAAACCTCGCTGCGGGCGAAGGTGACCGACCGGGTCGCGCCGGGGGTGGTCTACACCACCTTCCATCACCCGATGACGATGGCCAATGTCGTCACCACCGACTATTCGGACTGGGCGACCAACTGCCCCGAATACAAGGTGACGGCGGTGCAGGTCTCGCCCTCGAACGGGCCGACGGCGACGCAGCAGGACTACGCCGATCTCGGCCGTCGGACGCGGCAGATCGAGGCCGTGCCGGCGGAATGACGGCTCTGCCCGCCCCTGTCGTGCGGGTGGCGGCGACGGCGTTCCATCATGGCGACGTCGTCGCCGGCACCAGGCTGGTGCCGGAGGAGACGGCCGTGGCGCTGAGCTACGACCGGGTCGGCTATGCCGTGATGATGGCGACGCCGCGCGATCTTGAGGATTTCGCGATCGGGTTCAGCCTGTCGGAAGGGATCGTCGACCGCGCGGAGGATGTGCGGGAGTGCCGCATCGTCGCCGTCGAGGACGGGGTGGAGTGCCGGATGCGGGTTGGCGCGGAGATCGGCGAGCGGCTCGCCCGCCGGCGGCGCCACCTTGCCGGGGCGCTGGGCTGCGGGCTGTGCGGGCTGGAGAGCCTGGCGGAGGCGAACCGGCGCCTGCCGATGGTCGGCTCGGCGCTGACCGTGTCCGCCGAGGCGGTGATGCAGGGGATGCGGGCGATGGCCGCGCAGCAGGCGCTCAACCGCGAGACCAGGGCGGTTCACGCCGCCGGGTTTCTCGACCCGGCGGATGGCGCGGTGCTGGTGCGCGAGGATGTCGGCCGGCACAACGCGCTCGACAAGGTGTTCGGCGCCCTCGCCCGCGCCGGACGGGCTGCCGCCGGCGGGGTGGTGCTGATGACCAGCCGGGTCTCGATCGAGCTGATCCAGAAATGCGCGGTGGCCGGCGCGCCGGTGATCGTCGCGGTGTCGGTGCCGAGCGCCCATGCGATCCGCGCCGCCGAATCGGCCGGACTCACCCTCGCCGCCGTGGCGCGCGATGACGGATTTGAAGTTTTCACCCACGAAACACGCATTCGTTTTGGAGCTGCCAGCCATGTCGCCTGACGACCAGGACCGGAAACTCGTTTACATGGCGAACCAGATCGCCACGTTCTTCAACAGCGCCGATGACGAGGCGGTTTCCAGCATCGAGGCGCATATTCGCAAATTCTGGGACCCGCGGATGCGGGCGAAGATCATCGCCTTCCGCGCACGCGGCGGCGAAGGGCTGACGGACAATGCGGCCGCGGCGGTGGATCGGCTGTCTCGCGAAGTCGCCAGCGCCTGAAACGGTGTCGCCGTAGCGAGACGATACGGCGTTCCAAATAAAATTTAAATTCGTTTTATGCAATTCCGCATTATTCGATAGTAATGCGGAATAATCGAACGTTTTCCTTGTGAGTCGTGGCACGAATACGGCAGCGTAACTGTGTATGTCGTAATTACTGCCAAAAATTCACGGAAATGTGTTGACGAAACACTATAACGTGATAATGCCGCGGCCAGTCCAAGCACAAGGAGCGACAACAATGGATTGGCTGAATCCGTCCGCACTGGCCGCGGCAATGAGAGACGCTGGCACCGCCAAGGGGAACCTTCCGGCCAGAACGATCGTGCTCACCGGTATCCTGTCGGGGTTGTTCCTCGGCTTCACGACGACGCTGTTCGTGTCCGCCCTGGTCGCCACCGGCAATCTGGTGGTCAGCGCGATGTTCTTCCCGGTGGGCTTCATCCTGCTGGTGCTTCTCGGCCTCGAACTGTTCACCGGCAACGCGGCGCTGCTGCCCTATGCCGGCATGGCCGGGCGACTCGGCTTCGGCAGCATCGTGACCGGGCTGGTGCTCGTCTATGTCGGCAACCTGATCGGCAGCCTGCTCTATGCCGCCCTTTTCGCCGCGATCGATACCAAGTTCTTCACCGTGGCGCCGGACGCCGTGGGGGCGAAGATCGTCGCGATCGCGACGGCCAAGGTGATCCCCTACATGCATTCGGGCGGCGCCGGGTGGATGACTGCGCTCTCCAAGGGCGTGGTCTGCAACTGGATGGTCAGCCTCGGCGCGGTGATGGGCCTGGTCTCGCGCTCGGTGATCGGCAAGATCTTCGCGATGTTCATGCCGATCATGGCCTTCGTCGCGCAAGGCTTCGAGCACTGCGTGGTCAACATGTTCGCGATTCCCTGCGGCATCATGCTGGGCGCGAAGGTGACGGTCGGGCAGTGGTGGATCTGGAACGAAATCCCGGTCACGCTCGGCAACATCGTCGGCGCCGTGGTGATCACCGCACTCGGCCTCTACCTCGCGCATGGCGCGACGGCGGCGGCGGAGCCGGCGGCGGCGACCGCGCCGGCGGAGTAAGGCGTTCCGCCTGCGCGACGCGAGGGGCCGTGCCGGCTGGCGCGGCCCTTTTTCGTTTCAGAGCAGGGTGCCCTCGAAGGGCGGCAGATAGTCCGGCGCCTCGAATTCCACGACCCACAGATCGGGGTCGAAACCGAGCTGCCTCTCGACATAGGAATCGGCCCGCGCGTCGTCGACCGGATCGGGGCCGGTGGCGCGCAGCCAGGCCGGGCGGCCCAGCGCATCGCGCGTCTGGCTCAATATCACCACCCCCATCCGGCCGCGCAGCAGCACGAGCACGCCGCCGGCATCCTCATCGCCACGGTGCAGCAGCATGCCGGGCCTTCCATCGGCGGCGCCGAGGCGCAGCGCCATCTGCACCCAGATGCCGGCCTTGACGCGCGGCTCGCTCACCGGGCTTGACCTCTCGACGGCCATACCGAACTCTGTTGATAATGACTAACGAAAACCCACGGGGAAAAGCTCATGGACTGGTTCCGCTCCTTGCCTCGACTGCTCGCCGCGCTGCTCTGCGCCGCACCGGCGCTTTCCCATGCCGCCTCGCCGCCGAAGCTGCAGAAGGTCACGTTCGGGCTCGACTGGGTGGCCGAGGCTGAATATGGCGGCTTCTATCAGGCGGTGGCGGACGGCATCTACCGCAAATATGGCCTCGACGTGACGATCCGCGAGGGCGGGCCGCAGGTGAACAACGCGCAGCTGCTGCTCGCCGGGCGGCTGGATTTCGACATCACCTCGAACAGCTTCCTCGCCTTCAATTTCGTGCAGCAGAAGATCCCCTTCGTCGCGGTGGCAGCGTTCTTCCAGAAGGATATCGACGTGCTGATCGCCCATCGGGGTGCTGACGAGACCAGTTTCGCCGCGCTGAAGGGCAAGCCGATCGCGATTTCGGCGGATACGCGGGCGGGGTGGTGGCTCTTCCTGAAGCAGAAATACGGCTACAGCGACAGCCAGATCCGCCCCTATGATTTCAGTCTCGCCCCGTTCTTCACCAGCAAGGACCTCGTGGTGCAGGGGTTTCTCACCTCGGAGCCGTTTCTGGTGAAGCAGAAGACCGGGCATTTCCCGGTGGTGCTGCGGCTCGACCAGGCGGGGTTCGACGGGTATGGCGAGCTCATCGCCACCTCGCGCAAGCTGGCGAAGACCGACCCTTCGGTGGTGCGCCGCTTCATCGCCGCCTCGGCGGAAGGGTGGAAATCCTATCTCGACGGCAACCCGGCGCCCGCCTTCGCGCTGATCCGCAAGGCCAACCCGGACATGACGCCGGCGCTGCTGAAATTCGGCTATGACCAGCTCAAGGCGCATCAGGTGGTGGAGGATGCCACCACGGCGAAGATCGGCATCGGCGGGATGACCGATGCGCGGTGGAAGGGCTTCTACGCGCAGATGCGCGCGGCCGGGCTGTATCCGGCGCAGTTCGACTATCGCAAGGCCTATACGCTGCGCTTCCTGCCGAAGGGGAACGCGGCCGCGCGCTGAGATGGTACGGCTGGAGCGGGTGACGCGGCGGTTCGGGGCCGGGACGGTCGCGCTCGCGGGGATCGACGCGGCGATCGGGCGGGGCGAGTTCGTCGCCCTGCTCGGCCCCTCGGGCTGCGGCAAGTCGACGCTGCTGCGGCTCCTGGCCGGGCTCGACGCGCCGGATGCGGGACTTCTGGCCTGGGAGGGCGGGGCCGCGCCCGGCGCGGGGGAGATCGGCTTCGTGTTCCAGGACGCGACGCTGCTGCCCTGGGCGAGTGCCGCGCGGAACGTGCATTTGCCGCTTCGCCTCGCCGGGCGGCGCTTCGAGGGCGACGCGGCCCTGGTGCATGGCCTGCTGGCGCGGCTCGGGCTGGCCGGGTTCGAGGATGCGAAGCCTGCGGCGCTGTCGGGCGGGATGCGGATGCGGGTGGCGATCGCGCGGGCGCTGGTGTCGCGGCCGCGGCTGCTGCTGATGGACGAGCCTTTCGCCGCCCTCGACGAATTTACGCGCAACCGGTTGCAGGACGATCTGCTGGCGCTGTGGCGGGAGACGGGGAGCACGATCGTGTTCGTGACCCATTCGATCTACGAGGCGGCGTATCTCGCCTCGCGCATCGTGGTGATGACGCCGCGGCCGGGGCGGATCGCCGCGGAGATTGCCAGTCCGCTCGCCGCGGGCGGGGACCGGCGGACCGATCCGGCCTATGCGGCGCTGGTGCGCGAGGTGACGCAGACGCTGCGCGCGGTGATGCCGGCATGAGCCGCGCCGAGCGTTACGCGCCGGTGGTTTTCGGCCTCGCGGCGCTGGCGCTGTGGCAGGGGTTGGTGATCGGCTTGCGGGTGAAGCCCTATGTGCTGCCGGGGCCGGCGGCGATCGTCGCGGCGTTCTGGGCGGATCGGGGCTCGCTGCTGCTCTCGCTGGTCTCGACCCTCGCGGTGACGGGGGCGGCGCTGCTGGCGGCCGCGCTGCTCGGCATGGCGCTGGCGCTGGCGATGGCGGCGAGCCGGCTGGCGCGCGCGGCGATCCAGCCCTGGGCGGTGGTGTTGCAGGTGACGCCGGTGGTCGCCATCGCGCCGCTGATCATCATCTGGGTGCATCAGCAATTCGCCGCCATGGTGGTGTGCGCCACCATCGTCGCGTTCTTTCCGGTGCTGTCGAACACCGCCGCGGGGCTGGCGGCGACGCCGCCGGAGCTTGCCGACCTGTTCCGGCTGAACGGGGCGAGCCGATGGCAGACGCTGGCGCTGCTGCGGCTGCCGTCCGCCCTGCCCTTCTTTCTCGCCGGGCTGCGGATTGCCGGCACGCTGGCGCTGGTGGGCGCGGTGGTGGCGGAGTTCGTCGCGAGTTCGGGCGGGTTTGCCGGGGGGCTGGCCGGGCGGATTCTGGAGGCGGGCTACCGGCTGGAGATTCCGCGCATGTTCGCCGCCCTCACCCTGCTCGCGCTGACCGGGATCGTGATCTATGCCGCGCTCGGCGCCGTCGAGCGGGGGATGCTGCGGCGCTTCGGCGCCGGCGGGCGGGATGCGCGCGGGGGCGCTTGATACCGGCGGGTTGTTCTGGCACAGGCGCGCGCATGACCCGCAAGATGACCGACGCCCAGCTCGACTATGAACGCAAGCGCGCCGCCAAGGCCAATATGAGCCTTGACGAGTGGCTGAAGACCAAGGAGCGCCGCGCCGCCGAGGCGGCTTCGGCGGTGGCCGCCACGGCGCGGCCGGAGAAGAAGCCCGGCCTGCTGCGGCGGCTGATCGACCGGGCGCATAAGCCAATCTGAGATCGCGCCCGGCGCGGGGGATTACTCGACGGCGTCGATATCCGGCGCCATCGGGTTCTTCATGCCGACGATGTGATAGCCGCAATCGACGTGGTGGATCTCGCCGGTGACGCCGCGCGAGAGGTCGGACAGCAGATAGAGCCCGGAGGCGCCGACTTCCTCGAGCGCCACATTGCGCTCCAGCGGCGCGTTGAGCTGGTTCCATTTCAGGATGTAGCTGAAATCGCCGATGCCGGAGGCGGCGAGCGTCTTGATCGGGCCGGCGGACAGGCCGTTGACCCGGATCGCGTCGCGCCCGAGATCGGCGGCGAGGTAGCGCACCGAGGATTCCAGCGCCGCCTTGGCCACGCCCATGACGTTGTAATGCGGGGTGACGCGCTCGGCGCCGAGATAGGTGAGCGTCACCATCGCGCCGCCGTGCTTCATCAGCGCCGAGGCGCGCTGCGCCGCCGCGGTGAAGGAGAAGCAGGAAATGTCCATCGCCTGGAGGAAGGCGGCGCGCGGCGTGTCGGCATAGCGGCCGCGGAGGAACTGCTTGTCGGCGAAGCCGATGGCGTGGACGAGGAAGTCGATCTCGCCCCAGCGGTCGGCGATGGCGGCGAAGGCGTCGTCGAGCGCCGCGTCGTCGGTGACGTCGCAGGGGATGACGAGGTCGGACCCGACACTATCGGCGAGCGGGCGGATGCGCTTTTCCAGCGCCTCGCCCTGATAGGTGAAGGCGAGCTCGCCGCCCTGCGCGGCGACGGCCTGCGCGATGGCCCAGGCGATCGAGCGGTTGTTCGCAACCCCCATGATGACGCCGCGCTTGCCACGCATCAGCGTGCCGGTGAGCGGGTAGGTCGGGGCGGATTCCTGCATGTCGGGGGCTCCAGTCTGGCATGTCGCGGCCGGCCCGGCCGGGGTGGTGGCGGGGGGCGGCTTGGACTATCAGATATTGCGACACGGGAGAGAGAGCAACCGATGATCGATATCAGTGCCGATCCGTTCCGGCTTTTCGCCGCGTGGATGCAGGACGCCGAAGCCGCAGAGCCCAACGATCCCAATGCGATGACGCTGGCCACCGCGACGCCGGAGGGCCGCCCCTCGGCCAGGATCGTGCTGCTGAAATCGTGGGATGAAACCGGATTTGTTTTTTACACAAACCTGGAAAGCCGCAAATCGCTGGAGATCCGGGCGAATCCGGCAGTGTCGCTGCTGTTCCACTGGAAGTCGCTGCGGCGGCAGATCCGCATCGAAGGGCGGTGCCGCGCGGTGCCCGAGGCCGAGGCGGATGCGTATTTCGACAGCCGGCCGCGGATTTCGCGGCTCGGCGCCTGGGCGTCCGACCAGTCGCGGCCGCTCGGCGCGCGGGACGAGCTGGAACGGCGGCTGGAGGAGGCGACGGCGCGCTATGCCGACGGGCCGATCCCGCGCCCGCCGCACTGGTCGGGCTGGCAGGTGACGCCGGAGACGATCGAGTTCTGGCAGGACCGGGAGTTCCGCCTGCATGACCGGGCGGTGTTCAGCCGCGCCGGCGCGGGATGGACGGCGACGCGGCTGTTTCCGTGAGCGCGACCCGCGATCCGGCGGGAGATCGTGCGCTGCGATATCATCAGTCAGAACCGTCCGCCGCCGGGGCGGCGAATACGCGGCTGGCCAGCAGGTCCGCCGGTTCGATGATCGTCAGCGCCGCTTTCGGGATCGGCTGGGGGGCGGCCATCAGCCGGTTGGCCTGGCGCAGCCGCGCGCGATCGAGCGCGTTGCGGATCGAGCGGGCATTGGCGAAATAGGGCTGGGCGCGGCGGCGGGCGATGTAGCGCGCCATGACCGCGCCGGCCTCGGGCGAGAGGCGGTAATGCTGGCGGGCCAGCATCGACTCGCTGATCGCCAGCAGCTCGTCATCCGCATAGTCCGGAAAGTCGATGTGATGGGCGATGCGCGAGCGGAAGCCGGGATTGAGGGTGAAGAAATCCTCCATCCGGTCGGCATAGCCGGCGAGGATCACGACCAGGTCCTCGCGCTGGTTCTCCATCACCTGCAGGAGGATCTCGATCGCTTCCTGGCCGTAATCGCGTTCGTTGTCGGGGCGGTAGAGGTAGTACGCCTCGTCGATGAACAGCACGCCGCCGATGGCCTTTTTCAGGATCTCCTTCGTCTTTGGCGCGGTGTGGCCGATATACTGGCCGACCAGGTCATCGCGGGTGACGGAGACGAGCTGTCCCTGGCGGACGAAGCCGAGCGCCTTGAGGATGGAGGCCATGCGCAGCGCCACCGTCGTCTTGCCGGTGCCGGGATTGCCGGTGAAGGACATGTGCAGCGTCGGCGCCTCGGTGGCGAGGCCGCACCCCTGGCGGACGCGCTCGACCAGCAGCAGCGCGGCGATCTCGCGGATGCGCGCCTTGACCGGACGCAGCCCGACAAGATCGCGCTCCAGCCCCGCCAGCACCTCGCCGATCCCGGCGCCGTCAAACGCGGCGCGGAGATCGACCGTCTCGCCCAGGGCGGGGGCGTCCGTCATGGTTTCCGGCATGACACCCCCCTCACCCGGAATTGCCGTAGCGCGCGCCTTCGGGCTTCTGCACGACATAGGCGCGGGTTTCATAGCGCAGGGTGCGGCCAGCGGCCTCGGCGCGGGTCAGCATGAAGCCCGGCTCGTCCCGCGGCCGCTGCACGATGAAGGAAATGCGCAGCGACTCCCATGTGTGCGTCGCATCGAAGGCCGAGAGGCGGATATAGCAGTCGTCGTGGATGCGGCGGCATTCCGCGAGTTCCGACATGATCGCCTTCGCGTCGCGGATGTCGAACATCGGCAGGCCCCACATCTCCCAGTAGGTGTTCCGCGGGTGCGGATCGTCGGTGTATTCGAGGTTCACCGCCCAGCCCTTGTCGAGGCAGTACTGGATCTGGCGGCTGATCTGTTCATCGGTCAGATCGGGGAGAAACGAAAAGCAGCCCTGGGTCAGTCTCATGAAAACGCTCCGTCAGTAGGCCGGCATGGCGGTGGGGACGAAATCGGGCGTGTCGGTCGAGGCGTAGTTGAAGCTGACCTCGCCCCAGGTATCGAGCGCCTGGCGCAGCGGCAGGCAGTGGCGCGCGGCGTCGTTGAGAATCTGCGGGCCTTCGGCCAGATAGTCGCGCCCTTCGTTGCGGGCGAGGATCATCGCTTCCAGCGCGACGCGGTTCGCCATCGCCCCGGCGGCGATGCCCTGCGGGTGGCCGATCGTGCCGCCGCCGAATTGCAGGACGACATCCTCGCCGAGATGATGCAGCAGCTGGTGCATCTGCCCGGCATGGATTCCGCCGGAGGCGACGGGCATGACCTTGCGCGTGCCGGCCCAATCCTGATCGAAGAAGATGCCGTGTTCGTAACGGGTTTCGTTGTAGTCCTCGCGCAGGATGTCGTAGAAGCCGCGGGTGGTCAGCGGATCGCCTTCGAGCTTGCCGACCACGGTGCCGGCGTGGATGTGATCGACGCCGGCGAGGCGCATCCACTTCGAGATCACCCGGAAGCTGACGCCGTGCGTCTTGTGGCGCGTGTAGGTGCCGTGGCCGGCGCGATGCAGGTGCAGGATCATGTCGTGCCGGCGGGCCCATTTCGACATCGACTGGATCGCCGTGTAGCCGATGACGAGATCGATCATGATGATGGACGAGCCAAGCTCGTGGGCGAAGGCGGCGCGTTCGTACATGTCCTCCATCGTACCGGCGGTGACGTTGAGGTAGGTGCCCTTGACCTCGCCGGTCGCGGCCTGCGCCTTGTTCACCGCCTCCATGCAGTAGAGAAACCGGTCGCGCCAGTGCATGAAGGGCTGGGAGTTGATGTTCTCGTCGTCCTTGGTGAAGTCGAGGCCGCCTTTCAGCGCCTCGTAGACGACGCGGCCGTAATTGCGCCCCGAGAGGCCGAGCTTGGGCTTGACCGTCGCGCCGAGCAGGGGGCGGCCGAACTTGTCGAGCCGCTCGCGTTCGACGACGATGCCGGTCGCCGGGCCGTCGAACGTCTTCACATAGGCGACGGGCAGCCGCATGTCTTCAAGGCGCAGCGCCTTGAGCGGCTTGAAGCCGAACACGTTGCCGATGATCGAGGCGGTGAGGTTGGCGATCGAGCCCGGCTCGAACAGGGCGAGATCGTAGGCGATATAGGCGAAATACTGGCCGGGCGCGTTGGGCACCGGATCGACCCGGTAGGCCTTGGCGCGGTATTTCTCGCAGGCCGTCAGACGATCGGTCCAGACGACGGTCCAGGTCGCGGTCGAGCTTTCGCCGGCGACGGCGGCGGCGGCCTCCACCGGATCGACGCCGTCCTGCGGGGTGATGCGGAACAGCGCGATGACATCGGTGGTCTTCGGTTCGTAATCGGGTTCCCAGTAGCCCATCTTGCGGTATTCGAGGACGCCGGACTTGTAGCGCGCCTTGCCGCGAACGGTCTGGGCCTCGTCGGTGATGTTAGGGTTTGGCGTATCCATGATGCGGACTCCGTCTTCTGGTGTCATCAAGCGGCGCGGCCGACATCGATCACGGGATCGAGGGCGCCGGAGGCGTAGTGGCGGGCCATGGCAGCGAGGGGCTGGGGCTTGATTCGCGCCGCCTGGCCGGCGGTGCCGAAGGCCTGGAAGCGCGCGCGGCAGAGATCGCGCAGGGCCGCGATGGCGGGTTTCAGGAACTGGCGGGGATCGAATTCCGCGCGGTTCACGGTGGCGACCTTGCGGATGGCGGCGGCCATGGCGAGGCGGCAGTCGGTGTCGATATTCACCTTGCGCACGCCGTGGCGGATGCCGTTGAGGATTTCCTCGATGGGCACGCCCCAGGTCTGCGGCATGTCGCCGCCGTGGCGGTTGAACGCCTCCTGCAACTCCTGCGGCACCGAGGATGAGCCGTGCATGACGAGATGCAGGCCGGGCATGCGCTCGTTGATCGCGCTGATCACGTCCATCGCGAGGATCGCGCCATCCGGCTTGCGGGAGAATTTGTAGGCGCCGTGCGAGGTGCCCATGGCGACGGCCAGCGCATCGACCCCGGTGGCGCGGACGAAGGCGACGGCCTGGTCGGGGTCGGTCAGCAACTGGTCGCGCGAGAGCGCGCCCTCGGCGCCATGCCCGTCCTCGGCGGCGCCGGTGCCGGTTTCGAGACTGCCGAGCACGCCAAGCTCGCCCTCGACCGAAACGCCGACGCGATGCGCCATCTCGGTGACGCGGGCGGTGATGGCGACGTTGTAGGCGTAGTCGGCCGGTGTTCTTGCGTCGGCCAGCAGCGAGCCGTCCATCATCACGCTGGTGAAGCCGTGCTGGATCGCCGAAAGGCAGGTGGATTCGTCGTTGCCGTGATCCTGGTGCAGGCAGACGGGAATCTGCGGATGCTCCGCCTCCGCCGCCTCGATCATCTTCACCAGCATCCGGTCGCCGGCATAGGCGCGGGCGCCGCGCGAGGCCTGGAGGATCACCGGCGCATCGCAGGCGGCGGCGGCCTCCATGATCGCGATGACCTGTTCCATGTTGTTGATGTTGAAGGCGGGGACGGCATATCCGCGTTCCGCCGCGTGATCGAGAAGCTGACGCAATGTTATGCGGGCCATGGGGATTCCTTCCGGAAGAGCGGCGCGCGGCGGCGGGTCACAGGGCCCGGCGCCTTCGGTCCATCAGTTGCATGATGATCGGGGTCAGGATGAGCTGCATGGCGAGGTCGAACTTGTTGCCCGGCACCGCGATCGAGTTCGCGCGGGACATGAAGCTGCCGTGCAGCATGGAGAGCAGGTAGGGGAAGTCGATGCCGTGCGGATCGCGGAAGCGGATGACGACGATCGATTCATCGGCGGTCGGAATCCAGCGGGCGATGAAGGGGTTGGAGGTGTCGACCGTGGGGACGCGCTGGAAGTTGATGTCGGTCTCGGTGAATTGGGGGCAGATGTAATGAATGTAGTCGGGCATGCGGCGCAGGATCGTGTCCATCACCGCCTCGGTGGAGTAGCGGCGGGCGGCGCGGTCGCGGTGGATTTTCTGGATCCATTCGAGGTTGATGACGGGGACGACGCCGATCCTGATATCGGCATGGCGGCCGGTGTCGATTTCGCCGTGCCTCACCGCGCCGTGCAGGCCCTCGTAGAGCAGGATGTCGGTCGGTGCGGGAATATCCTGCCAGGGCGTGAAGGTGCCCGGCGAGCCGCCGTGGCGCTCGGCCTCGTCGTGGTCGTGGATGTAGTGGCGGTAGCGGCCGGCGCCGGTGGCGGCGTAGGCGGCGAAGGTTTCCTCAAGCTCGGCGAGGAGATTGTTCTCCGGGCTGAAATGGCTGAAATGGCGGTTGCCGGCCGCCTCCGCCTCGGCCATGCGCGCCTTCATCTCGGCGCGGTTGTAGCGGTGGAAGGAATCGCCCTCGATATAGGCGGCGGTGATCTTCTCGCGGCGGAAGATCTGCTCGAACACGTTGCGCACCGAGGTGGTGCCGGCGCCGGAGGAGCCGGTGACCGAGATGATGGGATGACGCTGGCTCATGCGGACAGGCCGAGGGCGGCGGCGTCGGTGCGAAACAGCGAGCGGCGGTGGAACAGGGGGGAGGACGCGGCCGGGGCCTCGCGCATGGCGAGGGCGACGCGGCGCACCTCTTCCGCTGAGCCGAAGACCAGCGGGATTCGCTGGTGGATATCGTGCGGCGCAAGGTCGAGGATCGGTTGCAGGCCGTCGGTGGCGGCGGCGCCGGCCTGTTCCATCAGGAAGGCGATCGGGTTCGCCTCGTAAAGCAGGCGGAGGCGGCCGCGCTCGTAGCCGGGGCGGCGGTCCGCCGGGTAGAGATAGATGCCGCCGCGGCCGAGAATGCGGAACGCGTCGCCCACCATCGAGGCGAGCCAGCGGGTGTTGAAATCGCGCCCGCGAGGACCGTCGCCGCCCTCGGTCAGCTCGCCGACATAGGCGCGGATGGACTCGTTCCAATGGCGGATATTGGCGGCGTTGATCGCGTATTCGCGGGTTTCGGCCGGCACACTGACCGGGCCGTGCGGGTCGATGAAGGCGCCGGAGACAGGATCGAGGGTGAAGATCCGCGTCCCCTCGCCCAGGGTGAGGACCAGCGCGGTGCGCGGGCCGTAGATGAAGAAGCCGGCGGCGAGCTGGCGGCGGCCGGGCTGGAGGAAGACCGCGTCCGCACCATCCTGCCGCGCGGGCAGGGCCGGGAGGATCGAGAAGATGGTGCCGAGCGGGGCCAGCGTGTCGATGTTCGAGGAGCCGTCGAGCGGGTCGATCGCGACGGCGATATCACCGGAGTGGTCGAGATATTCCGCCGCCGCCTGCTCTTCGGACGCGAAGGCGAGAACCCCGGCGCCGGCGAGGGCGTCGCGGATCAGGCGGTGGGTGATGGCATCGAGCGCCTTCTGGCCGTCGCCATCGAGGGAGTCGCCGATGACGGCGCCGAGATCGCCGTGCAGCGGGCCGCTGGCGAGCAGGCGGGCGATCTGCCGCGCGGCGATCGCCAGTGCCTCGATCGCCCGGCAGGACGAGGTGAGCGCGGGGGTGCGGGCGGCGGTGTGATCGAGATGGGATTCGAGGCGAAGGCTGGTGCTCATCGGATGGTCCTCCTGGATTGCGCACCACCTTCTGGCTCGTGCCCGTTTGTCCCCCGCGTGGTCTCCACGTCGTGAAGGCAAGACTGGCAGACCGGTTGTTAATTAGTAAAGCTAAAATTTCTGTGGTTTCAATTTTGAAAAATTAAAACGCTATGACGCGCGAAACGGCATGACTGATCGGGTCGGACGCGCGGGATCGGGCGGATGGGATTGGAGCGCGTTCCGATCCTGAGGGATCGGATGATGCTCTAGACGGGCGTGCCGCGGCTGCGCTCGAACCCGGCTTCGCGGGCGAGGTCTTCGATGAGGCGGAGGAACGGCCCCTTGGGCACGCCGGCGAAGCGGGGCTGCGCGGCGAGGCCGGTGAAGAGTTTCGGCAGGTCGGGCAGGCTGAGATCGACCTTGCGCTTCAGCGCGTCCTCGATCTGCTTGCGGCGCAGCCCGCCGGCCGCGCCTTGGCGGTTGAGCAGGATGGTGGGGCGCTGGGGCTGGCCCGGCATGGTCGAGGCGGCGATCAGCCGCACCGTGTCGCGCAGGCTGGCGAGGCTCGGGTCGAGCACGATGATGCGGTGCTGGGAGAGTTCGAGCAGTTCGCGGTGCTGCTGGATCGGCATGAAGGGCAGATCGACGATGACGAAATTGAACCGCATGCGGATCGCATCGACGATGCGGCGGGCGGCGCCGGGGGGCGAGACCGGCTGGCGTTCGAGATCGGGCGGCGAGCCGAGCACATGCAGCCGGTTGCGCACCGGGCAGACGGCGGCGGCGAGCGCCGCCCCCGGATCGTCGCCCGGATCGGCCAGCAGGGACTGGAAGGACTGCCGGTAGGTCACGCCGAACCAGTCCTGCGTCGGGCCGATGAAGGGGTCGGCATCGAGCAGGAGGGTGTGGCGGCTCGATTCGACGCCGAGATACCACGCGAGCGCGGCGGCGATCGTGCTGGCGCCGACGCCGCCGCGGGCGCCGACGACGGAGATCACCCGGCCGCCGCGGGTCAGGTCGGTCACCGGGGCGTTGCGGGTGATCAGCGAGGCGAAATGGCGGGTGACGATGTCGCGGTTGATCGGCTTGAACAGATAATCCACCGCGCCGGCGCGGCGGGTGATCTCGCGATAGAGATCGACATCGTCGATCTCGCCGATGACGAGAAGCGAGACCGAAGGCTCGATGACATCGCAGAGTTCGAGCAGGGCCGGCATCGGCCGCTCGTCCCGCCCGATATCGACGACCACGATCTGCGGCGTCGGCACCCTGGCGAGGGCGGCGATCGCGTTTCTGACGGTGCCGCGGCGGATGTCGGCGGTGTTGTGGATGCCGGTCTGGGCGAGGTCCTGCAATCCGTCGCGCAGCACGGTTTCGGTGGCGGCATCGAGGGTGAAGCCGATGACGGTGGTTTGTTCGGGCCGGCCGCCGAGACCGCCATCCTCGACCGCAAGGCCGCCGAGACTATCCATGACGGGCGCGCCGGGATGCGGGGCGCGGCCGGGCGCCGGAAAGTCCGTTTCGGGATGCCTGGGCCGTGTCCGACTTCATGACATCCCGATAGACGGAAAAGCTTAACGAAGGCTTTCAGCCGAGAGCGAATTTGCTCTCGATGTTACCCCGCGTTGCATGGGCATAGGGGCAGACGATTTCCGCCTTGTGGATGAGGTCTTCCGCCGTCGCCCGGTCCATGCCGGGGATGGTGACGGTGAGATGGGCGCTGATGCCGAAGCCGGTGCCGTCGTCGCGCGGGCCGATGCCGATTTCGGCATGCACCGAGGCGTCCTCGGGGATTTTCACCTTGGCCTGGCCGGCGACGTATTTCAGCGCGCCGAGGAAGCAGGCGGAATAGCCGAGGGCGAAAAGCTGCTCGGGATTGGTGCCGAGGCCGCCATCGCCGCCGAGTTCCTTCGGCGTGCTCAGATCGAGCTTGAGGCGGCCGTCGCTGGTTTCGGCATGGCCGGTGCGCCCGCCGGTGGCGTGGCCGCGGGCGTGATACAGGGGCTTCATCGGTGGTTCCTCCGCGTTGTCGTTGACAGGCTCAAGAGATCATGCCGGAGGGCGATCCTGCAAGGGCATGGCGGCGCGGGCATGGCCGAGCGGGCCGTGGCCGCCGCCATAGGCGGGGGCGGCGCGCAGAGCCGCGGCGAGAAAGGCTTCCGCCGCGCCGACCGCCGCGGCGAGGTCGAGACCGCGGGCGAGGCCGCAGGCGATGGCGCTCGCCAGCGTGCAGCCGGTGCCGTGGGTGTGGCGTGTGGCGATGCGCTCATGGGTGAAGGCGATCATTCCCTCGGCGGTGAACAGGCGATCGACCAGCGTGTCGCCGGCGAAATGGCCGCCCTTGAGCAGCACCGCGCGCGCGCCCATGCCGAGCAGCGCGGCGCCGGCGCGCTGCACGTCCGCCGCCGTGTCCACCGCGCGGCCGGTGAGCGCCGCCGCCTCGTCGCGATTGGGGGTGATCAGCGTGGCGCGGGGCAGCAGGTGGTCGCGGATGATCGCGAGCGCGCCCGCGCCGGCCAGCGCGGTGCCGCTGGTCGAGGCGAGGACGGGGTCGAGCACCAGCGGCGTGGCGGGGGCGGCGGCGGCGATCGCCCGGGCGACCTCCTCGGCCGTCCCGGCGCTGCCGAGCATGCCGAGCTTGATCGCATCGACGCCGAGATCGGCGATGACCATGCGGATGGCGCAAGCGACGAGATCGGGCGGGACCGGGGCGATGGCGGCGATGCCGCTGGTATCCTGCGCGGTGACGGCGGTGATCGCGGTCATCGCGTAGCCGCCCAAGGCGGTGATGGTCTTGACGTCGGCCTCGATGCCGGCGCCGCCGCCGCTGTCCGACCCGCCGATGGCGAGGACGCGGAACCAGCCCATCGCCGGGCTCAGCGGGCCGATTCCGCCTCGATCACGGCGCAAAGCTCGTCGACCACGGCGGCGACGAGGGTCTCGTCCTCGCCCTCGGCCATCACCCGGATCAGCGGCTCGGTGCCGGAGGCGCGCAGCAGCAGGCGGCCGCCGCCGGCGAGCCGCGCCTCCGCCGCCGCCGCCGCCGCCGCGACCACGGGCGAGAGCAGCGGCGAGGCGCCGCTGTAGCGGACATTGCGCAGCAATTGCGGCAGCGGCGCGAAGAGGCGGCAGACCTCGCTCGCCGGCCGGCCCTCGCGCACGAGGACCGCCAGCACCTGGAGGGCGGCGATCAGGCCATCGCCGGTGGTGGCGAAATCGGCCAGGATGACGTGGCCGGACTGCTCGCCGCCGAGATTGAGCCCCTGCGCGCGCATGGTCTCGGCGACGTAGCGGTCGCCCACCGGGGTGCGGTGCAGCGCGAGGCCGAGGCCGCCGAGATAGCGTTCGAGGCCGAGATTGGACATCACGGTGGCGACGATGCCGCCGCCGGACAGCCGGCCATCGGCCTGGAAGGCGCGGGCGATCAGCGCCAGCACCTGGTCGCCATCGATGATCCGGCCGCGCTCGTCGGCGAGGATCACGCGGTCGGCATCGCCATCGAGGGCGACGCCGATATCGGCCCGGTGGCGCACCACCGCCGCCGACAGGGCGGAGGGAACGGTCGAGCCGCATTCGTGGTTGATGTTGAACCCGTCGGGGCTGACGCCGAGGGGGATCACCTCGGCGCCGAGTTCCCACAGCGCCGCCGGCGCCACCTTGTAGGCGGCGCCATTGGCACAATCGAGCACGACGCGCAGACCGTCGAGCCGGAGGCCGCGCGGCAGGCTCGATTTCGCGGATTCGACGTAGCGGCCGGCGGCATCGACCAGGCGGGTGGCGCGGCCGAGCGCCGATGGGGCGGCGAGGCGGCCGGCGAGATCCTGCTCCATCAGCGCCTCGATCTCGGCCTCGACCTCGTCGGACAGCTTGGCCCCGTCAGGGCCGAACAGCTTGATCCCGTTATCCTCGAACGGGTTGTGCGAGGCGGAGATGACCACGCCGAGATCGGCGCGCAGGCTGCGGGTGAGCATGGCGATGGCCGGGGTGGGCAGCGGGCCGGCCAGCGTCACGTCCATCCCGGCGCCGATGAAGCCGGCGGTCAGCGCCGGTTCGAGCATGTAGCCGGACAGGCGGGTGTCCTTGCCGATGATGACCCGGTGGCGGTGATCGCCGCGGGTGAAGCGCAGCCCGGCGGCCTGACCGAGGCGAAGCGCGATCTCGGCCGTCATCGGCGCGGTGTTGGCGCGGCCGCGGATGCCGTCGGTGCCGAACAGGCGGCGTTTGGGGCGGGGCTGGATCTGGTTCATCGCGGATCGAAACCTTGCTGGAGCCTTGCGGCGGAATGACGCGGCGGCCGCACTATCCCAAGAGACGCGCCCGCGGTCCAGTCAGGCGGCGGCGAGGGCCTGCCAGACGCGCAACGCCTGCACCGTGCCGGGGACATCGTGGACGCGGAGGATCGCCGCCCCCTGCCCCGCGGCGAACAGGGCGGCGGCGATGGAGCCGGGATCGCGGCGGGCGGGGTCGGGCTCGGCGGCGAGTTCGCCGATGAAGCGCTTGCGCGAGACGCCGGCCAGGACCGGATGGCCGAGCGCGCGGAAGGACGGCAGGGCGCGCAGCAGCGCCACGTTCTGCGCGCCCTGCTTGGCGAAGCCGAAACCGGGGTCGAGCGCGATGGCGGCGGGCGCGACGCCGGCGGCCAGCGCGGCGTCGCGGGTGGCGGCAAGCTCGGCCAGGACATCGGCGAGGAGATCGTCATAGACCGCCTGGGCGTTCATCGTCGCCGGGGTGCCGCGCATGTGCATCAGGATCACCGGGCAGCCGGCGGCGGCGACCAGTGGGGCGGCTTCGGGGTCGTGGCGCAGGCCGGAGACGTCGTTGACGATGCGCGCCCCGGCATCGAGGGCGGCGCGCATGGTGGCGGCGTTGCGGGTATCGACCGAGACCACCGCGCCGTCGCGCGCGAGCGCGCGGATGACCGGGACGATTCGGGCGATTTCGGCCGCGGGCGGCACCACGGCGGCGCCGGGACGGGTGCTTTCGCCGCCGACATCGAGGATCGCCGCGCCGGCGGCGCGCATGGCCCGCCCGGCCTCGACCAGGGCGGCGGCATCGGGCGTGGCGCCGCCGCCGGAGAAACTGTCCGGCGTGACGTTGATGATGCCCATGACGAGCGGGCGGGCGAGGCTGAGCCCGGCCCAGCACGGGGGTGGCGCGGCGGTGGCGGCGGTCATGCGCGCCGGATAGCGGCAAACGGCGCCGGGGGAAACCCGGCGGGGCGGTCAGCCGAGGCCGGGGATGTTCAGCGTGTGGTGATGCTGCTTGGCGTCCAGCGTCTGCTGCGCGGCCTGGAGCGCCTGGGCGGGGCCGATGCCGTGGAGCATGCCGGCGGTGCCGGCCTGCGTGGCCTGCAGATTGGCGAGGGTGGCCTGGAGCGCGGCGCCGAAGCCCGGATGGCTGGTGGAGGCGACGCCGCCGGCATAGGCGACGGGCGGGGCGGCGGCGGCGAGATTGCGGATGATCATGTGCGTGACCCTTTCACTGCCGGGCGCGGCGCGGTTTTGGCGCCAGTATCCCACCCGGGCTGATGGTGGTTATGCATGAAGCGTGCCAGAGGCTTCGCGCGGCGGCCGGCGCCGGCGCGGGCGGCGGGCGGCGTTCCGGCCCGGCAGATTTTGCCGCGCCGGCAGATATTGCCGGGCAGGAACTTCCCGCCATATCCGCTTGATGCCCCGCCTCCCCAGCCCGACCGATCTGCTCGACCGCATCGTGCCGCGCTTCGATACCGCCAGCATCGGCGGGATCGCCTATGGCGAGGGGCCGCGCCACCGGCTCGACATCCACCGCCCCGCCTCGCCCCTCACCCGGACATTGCCGGTGGTGGTGTTTTTCTATGGCGGGTCGTGGCAGAGCGGCGCGCGGGGCGACTACGCCTTTGTCGGCCGGGCGCTGGCGCGGCTCGGCCTGGTGGTGGCGATTCCGGATTACCGGCTGTATCCGGAGGTGCGCTATCCGGACTTCATTCACGACGCGGCCCGGGCGACCGCCTTCGTGCGGCGCAATGCCGTCCAGTTCGGCGGCGACGGGCGGGCGGTGTTCGTCGCCGGCCATTCCGCCGGGGCCTATCTCGCGATGATGCTCGCCTTGAAGGGCGACTATCTCGCCGCCGCGGGGAGCGATGCCGGATCGCTCGCCGGCGCCATCGGGCTCGCCGGACCCTATGATTTCCTGCCGATGACCGGGCCGGTCTATCGGCGGATCTTCGACCGTTTCGCCGATGATCCGCTTTGCCAGCCGATCAGCCATGCGAGCGCCGCCGCCCCGCCATCGCTGCTCGTCACCGGCGCGCGGGACCGGCTGGTGGCGCCGGCCAACACGGCGGCGCTGGCGGCGCGGCTGCGGGAAGCGGGCGCGGTGGTGGACACGCGGGTTTACGAGCGGGTCTCGCATGTGGGGTTGCTGCTGTCGGTGCTGCCGAGCTTCGGGCTGCTGCCGCCGGTGTGGCGGGAGATCGCCGCGTTCATCGGCCGCGTTGCGCCGCCGCCGGGCGGCGCGCGGGACGATGGCGGGCGGGCGGCGGATATGGCGGGGCGGCTGCATCCGGGCTAGAGCACTACATCCGATCCGGTTGGATCGGATGTAGTGCTCTATTATATTGATAAATCGAGCATCTTTTTTCGATCAGATGATTCCATCTGATCGGATGATGCTCTAGGCTTCGGCCATGAACGACAGCTCATCCATCCTGTATATCGGCAGCCGCCGCTATTCCTCGTGGTCGCTGCGCGGGTGGCTGGCGGTGCGGCTCGCCGGGCTCGCGGCGGAGGAGCGGGTGATCCCGCTGGCCGGCGGGCATACCCCGGCGGTCAAGGCCGTCTCGCCCTCGGGCATGGTTCCGTTCCTCGAACACGCGGGCGCGCGCGTGTGGGACAGCCTCGCCATCATCGAGTATTGCGCCGAGATCGCGCCGCGGATCTGGCCGGCGGCGCGCATCGCCCGCGCCCATGCCCGCGCCATCGCCGCCGAGATGCATTCCGGGTTCCGCGACCTCCGCCTCGGCATGCCGATGAACTGCACGCGCACGCTGCCGCCCGCCGAGCCGGCGGCGGCGGTGCGCGCCGATCTCGACCGGATCGAGGCGATCTGGGCGGAGACGCGGGCGCGTTTCGGCGCCGGCGGGCCGTTCCTGTTCGGCGCGACGCTGACCGGGGCGGATGCGATGTATGCGCCGGTGGTCTCGCGGCTGCTGACCTACCGGCCGAAGGTCTCGGCGGCGACCGCGGCCTATATCGCCGCAGTGCGGGGGCATGAGCTGGTCGATGCCTGGTATCGCGCCGCCGCCGCCGAGCCGGAGGACTGGAAGATCGCCCGGTTCGAGGCATGATCGCGGCCGCCGGCCCTGGCGTGGCGGAGGGGGGCGGCGCGGCGGGCGAGACGATCGAGGCGGTGGCCGCCGCGGCGCGGGCCTGCACCGTCTGCGCCGCATCGCTGCCGCTCGGCCCGCGCCCGGTGTTCCGCATCTCGGCGACGGCGCGCGTGCTGATCATCGGACAGGCGCCGGGGACGAAGGTTCACGCGAGCGGGATTCCCTGGAACGATCCCTCGGGCGACCGGCTGCGCGACTGGCTCGGCATCGATCGCGCCACATTCTATGACGACAGCCGGATCGCGATCGTGCCGATGGGGCTGTGCTATCCGGGACGGCTGGCGCGCGGCGGCGACGCGCCGCCCCGGCCGGAATGCGGCAGGCTGTGGCAGGGGCGGCTGCGCGCGGCGATGCCGGCGATCCGCCTCACGCTGCTGGTCGGCAGCCACGCGATTCTTTATCATCTCGGCAAGGGATCGATGGAGGCGCGGGTGCGCGGCTTCGCCGCCCACCTGCCCGCGCGGTTTGCGCTGCCGCACCCCTCCTGGCGGACCCGGGCCTGGGCGGCGCGGCGGCCCTGGTTCGATACCGAGGTGATCCCCGCCCTGCGCGACGCCTTCGCCGCCGCCCTCTCACCGCAAGGAAACCCGACATGATCCCCCGCCTGACCGATGCCGAACGCGCCGCCCTTGTCGACCTGTTGCCGGAATGGGCGCTGGCGAAGGACCGCGACGCGATCGAGCGGCGCTTCGCCTTCGCGAATTTCTCGGAGGCCTTCGCCTTCATGACCCGGGTCGCATTGCTGGCCGAGGCGCATGACCATCACCCGGAATGGTCGAACGTTTACAACCGGGTGTCGATCCTGCTCTCGACCCACGATGCGGGCGGGCTTTCGGCGCGCGATATCCGGCTGGCCGAGGCGATCGACCGGCTGGCCTGACGCCGCCGGCCTTTTCCGGCCCGCCGCCCTCCCCTATCGTTGCGGCGCAACCAGGGGAAAGCGATGAGCAGCAGGATCGACGACGTTCTCGCCCATATCGACAGCCAGCTCGACAGCGCGCGCGGGCGCTGGTTCGAGCTGCTGCGGATTCCCTCGATCAGCGCGCAGGGGCTGACCGAGGCCTCGCCGCATCGGGCGGATTGCCTGCGCGCCGCGACGCACATGCGCGACCTGCTCGGCGGCATGGGATTCGCGGCACGGCTGTCGGAGACCGCGGGTCTGCCCGGCGTGATCGCGACGCATCACCAGGCCGGGCCGGAGGCGCCGACCGTGCTGTATTACGGGCATTACGACGTGCAGCCGGCCGATCCGCTGGAATTGTGGGAGAGCGATCCGTTCGACCCGGTGCTGGCCGATCATCCCGAGGGGCCGCGGGTGATCGCCCGCGGCGCGGTGGACGACAAGGGCCAGGTGATGATGGTGCTGGAGGCGGTGCGCGCCTGGCTCGACGTGACGGGCGGCCTGCCGGTGAACCTCACCGTGCTGCTGGAGGGCGAGGAGGAGTGCGGCAGCCCCTCGCTCGCCGCCATGCTGGAGGCGGAGCGCGACGCGCTGAAGGCCGATTTCGTGCTCGTCGCCGACACCAACATGTGGGACCGGCAGACCCCGGCGATCACCACCAGCCTGCGCGGGCTCGCGGCGGTGGAGGTACGGATCTCGGGGCCGGCGCGCGACCTGCATTCCGGCCTGTTCGGCGGGCCGGCGCTCAACCCGATCCGCGCGCTGACGCGGATTCTGGGCGAGTTGTTCGACGCCGACGGGCGGGTCGCGATTCCGGGGTTTTATGACGGGATTCTCGACATTCCGGCGGACGTGCTCGCCTCGTGGCGGGCGAGCGGGTTCGATGCGGCGGCCTGGCTCGGCGGGGTGGGCCTGCACCATGCGAGCGGCGAGCGCGGCTATTCGGCGCTGGAGCAGAACTGGGCGCGGCCGACCGCCGAGATCAACGGGATTTTCGGCGGCTATCAGGGCGAAGGCACCAAGACGGTGATTCCCGCCGAGGCGGGTGCGAAGCTCACATTCCGCCTGGTGCCGGGGCAGGACCCGGCGAGGGTGGTCGAGGGGTTCAGGGACTTCGTCAACGCGCGGCTGCTGCCCGACGCGACGGCGCGTTTCGAGGTGCATGGCGCCTCGGCCGGGCTGGTCGTGCCGGTCGATCTGCCCTTCGTGCGCGCGGCGCGGGCGGCGCTGGAACAGGAATTCGGCCGCGCGCCGGTGCTGGCCGGCTGCGGCGCGTCGATCCCGGTGGTCGAGGCGTTCGAGCGGCAGCTCGGGCTGAAGACGCTGCTGGTCGGCTTCGGGCTGGACGATGACCGCATCCACAGCCCGAACGAGAAATTCGAGATGCGGTGCTTTCATCGCGGCATGCGCGCCGAGGCGCGGATGCTCGCCGCCTTCGCCGGCTGACGCGGTGACGGGATTTCTCGTGGCATCCGGGTTGCGCGGCGCGGCGGGCGGGCCGTTCGACCTCGCCCTCGGGCGCGGCGCGGCGGTGGCGATCACCGGGCCGTCCGGTGCGGGCAAGTCGGTGCTGCTGCGGATGATCGCGGATCTCGACCCGCATGAGGGAGAGGTGACGCTGGGCGGGGCGGATCGCGCGGCGATGCCGGCACCGTCCTGGCGGCGGCGCGTCGCCTATCTGCCGGCCGAGCCGGGCTGGTGGCACGAAAGGGCGGCCGCGCATTTCCCCGACCGCGCGGCGGCCGAGGCGATGATGCCCTCGCTCGCCCTGGCACCGGCGCTGCTCGACCAGACGATCCACCGGCTGTCGACCGGCGAGCGGATGCGCCTCGCGCTGATCCGCACCATCCTGCCGCGGCCGGATGTGCTGCTGCTCGACGAGCCGACCGGCGCGCTCGATCCGAAGGCGACCGCGCTGGTCGAAGCGCTGCTGGCGCTGCGGCTCGCCGCCGGCACCGCGATCGTGATGGTGACGCATGACGAGGCGCAGGCGCAGCGACTCGGCGCGCAGCGGATGCATCTCGAAGCCGGGCGGCTGAACCTCGCATGACCCCGATCGACCTGACCCCGGCGGATCTGCTGATCGCCGCCTCGCTCGTGCTGGTGGACGCGCTGGCCTCGGTGCTGCTCGGCCTCCGGCTGCACCGGCAATTGCTGGTCGCGGCGGCGCGCTGCGCGGTGCAGCTGCTGCTGATCGGGTTTCTGCTCCGCTTCGTGTTCGCCGCCGAGGCGCCGCTGCTCACGCTCGGCATCATCCTGCTGATGGTCGCGATCGCGGGGCGCGAGGTCGCGGCACGGCCGGAGCGGCGGCTCGCGCGCCATGGCAACCAGATCGCCGGGCTCTCGGCGGTGGCGCTGGCCACCTTCATCACCGCGATTTTCGCGCTGGCCACCGCGATCCGCCCGGAACCGTGGTATGCCGCGCGCTATGCGATTCCGCTCGCCGGGATCATGCTCGGCAACGCGCTCAACGCCGCCTCGCTCTCGCTCGACGCGCTGCTCTCGGCGGTGACGCGCGAACGCGCCGCGATCGAGGCGCAGCTCGCCCTCGGGACGAGTTTCCGCGACGCGATGCGCCCGCTGCTCCGCGAGGCGGTGCGCCGGGGGATGCTGCCGATCGTCAACACCATGTCCGCCGCCGGGCTGGTGACGCTGCCGGGCATCATGACCGGGCAGATCCTGGCCGGGCTGTCGCCGGTTGCGGCGGTGAAATACCAGATCATGCTGATGTTCCTGCTCGCCGGGGCGACCGGCATCGCCGCCGTGGGGGCGGCCTATTTCGCGGCGCGACGGCTGACCGACGGGCGCGAGCGGCTGCGGCTCGACCGGCTGCACTGACGGGGCGCGGCGGTTTCGCCGCACTGACGGGGCGCGGCGGTTTCGCCGCGACGCGATCTCCGATAGGAAGTCCGCATGGACCGCACGACAGACACCACCGCCCTGCCCCTCATTCCGCGCGCCGCCCTGTTCGGCAATCCGCGCCGGGCGGGGGCGCAGATCAGCCCCGATGGCGGCGCGATCGCCTTTCTCGCGCCGCGCGACGGGGTGATGAACCTGTTCGTCGCCCCGCGCGGGCGGATCGACGCGGCGAGGCCGCTGACCGACGAGCGGCGGCGCGGCATTCCGGGCTACGCCTGGGCGCATGACGGGCGGCATCTGCTCGTGGTCAAGGACAATGACGGGGATGAGAATTTCCATCTCCACGCCGTCGACCGCGAGACCGGCGCGATGCGCGACCTGACGCCGCACGGCCCGATCCAGGCGGGTATCGTCAAGCTCTCCCGCCGCCATCCCGGCGAGGCGGTGGTCAGCCACAACGCGCGCGATCCGCAATGGCCGGATCTCTACCGGATCGAGATCGCGACCGGGCGGGCGACGATGATCGCGGAGAATCCCGGCCTCGCCGGCTTCGATGTGGACGAGGATTTCATTCTGCGCCTCGCCGCGCGGCTGGAGGGCGATGGCAGCCAGACGGTGCTGCGCCCGGATGGCGCCGGCGGCTGGGCGCCGTTCATGCGCTTCGCGCCGGAAGACGCGATGACCTCGGGCGTGCTCGGCCTGTTCACCGCCGATGGGCGGACGACGCTGATGCTGAGCAGCGCCGGGCGCGATACCGCAGCACTCTTCCGCCTCGACCTCGAGACCGGCGCGGCCACGCTGCTCGCCGAGGATGCGCGGGCGGATATCGGCGAAATCATCGTCCGGCTGCACGAGAACACGCCGCTCGCCTATGGGGTGAATTACGAGCGCAACCGCTACGTGGCGCTCGACCCCGCGATCCAGCCGGATCTCGACGCGCTGGATGCTGCCGGGATCGGCGATTGGGGCATCCAGTCGCGCAGCGAGGACGACCGGTTCTGGATCGTCGGCGCCGCCTCGGACACGGCGCCCGGCGTCGCCTGGCTGTATGACCGCGAGAGCCGCCAGCTCGAAAAACTCTACGACACGCGGCCCGACCTCGCCGCCGCCCCGCTCGCGCCGATGCGCCCGGTGGTGATCGCCGCACGGGACGGGCTGTCCCTCGTCTCCTACCTCACCGTGCCGCCGGATGCGGGCGCGGCGCCGCGCCCGCTGGTGCTGCTGGTGCATGGCGGGCCGTGGGCGCGGGATTCCTTCGGGTTCAACCCGTATCACCAGTGGCTGGCCAATCGGGGCTATGCCGTGCTCTCGGTCAATTTCCGGGCCTCGACCGGGTTCGGCAAGGCGTTCCTCACGGCCGGCGACCGCGAATGGGGCCGGGCGATGGATGACGACCTGCTGGACGCGGTGGACTGGGCGATCGGCCAGGGCATCGCCGATCCGGACCGGATCGCGATCATGGGCGGCTCCTATGGCGGCTATGCGACGCTCGCCGCGATGACCCGGCACCCCGAGCGCTATGCCTGCGGGGTGGATATTGTTGGCCCGTCCAATCTCGAAACGCTGCTCGCCACCATTCCGCCCTATTGGGAGGCGGGGCGCAGCATCTTCACCCGCGCGCTCGGCGACCCGGCAACGCCGGAGGGGGCGGCGCTGCTGCGCGAGCGCTCGCCGGTTCACCTTGCCGCGCACCTCGCCCGGCCGCTGCTGATCGGCCAGGGGGCGAACGACCCGCGGGTGAACCAGGCGGAATCCGACCAGATGGTGGCGGCGCTGAAGGAAAAGGGCATTCCCGTCACCTACGTCCTGTTCCCCGACGAGGGGCACGGCTTCGCGCGGCCGGAGAACAGCATCGCCTTCAACGCGATCACCGAGCATTTCCTCGCGACCCATCTCGGCGGCCGGGCGGAGGCGCTGGCGGCGGACGAGATCGGCCGCTCGACGGCGCAGCTCCTCGAAGGCGCGGACATCCTGCGATGAAGGGCATCGTTACCCGCAAGCGCGTCATGATGGCGCTGGAGATTCTGTTCAATTTCCTGCTGCCCTGGACGGTCTATCACTTCAGCAAGCCGCATATCGGCGAGATTCACGCCATCATGGCCTCGGCCGCGCCGCCGATCGTGTGGAGTCTCGTGGAATTCGCCCGCCACCGGCGGGTGGACGCGATTTCGGTGATGGTGCTGGGCGGCATCGCGCTGTCGCTGCTCGGCTTCGCGCTCGGCGGCTCGCCCAAGCTGCTGCTGATGCGGGAATCGCTGATCACCGGGCTGATCGGCCTCGTGTTCATCGGCTCGGCGCTGATCCGCCGGCCGCTGATCTATGTGCTCGCCAGCGCCAGCCTGAAGCGGCAATCGGCCGAGGACAGCGCGGAATTCGAGGCGCATCGCGACCAGCCGGGGTTCCGGCGGGTGATGAGCGTGATGACGATCGTCTGGGGCGTCGGGCTGGTGGCGGAGACGGCGGTGCGCAGCGTTCTGGTGTTTTCGCTGCCGGTCGGGCGGTTTCTCATCGTCGGGCCGGTCGTCGGCTATGCGACGATCGGGCTGCTGATGCTGTGGACGTTCCTTTATGGCCGCGCCGCCGAAAAAGCCGGGCTGATCGGCGAGTAAGGCGGCGGGCGGGGCGGGACCGGCGGCAGGGATTCGGTATTTATTAAAATTTATCTAATTAATTTGTAATATTTCAAATTTGTCTCATATACTGTGCGTCACGGACGGGTGCCTGGCGCATCGCGACCGCGCTTGAGACCCGGCCGGACCGCGAACGCCGCGGCTGGACGACAATTCCGATGACGGCAGGCCTGCGGCGGGATTGGCCCGCATCGCAGGATGGAGGCGAGCAGGACATGACGGCCGGTTCCATTCCGCTGACCCTGACGCGCGCGCGGCAGCCGGCGACAGCCGCGCCGACGCCGCTGCGCGCGCTGATCGAGGCGTTCGACTGGGAGACAACGGCGCTCGGGCCGATCCGCTCGTGGCCGGCGATCCGCCGCCGCCGGATCGAGCTGATCTGCGCCTCGGATACCGCCATCGCCACCATGTGGGGGCGCGAGGGCGTGCTGATCTATAACGACGCCTGCGCCGCGCTGCTGGGGCGGTGGCATCCGCGCAGCCTCGGGCGGACGGCGCGCGAGGCGCCGGGCGGGGTGCGGCGGCTGGTTCGCGACATTCTCGGCCGCACCCTTGCGGGCGACTGCGTGATCCTGTCGGATCACTGCCTCGTCGCCGACCGGGACGGCACGCCGGAGCGGATCTGGCTGAGCCTGTCCTCGGTGCCGATCATCGATGGCGCCGGGCGGATCGACGGCGCGCATGTCGTGCTGCGCGACACCACGGCGCAGATGCGCGGGCGCGAGGCGGTGGAGGCGGAGCTGCGGCAGGCGCACAAGATGGACGCCATCGGCCAGATGACCGGCGGGATCTCGCACGATTTCAACAATATCCTGACCGGAATCCTCGGCAATCTCGACATGCTCGCGGCACGGCTCGAACAGGGCGAGACCGAGGCCGCGCGGTCGTATCTCGAAGGCGCGCGCAGCGCCGCATCCCGCGCCGCCGGGCTCACCCAGCGCCTGCTCGCGTTCGCGCGCCGGCAGACGCTGGCGCCGGACGTGATCGATATCGGCGCGCTGATCGAGGACATGCGCGAGCTGATCGACCGCATGGCCGGCCCGGCGATCGCGGTGCGGACATCGTGCCCGCCGGATATCCGGCCCGGCTTCTGCGACCGCAACCAGCTGGAGAACGCGCTGCTCAACCTCGCGATCAACGCGCGCGACGCCATGCCGGAGGGCGGGGTGCTGACGCTGGACGCGGCGAACGCGGCGCTGGGCCCGCCGCCGCGCGGCCAGAGCCGGAAGGCCGGGGCGTATGTGCGGATCGGCATCGCCGATACCGGCTGCGGGATGACGGAGACGGTGCTGGCACAGGCTTTCGAGCCCTTCTTCACCACCAAGCCCGCCGGCCAGGGCACCGGGCTCGGCCTGTCGATGGTCTATGGCTTCGTCCAGCAATCGGGCGGGCATGTCGAGATCGCCAGCCGGATCGGCGAGGGCACAAGGGTCAGCCTGTTCATCCCCTGCCCTGCCCCGGACGCCTCGGCGGCGGCGACGACAGGAGAGGCGGCGGCGGCGGGCGATTCGGCGCCGCACGCGGCATGGCTGCCGGCGGGGCGCGATGTCGTGCTGATCGTCGATGACGAGGATGCGCTGCGGACGCTGCTGGCCGACATGCTGGGCGAGCAGGGATTCGCCGTGCGGCAGGCGGCGGACGCCGAATCCGGCCTCGACTGGCTGCGCGCGGATGCGGCGATCGGGCTGCTGATCGCCGATATCGGCCTGCCCGGCGCGATGAACGGGCTCGCCCTCGCCGCCCGCGCGCGGCAGATGCGGCCGGACCTGCCGGTTCTGTTCGTCACCGGCCTCGCCGGGGCGACGGGGCACAAGGCGGGGGGGCGGACGGCGACGCTGCGCAAGCCCTTCACCTTCGACTGCCTGCGCCGGCAGCTCTTCCACCTGCTGCACGGCGATGCCGACCGGATGGACCGGCGGGCGGAGTGAAGCCTCGGGGGGCTGCGCCGGTCAGGACGTTGCGAGGTGCCGCAGCGCCCGGGCCTGCTCGGGCCAGTTCGGCAGGCCGCGCGCGTGTTGCCAGGCGATGGCTCCCATCTGCGCGCGCAAAGCGGGGCTGAAGACGAGCCGGCGCATCGCCTTGCCGAGCTGAGCCACGTCATCCACCGGGGCGACGATTCCGGCACCGGTCGGGACCAGTTCGCCGGCCGCGCCACCCTCGGTGATGGCGACCGGCAGACCCCGCGCCATCGCCTCGGCGATCGCCATGCCGAACCCCTCGAACCTTGTGGCGAGGGCGAAGAGATCGGCTTCGGCCCAGGCGGCCTCGAGCGCGCTGCCGGCGAGCGGCCCGCGCCGCTCCACCTGGCTGGCGACGCCAAGCTCGGCGGCAAGCCGGTCGAGCCCCTCGGCATAGGCCGGGTCGCGCATTTCGCCGGCGATCACCAGCCGCCAGTCGAGATCGTGCAGCGAGGCGAGCGCGCGGATCAGGACGTCATGCCCCTTGCGATAGGTCAGCGTGCCGAGGGAGAGCACGGTGCACGGGCTGCCATCGGGCAGGACCGGGTTGAGCGTGCGGCATTCGTAGCGGTCGGTTCCCGGGACGAGAACGCTGATCCGGTCGCTCAGCACGCCGAATTCGGCGGACAGGCGCCCGGCGATCGGCGCGCTCGCGGCGATGACCCGGGCGAAGCCGGGCAGCGCCTCCCGCTCCAGCGCCTTGAAGGCCTGCCGCAGCTCTTCTGGCGTGCCGGGCTCGAGCGAGGTCGGGTGATGGATGAGGGCGAAGGCGCCGCGCGCCTGCAGCGCCGGGATCGCGGCGCGGGCATGGGCGAAGGCCGCGCCCTCCAGCAGGATCGGGCCATCCGGCCGCAGACGATCGGCGAAATCGGCGCCGACCGGTTGATCGAGCGCGAAGATCTCGGCGCCGCCGCCCGCCTCGCGCCAGGCGGCGAGCAGGCGGCGATGGTAGAACGAGGCCCCGGTCACCGAGTCGAACGGGGCTTCCGTGATCAGGATCAGCTTCATGCCCGGGCCATGCCACAGCCGGCCCGATCTGGCCAGAGATACGCGTTGGGAGGAGACGCGGCTGGATCAGGCGCGCAGGCTGAAGGCGACCGGCGCAACCGGGCGGCCGGCGGCGTCCTGCGCGTAGGATTGCAGCGGCTCGACCGCGGCGCGGCTGGTGTCGAGCGCCTGCATGATCGTGCGGATCACGCGCTGCTGGGTCTCGATCGCACCGCGCAGAAGCGCGCCGTTGGCGCTGATCGCCGTGTCAAGGCGACGCTGCGCCGCCTCGGCCTGCCGGCGCTCGCGCGGCGGCAGCGCCGCGCCGGTTTCGAAGGCGGCCTCGAAATCGGCAATGGCGCCGCGCTTCGCCGCTTCCAGAGTGGCGCTGGAGGCGAAATCCTGCAGGGAGAGGAGGCGGTTTTCCTCTTCGAGGACGGCGGCGAGGGCGTTGGCGGCGGCGATGGGGCCACGAGCCGAGGCTTCGGTGTTCATGAGCCGGTTCCTGGGGATGCAGATGGGGATGGACTCGGGACGGAGGCGGAGGCGGCGGGCTGGGGTTTGGTGCTGTCGCGCTCGGCGAGGAGCGCCTTTTCGATCATCGGCGCGAGGCCGAGTCCGCCGCGCGCCTCGATCGATTTCGCGACCGCGTCGATGAAGAAGGGACGGAACGATTTCTCGACCGCGCCGCCGCTGAACGGCGCCGCTGCGGAGCCGGCGGAGGCGAACATCGGCTTGAGCAGCTGGGCGATCGCCATCGCCTCGAATTTGTGGGCGGCGTGGACGATGGCCTGATCGCTCATCGGCGCGGTGCCGCGGGCGGGCGGGGTCGCGACGGGCCGGGTGAGCGGATCGAGCGCGGCGCCGGCGGGGCCTGCGAGCGGGGTCAGGGTCATTGCACGACCAGCCGCGCCTGCAGGGCGCCGGCCGCCTTGATCGCCTGGAGGATGCTGATCATGTCGTGCGGCGCGACGCCGAGCGCGTTCAGGCTGGAGACCAGCTGTTGCAGGCTGATATTGCCCTGGACGATATCCATTCTCTTGCCCTTGCCCTTCTTGACGGAAATCGAGGTCTGCGCGGTCGAGACCGTGTTGCCGCCGGCCAGCGGGTTGGGCTGGCTGACCACCGGGGTGTTCTTCACGGTCACGGTGATGTTGCCCTCGTCGATCGCGACGGTGCTGATGCGCACATTCGCGCCCATCACGATCGTGCCCGTCGCCTCGTCGACCACGACGACCGCGGGCGTGGAGGGCTGGACGCGCAGATCCTCGATATCGGCGAGATTCTGCACGACGTTGCGGCCCTCGAGATCGAGGGTGATGGTGCGCGGATCATCGACCGTGGCGATGCCGGGGCCGAGACGCTCGTTGATGACGCGGGCGATGCGCATCGCGGTGGTGAAATCGGGGTTGCGCAGTTCGAGCTTGGGCTGTTTCTGCGAGGCCAGCTTGAAATTGACCGAACGCTCGACGATGGCGCCGTTGGTGATCCGGCCGACGGTGGGCACGCCCTGGGTGAAGGAGGCATTCGCCCCCGCCGCCTGGATCGCGCCGGTGACCAGCGAGCCCTGGGCCACGGCATAGACCCGGCCATCGGCGCCGAGCAGCGGGGTGACGAGCAGCGTGCCGCCGGTCAGGTCGGTCGCGTCGCCCATCGCCGAGACGGTGACGTCGATCGTCTCGCCGCTATGGACGAAGGCGGGCAGGTTCGCCGTGACCATGACGGCGGCGATGTCCTTGGTTTGCAGGTTCGCCGCCTGGCTCTGGGTGTTGACGCCGAGGCGTTCGAGCATGCCGATCAGCGACTGGCGGGTGAAGACCGAGTTGTTGAGCGAATCGCCGGTGCCCTTGAGCCCGACGACCAGGCCGTAGCCGACGAGCTGGTTGTTGCGGACCCCCTGGATGTCGGTGATGTCCTTGATCCGCACCTCGGCGAAGGCCGGGCGCGCGCAGGCGAACAGCAGATAGCACGCTGCCCAGAGCAGCAGCATCGCGGCGCGCCAGCGATGCCGGCCGCAGCAACAGATATCAAGGAAATTTCGGGTCATCGGGCGCGATCATTTTGGTCACGCGGCGGAGTTTCGCAGGAAAAGGTTAATACTTTGCAGCTAAGAGACGGTCTGGCCGGATGAAAGCTGCGCGCCGGCATGGGGCGCGAGGAGGCGGGAATGACACGGATTGCAGGACTGGGCGGGCCGGGCGGCATCGGCGGCACCGCGCGCGGCGGCAAGGCGAGGCCGGCCGGCGAGAGCTTCAGCCTCGCCGCCCCGGCGCAGCAGGAAACCCCCGCGCTCGCGCCGGTCAGCGTCGCCGCGCTGATCGGGCTGCAGGACGAGAGCGGCGAGGCCCGCCAGCAGGGCGCGGCGCGGCGCGGCGGCGAACGCGCGCTCGGCGCGCTGGCCGCGCTGCAACGGGCGGTGCTGGGCGGCACCGCGCCCGATCTCGACGCGCTGGCGCGGAGCGCGGCGGAGATCGAGCTTCCGGCCGACCCGGCGCTGCGCGCCATCGTCGGCGCGATCCGCCTGCGCGCGCGGGTCGAACTCGCCCGCCACGGAAGGTTGTGACTATAAGGTGAATTGCAGCCTCTCCGCCCTTGGCGGCGGCGGGCGGCACGGGTATAAGCCGCCAACCTGTGGCCTCACCCATACCGACCCCGGGGCCCGTGCGTTGGAGGAACTGACATTCATGTTAATTACTCTTGCACCGGACTACATCCCGAGCGACGATGAAGAGTTCATGAACCCGACCCAGGTCGAGTTCTTCCGGCAGAGGCTGCTCCGCTGGCGGCACGACCTGCTGATGGAGGCGAACGGGACCCTCGCCAGCCTGTCCGAAGGCGGCATCCTGGAGCCCGACATCACCGATCGCGCGAGCGTGGAGACCGACCGGGCGCTGGAACTGCGCACCCGCGACCGCGCCCGCAAGCTGATCGGCAAGATCGACCAGGCGCTGGCGCGGATCGAGGCCGGCACCTACGGCTATTGCGAGGAAACCGGCGAGCCGATCGGGCTGAAGCGGCTGATGGCGCGGCCGATCGCGACATTGTCGATCGAGGCGCAGGAACGCCACGAGCGGCAGGAACGCATCCAGCGGGACGACTGAGGGGGCTTTTCAATCATCCGCGGCCGGCGGGTCAGAGGCCCGCGAGGTCGCGGAATTCAGCCTCGCTCAGAATGGTGACGCCGAGGCTCGCGGCCTTTGCCGCCTTCGAGCCGGCTTCCGCACCCACCACCACGAAATCGGTCTTTTTCGAGACCGATTCGGTGACTTTCGCGCCCAGCGCCTCCGCCCGGGCCTTCGCCTCCGGGCGGGTCAGCGTTTCCAGCGTGCCGGTGAAGACGATCGTCTTGCCGGCGAACGCGCCGCCTTCCGCCGCAACCTCATCCTCGATGGTCAGCATCGGCACCAGCCGGTCGAGCAGGTCGCGGTTGTGCGGCTCGGCGAAGAAGCCGGCGAGTTCCTCGGCGATCGACGGGCCGATGCCGGAAATCGAGCCGAGTTCCAGCCGCGCATCCGAGCCGATCACGCCGGCCTGCTCCATCTGCTGGCGCCAGGTGGCATAGGAAGAATAGTGGCGGGCCAGCAGCTTCGCGTTCTGCTCGCCGATCCGCCGTATGCCGAGGGCGAAGATGAAGCGGGCGAGCGGCACCCGCCGGCGCGCCTCGATCGCGGCGACGAGCTTGCGCGCCGAAACCTCGCCCCAGCCCTCCAGCGCCGCGATCGCGGCCTCGCGGTCGCGCAGGGTGAAAATGTCCGCCGGGCTCAGAAGCCAGCCCAGGGCGTGGAACTGCTCGACCGTCCGCTCCCCCATCCCCTCGATGTCGAAGGCGGCGCGGGCGCAGAAATGGATCAGCCGCTCGACGACCTGGGCCGGGCAGCTCAGCCCGCCGGTGCAGCGGCGCACCACCTCGCCGGCCGGGCGGATCGCCAGCGCGCCGCAGGCCGGGCAGTGATCGGGGAAGACGAAGGGGGCCGAATCGGCCGGCCGGCGCTCGGGCAGGGCGCGGAGGATCTGCGGGATCACGTCGCCGGCGCGCTGGAGTTCGACCGTGTCGCCGATTCGCACGTCCTTGCGGGCGATCTCGTCCTCGTTGTGCAGGGTCGCGTGGCTGACCAGCACGCCGCCGACATTGACCGGGTCGAGCCGGGCGCGGGGGGTGAGCGCGCCGGTGCGGCCGACCTGGATGTCGATCGCGCGCAGCGTGGTGAGCGCCCGCTCGGCGGGGAATTTCCACGCCACCGCCCAGCGCGGGGCGCGGCCGGCGAAGCCGAGACGCTCCTGCAACGCGAGGTCGTCGATCTTGTAGACGACGCCGTCGATATCGTAGTCGAGCCCGGCGCGGCGTTCGGCCACCGCGCGCTGGAAGGCTTCCGCGCCCGCCTCGCTCACCCGCTCGGCCAGCGGATTCACCGGGAAGCCCCAGCGCCGCAGCGTCGCCAGATAGTCCCAATGGGTCTCGCCCACCGCAGCGCTTGCGGCACCCCGCGCATAGGCGAACAGCGAGAGCCGGCGGGCGGCGGTGATCGCAGGGTCGAGCTGGCGGAGGCTGCCGGCGGCGGCGTTGCGCGGGTTGGCGAACTGGCGGGACTGGCCCTGGTTGAGGGCGACGAAATCGGCCTTGGTCATGTAGACCTCGCCGCGGATCTCGATGAAGTCGGGCGCGTCCTCCGGCAGGGTCGCGGGCAGTTCGCGCAGGGTGCGGAGGTTTTCGGTGACGTCCTCGCCCTCGGCGCCGTCGCCGCGCGTCGCGCCGCGGGCGAAGCGGCGGTTCTCGTAGGTCAGCGAGATCGACAGGCCGTCGATCTTGGGCTCGGCGACGAAGGCCAGCGGCGCCGCGCCGAGGCCGAGAAAGCGGCGGATGCTGGCGCAGAACTCGGCGAAATCGGCCGGCTCGAACACGTTATCGAGCGAGAGCATGGGCAGGCGGTGGCGCAGCTTGCCGAAGGCGCCGGCGGGGGCGGCGCCGACCTGGTCGAGCGTCGCGGCGAGTTCGGGATGGCGGGCGCGCAGCGACTCGGCCTCGCGCCGCAGGGCGTCGTAGGCGGCGTCGTCCATGATCGGCGCATCGTCGCGGTGATAGGCGGCATCCGCCGCGGCGAGGCGGGCGAGCAGCTCGGCGAGGCGGGCCCTGGGATCGGCCGCGGCGGCGGGGGCGGGCGGGCGGGCGCTCACGAGCGGCCCAGCAGGCTGCGCGCGGCGTCGCGCGCGGCGTCGGTAATCGTTTCTCCGGCAAGCATGCGGGCGATTTCCTCCTGCCGGGCGGCGGCGTCAAGCCGGCTGATGAGCGTCATCGCGCGGTCGCGCCCGCTGGCCTTGCTGACCTGGAAATGCGAATCGGCGCGGGCGGCGACCTGGGGCGAATGGGTGACGACGAGAACCTGGGTCTCGCGCGCGATGCGGGCGAGGCGCTCGCCCACCGCCGCGGCGGTGGCGCCGCCGATGCCGCTGTCCACCTCGTCGAAGATCAGGGCTGCGACGGGGGATTCGCCGGCCAGCACCACGTTCAGCGCCAGCAGCAGGCGTGACAGCTCGCCGCCGGAGGCGACCTTGTCGAGCGGGCCGGGCGCGCTGCCGGGGTTGGTGGCGACGAGGAAGCGCACCGAATCGGCGCCGTTCGCGTTCCACTGCGCCTCCGGCAGGTCGGCGCGGGCGACGAGGAAGCGGGCGCGGTCGAGCCGGAGCGGGGGAAGCTCGGCGGCGATGGCGGCGGCAAGGCGCTCGGCCGCCGCCTGCCGCGCGGCACTCAGCGCCGCGGCCGCCGCGCCATAGGCGGCGCGGGCGGCGCGGCTCGCCGCCTCGGCGCGGGAGAGCGCCTCTGTGCCGGCGTCGAGCGTGGCGAGGCGGGCGCGGAACTGTTCGAGCAGGGCGGGCAGCTCGATGACGGGAACCGCGTGCTTGCGCGCCATGCCGCGCAGGGCGAACAGCCGCTCCTCGATCGCCTCGAGCCCGCGCGGGTCGGCCTCGGCCTCGGAAACCGCGCGGGAGAGCAGGGTTTCGGCCTCGGCCAGGGCTTCCTCGGCGCGCTCGATCGCGGCGAGTGCGGGGCCGATGGACGCGCCCTGCTCGGCCTCGGCGATGCGGGCGAGCGCGCGGGCGGCCGCGCGCAGCGTCGCCGCCGGGCCGGCGGAGCGGCGCTCGCGCGGTGCCAGCTCGGCGAGCGCGCCGCCGATCGCCTCGGCGCGGCGCTCCGCCCCCTGCAGGCGCTGGCGGGCGGCGGCCAGTTCCTCCTCCTCGCCGGCGCGCGGCGCGAGGGTCGCCAGCTCGTCGACCGCGTGGCGGAGGAAATCCTCGTCGCGCCTCGCGGAGTCGAGCGCCGCCTCGGCCGCGGCGCGCGCCGCCTCGGCCGCGCGCCAGGTGGCGAAGGCGGCGGCCACCTCGTCGCGCAGCGCGGGCGCGACGCCGAAACGGTCGAGCATGTCGCGCTGGGTGGCGGGGTCGGTCAGGCCGAACTGGGCGTGCTGGCCCTGGATCTCGATCAGCAGATCGGCCACCCGGCGCAGCAGGGCGACGCTCACCGGCTGGTCGTTGACCAGGGCTCGCGACTTGCCATCGCGCGAGAGGATGCGACGGAGCAGGATTTCATCGCCGGGTTCGATCCCCTGCTCGGCCAGCAGCGCCATTGCCGGGTGCGTGGCGGGAATCGCGAAGGAGGCGGTGACGACCGCCTGGGCGGCGCCGGAGCGCACCAGCCCGGCATCGGCGCGGTCGCCCAGGGCGAGGCCGAGCGAATCGAGCAGGATGGACTTGCCGGCGCCGGTTTCGCCGGTGAAGACGGTCAGGCCCGGGGCGAAGCCGATATCCAGCCGGTCGATCAGGACGACATCGCGGATGGACAGCGCCGTGAGCATGGCTCCGCGCCCCCCCGGGTCAGAGCAGGCCGAAGAGGAACCCGCCCGTGGCCTTCGGCTTTGCCGCGCCCGCCAGCAGCCCGTGGCGGCGCAGCGTGTCATAGGCGTGCAAATACCAGCGCGAGCCGGGATAGTTGTGGCCGAGCACGGCGGCATTGCGCCGCGCCTCCTTGACCAGGCCGAGATCGAGATAGCATTCCACCAGCCGGTCGAGCGCCTCGGGGGCGAAGGTCGTGGTCTGGTATTGCTGGACCACCACCTGATAGCGGCTGATCGCCGCGGCGTAGAGATTCTGCCGCTGGTAGAAGCGGCCGATTTCCATCTGGTGGCCGGCGAGGCGGTTCTCGACCAGGCGGAGCTTGATCCGGGCGTCGCGGGCATAGGCGCTGTCGGGGAAGCGGGAGACCACGTCCTGCAAGGCCTGGGCGGCTTCGAGGGTGAAGGTCTGGTCGCGCTGGACGTCCTCGATCTGCTCGTAGAAGCAGAGCGCCTTCAGGTAGTAGGCATAGGCCGCCTCGGGGCTTGCCGGGTGCAGCTCGATGAAGCGGTTCAGCGCGCTGACCGCGGAGTCGAAATTCTGCCGTCGGTATTGCGCGTAGCCCTGGAGCAGCTCGGCATGGCTCGCCCAGGTCGAATAGGGGTAGTTCACCTCGATCTCGCCGAAGAGCTGGGCGGCCTTCTTGTTCTCGCCCTTGTGCAGCTGGGCGATGCCCTCGGCATAGAGCGCGTCGGCCGGTTGCAGCGGCTTGGCGGCGTGCTTGTGCGCGGCGGCGCCGGTCTTGGCGCTGCCGCCGAACAGGCCGCAGCCGCCGAGGGCGAGCGGCGAGAGCAGGAGCAGGGCCGGCAGCGCGCGCGGGCGGCGCCGGCGCGTGCGCGGCTGCGAGGGGGAGAAGCGGGCCGGCCGAGCCGGAGTCTGCGAATGCGTCATCGGGCCGGGCTTATAGCATGTGATTCGGCGCCGCGAAGCCTCTGGCCGGCGCGGGTGCCGCGAAAGGTGCGGGAAAGCTTGCAAAACCGGGTGAAAAAGCCTATTCCCGCGGCAACCGCGGACATGGTGTCCACGGCTTGTCGCCAGACCGTTGCCGGGACGACGTGGACTATCCCGGCCGGGTCGGCGCGCGGCGCTGCGGAATTCCCTCTCATGGAAATCCCGGCATGCCGGCGCCGCCTCGAAACGGTGCGCAACGGTGGCACCCGAAACCCCGTCCGGACCCGTCCGGACAGTCGTGACCGCAACGGATGGAATTCCGGGCGGCGCGCCAGCCAAACCGGCCGCAAGACGGTCTCGTTTCAAGGATTCAAACCGCTTCATGGGTTCAACCGCAACTGCCATGCGCTCGCAGGGCGCTGATCATAATTCCGGCACCGAGGATTTCGCCGCGCTGCTCGACAGCACGCTCGGCAGCAATACCGGCTTCGAGGGCTCGGTCGTCTCCGGCCGGGTGTCGCGCATTGATGATGACTATGTCGTCGTCGATGTCGGGCTGAAGAGCGAGGGCCGCGTGCCGCTGAAGGAATTCGGCGCGCAGGAGATCAAGTCCGGCGACACGTTCGATCTGTATATCGAGCGCTACGAGGACAAGGACGGCTCGATCGTGCTGTCGCGCGAGAAGGCGCGCCGCGAGGAGGCCTGGACGGCGCTGGAGCGCGCCTATGAGCAGCAGGCGCGGGTCAATGGCGTGATCCACGGCCGGGTCAAGGGCGGCTTCACCGTCGATCTCGGCGGCGCGACGGCGTTCCTGCCGGGCAGCCAGGTGGATATCCGCCCGGTGCGCGACGTCACCCCGCTGATGGGCGTGCAGCAGCCGTTCCAGATCCTCAAGATGGATCGCGCGCGCGGCAACATCGTGGTCTCGCGCCGCGCCGTGCTCGAGGAGACCCGGGCGGAGCAGCGCAGCGAGCTGATCCAGGGCCTCAAGGAAGGCCAGATCCTCGATGGCGTGGTCAAGAACATCACCGATTACGGCGCCTTCGTCGATCTCGGCGGCGTCGATGGCCTGCTGCACGTGACCGACATCGCCTGGCGGCGCATCAACCACCCGGCCGAGGCGCTGACCATCGGCCAGCCGGTGCGGGTGCAGGTGATCCGCTTCAACCCCGACACCCAGCGCATCAGCCTCGGCATGAAGCAGCTCGAGACCGATCCGTGGGAAGGCGTGGACGTCAAGTATCCGCCGGGAATCAAGGCGACCGGCCGGGTCACCAACATCACCGACTACGGCGCCTTCGTGGAGCTGGAGCCGGGCGTCGAGGGTCTCGTGCACGTCTCCGAGATGTCGTGGACCAAGAAGAACGCGCATCCCGGCAAGATCGTCGCGACGAGCCAGGAAGTCGAGGTCATGGTGCTCGACGTGGATGCCGGCAAGCGCCGCATTTCGCTCGGCCTCAAGCAGGTTCAGCGCAACCCGTGGGAGCAGTTCCTCGACGAGCACCCGGTGGGCTCGATCGTCGAAGGCGAGATCCGCAACATGACCGAGTTCGGCCTGTTCGTCGGCCTCGCGCCGGAGATCGACGGCATGGTCCACATGTCCGACCTGTCGTGGGACGAGCCGGGCGAACTCGCCATGGCGAAGTTCAACAAGGGCGACGTGGTCAAGGCGAAGGTTCTCGACGTCGATGTCGAGAAGGAGCGCATCAGCCTCGGCGTGAAGCAGCTTGAGGAAGATCCCGCCGCCGGCGTGCTCGACCGTGTCCACAAGGGCATGATCGTGACCTGCGTGATCACCGCGGTGCAGGCGAACGGCCTCGAGGTGAAGGTGGACGACGTTCTCACCGGCTTCATCCGCCGCGCCGAACTCGCCCGCGACAAGGCCGACCAGCGGCCGGAGAAGTTCGCGCCGGGCGAGAAGATCGACGCCAAGATCACCGCTGTCGACCGCGCCGCGCGCAAGCTGCAGCTCACGGTCAAGGGCAAGGAGATCGACGAGGAGAAGCAGGCGATGGCCGATTACGGCTCGTCCGACTCGGGCGCCTCGCTCGGCGACATCCTCGGCGCCGCCATCCGCCGCCGCAACCAGCAGGCGCAGGGCGAGAACTGAACCGGCGCGCGCCCGGCTCCGGCGCCATGCCGGGTCCGGGCGATGCCGGGCGGCGCTTTTGCACCGCAGGACCAACGGGAACGCCGCCCCCCAAGGGGCGGCGTTTGTTGTTGACGGCGTTTGTTATTGGTGGGGGTTGCCGATGGCGGTCGGGCGAAGCGGCCGGTCAGGGCCAGCGCCCCTCGGCGCTTTCGATCTGGGCGCGGGTGGTCAGCCGGTAGGGGCCTTCGGCGATTTCCGGCGCGTGGTCCGGCAGTTTTTCGGGATCGGCCCAGCATTCGGGATCGCCCAGGGTCTGGGTGCAGTAGGGCGGCGGCCGCGGCGGGACGTATTTCGGCGCGCAATAGCTCTTGTCCCGGTCGAGCCGGACCATCGAGCAATCGCGCCCGGTGACCAGCGAGACGACCGCATCCGGCACGGTGCGGTGGATCGTGGTCAGCGTGACGACATTCGCGGCCACGGTGGCACCCGCACCGATGCCGCACCCGGCGAGCGGGACCGCGCAGAGCATGACAAGCATTCGTCGCATTGCCGGTAGAATGCCATGAAAAAATGAAGACCCGGTTACGTTGCCCAACGTGCCGCGCGCGGCTATGGTCCGCCGCGAAAACCCGATCCAGCCCGCGGGATACCCCTCCCCGGCGCCAAGCGAGCGAGAGCCCGAGTGCCCGATATTTTCGATGAAGTCGCCGAAGACCTGCGTGCCGAACGCACGCGTCAGTTCCTCGTCCGGTATGCCGGCGCGATGGCCGGCGCAGCACTGGTCGTGCTGGTCGCGATCGGCGGGTGGAAGGCGTGGCAGTGGCACCGCCACCTTCTCGATGTGCGGGCGGCGGAAGGCTACACCGCGCTGATCGCCGAGATCGGCCAGCAGGCCGGCGGGGCGACCAAGGCGGGCGATCTGGCCGATGCGAAGCGGCTTGCGGGATATGCCGCCAGCGCGCCGGCCGGCTATGCCAATCTCGCCCGGCTGCGCGCCGCCGCACTTTACGAGCAGGGCGGCGATGGCAAGGCCGCGCAACGCCAGTGGGCGGCGATCGCGGCACCGGGCAGCGGCGCGCTGCCGACGATCCGCGACCTCGCGATCCTGCTCGGCGCGCAGCACGAGATGGACGGCAAGAACGCCGCCGCCGCCCGCACCGGGCTGCAGACGCTGAACCGGCCGGGCAATCCGTGGCAGCCGCTGGCCCAGCTCGACCTCGCCCTGCTCGACATCCACGCCGGCAAGACCGCCTCCGCCGGCGCCCTGTTGGCAGAGGTGAGCGCCAACCCCGCCTCCGCGCCCAATCTGCGCAATCTCGCCCAGGGCCTGATTGCGAAACTGAAGGGATGACCCGCCGGACCATGACCGATCTTCGCGCCCTTTCCACCATCGGGCGGCGCGGCGCGCTGCTGTCGTCGCTGGCGATGCTCTCCGGCTGCGGCCTGCTCTCCACCCCGCCGAAGCCGCCGGTGCCGGGCCGCAAGATCCCGGTGCTGCCGCCGCACAACCCGCTGCGGGTTGCCGCCGGGGCGCCGCCGGTGACGCTGCCGGCACCGCAGACGCGGACCGGCTGGGGCCAGGCCGGCGCCACCGCCGCGCACGATGCCGGGGTGAGCGCCCTGCCCGCGCGGCTGCGCATGGCCTGGCACGACGATATCGGCGCCGGCGCCACCTATCGCCGCACGCTGCACGCCGCCCCGGTGATTGCCGGCGGGCGGGTGTTCACCGTGGATGCCAATGGCGTGGTCGAGGCCCGCGCGATCGCCGATGGGCATCGGCTCTGGCGACATTCGATGCGCCCGCGGCACGACAACAGCTTCGCCTATGGCGGCGGGCTCGCGGCGGATGACGCGGCGCTGTATGTCGCCTCGGGCTTCGGCCAGCTCCTCGCCCTCGATCCGGCGAGCGGCAAGCCGCGCTGGACGAAAACGCTCGACCAGCCGTTCCGCTCGGCCCCCGGGCTCGGCGGCGGGATGATCTTCGTCATCATGCTCGACAACACGCTCCAGGCCTTCGATGCGAAGACCGGCGCCTTCGCCTGGCGGTTCCCGACCGGGAGCGGCGCCGGCGGGTCGATGTTCGGCGCCGGCACGCCCGCCTATCAGGACGGCATCGTGGTCGCCGGCTTCGGCTCCGGCGTGCTGGCCGGGGTGAACGCGACCGGCGGGTCGGCGGTGTGGGAGCAGAGCCTGGCGGCGGGATACGCCCAGACCAATCCGCTCGACGTCTCCAGCATCGTCGCGAGTCCGGTGATCGCCGGGGGGCTGGCGATCGCGACCGGGCTGGCCGGCACCACCGTCGCCTTCGACCTGCGTTCGGGCCGGCGGATCTGGAGCATCAGCGCGGGCGGCGGCGAGACCCCGGCGGTGGCCGGCGACTGGCTGTTCCTGCTGACCGAGGGCCAGCGCCTTGCCGCGATCCGCGTCGCGGATGGCGCTGTCGGCTGGGTGACCGACCTGCCTGCCTATGGCAACCCGGCGCAGCGCCGCCAGCCGCTGTCGTGGCATGGCCCGCTGGTGGCCGGCGCCGGGCTGCTGCTGACCGGCTCGGACCGGCGGATGATCGTGGTCGATGCGCTGGCCGGCAAACTGCTCACCCCGCCCGACCAGGGGCTGGCCCTCAATGGCGAGTCCGGCCTCGCCCCGATCGCCGCCGCGGGGACGCTGTTCGCGCTCACCCGCAACGCGGTGCTGACAGCCTATCGATGACCACCTCCCCTGCCCGCACCCCGCGGGTCGCGATCTGCGGGCGGCCGAATGTCGGCAAATCCACCCTGTTCAACCGGCTGGCGGGCAAGCGCATCGCGCTCGTCGCCGATGAGCCGGGCGTCACCCGCGACCGCAAGGAAGCCTGGGGCGAGCTTGCCGGGGTGAAGGTCCAGCTGATCGACACCGCCGGCCTTGAGGAAGCGCCGCCGGACACGCTGCCCGGGCGGATGCGCGCCTCGACCGGGACGGCGGTGGACGAGGCCGATCTCGTGCTGTTCGTGTTCGACGCCCGCGCCGGGCTGCTGCCGGAGGACCGGCATTTCGCCGCCTGGCTGCGACGGACGGGCAAGCCGGTCATTGTCGTCGCCAACAAGGCGGAGGGGCGCGGCGGCAGCAACGCGGCGCTGGAGGCCTATGCGCTCGGCCTCGGCGAGCCGGTGCCGGTGTCCGCCGAGCATAACGAGGGCGTGTCCGACCTGATCGACCGCATCATCGAGGCGCTGCCGGAAAGCGGGGCGGCGGAGGACGAGGATGGCGAGCGGCCGATGCATCTGGCCATCGTCGGGCGGCCGAATGCGGGCAAATCGACCCTGATGAACCGGCTGCTGGGCGAGCAGCGGGTGATCACCGGCCCCGAACCCGGCCTGACGCGCGACGCGATCGCCGCCGAACTGACCGATGCCACCGGGCGGCGCTACCGGCTGTTCGACACCGCCGGGCTGCGCCGGCGCGCGAGGGTCGAGGCCGGGCTGGAGAAGCTCTCCACCTCATCGACGATCGAGGCGCTGAAATTCGCCGATACGGTCGTTCTCGCCATCGACGCGCATGAGGGGCTGCACGACCAGGATTTCACCATTGCCCGGCTGATCGAGCGGGAGGGGCGCGCCTGCGTGATCGCGCTGACCAAATGGGACCTGGTGGAAGACCGCGACCGCACCCGCCGGGCCATTCTCGAACGGCTGGAGCATTCGCTCTCGCAGATGAAGGGGATCACGCTCGTGCCGCTCTCGGGCGAGACCGGCGAGGGGGTCAGGAAGCTGCTGCCGGCGGTGCGCGAGGCTGACCGGATCTGGAACACGCGGGTGACGACCGCTTCCCTCAACCGCTGGTTCGAGGGCGCGCTGGAGCGGTTTCCGCCGCCGCTGGTCGAGGGGCGGCGGCTGAAGCTGCGCTATATCACCCAGGTCAAGGCGCGGCCGCCGAGTTTCGCGGTGTTCGGCACCAGGGCGGAGCTGACGCCGGACAGTTACCAGCGCTACCTCGTGAACTCGCTGCGCGAGAAATTCGGCCTCGACGGCGCACCGATCCGCCTTGCACTGCGCGGCACCAAGAACCCCTACGCCGACGAATAGGCCGGCCGGCGCGCGGGCAGAGCATCTTTATCCGATCAGATGAGTCCATCTGATCGGATGATGCTCTAGTATTGCCCGTTCTGGTAGCCGTTGCCCTGGTCATACGGGTTGCCCTGATTGTAGGGATTCCCCTGATTGTACGGGTTGCCCTGGTCGGGAGCGCCGTTGTTGTAGGGGGCACGGTGATCCTGCCGGTATTGGCCGTTCTGCGGATACTGGTTGCCCTGCCGGTATTGGCCGTTCTGCGGATACTGGTTGCCCTGCTGATACTGGCCGTCCTGCCGATATTGGTTGTCGTGGCGGTACTGGTCGCCTTGCGGCCTGTCGGGGCGGCGATAGGCGCCATAGGCGCCGGGCGGCGGGGCGGGTTGCGGGGTTGTCAGCGCGCCACCGAGGGCGCCGACCGCGCCGCCGATCAGCGCGCCGGTGGCTGGGCTGCCGCCGGTGGCTGCCCCGATCGCGGCCCCCGTGCCGGCGCCGATCGCCGCCCCGCCCAGGGCGCGCTGGCCGGGATCATAGGGGTTGGTGCAGCCGGCGAGCGCCAGCGCCGCGGCGACCACCGCGACGGCGGCGCCGGAACGCCGCAGAGAGCGGCGCGGGAAAAGGCGGGATGGGATCGGGGTCATGCTCTGCTCCTCCTCAGATCGGTCGCATGACGTCCCGGCCCTGCCGGAATGGATGTCGCGCGGCCATAACGTCGTCATGACGGCGGGAGATGGCCCGGCGATGGTGGAAATGTGGCGATTGTGGAGCAGACGGCCCGCGCCGCGGGGGCGGAGCGGTCTGTCCGGCCGGATGGAAACATCCATTCGGACAGATGAGTCCCGCAGCGCCGCCGCTTGATGCTCTATTTATCAATACCATAGAGCACTACATCCGATCCGGATGGATCGGAAAGTGCTCTAAAGCGCGCCGCCGCGCCGGCCGATGGCGCCGCCGAGGCGTAGGCGCAGGGCGTTCAGCTTGATGAAGCCGGCCGCGTCCTGCTGGTTGTAGGCGCCCTCGTCGTCCTCGAAGGTGACCATCCGCGCCGAGTAGAGCGAGTTGGGGCTTTCGCGGCCGGCGACGATCACGTTGCCCTTGTAGAGTTTCAGGCGCACCCGGCCGGTGACGGAGTTCTGGCTGGCGTCGATCAGCGCCTGGAGCATGCGCCGCTCGGGGCTGAACCAGAAGCCGTTATAGATCAGCTCGGCATAGCGCGGCATCAGGCTGTCCTTCAGATGCGCCGCCTCGCGGTCGAGCGTGATGCTCTCGATGGCGCGATGCGCCGCCAGCAGGATCGTGCCGCCCGGGGTTTCATAGACGCCGCGCGACTTCATGCCGACGAACCGGTTCTCGACGAGGTCGAGCCGGCCGATGCCGTTGTCGCGGCCCAGCTCGTTGAGCCTGGTGAGCAATGTCGCCGGCGAGAGCGCCTCCCCGTTCAGCGCCACCGAGTCGCCCTGGGCGAAATCGATGCTGATTTCGGTGACCACGTCCGGCGCCGCCTCGGGGCTGATCGTCCGCTGGTAGACGATCTCGTCCGGCGCCTCGGCGGGGTCTTCGAGGATCTTGCCCTCGGAGGAGGAGTGCAGCAGGTTCGCATCGACCGAGAACGGCGCCTCGCCGCGCTTGTCGCGGGCGATGGGGATCTGGTGCGCCTCGGCGAATTCGAGCAGCTTCGTGCGGCTGGTCAGGCTCCATTCGCGCCAGGGGGCGACGACCTTCACATCCGGCTTCAGCGCGTAATAGGCGAGTTCGAAGCGGACCTGGTCGTTGCCCTTGCCGGTCGCGCCATGGGCCACGGCGTCGGCCCCCACCGCCTCGGCGATCTCGATCTGGCGCTGCGCGATCAGCGGCCGGGCGATCGAGGTGCCGAGCAGGTACTGGCCCTCGTAGAGCGCGTTGGCGCGGAACATCGGGAAGACGAAATCCTTCACGAAGGTTTCGCGCAGATCCTCGACGAAGATTTCCTTGACGCCGAACATCTCGGCCTTGCGCCGCGCCGGCTCCAGCTCCTCGCCCTGGCCGAGATCGGCGGTGAAGGTGACGACCTCCGCCGCCCGCTCGGTCTGCAGCCAGCGGAGAATGACACTGGTATCGAGCCCGCCCGAATAGGCCAGCACAACTTTCTTTACGGTGTTTTCAGCCATCGTTCTCTGTCCCGGTTCTGCCTCAGGCGCGGCCTATCAGCCGGATCGCGGCGGGGCAAGAGCCGGCGCGGCGGATCAGGTCGACGTGGTGGGCGGTGCGGCGGGCGATTTCGGCCCGACCAGCCGGCGCAGCCGCGCGATGGTCGCCGGCGTGTCCCAATCCCCCGCCCCTTGCAGCGAGGCGACCATCTGCCCCGCGCGATCGACGATCACGGTGAAGGGGATGCCGCCGATGTTGAACGCATCGAGCGCGCTCGAACTCGGGTCGAGCAGCATCGGCACGCCGGTGATGTGATGGCGGGCGAAATAGGGGCGCACCGCCTTGATCCCCTGGCTGTCCACCGAGATCGGCAGGACGCGCATGCCATCGGCGCGGATTTTCGGGTCGAGCGCCAGCAGCGTCGGCAGTTCGGCGCGGCAGGGCGGGCACCAGGTGGCCCAGAAATTCACCACCAGCCCCTCGCCGCGGAAGGCGGCGAGCGTCATCCGCCGGCCGGAGGCGTCGAGGAAATGGAAATCCGGCACCGGCTGCGGCACCGTCGCGTCGAGATTGGGGCCGACATCCGGCAGCGTCATCGCCGCGGCGGATTTGCCGATCCCGGCGAGCGAAGTTAAGTCAGGCAGCACAAGACCCGCACCCAGTTGCGCGAACCGCCGCCGAGAAAGCCCGAAACGCATGACCGCCGATACCTCTTCCAAATCGAATACGACGAAGTCTGGTGCCGAACAGGCCGAAACGCAACCATCGAGCCTGCAATGGGGCGGGCGTTTCGCCGCCGGTCCCGCAGCCGTGATGCAGGCGATCAACGCCTCGATCGGGTTCGACCAGCGGCTCTGGCGCGAGGATATCGAGGGCAGCCTCGCCCATGCCGGCATGCTCGCGGCGCAGGGCATCATCTCGGCCGATGACGAGACGGCGATCCGCGCCGGGCTCGGCGAGATCGCCGGGGCGATCGCCGACGGCGCCTTCACCTTCGACCCGGCGCTGGAGGACATCCACACCAATATCGAGGCCTGGCTGGTCGCGCGGATCGGCGAGGCGGGGCGGCGGCTGCACACCGCGCGCAGCCGCAACGACCAGGTGGCGACCGATTTCAGGCTCTGGGTGCGCAAGGCGATCGACAGTCTCGACGAGCAGGTGCGCGGGCTGATGCGCGCGCTGGCGGACCGCGCGGCCGAGCACGCGGCAACGATCATGCCCGGCTTCACCCATTTGCAGACCGCCCAGCCGGTGACGCTCGGGCATCATCTGCTCGCCTATGTCGAGATGCTGGGGCGCGACCGCGGCCGCCTCGCGGATGCGCGCCGGCGGCTGAACGAATGCCCGCTCGGCGCCGCCGCGCTGGCCGGCACCACCTTCCCGATCGACCGCTTCATGACCGCCGCCGCCCTCGGCTTCGACCGGCCGACCGGGAATTCGCTCGATTCGGTGTCCGACCGCGACTTCGCGCTTGAATTCCTCTCGGCGCTCTCCATCCTCGCGATGCATCTTTCGCGTTTCGCCGAGGAGATCATCATCTGGACCAGCGCGCCCTATCGCTTCATCCGGCTGTCCGACGCCTATACCACCGGCTCGTCGATCATGCCGCAGAAGCGCAACCCCGACGCCGCCGAGCTGGCCCGGGCCAAGGCGGGGCGGATTTTCGGCGCGCTCGCCGGGCTGCTCGCGGTGATGAAGGGCCTGCCGCTCGCCTATGCGAAGGACATGCAGGAGGACAAGGAGCCGGTGTTCGACGCCGCCGACGCCGCCGAGCTGTGCCTCGCCGCGATGACCGGCATGGTGCGCGACATGGAGCCTGACGCGGGGCGGATGCGCGCGGTGGCCGGCGCCGATTTCGCCACCGCGACCGACCTTGCCGACTATCTCGTGCGCGATCTCGGCCTGCCCTTCCGCACCGCCCATCACGTGACCGGGCAGATCGTGAGCGCCGCGGAGTCGCGCGGGCTCGACCTCGTCGCCCTGCCGCTCGCGGTGATGCAGGAGATCGAGCCGCGGATCACCGAGGCGGTGTATGATGTGCTGACCATCGAGGCCTCGGTCGCCGCGCGCCGCACCTTCGGCGGCACCGCGCCCGACAATGTCGCCCGCGCCGCGGCGCGCTGGCAGGAGGCGCTGGCATGACCCGCGGGCTGCTGCTGGTTGTGCTGGCCTGCGCCGCCCTCGCCGCCTGCGGCCGCGCCGGAGCGCCCTCGCCGCCCGGCCCGGCGGGGCAGATCACCTATCCGCACCAATATCCCTCCGAATGATGAACGCCCTCACCCGCGACCAGGCCTGGCATCGGCTCGTCGCCGCCCGGCCGAACCTGTCCTTCCACGCGATGGACGGGCTTTGCCTCGATGGCGTGCCGCTGGCCGCCATCGCCGCCAGCCACGGGACGCCGAGCTGGGTCTACAGCGCCGCAACGATCGAGGGGCGGCTCGCCGCCCTGCGCGCGTCCTTCACCGCCGAGGGGCTGACCCCCGCGATCCGCTACGCGGTGAAGGCGAACGACCATCTCGCCATCCTCGGCCTGGTGCGGGAAGGTGGCGCCGGGGCGGATGTGACCAGCGCGGGGGAGTTCGCCCGCGCCGCCGCCGCCGGGATCGCGCCGGGGGCGATGGTGTTCTCCGGCGTGGGCAAGCGGGAGGACGAGCTGCGCCGCGCGCTGGCCGCCGGCATCGGCCAGATCAACGTCGAAAGCGCCGAGGAGCTGGAGATGATCTCCGGCATCGCCGCGTCGATGGGGGTTGCGGCACCGGTCGCGCTGCGGGTGAACCCGGATGTCGCGGCTGGCGGACACGACAAGATCAGCACCGGCCGCAAGGGCGACAAGTTCGGCATCGGCTTCGATGACGCGGGCGCGCTCTACCGCCGCGCCGCCGCCCTGCCCGGCATCGCGGCGGTCGGGTTTTCGACCCATATCGGCAGCCAGATCTTCGCCCCCGACGCCTTCGAGGCGGCGTATCGGCGGGTGCTCGGGCTGATCGGGGCGCTGCGCGGCGAGGGGCTCGCGCTGCGCCGCTTCGACCTCGGCGGCGGCTTCGGCATTCCTTATGACGACGGCGCCGCCTTCCCGCTCGCGGCGCAGGCGGCGATGGTGCGCCGCGTGCTCGGCGGCCATGATCTCGACCTGATCGTCGAGCCCGGCCGCTGGCTGGTGGGCCCGGCCGGCGTGCTGATCGCCCGGGTGACGCTGATCAAGCGCGCCGGGGCGGAGCGCTTCGTCGTGCTCGATGCCGGGATGAACGACCTGATGCGCCCGGCGCTTTACGGCGCGCGGCACGGCATCGTCCCCATCGGCGCCGCCGATGCCGCGGGCGCGCCGCTGCCGGCCGAGGCGGTGGGGCCGGTCTGCGAGAGCAGCGACCGTTTCGGCACCCACGACCTGCCCGATCTCGCCCACGGCGCGCTGGTCGCGCTGCTCGATGCCGGGGCCTATGGCGCGACGATGAGCAGCACCTATAACGGCCGGCCGCTCGCCGCCCAGGTGATGATCGCCGATGGCGCGCCGCATCTGATCCGCCGGCGGCAGGCGCTCGACGATCTCTGGCGCGACGAGATCGTGCCGCAGCGCCGGTAATGCCGGCGGCGCGCCTCGCCCGGCTGCGGCGGCGGGCGCGCCGCGTGCTGGTGGCCGAGGCCGTCGCCATCGCCGCGATGCCGCCCGCCGGGGTGATCGCGGTGTTCCTGATCGTCGGGCTCGCCGGATTCGGCGGCTGGCGGGCCGATCTCGCCGGCCTCATCGCCCTCGGCCTCGCGCTGCGCCACGCCATCCGCCGCTATCGCCCACCCGCGGCGGAGGCCGCCGACCGCCGGATCGAGCGGGATTCCCGCCTGCATCACCGCCCGCTCGCCGCCTATGGCGACGCGCCGGCGCTGGCCGGCGCGGCACCGCTCTGGGAGGCGCACCGCGCCCGCACCGATCGCGCGCTCGCCACCGCCACGGTCGGCCTGCCGCGGCCGGATTTCGCCGCACATGATCCGTTCGCGCTGCGCTTTCTGCTCCTGCTCGGCCTGATCGCCGCCTGGGCCGCCGCGGGATCGCGGGCCGGATCGCGGCTCGCGGCCAGTGTCGATTTCGCCTCGCCCTTCGCCCGCCCCGGCCTTGCCGTGCAGGCCTGGATCACGCCGCCGCGCTGGGCGGGGGCGACGCCGCGCCTGATCGGGGCGGGCTCGGGCAAGGTGACGGCGCTTGCCGGCTCGACGCTCGCCATCATCGTCACCGGCGCCGGCGATGCCGCCCCGGCGGCGTGGATCGGCGGCAAGGCGCTGGGGTTCGCCGGCATCGGCACCGGCAGCTTCCGCGCGCGGGAGACGCTCGACCGCACGACGACGCTGCGCATCGGGCCGTTCTGGAACCGGATCGCGCGGGAGCGGATCACGGTGATCGCGCCGACGCCGCCGCGAATCGGCTTCGCCGCGCCGCCGGCGCCGACCGCGGCGGCGCGGCGCGTCGCCCTCGCCTGGCGCGGCGTCAGCCGCTACGGGCTAACTGCGCTGCGCCTCGTGCTGCGGCCGGTGGATGCGCCGGGCGCGAGGGCCGACCGCGCCGCGCTGCCGGTGGCAAAGCCGCATGGCGAGCGCATCGCCGGCAGCTCCCGGCTCGACCTGCTGGCCAGCCCGCTCGCGGGCATGACGGTGGATGCCACGCTCGCCGCGGTGAACCGCGCCGGGCAAACCGGGCGCTCGGCGCCCGCGCGCCTCGCCCTGCCCGCCCCCGCGCTGCACGACCCGACGGCGCGGGCGCTGGAGGCGATCCGCCAGGCGCTGGCGCGCGGCGAACCGGGTCGCCCGGCGCTCGCCGCCCGGCTCGGCACCCTCGCCGCCACGCCGCCGGGCAAGCTGACGCCGGGCACACGCGCGGCGCTTGCGCGGTTCGCCGCCGGATTCGGCCCGACGGCCCCGGATTACGCACAGGCCGAGGCAGGGCTGTGGACGCTGGTGCAGCGCGCGGAACTCGGCACCGCCTACAAGGCGACGCGCCAGCTCGACGCGGCGGCGCAGACGCTGCATCAGGCGCTGGCGCGCGCCCTTGCAGGTCACCGCATGGAGCGGGCGCGGTTTCAACAGCTGATGCAGCAGCTCGACCGGGCGATGCAGGCGCGGCAGGACGCGACAAAGCGGTCTGCGCGCGGCGATCAGGCACAGCAGGCGGCGCAGCGCACGGCGATCGACCGGCTGGCAAACCAGATCCGGCAGGAGCTGGCCTCCGGGCAGACGGCGCAGGCCGCGCGCGACATGGCAAGGCTCGGGCAGATGCTGAACCGGCTGACCGCGCCGCAGGCGAGCGGTTCGGCGGCGGCGCAGCAGCAACAGCAGCAGCGGCAAGCGGCCGCGCGCCGGCTTGCCGCGATCATGCGCGAGGAGGCGAAGCTGATGGACCGGACCGCGCGGCGCGGCGCGATGCCGGCACCGGGCGGCCAGCCCGCTTTGCCCGCGCAGCAAGGCGCCGCCGGCCTCGCGCAGCGGCAGGAGACGCTGCGCCAGCAGCTCGCCGACGCCGCCCGGGCGATGCAGGGGGAAGGTCTGCCGGGCCAGTCGACGCTCGGCCAGGGCCAGCGGTCGATGACCGCCGCGCGCGACGCGCTTGGCACCGGCGACATTCCGGCGGCGCTCTCCGGCGAGCGGCAGGCGATCGCCTCGCTGCAACAGGCGGCGGGCGCGCTGGCGGCGATGGCGGGGCAGAACCCGGCGGGCGGAGGCCCGGTGGCGGCGGGGCAGAACGCGTCCGGCGGCGAGGGCGCGTTCGGCAACCAGAACGCCAGCGATGTCAGCCTGGGCAAGGCGGGGCTGCATTCGGCGGCGCGGCAGATCGAGAACGCGCTGATCCACCGCGACCAGAGGCCGGGCCTGCCGACGGACGCGCACCGCTATTACGGCAGGCTGCTGGGGAGCGAATGAGGCGGGCGGCCGAAACACGAAAGGCCGCCGGCGGGATGCGGCGGCCTTCGGGCGGGCTTCCGGCCCAATCCTGCTATTGCCGATCTTGCGACTGCCAATCTTGCGACTATCAATCTCTCTACTGGCAGGCGAGGCATTCCTCGTAATCGGTGGTGCTCGCCGCGGCGGCGGGCGGCACCTTGGCGGCGGGGGCGGCCTCGCCATGCTCGTGGCGCTGCACCTTCTCGCTCACCGTATCGGCCCGCTGGATCGACAGCGAGCGGCAGTAATAGAGCGACTTCACGCCCTTCTTCCAGGCCTGATAGTGGATCTGGTGCAGGTCCCGCTTGTGGACATTGGCGGGCAGGAACACGTTGATCGACTGGCTCTGGCAGATATGCGGCGTGCGGTCGGCGGCGTGCTCGATCACCCAGCGCTGGTCAAGCTCGAAAGCGGTCTTGAAGACGGCCTTCTCGTCATCGGTGAGGAAGTCGAGATGCTGGACCGAGCCCTTGTTGACGGTGATGTTCGACCAGGTTTCCTCATCGTCGCGGCCCTTGGCGGCGAGGAGAAGCTGGAGGTGGCGGTTGCGCACCGAGAAACTGCCGGAGAGGGTTTTCTGCAGGAACACGTTGGCGGCGATCGGCTCGATGCCGGGGCTGGAATTGCCGGCGATGATCGAGATCGAGGCGGTCGGCGCGATCGCCATCTTGTGGGAGAAGCGCTCCATCACGCCATATTCGGCGGCATCCGGGCAGGGCCCGCGCTCTTCGGCGAGCTTGCGCGAGGCGGCATCGGCGCCGGCGCGGATGTGGCGGAAGATGCGGATGTTCCAGGCCTTGGCCATCGCGCTCTCGAAGGGGATGTTGAGCGATTGCAGCAGCGAGTGGAACCCCATCACGCCGAGGCCCACCGAGCGCTCGCGCATCGCCGCGTATTTGGCGCGGGCCATCGAATCGGGCGCGTTGTCGATGAAATCCTGCAGCACGTTGTCGAGGAAGCGCATCACGTCCTCGATGAATTGCGGGTTGTCGTGCCATTCGAGCCAGGTTTCGAGATTGATCGAGGACAGGCAGCAGACGGCGGTGCGCTGCTGGCCGTGCTGGTCGAGCCCGGTGGGCAGGGTGATCTCGGCGCAGAGATTGGAGGTTTTCACCTCGAGGCCGGCGAGCTTGTGGTGCTCGGGCCGGGCGTTGTTCACATGGTCGCCGAAGATGATGTAGGGCTCGCCGGTCTCGATCCGGGCGGTGAGGATGCGGATCCAGAGCGAGCGGGCCGAGACGGAGCGGACATGCGCGCCATCCTTTGGCGAGGTGAGCGGCCACATCTCGTCCGCCTCGACGGCGCGCATGAACGCGTCGGAGACCAGGATGCCGTGATGCAGGTTGAGGGCCTTGCGGTTCGGATCGCCGCCGGTGGGGCGGCGGATCTCGATGAATTCCTCGATTTCGGGATGCGAGATCGGCAGGTAGACGGCGGCCGAGCCGCGGCGCAGCGAGCCCTGGCTGATCGCCAGCGTCAGGCTGTCCATCACCCGGATGAAGGGAACGACGCCGGAGGTCTTGCCGTTCTGGCCGACCTTCTCGCCGATCGAGCGGAGATTGCCCCAGTAGGAGCCGATGCCGCCGCCCTTGGAGGCGAGCCAGACATTCTCGTTCCAGAGATCGACGATGCCTTCCAGACTGTCCGACGCCTCGTTGAGGAAGCAGGAGATCGGCAGGCCGCGCTTGGTGCCGCCGTTCGACAGAACGGGCGTCGCCGGCATGAACCAGAGCTTGCTGATGTAGTCATACAGCCGCTGGGCGTGCTCGGCGTCGTCGCCGTAATAGGAGGCGACGCGGGCGAACAGGTCCTGATAGCTCTCGCCGGGCATCAGATAGCGGTCGTTCAGCGTGGCGCGGCCGAACTCGGTGAGCAGGGAATCGCGCGTGCGGTCGATCCTGATCTGATGGCCCCCGCGGATCTGCACGTCGGTATCGAGCAGGGCGGGCTCGGGTCGGTTGATCGCGTTCATCGCAGTTGCAGCTCCTCGGTTCGGCGTGTCGCTATCACTACATATTGGGCACGCCTCGCGCAATCGACACTAGATCAAGTTGGTCCAAAAAATTTCTCTTGCCCCGAGTCGATGCGGCGGCAAGACTGTAGTTCACTTTTTGTTCCAAAGTAACCCCGAAACCGTCCGCCGGCAAGCGGAATCCCCGGCAAGACGGGCTGCCGGCAAGACGGGCCGAACGAAAGACCCGCGCGAATGGCATCGCGCGGGTCCGGCATCCGAGGGGTCGGGCGGCAGGCGGGTCGGATGGCAGGCGGGTCGGGCGGCAGGCGGCGGCCGCGCTCAGCGCAACCCCTGGCAGAAGGTCTGGATGCGGGTGCAGGCGTCGCGCAGCGCCTCGGTCGAGGTCGCGTAGCTGACCCGGAAATAGCCGGGATAGACGAAGGCGCTGCCATGCACGGCGGCGACCCCCTGCTCTTCCAGCAGCGCCGTGACGAAGGCCTCGTCATCGACGATTTTGGTGCCCCCCGCCGAGGTCTTGCCGAGGCAGCCGGCGATCGAGGGGAAGACGTAGAACGCGCCCTCGGGCTTCGCACAGGTGATGCCCGGCGCCTGGTTCAGCATCGCGACCACGAGGTCGCGCCGCTCGCGATAGGCGGCGCGCATCACGTCGATCGCGTCTTCCGGGCCTTCCAGCGCGGCGAGCGCCGCCGCCTGGCTGACCGAGGAGGTGTTCGAGGTGGACTGGCTCTGCAGCTTGTCCATCGCCTTGATGAGCTGGACCGGCGCGCCGCAGAAGCCGATTCGCCAGCCGGTCATCGCATAGGCCTTGGAGCAGCCGTTCATCGTCACCGTGCGCTCGCGCAGCCTCGGCTCGACGCCGACGATGGTGGCGGGCGTGAAACCGTCATAGACGAGCTTTTCGTAGATGTCGTCGGTGAACACCCAGATGTCGGGGTGGCGGAGCAGCACGTCGCAGATCGGGCGGAGGTCTTCCGCCGAATAGGCCGCCCCGGTCGGGTTGGAGGGCGAGTTCAGCATCAGCCACTTGGTCTTCGGCGTGATCGCCGCCTCGAGATCCTCGGCGCGGAGCTTGAAGCCGTTGTTCTGGCTGCAGGGGACGAAGACCGGCTTGCCCTCGGCGAGCTGGACGATGTCGGGGTAGCTGACCCAGCAGGGTGTGGGGATGATCACCTCGTCGCCGGCTTCGACGGTGGCGAGCATGGCGTTGAAGATGACCTGCTTGCCGCCGGTCGAGACGATGATCTCCTGCGGCGTGTAGTCGATCCCGTTGTCGCGCTTGAACTTGGCGGCGGCGGCCTTGCGCAGCGCCATGGTGCCGGCGACGTCGGTATATTTGGTCTCGCCCGCCTCGATCGCGGCGATGGCGGCGCGCTTGATGTGATCGGGCGTGTCGAAATCCGGCTCGCCGGCGGAGAGGCTGATGATGTCGCGGCCCTCGGCCTTGAGCTGGCGCGCCTTGGTGGAAATGGCGATCGTCTGGCTCGGGCTGATCCGGTTCAGGCGTGCGGCGATCAGGTTCATGTGCGATACTCCCCTTGGCAACCGGCCCGATGTAACCGAACTGTCGGGCGATGAACATGGGCGCTTCGTGCGGTCCGGCCCGAATTGCGCACATGGCGGGACTTGCCGAGCCGGCGGCAACGCCATATCAGTCAGGCCCGGATGGGGTGTAGCCAAGCGGTAAGGCAGCGGATTTTGATTCCGCCATGCGGAGGTTCGAATCCTCCCACCCCAGCCAGCGCCAGCAGGGCTCGCCTCTGGCCTGGGTCAGGACGGCCCGAACCGGGCAGGAGCAGGTTTCCGACATGAACGACACGCAAGCGGCCGCACCGGCCCCGACCAGCTTCCGCCGCGCACCGTTTTTCACCCTCTCGGCCGATCGCGGGTGGGGACAGCGGACCAGTCTCGCCCTCGCCGACCTCGCCGAGGGCGCGCGGCTCTGGCAGCTGGTCTGGACGCTCGCTTTCTACGACATCAAGCTGCGCTATCGCGGCTCGGCGCTGGGGCCGTTCTGGCTGACGATCTCGACCGGCGTGCAGGTCGGCGCGATGGCGTTTCTCTACGGCGTGCTGTTCCACACCGACATCCATACCTACCTGCCCTATCTCGCGATCTCGCTGGTGCTGTGGACCTATCTCAACACGCTGATCTCGGAGGGGAGCACCTGCTTCACCCAGACCGACACGCTGATAAAGGGCACGCGCATGCCCTTCAGCGTGCATGCCGCGCGCAACGTGGTGCGCAACACCATCGTGCTCGGGCATAACCTGATCGTGATCGTCGTCGTGTTCCTCATCATGGGCGTGCATCAGAGCCTGTATTCGTTGCTGGCGATCCCCGCCCTCGCGCTGTGGATGATCGACGCGCTGGCGATCTCGCTGCTGATGGGCGCGCTCTGCGCGCGGTTCCGCGACCTGCCGCAGATCATCCTCTCGGTGATGCAGATCGCCTTCTTCATCACCCCGGTGATCTGGTACGCGAAGGTGCTGGACAGCCACCCGATCGGCCGGCTGCTGGTCGATCTCAACCCGTTCTATCCCATCCTCGAAATCCTGCGCGCGCCGCTGCTCGGCACGCCGGTCAGCACGCGGCTGGTGCTCGCTGCGATCGGCGTCTCGGCCCTGCTGGTCGGGGTCGCGGCAATCGGCTTCGCGCGGATGCGCGGCCGCGTGGCCTACTGGGTCTAGACCATGGCATATCTGACCGCCTTCGACATCTCGGTGGATTTCCCGCTCTATCACGGGGACAGCCGGTCGCTGAAGAAAACCCTGCTCGGCCATGCCTCCTCGCGCTTCGCCCAGGACCGGCGCAGCCGCCCGGTGGTGCAGGCGCTGCGCGACATTTCCTTCTCGCTGAAAACCGGCGACCGGCTGGGGCTGATCGGCTCGAACGGCTCGGGCAAGACCACCCTGCTGCGCGCGCTCTCGGGCATCTACCAGCCGACCGCCGGCTCCCTGTCGATGGAGGGGCGGCTGCAATCGCTGCTCGACCCCGGGCAGGGGATGAACCCCGACCTCACGGGGCGGGAGAATATCCGCCTGCGCGGGCGCTTTCTCGGCCTGCCGCGCCCGGAGATCGACCGGCTGGAGGCGGATGTCGAGGATTTCTCCGAACTCGCCCAGTTCCTCGATCTGCCGGTGCGCAACTATTCCTCCGGCATGGTGGTGCGCCTCGCCTTCGCGATGGCGACGGCGTTTCCCCCCGAGATCCTGCTGATGGACGAGTGGATTCTTGCCGGCGACGCCGCCTTCATGGAAAAGGCGCGCGCGCGGGTCGAGGGCATGGTGCGCCATGCCGACATTCTCGTGCTCGCCAGCCACAGCCCCTCGATCCTGGTGGAATGGTGCAACCGGCTGCTCTGGCTGGAGGGCGGGCGGATCCGCGCCGATGGCCTGCCGATGCAGGTCCTCGCCGACTATCTGCCGCCGCAGCAATATGACGAGCTGCTCGCCGCGCATGGCCGGACCAATGCCGCCGACAGGCTGCCGGCACAGGACTGAACCCTGGCCCGGGCCGCCGCGCTCTCCACAACATCTTGTGGATAAATACTCCATGACTACAACATGGGGTGAAAAACCGGATCAAGTTTCGCGCTGGCGGGTTGCCGGATCATGGCCCTGCCCCCATACTGGGGTCAGCGAATCAGACCGGTGATGACGAGGGTCGGCCATCGCGGCCAAGTGATCCTGACGATGAAGCAAGGGTGTCTGCGCGCCCCGCCGTCAGGGGTCGCTCGCCACCCTCGCCGCCGGCCGCACCGCCTGATGTCTGTCTCTCACGCCCGCAAGGATCGTCCCGAATGTCCGTCACCCTGCCCGATACCGCCGCCCCCATTCCGGTCGAGACGCCGGCGCATTTCGACCTGCTGACCGAAAACCCGGTCTACAAGCCGTTCCGCTACCCCTGGGCCTATGAATCGTGGCTGACCCAGCAACGCGTCCACTGGCTGCCGGAGGAAGTGCCGCTCGCGGATGACGTGAAGGACTGGCACAAGAACCTCACCGAGGGCGAGCGCAACCTGCTCACCCAGATCTTCCGCTTCTTCACCCAGGCGGATGTCGAGGTGAACAACTGCTACATGAAGCATTACAGCCAGGTGTTCAAACCGACCGAGGTGCTGATGATGCTCTCGGCCTTCTCGAACATCGAGACCATCCACATCGCCGCCTACTCGCATCTGCTCGACACGATCGGCATGCCCGAAGTCGAATACTCGGCCTTCCTCAAATACAAGGAGATGAAGGACAAGTACGACTACATGCAGGAATTCCGGGTCGACTCGAAGCACGAGATCGCCAAGACGCTGGCCGCCTTCGGCGCCTTCACCGAGGGGTTGCAGCTCTTCGCCTCGTTCGCGATCCTGCTGAACTTCCCGCGCTTCAACAAGATGAAGGGAATGGGCCAGATCGTCTCATGGTCGGTGCGCGACGAAAGCCTGCACTGCCTGTCGATCATCCGGCTGTTCCGCACCTTCGTCGCCGAGAATCCGGAAATCTGGACCGAGACGCTGCGCCAGGAACTCTATACGTGCTGTGCCACCATCGTCGAGCATGAGGACGCCTTCATCGACCTCGCCTTCGAGCTTGGCGCGGTGGAGGGGCTGACCGGCGCCGAGGTCAAGCGCTATATCCGCTACATCGCCGACCGCAGGCTGTTGCAGCTCGGGCTCGACCCGCTCTTCCATGTCGACAAGAACCCGCTGCCCTGGCTCGACGAGATGCTCAACGCGGTCGAGCACGCGAATTTCTTCGAGAACCGCGCCACCGAATACAGCAAGGCGTCGACGGTCGGCACCTGGGAAGAAGCCTGGACCTGAGCTGACCGGCACGGCCGGGAACACGCCTTACGCCGCGGTGTCCTCGCTCTCGCGCTCCTGCGGGAGCGCGGGACGGGTGGGGAGACCCGCGTCACGCCCGCGGTGGCGGCGATAGGGGAAGAGCTGCGGCCAGAGCAGCCGGTCCTCGGGCGGCAGGGATCGCGTCTCGGAGCGCGATCCGGGGCGGTCGGGCGATGGCGTTTTATCGGCAAGAGCTGACATGGCGACCTGTCGTGAGTTTATGGACGTGCTGCCGCGAACCCGGAGCGCGGCCAGGGCAGCAATAGGCGGACGGCGTTAACAAACCATTTCGCGAACGGTTCGCGAGCCGGAAACGATACGGATAGCTCCCACTCTTGTTTTGTTAGGGCAACGTCCGGCCCCGCCTGCCGGGCATCTGACTTTATCCTGTTGATAATGGTTGTATCCCTGCCAAAACGGACAGGATCATCCCATCGGGTAGTCGCGGGAGCCCCGAACGGCGGCGGCCGTTCGTGACGCGCGCTTCTAGAGCACTTTCCGATCCATCCGGATCGGATGTAGTGCTCTATGATATTGATATTCAGAGCATCTTTATCCGATCAGATGAGTCCATCTGATCGGATGATGCTCTAACAGGCGGCATCGTGGAGACAAATGAAGACTTGATGTCATTTTCCCCATGTCGGCTGCCCCATGTCGGCCGCGGCGCGCCGCGATCTCTCCGCTTGGTGCCGTGCGGCCGCGCTGATATGGTCGTGCCATGCGCCAAACGCAGCCCGCCTCTGCCGCGGACTCTGCCCTGGTTCGCGACATTCTCGACTTCGCCGCGCTCGGCAGCGCGACGAGCCACGAACGCGCCGAGGGAATCGACTATTTCATCAATGCGTTCTGGACCGCCGGGCAGCGCCAGGCGCATGCGATCCACGAGATTTCCTATCGCGCCTGTTTCAAGCCGCAACTGCCGGAATTCTTCATCGCCCGCCTCACCGCGCCCGGCGACCTCGTTTTCGACCCGTTCATGGGCCGCGGCACCACGCCGTTGCAGGCCGCGCTGATGGGCCGCCGGGCCGGCGGCAACGACATCAGCGGGCTTGCGGCGATGCTATGCCGCCCGCGGCTGCGACCGGTCGGGACCGACGCGGTCGAGGCGGCGCTGCGCGGCGTCGACTGGTCGCGCGGCGCGGTCCGCCGCCCCGAGTTGCTCGCCTTCTACCACCCGGCGACCATGGCCCGGCTCGAGGCGCTGCGGGACTGGATCGGCGAGCGCGCCCCGCCGGGCGACGACAGCCCCGATCCGGTCGTGGACTGGATTCGCATGGTGGCGATCAACCGGCTCGCCGGCCATTCCCCCGGCTTCTTCTCGGGCCGCTCGATGCCGCCCAACCAGGCGGTGTCGGTCGCGGCACAGCTGCGGATCAACGCCCGGCTCGGCCGCGCGCCGCCGGAGCGCGATATCGCCGCGCTGATCCTGCGCAAATCCCGCACCCTGCTGCGCGACGGCGCGGTGCCGCAGGGCGCGCGGCCCCGCCTGTCCACCGGACCGGCCTGGGATGTTCCGCTCGACGCCGGCGCGGTCGCGCTCGCCGTCACCTCGCCGCCATTTCTCGATGTCGTCGACTACGCGGCGGACAACTGGCTGCGCTGCTGGTTCGCCGGGCTCGATGCCGGCGCCGCGGCGCTCGGCCAGCACCGCGGCGCGGCGGGCTGGACGGCGATGGTCCGGCGGGTGCTCGCCGAGCTGGCGCGGCTGGTGCGGCCGGGCGGGCATGTCGCCTTCGAGGTGGGCGAGGTGCGGGGCGGGCGCATCCTGCTCGAACGGCAGGTCTGGCAGGCGGCGGCGGAGCTGCCGTTCGAGCGGCTGGGCGTGCTGGTCAACCGGCAGCTTTTCACCAAGACGTCGAATTGCTGGGGGGTGAGCAATTTCACCCGCGGCACGAATTCAAACCGCGTCGTCCTGCTGCGCCGGCGCTAGCAGGCCGCGATGGCGCCGTAGAGCGCCGGCCGGCGGTCGGCCAGCAGCGTGTCGCGCCGGCGGGTTTCGGCCAGATGGCCAGGGTCGATCCGCGCCATCAGCCTCGTCGGCGTCGCCCCGGCCCGGGCCAGCACCGCGCCATCCGGCCCGCAGATCGAGGATTGGCCGATATAGTCGAGGCCCGGCTCGCGGCCGCAGCGATTGGCATAGGCGATGTAGACCTGGTTCTCGTAGGCGCGGGCCGGGATCAGCGCTTCCGCCACCACGTGATAGGGCGGCATCAGCGCCGTCGGCACCAGAACGAGATCGGCCCCCGCCAGCGCCATCACCCGCGCGGTTTCGGGGAATTCGATGTCGTAGCAGATCGCCACACCAAGGCTCAGCCCGCGCCAGGCGACCAGCGGGAACCCCTCGCCGCGCACGGCGAACATGTCGCGGTCGAGATCGCCGAAGAGATGCGCCTTGCGATAGATCAGCCGCACGCCGCCGGCCTCGTCGATCAGCGCCGCGCTGTTGGCGACCGCATCGCCCACAAGCTCGGGGAAGCCGAGACAGAGCGCGATGCCGTGCGCGGCCGCGATCTCCCGCGCCCGGGCCAGTTCCGGCCCCTCGGGGTCGAGGGCGAGGGCGCGGGCCCGCGCCGCGCCGAGATTGTAGCCGGAGAGAAACAATTCGGGCAGCACCAGCAGGTCGGCGCCGGCGGCGGCGGCCTCCCGCGCCTCGGCGGCGAGCAGGTCGAGCCCGGCCACCGGATCGGCGAACCGCCCCTCGGTCTGGCAGAGGGCGAGCGTGATGGCCATGCCCCGTTCAATAGACCCGCCGCGGCAGCGGGGCAATCGGCGCGCGGGGCGCCGCATTCCCGCTCACATCGGCGCCAGGACCAGCTGGTCGCCCCTGCGGGCGATCGCCCCCATCCGCGCCCCGGCGGCGCCCGAGGCCATCACGATGTCGCCCGGCGCGATCAGGTCGGCGGCCGGGCCGAAGAAGCCGACATCCCCGAGCGTGTCCAGCGCCCCCTCCCCCGCGCGGTAGTGCCAGAGGGTGAAGCCGTTGGCATAGGCGAGGACGGAAAGGTTGCGCAGGATGAAAGCCATGGTCTGTCTCCTCAGCGTGACCACCGGCCGGGCTGGCCGATGTGAACAAAACAAGAACAAGATAACCACAGGTTGTATTCGACGCAATAGTTAACTGTTCGTTTACCGCAAATCTTTCTTCCCAAACCGGGTAAATCCGTTAAGAACAACGCGATGCAGCATGACGATATCTGGCGTGCGATCGACGCCCTGGCGGCGCAGCGCGGGCTCTCGGCCTCCGCCCTCGCGCGCAGCGCCGGGCTCGACCCGACCAGTTTCAACCCCTCCAAGCGGCGCGCGCCGGATGGGCGGCTGCGCTGGCCATCGACCGAGAGCATCGCCAAGATCCTCGCCGCCAGCCAGACCGGGTTCGAAACCTTCGCGGCACTGGCCGCCGGCAGCGCCATCGCGATTACTGACACGGCACCAGCCGCGATTACTGACGCGGCACCAGCCGCGATTACTGACGCGGCACCAGCCGCGATTACTGACGCGGCACCAGCCGCGATGATCCCCGACGAACCGCCGGCGGAAGCAGAGCCCGCAACGCCTGACGAACCGCCGCCCGAAGCGCTCGGAGGGACCGACGCCGCCCAGCCCGGCACGGTCTGGGGCGCGGTGCCGGTGATCGGCCTCGGCGCGGCCGATGGCGGGGCCTTCGACGAAGAGGGCTATCCCGGCGGCACAGGCTGGCGGCGTCTGGAACGGGTCATTGCCGAGATCGGCATCGTCGATGATCCGCATCTCTTCGCCCTCGCGGTGGAGGACGAGTCGCTGGAGCCGGTCTGCCGGCGCGGCCATGTCGTCATCGTCTCGCCGGATGCGCCGGTGCGGATGGGCGATCTCGTGGTGGCCCGTCTTGCGTCGGGCGGCCTCGTCCCCGGCCGCCTGCTCCGCCGCACCATCTCGCGGATCGACCTTGGCGGGCTCAACCCCGCCGTCCCGCCGCGCGACTTGCCGGCCGAGGCGGTCGTCGCACTCCAGCGCATCATATGGGCCAGCCAGTAGACCGCGCTCTTCCCGCCGGCGCGGCGGGGCTGTAAGGAGACCGTCATGCGGTTGCCGACGCGACATCTCCTGGGAATCGAAGGCCTTCACCCGCGCGACATTTCCGCCCTGCTCGACCTCGCCGAGAGCTATGTGCTGCTCAACCGGTCGGGCAAGACAAGGCGGGACGTGCTGCGCGGGCGGACCCTGATCAACCTGTTCTTCGAGGATTCCACCCGCACCCGCACGAGTTTCGAGCTTGCCGGCAAGCGGCTCGGCGCCGATGTGATCAACATGTCGGTCTCGACCTCCTCGGTCTCCAAGGGCGAGACCCTGCTCGATACCGCGGCGACGCTGAACGCGATGAACTGCGACCTGCTGGTGGTCCGCCACAAGGCCTCCGGCGCGCCCGCCCTGCTCGCCCAGAAGGTCGATGCCGCGGTGATCAACGCCGGCGACGGGATGCACGAACACCCGACCCAGGCGCTGCTCGACGCGCTGACGATCCGCCGCAACAAGGGCACGCTCGCGGGCCTCACCGTCGCCATCTGCGGCGATATCGCGCATTCCCGCGTCGCCCGCTCGAACCTGCTGCTGCTCACCGCGATGGGCAGCCGGGTGCGCGTGGTCGGCCCGCCGACGCTGATCCCCGCGGGGATCGACCAGTTCGGCGCCAGCGTGTTCCACGACATGCGCGAAGGCCTGCGCGACGCCGACATCGTGATGGCGCTGCGGTTGCAGACCGAGCGGATGAGCGCCGGGCTGATTCCCAGCGCGCGCGAATTTTTCACCTTCTACGGGCTCGACGCCGCCAAGCTCGCCGTGGCGAAGCCGGACGCGCTGGTGATGCATCCAGGCCCGATGAATCGCGGCGTCGAGATCGACAGCCAGGTCGCCGACGACGCCGCCCGCTCGGTGATCCGCGAGCAGGTGGAGATGGGCGTCGCCATCCGCATGGCGGTGCTCGACGTGCTGGCCAGGACGGCGCTCGCCCATGCATGACACGCCCCCCGACACGCTGATCCGCGGCGCGCGGATCGTCGATCCCGCCACCGGCCACGATGCGGTGGGCGACCTGCTGGTCCGCGACGGCATCATCGCCGATTTCGGCGCCGGCCTCGGCCGGCCGGATGGCGCGGTGATCGTCGATGCCGCCGAGCAGATCCTCTGCCCCGGCCTGGTCGATGCCCGCGCCTCGCTCGGCGAGCCCGGCTACGAATACCGCGAGACCATCGCCACCGCCGCCGAGGCGGCCAATGCCGCCGGCATCACCACCATCGCCGTGCTGCCGGACAATATTCCCGCCACCGACGACCCCGCCCTGGTCCGCGCGCTGGCCGGCGCCGGCGCGGCGACCGGCCGGCTCACCATCGCCCCCTACGGCGCAGCGACGCGGGGCTGCAAGGGCGAGATGATCGCCGAATACGGCCTGCTGCGCGCGGCCGGCGCGGTCGCCTTTTCCGATGGCGCGCGGGCGATCGGCCCGGCCGGGCTGATGCGCCGCGCCCTGTCCTATGCGCGCGGCTTCGGCGCCATGATCGTGCAGCATCCCGAGGAGCCGAGCCTCGCCGCCGGCGGTGCGGCGACCGCCGGGGCGCGGGCGACGCTGATGGGCCTGCCCGGAATCCCCGCCTGCGCCGAGGCGATGATGGTCGCGCGCGACATCCGCCTTGCCGAACTCACCGGCGGCGCGGTGCATTTCGCGCATGTCTCGACCGGCGAGGCGCTCGACCTGATCCGCGGCGCGAAACGCCGGGGCCTCGCGATCACCTGCGACACCGCGCCGCCCTATTTCGACCTCAACGAGAACGCGATCGGCGATTTCCGCACCTATGCGAAACTCTCGCCGCCGCTGCGCAGCGAGGCCGACCGGCTCGCGGTGTGCGCCGCCCTCGCCGATGGCACGATCGACGCCGTGGTCTCCGACCACCAGCCGCGCGACGCCGACGACAAGCGCCTGCCCTTCGCCGAGGCCGCCCCCGGCGGCGCTGGGCTCGCCACCCTGCTCGCGGTGACGCTGGCGCAGGTGCAGTCCGGCGGGCTCGGGCTGATCGCGGCGCTCTCGCTGCTGACCGACCGGCCGGCCCGGCTGTTCGGGCTGGATGCCGGGCGCATCGCCCGTGGTGAAGCGGCCGATCTCTGCCTCTTCGCCCCCGAGCGCCCCTGGCGGATCGAGGCCGGCGCCCTGCCCGGCAAGGCGCAGAACACGCCCTTCGACGGACGGCCGGTCGAGGGTGTGGTCACCGGCACGTGGAAGGCCGGGCGGCGGGTGCACGGATGATCGCGCTCTACGCCCTGCTCGGCTATCTGCTCGGTTCGATCCCGTTCGGCCTGCTGCTGACCCGGGCGGCCGGGCTTGGCGATGTGCGGCGGATCGGCTCGGGCAATATCGGGGCGACCAACGTGCTGCGCACCGGGCGCAAGAGCCTCGCCGCCCTGACCCTGCTGCTCGATGGCGGCAAGGGTGCTGCCGCCGTGCTGCTCGCCGGCCATGCCGGCAGCGCCGCCGCCGATCTCGCCGCCCTGTTCGCGGTGATCGGCCATCTCTACCCGGCCTGGCTTGGCTTTCGCGGCGGCAAGGGGGTGGCGACCGGCCTCGGCGTGCTGCTCGCCCTCGCCTTTCCCGTCGGCGCCGCCTGCTGCCTGATCTGGCTGGGCATGGCCTTCTGGCGGAAGATTTCCTCCCTCGCAGCACTGACCGCCTTCGCCGCCGCCCCGCTTCTCGCCCTGCTCGCCGGGCGCGGCCACGCGGCGCTGGTCGCCCTCGCCATCGCCGCCCTCGTCGTGTTCAAGCACCGGGCGAACATCGCGCGGCTGCGCGACGGCACCGAGCCGAGGATCAGGCTCTCGGCGTGAGCGATCCGGCGACGCTTCTGCGCCTGATCCGCACCGAGGGCGTGGGGCCCCAGACCTTCCGCCGCCTGCGCGAGCGCTTCGCCAGCCCCGAGGAGGCGCTTGACGCGCTGCCCGACCTCGCCCGCCAGGGCGGGCGGCGGGGCGGCCTGCGCAGTCCCAGCCTCGCCGAGATCCGCCGCGAACTCGACCGCCACGCCGAACTCGGCGCGAGCCTGCTCTTTCTCGGCGATGCCGACTATCCGCCGCTGCTCGCTTTGCTGCCGGACGCGCCGCCGGTGATCGCGGTGAAGGGCGACATCGCCCTGCTACGCCGGCCGGTCGTCGCCGTGGTCGGGGCGCGCAACGCCTCGGCCAATGGGCGGCGGATCGCCGCCGACATCGCCGGCGACCTCGCCGCCGCCGGGCATCCGGTGGTCTCGGGCCTCGCCCGCGGGATCGACGCCGCGGCGCACGCGGCGGCACTGCGCGAGGGCGGCACCATCGCCGCCATTCCCGGCGGGCTCGACGTGGTCTATCCGCCCGAGCACCGGGACCTGCAGGCGAGGATCGCCGAGGCCGGCGCGGTCATCGCCGAGGCACCACCGGGCACCGCGCCGCTCGCCCGGCATTTCCCCAAGCGCAACCGCATCATCGCCGGCCTCGCCCTCGGCGTCGTCGTCATCGAGGCGGCGCTGCGCTCCGGCAGCCTGCTGACCGCCCGCTATGCGCTGGATTACGGCCGCGAGCTTTTCGCCGTGCCCGGCTCGCCGCTCGATGCGCGCGCCCGCGGCGGCAACGACCTGATCCGCCAGGGCGCCGGGCTCGTCGAATCCGCCGCCGACATCCTCGCCAACCTGCCGCTCACCCCCGGCGCGCCCTTTGCCGGCGCCCGGCAACCCGCCCTGCGGCCGGGCTTCGCCGAACCGGCGGCGGCACCGCCCGAGACCAGCGAGGTGCTCGACCGCGCCCGGCGCGAAATTCGCAAGCTGCTCTCCGCCAGCCCCGTCAGTGTTGACGAACTGTCACGGCACTGCCAGTTCTCCACACCGGTCATCGTTGCCGTGCTGGCCGAACTCGAACTCGCCGGCCGGCTCGAAACCCTGCCGGGCAACCGGGTCTGTCTGCTCTCAGAGTGCTGAACGGGACACCGCGCTGAACATGAATGCCATCGTCGTCGTCGAATCTCCGGCCAAGGCCAAGACGATCAACAAATATCTCGGCGACGGATTCACCGTGCTCGCCTCCTTCGGCCATGTCCGCGACCTGCCGCCCAAGGACGGCTCGGTGCGCCCGGACGAGGATTTCGCGATGTCGTGGGAGGAGGACGCCCGCGGCGACCGGCAGGTGGCCGCCATCGCCAAGGCGCTGAAAGGGGCGGACACGCTCTACCTCGCCACCGACCCCGACCGCGAGGGCGAGGCGATTTCCTGGCATGTCCGCGCCATGCTCGAGGCGCGCAACGTGCTGAAGGGCAAGCAGGTTCACCGCATCACCTTCAACGAGATCACCAAGTCGGCGGTGCAGGCCGCACTCCGCGCCCCGCGCGACCTCGACACCCCGCTGATCGAGGCCTATCTCGCCCGCCGCGCGCTCGACTACCTGGTCGGCTTCACCCTCTCGCCGGTGCTCTGGCGCAAGCTGCCCGGCAGCAAGAGCGCCGGGCGCGTGCAGTCGGTCGCACTGCGGCTGATCTGCGAGCGCGAGGCCGAGATCGAGCTGTTCCGCCCGCGCGAATACTGGACCATCGAGGCCGAGTTCCGCACCCCGGCCGGCGCGCCGTTCCGCGCCCGCCTCACCCATCTCGACGGCCGCAAGCTCGACCAGTTCGACCTCGCCGACAAGGCGGCCGCCGATGCGGCGAAGGCGGCGGTGGAGCGCGGCGCGTTCAGCGTCGTCTCGATCGAGAAGAAGCGCGTCCGCCGCAACCCGCCGCCGCCCTTCACCACCTCGACCCTGCAACAGGACGCCTCGCGCAAGCTGCACATGACGGCGCAGGCGATCATGCGCACCGCCCAGCAGCTCTACGAGGGTGTGGAGATCGGCGGCGAGACGGTGGGCCTGATCACCTACATGCGAACCGATGGCGTGCAGATGGCGCGCGAGGCGATCACCGCCGCCCGCCAGCAGGTGAAGGACGCGTTCGGCGCGAACTACCTGCCCGCCGCGCCGCGCGAATACCAGTCGAAGGCGAAGAACGCGCAGGAAGCCCACGAGGCGATTCGCCCGACCGATTTCACCCTCACCCCCGAGCGCGCCGCCCGCCACCTCTCGCCCGAGCAGGCGCGGCTCTACGAGCTGATCTACAAGCGCGCGCTGGCCTCGCAGATGCAATCGGCCGAGCTTGACCAGACCACGGTCGAGCTTGCCGATGGCGCCGGCACCACGCTGCGCGCCACCGGCTCGATCCTCGCCTTCGACGGTTTCCTCAAGCTCTACCGCGAGGGGATGGACGAGGACCCGGAGGACGAAACCGCGCGGCTGCTGCCGCCGATGGCGAAATCCGACCCGCTCGCCGGCGGGCCGGTGGCCGCCGAACAGCATTTCACCCAGCCGCCGCCGCGCTTTTCCGAGGCCACCCTGGTCAAGCGGATGGAGGAGCTCGGCATCGGCCGCCCCTCGACCTATGCCTCGATCCTGACCGTGCTGCGCGAGCGCAACTATGTGCGGATGGAGAACCGCCGCTTCATTCCCGAGGATCGCGGCCGGCTGGTCACCGCCTTCCTGGTCAGCTTCTTCGCCCGCTATGTCGAGACCGGCTTCACCGCCAATCTTGAAGAGAAGCTCGACGAGGTCTCCGATGGCCGGCTCGACTGGCGGGCGGTGATGCGGGATTTCTGGGCCGATTTCTCCGGCGCCGTCGAGCAGATCAAGGATCTCAAGATCTCCGACGTGATCGACGCGCTGGATGAGGAACTCGGGCCGCATTTCTTCCCCGCCCGCGAGGACGGGTCCGACCCGCGGGTCTGCCAGGCCTGCGGCAGCGGCCGGCTCGGCCTGCGGCTCGGCCGCTTCGGCGCCTTCATCGGCTGCTCGAACTATCCCGAATGCCAGTATACCCGCCGCCTCGCCGTCGAGGGCGGCGAAGACGAGGGCGACCAGCTGCGCGACGGGATGAAGCTGCTCGGCGAGACCGCCGAGGGCATTCCGGTCACGCTGCGGCGCGGCCCCTATGGCCTCTATGTCCAGCTCGGCGAGCCGGACCCGGAGGACAAGAAGGCGAAGCCCCGCCGCGCCGCCCTGCCGCGCGGCATGAGCGGCGAGACGATCACGCTGGACCAGGCGATCGGCCTGCTCTCGCTGCCCCGCGTGGTTGGCGTGCATCCGGAAACCAAGCAGGAGATCCAGGCCGGCATCGGCCGGTTCGGCCCCTATGTGAAGATGGGCCCGATCTTCGCCTCGCTCGACAAGGATGACGACGTGCTGGCCGTCGGCCTCAACCGCGCGGTGATGGTGCTGGCGAAGAAGCAGGAAGGCATCCGCGATCTCGGCCCGCACCCGAAGGACGGCGAGAGCGTGACCGCGCGCAAGGGCCGCTTCGGCCCCTATGTCCAGCACGGCAAGACGGTCGCGACCCTGCCGCGCGGCAGCGAACTCGGCGCGGTGACGCTGGACGAGGCGGTCGCCCTGCTCGCCGAGAAGGGCAAGACGCTGGCGCCGCGCGGCCGCAAGGGCGCCAAGCCGGCAGCAAAGTCGAAGGACGCGGCGGCGCCGAAAGCCGCCGCCAAGCCGAAACCAGCCGCGAAGCCGAAGGCCGCTGCGAAGCCGAAGGCGGCCGCCACCAAGGCTAAGCCTGCCGCCCGCAAGGCCGCGCGCTCCGGCGGCTGAGCCGGCCGCTTCCTGTTCGGCTTGCTATTCCGCCTCTGGACCGGGCCGGACGATCCGCCCGCCCGCGAGCGGCGCGGGCACGCCCGTCGTCTCCGGCAGCGAGAGCGGCAGCCCGCGCAGGGCGCGGACCGCGAGAAACCCGAAGCACTGCGCCTCCAGCGCGTCGCCATCCCAACCCGCCGCCTCGACCGGCTCGACCGGGGCGGCGAAGTGCCGGCGCAGCGCGTCCATGATCGCGGCATTGTGCCGCCCGCCGCCGGCCACCAGCACGCGCAGCGGCGGCGCCGGCAGCGGCGCGGCCGCGATCGAAGCGGCGGTGAAGGAAGCGAGCAGTGCCGCGCCGTCCTCGGCGGACAATCCCTCCATCGCGTGCGCGAGGCGGGGTGAGAAGTGCAGCCGGTCGAGCGATTTCGGCGCCGGCCTCGCGAACCAGGGATCGTCCATCAGCCGCGCGAGCCGCGCCTGATCGACCCGTCCGGCGGCGGCCATGGCGCCGTCAGCGTCGAAGGCGGCGCCGGTGCGCAGCCGCACCCAGTCATCCAGCGGGCCGTTGCCGGGGCCGGTGTCGCAGGCGAGCACCTCGCCCCGCGGCCCGAGCCAGGTGATGTTGGCGACCCCGCCGATATTGACCACCAGCAGCGGCTTCTCCAGCGCCGCGGCGAGGGCGGCGTGAAACAGCGGCGCCAGCGGCGCGCCCTGCCCGCCGGCGGCGACATCGGCGCCGCGGAAATCATGCACTACCTTCAGCCGCGTCTTGTGCGCGAGATGCGCCGCATCGCCGATCTGCCAGGTCCGCCGCCGGTCGGGGTCGTGCAGGATGGTCTGGCCGTGGAACCCCACCACATCCGCCCGGCTCGCCACCATCGCCACCGCCTCGGCATGGCGGTCGGCCAGCAGGCGGTCGAGCGCGCGGAGTTCCGGGTCGTCGGCGGCAAGCCCTGGGGCGGCATCGAGCAGGGCGCGCAGCCGGGCGCGGAGCGGCTCTTCGTAGAACAGAGTCGCCGAGCGGCCGGTGGCGAGGATGCGCTCGCCATCGGTCCGGATCACCGCGGCGTCGACCCCGTCGAGCGAGGTGCCGCTCATCAGGCCGATCGCGTGCAGCGCGGCGCCGTCGTTAGCGGTCTGGAAACCTGTTTCGGGCATGTCTTGCTTATCCGCCGCGGCGGCGGGGTTTACAAGCAGTGGAACAAAGGATCGGACGTGGACCCTCGCGCGGCGCGCGGCAGCTTCCGCCCGGCGGTGAACGGGCGAACCTTCCTGCCCTGGCTGGTGCTCGGCATCGCCAGCCTCGCCTGGCTGGCGCCGGCGCGGGCGACGCTGCATCTGCTGGGCGTGATCGCCGCCGCCGTGCTGGCGGGCCGGCACGTGGTGCCGGCGGTGCTGCCGAGCGATTTCTTCGCCTTCTGGCCGGCCGCGCATATCGCCGTCTCGGCCGCGCCGGCGTCGCTCTACACGCCGTCGCGCTTTCTCGGCTGGACCGCGGCGCATGTGGGACCGGGGCTGCCGGGCTTCATGCAGTTCTTCTACCCGCCGCCGGCGCTACTCGCGATGCTGCCGCTGGCCCCGCTCGCACCCGGCGCCGGCCTGCTGGTGTGGACGATCCTGATCGCCCTGCCCTGCCCGTTCCTGCTGCGCCGCGCCGGCGCGCCCTGGCCGGTGATCGCGGCGGGGCTGCTCGGGCCCGCTTCGCTCACCGGCGTGTCGATCGGCGAATTCGGCCCGCTCTCGGGCTGCCTGTTCATCGCCGCCCTCGCCGCCGCATCGGCGCGGCGGAGGGACGCGGGGGCGCTGTTCGGCCTGCTCTCGCTCAAGCCGCAGGCCGGGCTGCTCGGCCCGGTCGTGCTGCTCGCCCGCGGCGACTGGCGGGGCCTTGCCACCGGCGCGGCGCTGGCCGCCGCCCTGGCCGCCGCGATCACCCTGGTCACCGGCCCGGCGATTTGGGCGGCGTGGCTCGGCCGCGGCATGGCGGCGGCGCACGCCCATCTCATCGCCCCGTTCCCGGCGGGCTACGAGCTGAACGGCGTTTCGGTGTTCTGGATGGCGCGCAGCCTCGGCGCCGGCGTGACGCTCGCCGGCGCGGCCCAGGCCGCCGCCGCGCTGGCTGCCGCGCGCTGGTGCTGGCGGGCCTGGCGCATCCCGGCGCCGGACCCGATTGCCCGCGCCGCACTCACCGTCTGCCTCACGCTGCTCGTCACGCCCTATGCCTATGTGAACGACATGACCGGGGTTTCGGTCATGACCGCGTGGCTCGCCTGGCGGCGCGGCCGGCTGGAGCCGGCGGATGCGCTGCTCTGGCTCTGGCCGGTGCTCGGCCCGCTGATGGCGAGCCTCGCGCATGCCGAGGTCGCCCCGCTCGCGATCCTGCTCGGCGCCCTGCGCGCCGCCCGCGCGGCCGGCGGAATTGGCACGCCGGCCCCCGCGTGCTACCCCGCGCCCATCTGAAGACCCACAGGCCGATTGCGGCCACCCCGACCACGGCGGAACCATGCCCATGAGCGATACCGGCGATTTCCTGCGCGAGGCAGAAGCGCGCGGCTACATTTTCCAGTGCACCGACACCGAGGGGCTGCGCGAGGCGATGCGCGCCGGCCCGATCGCCGGCTATATCGGCTTCGACTGCACGGCCGACAGCCTGCATGTCGGCCACATGATCCAGATCATGATGCTCCGCCTGCTGCAGAAGCACGGGCACAAGCCGGTCGCCATTCTCGGCGGCGGCACCACCCGCATCGGCGACCCCTCGTTCCGCGAGGAAGCCCGCCAGCTCCTCACCGAGGAGCAGATCGCGCTCAACATGGCCGGTATCCGCGACAATATCGCCGCCTATCTGCGCTTCGGCGACGGCCCGTCCGACGCCATCATGGTCAACAACGCCGACTGGCTGGACACGCTCGGCTATATCGACCTGCTGCGCGAGGTCGGCGTGCATTTCAGCGTCAACCGCATGCTCTCCTTCGATTCGGTCCGCTCGCGGCTGGAGCGCGAGCAGGGCCTCACCTTCCTCGAATTCAACTACTCGATTTTGCAGGCCTATGATTTCCGCGAGCTGAACCGCCGCCATGGCGTGGTGCTGCAGATGGGCGGGTCGGACCAGTGGGGCAACATCGTCCAGGGCATCGACCTCGTCCGCCGCACCGACGGCAAGCAGGTCTATGGCCTGACCGCGCCGCTGATCACCACCGCCTCGGGGGCGAAGATGGGCAAGACCGCGGCCGGCGCCGTCTGGCTCTCGGCCGCACGGCGCAGCCCGTTCGACTACTGGCAGTTCTGGCGCAACACCGAGGACGCCGATGTCGGCCGCTTCCTCCGCCTGTTCACCGACCTGCCGCTCGGCGAGATCGCCCGGCTCGAGGCGCTGCAAGGGGCCGAGATCAACGAGGCGAAGAAGATCCTCGCCACCGAGGCGACCGCGCTCTGCCACGGGCGCGCGGCCGCCGAGGACGCCGCCGAGACCGCGCGCCGCACCTTCGAGGGCGGCGAGGCGGCGGAGACGCTGCCGGGGATCGACATTCCCGCCGCCGAGCTTGCAGCCGGCATTCCCGCCTTCGCCCTGCTGGTTCGCGCCGGTCTTGCCGCCAGCAATGGCGAGGCGCGCCGGCTGATCCGCGGCGGCGGCGCGCGGCTGAACGACGCCCCGATCGCCGACGAGGCGCACACGGTCACCCTCGCCGACGTGATCGACGGCGCGGCCAAGCTCTCGGCCGGCAAGAAGCATCACCGCCTGGTCCGCCTGGCATGAGCGCGCCGCCCTTCGTCGTCCCCGCGCAGGAAAGTGCTTCCGCGGCGATCGCCGCCCTGCGCGACGAGCTGTTCCTGTTCGATGACTGGATGGACCGCTACCAGTTCATCATCGAGCTGGGCCAGGCGCTGCCCGCCTTCCCCGAGGCGCTGAAGACCGAGGAGCGGCTGGTGCCCGGCTGCCAGAGCCGGGTCTGGCTGGAGCCGAAGCTTGAAGGCGGCAAACTCTATTTCGCCGGCGCGTCGGACGCCGCCATCGTCAGCGGCCTCGTCGCCATGCTGTTGCAGGTCTATTCCGGCCGCACACCGGCGGAGATCCGCGCGACACCGCCGGATTTCCTCAAGGACTGGGGGCTGATCGGCGCCCTGTCCGGCAATCGCGGCAACGGTGTTGCGGCGATGGCCGAGCGCATCCAGCGCTTCGCCGCCTCATGACCCCGGCGACGAATCGCCGCCGCTGATCCCGCGCACGATATAGAGCGGCCGCTGCTTGCTCTCTTCATAGAGCCGGCCGAGATATTCGCCGATCATGCCGAGGGCGATGAGCTGCACCCCGCCGAGGAACAGGATGGCGACCAGCAGCGAGGGATAGCCCTGCACCGGATTGCCATAGACGAGCTTGCGAAAGATCGTCACCGCGGCATAGACGAAGGCAAACAGCGAAACGGCGAAGCCGAGATAGGACGCCAGCCGCAGCGGCGCGCTGGAAAACGAGGTCACCCCCTCCAGCGCGAAATTCCATAGCTTCCAGTAGGTCCAGCTCGTCCGCCCGGCATGGCGCGGGGCGCGGTGATAGGTGATGGTGGTGGTGCGGAAGCCGATCCAGGCGAACAACCCCTTCATGAACCGCCGCCGCTCCGGCAGCCGCTTCAGGGCCTCCAGCGCCGGCCGGGCGATCAGGCGGAAATCCCCGGTATCGCGCGGGATCGGCACGTCGCTCAGCCGGTTCATCACCCGGTAGAACATATGCGCGGTGAAACGCTTCACCGCGCCGTCGCCCTCACGCGAGACCCGCGTGGCGTTGACCACGTCGTAGCCCTCGCGCCATTTCGCGAGCAGCGCCGGAATCGCCTCGGGCGGGTCCTGCAAGTCGGCGTCGAGTGGAATCGCCACCGCGCCGCGCGCATGGTCGAGCCCGGCGGTCAGCGCCGCCTCCTTGCCGAAATTGCGCGACAGGTCGATCACCCGCACCCGCGCATCGCGCGCAACCAGGCCCTGAAGGGCGCCGAGCGTCGCGTCGCGGCTGCCGTCATTCACGCAGACCAGCTCCCAGCTCTCGCCGCTGCCGTCGAGCACGGCGGCGAGCCGCTCGTAAAGCGGCGCCACATTGCCGGCCTCATCGTGAAACGGCACAACGACCGAAACCGTGACCGGGCTTGCCTGTGCCGACACGATCTTTTCCTCCTGCGCCATACGCCGGCGCCATTTACCTGTGCGCGCCACGAGCGCGGCATCCGGCGCCATCACAACCAGAGCGCGAGTTGCTCCTTTTACCGACAAACCGGCGCCGCGGCAAACCGGCGCCTCTCCCGGTTCGGGCAACGATCAGTAAAAGAAACGATCAGTAAAAGATCCGGGCGAAGATCTGCGGCAGAACGGCGAGATCGGCCAGCGCCATGACCACCGCCGGCAGCGCGGCCAGCGTCTCGATCGCCCGCCGCCCATCCTCACTGCCCGGCGCCCAGCCCGGACCGGGCCGAACGAATGCCAGAAACGGCAGGATCACCAGGAAATACCGCCCCTGGATGCCGTCGATCCGGTCATACCCGGTATAAGTCCAGCTCAGATAGACCGCCATCATCACCGCCCACACGCTGCCCAGCACCAGCAGCGCGGCGAGCCCGGCATCGCGCGCCGCGCGGCGTTCGGCGGGGCCGGCAAGCATCGTGCCGATGAAGGCGGCGAGCAGGGCGAGGCCCCATCCCCGATATTGCCAGCGTGGCAGCGTGACCGAAAGCCAGCCGAGAACGCCGATCGCCTCGCGCAGGTAGACCAGCGCATGCGCGGCGAGGTCGCGAACCGGCAGCAGGAGCGCCGCGCCGGGATGCGCGATGAGGCCGCGCAGATTGTCGGCCGGATCGACTGAGGTGAACAGCAGGTCGTGCGGTCCGGGCCAGAGCGGCCCCGGATGATAGGGGGGCGCGTAATAAAGCGGGGCGGAGGCGACATGTCGGATGACGACGATCCAGATCAGCGGCGGCACCGCCAGCAGCGACAGCCGAACCAGGAGAGCGCGGCGCCGCGGCTGCGCCAGCGGCAGCAGGCCGAGGAACAGCAGCAGCCCGTAGGGCGGCTTGGCCATGATCACGAGACAGAGCAGCAGGGCGGCGAGCCGGCGCCGGCCCGGTTCGCGCGCCGGATCGCTTGTCAGCAGCGCCGCCGCCAGCGCCGCCGCGCCGATAAGCTGGCCGTCGATATCGAAGGAGGCGGCCAGCGACATCGTCATCGGCAGCATCTGCGTCGCGAAGAGCAGGGCATGACCCCACCGTGCGAGCGCCAGCGCCGCGGCCCCCATGGCCAGAAACGCCGCCAGCATCATGACCCGGCCGAGCAGCACCGTCCGCCAGGGAGACAGGCCGGCGAGCCGGCCGAACCCGAGCCCGATCGTCGCCGGAAGATAAAGCGCCGGAAAATAGGTGACGGTATTCGGGCAGTCGAAGAACGTCGTGCGGCGGGACCACCGCACCGCCCGCGCCTCGGCCATTTGCGCCGGCGAAACCCGCTTGTTGCCGACCCCGTGCTCCAGCATCACCTGCCAGATTCTGACGGTGGCGATATCGGTGATCACCCCGGAAAAGACCTGGTGCAGGTGGGGATGGCTGACCCGATGGCCGAGAAGCTGACCGTAGAGCAGCCCGTCGGCGCGGGCGAGCTGGGTCGGCTCGTCGGCCACCTGGCCGATCGGCGTGAGGAAGGCCAGCTCGGCGCCGGTGGCCAGTCCGAAACAGAGGAACAGCGCAACCAGCCGGCGCGGCCGGGCCAGGGTGCAGATCAGGGACCAGAGGCGCCGCAAAAGGCGCAGGAGATGGTTCGACAATGGAAATGTCCAAATCCAGCATGCGGGCCTCGCCGCCGCGCCGGGCGGCGGACTTCGGCTCCGGATAATGACCGGACTATGTGCGTGGGGTGAAGGAATGGCAAGCCGGCCGGCGCAAGGGCGCCAGCGGGCGCGCGGCCGCGTTGCCTTTACGCCACTTGTTTGCCAAGTGAGGCCGCACCTTCAACCGCCGGAGCCGCCATGACCCTGCTGACCGCAATCCTGTTCGCCTTCCTGCAAGGCGCCACGGAACTCTTTCCCGTCTCCAGCCTTGGCCATGTCGTGATCGTTCCCGCCCTGCTGCACTGGCGGATCGACCAGGCGGCGCCGTCCTTCCTGCCCTTCGTCGTGCTTCTGCATGTCGGCACCGCGACGGCGCTGCTGCTGTATTTCTGGCGCGAGTGGTGGGCAATGTTCGTCGGCCTGCTCGGCCGCGGCAACCCCGGCGAGGTGGACGCCCAGCGCGGCCTGCTGCTGCGCCTCGTCGTCGCCACGCTGCCCGCCGTGATCATCGGCTTCGCGCTGAAAAAGCCAATCCAGCACCTTTTCGCCAGTCCCGAGATCGCCGCCGCCTTCCTCATCGCCAATGGCGCGGTGCTGGTGATCGGCGAAAGGCTGCGCCGGCACCGCGCCGGCAACGGATTCGGCATCGGTCAGATGACGCTGCGCGACGCCGCCATCATCGGCCTGTTCCAGTGCCTCGCCTTTCTGCCCGGCCTGTCGCGCTCGGGCTCGGCGATCGTCGGCGGCCTGACCCGCGGGCTCGACCACGAGGCCGCCGCCCGCTTCGCCTTCCTGATGGCCACCCCGGTGATCGCGGGCGCCGCCGTGGTCGAGGTGCCGCATCTGCTGCACCACGCCGCCGCCGCGCGCGGCATGTTCGGCACCGCCGTGATCGCCGCCATCGTTGCCGGGATCGTCGCCTATCTCTCGACCGCCTTCCTGATGCGCTATTTCCGCGATCACGACCGCTGGGCGCTCGGCCCGTTCGCCATCTACTGCGCCGTCCTCGGCGGGCTGAGCCTGATCCTGATCCCCTTCGGCGCCTGATGGCGACCGCGCGCCCCGACATCGTCCGGCTGATGGGCGCGCGCGGGGCGCGCAGCATCGCCCAGGGCGCGCTGGTGGTCGATTTCGCGCTCTATGTCACCAGGCTCGGCTGGAGCGCGACGTTCCTCGGCGTCGTCTTCGCGCTGTCGATCCTGTTCGCCGTGGCGGTGACGACGCTGGTCGGCCCGGCGAGCGACCGCTTCGGCCGCAAGCGCTTCGTTCTCGTCTATGAGGCGATTTCGGTGCTCGCATCGCTGATCGGCCTGCTCACGCCGGCGGCACTGCCGCTCGCCTTCGCCGCGGTGATCGGCGGCTTCGGCCGCGGCGCGAACGGCGCCGCCGGCCCGTTCGCGCCGGCGGAACAATCCTGGCTGTCCGGCCTGATCGAAAAACGGGAGTTCGGCAGCGTGCTGTCGATCAACACCGCGATCGGGTTTTTCGGCATGGGGATCGGCGCCGTGCTCGCCGGGCTGATCGGCGCATCGCGGCCGATGTTCGCCTTGCCGCTCGCCGCCTCGCTCATCGCCACAATGCTGCTCGCCCTCACCCCCGATCCGCCGCGCAAGCCCGAAGCCCGGGCGGAGCGGCATGAGGAGGTGTCGAAGGCGGAGAACTCCCTGCTCTGGAAACTCGCCGGGCTCAACGTTCTCAACGGCACCGGAATCGGCCTGTCCGGCCCGTTCATCTCCTGGTGGTTCGCCGCCCGCTTCCATGCGGGGGCCGCGGCCATCGGCCCCGCGCTCGCCATCGCCTTCGCCGCCGCCGGCATCGCGGCCCTGACCACCGGGCGGCTGACCCGGCGGCTCGGCACGGTGCGCGCGGTGGTGCTGATGCGCGGCATCGGGCTGGTCAGCCTGTTCGCCCTGCCCTTCTCGCCGAGCTTCGGCGTGGCTCTCGTCGTCTACGCCCTCCGCTCCGCCTTCAACCGCGGCACCGCCGGGGCGCGGCAGGCGGTCGCCCTCGGCCTCGTGCGCGGCGAGCGGCGGGGGCTTGCCGCCAGCGTCAACACGATCTCGGTGCTGCTGCCGCGCGGCGTCGCCCCGGCGCTGGCCGGCGTGCTGTTCGAGTCCGGCGCCCTCGCGGCCCCCTTCCTGCTCGCCGGCCTGTTCCAGGGCGCCTATCTGTTCATCTATCCCCGCGTCTTCGGACGCCACGATCCATCGAGGTCCGCATGATCCGTCGCCTCTGCCTGCTGCTGGCGTTGCTGCTTCCCTTCACCGCCCAGGCCCGCGTCAATCTCGCCGCCGTGCCGATCGGGCGGATGGACCTGCCCTGGTGGCGGCACCGCTTCGAGCACACGAAGCAGGAGGCGCGCGCGCATCCCGGCGCGCGGCTGGTCTGGCTCGGCGATTCCATCACCGAATACTGGCACCGCGAGGGGAAGCACCGCTACCAGCAGATCCTGCCGATCTGGCGGCAGTATTACGGGCGCTACGACGCGCTGAATTTCGGCCTGATCGGCGATACCACGGCGAGCGTGATCTGGCGGATCGACCATGGCGAGTTCGCCGGCCTGCATCCCAGGCTCGTCGTGCTGCTGATCGGCGCCAACAATCTCGGCCGCACCCATTGGGGCGCGGACCAGACGGTGCCGGGAATCGAGGCGGTGGTGCGCGATCTGCACCGCCACGTCCCCGGCGCGCACGTGCTGCTGCTGGGTATCCTGCCCTCGATCCGCTCGGCCTGGATCAGGGCGCAGACCCGGATCATCAATGAAGATCTCGCCCGCCGCTATGCGCGCAGCGATCTCGTGACGTTCCGCGATGTCGGCCACGTGCTGGAAACCGGCGGCCGCCCCGACCCCGCGCTCTATGTCGACCCACGCATGCACCCGCCCGAACCCGCCCTGCACCCCGATGCCGAGGGCATGCGCCGGATCGCCGTGGCCTTGCAGCCGACGATCACCCGCCTGATGCGCTGACCGCCCGGCTCAGATCGCGCCCCAGGGCACGAAGGCGATCGCCAGCAGGCCCACGACCAGCGCCGCGAGATAGCCCCAGATCGTCTTCAGGGCCCGGTTCGGGTCGATATCGGTCATGATCCCGGCGGCGTAATAGCCAAGCCCGACCGGCGGCGCGAACAGGCCGATGCCCATCGCGAGGATGACGATGATGCCATAGCGCACATCGCCGACATGCAGCGTGCGGGCGATGGGAAACAGGATCGGCCCGAACAGCACCAGGATCGGGATGCCCTCGAGAATGCTGCCAAGCACGATCATCAGGACAATCGAGCCCAGCAGGAAGCCGTAGCGCCCGCCCGGCAGGGCCAGCATCAGCCTTGTGATGTCATCGGCGAAACCGGACTGGGTCAGCGTCCAGCTCATCGCGGTGGCCACCGCGATGATGAACATGATCGCCCCCGACAGCCCGACCGCCTTCGCCGCGCAGTCATACAGCGCCGCCGGCCGGAACCCGCCATAGAACACGACCCCGAGGACGATCGCGTAGATGGTGCCGATGGTGGCGACCTCGGTCGCGGTGGCGATGCCGTCGATCACGGCGAAGCGGATCACGAAGGGCAGCGCCAGCGCCGGCAGGCCGTAAAGGAAGCTCCGCACGATGCGCCGCGCCGGCACGCGCGGCGCCGAGGCCACCGCATCAGCCCCCGCCCAGACCCGCGAGAGCAGCGCCAGAATGACCGCCAGCAGGATGGCCGGCATCAGCCCCGCAGCGAACAGCGCCGAGATCGAGGTGCCGGTGACCGCGCCGATGATGATCAGCACGATCGAGGGCGGGATCGTCTCGGCCATCGCGCCGCAGCACGAGACGACCGAGAGAATGTGCCCCTCGTCGATCTTCTGCCGCCTCATCTCCGGCACCACGATCGGCGCGACCGCCGCGAGATCGGCCGTCTTCGCCCCCGATATGCCGGAGACGAGCAGGATTCCGCCGATCAGCACATAGAACAGCCCGCCCTTCACCGGACCGATCAGCTCGGTGAGAAAGCGCATCATCGCCGGCGCAAGGCGTGTCACGGTCAGCAACCCGCCGAGCAGCACGAACAGCGGCACCGCAAGCAGGATGATCGACGAGGTGCCCTGCTCCACCTGGCTCGCCATCACCGCGAGCGGCGCGCTCTGCGTGACCATCAGGTAGAAGCTGGTGCAGAAGCCGAAGGCGAAGGCGATCGGCACGCCGGCCAGCACGGTCGCGAACAGCATCGCGACGAAGACGAAGATCACCTCCGGCAGCGTGTCGGCGGACAGGGCCCGGCCGGCCAGCCACGCCGCGCCGACGATGACCGCCGCCCCCAGCGCGCCGCGCCAGACATCCGCGCCCCGATGCGCGAACAGGTCACGCAGCAGGAAGAGCACGATCAGCCCGAAACCCGCCACCAGCCCCGCGGCCTCCCAGGCGCTGGAAATGCCGAGCTGCGACAACGATGACAGCCGCTCGACCCGCAGGAAAACGAGGCTTGGCCCGATCATCGCCAGCGCGGCGACCAGCTGGACCACATCCGCCCCGGCGCGGAGTCGGGACTGCCAGCGCGCCGGCAGACTGTGCACCAGCGCCGTCATCCGCATGTGCCGGTCGTCGCGCACCGCGATCGCCGCGCCGATCATGGTCAGCCAGACGAAGACCAGCCGGGCGAATTCCGTCGACCAGATCAGCGGATGAACGAACACCGTGCGCGCGATGATGCCGGCGAACAGCACCAGCACCTCCGCCGCCAGCAGCGCGACGCCAACGCCGTCGAGCACGGCACCGGCACGCCTCGCGACCGGCCGGCGAATCCTGCCGGACGCCATGGTTGCAGAACATGCTTGCATCGTTTCTCTCCCCCCGGTCGTTCCGCTCGCGCGGCGCCGCGTTTTCTTGTCGCCGCTTTTGCGCGTCCCGCAGGGCGGACGGTTCGGGAGCCTCATCCCACCGTCCGCCGCCGGGTGCGGCCCTATTCGAGGGGGCCGGCCGTCTTTTCGAGCAGGCCCCAGGCCTCGGCGCCGAATGTCCGCTTCCAGTGCGGATAGTATTTCGCCTTGCCGAGCGCGCTGCGGAACGTCGCCTTGTCGACATCGAGGATGTTCATCCCCTTTGCCGCCAGCTTCGCTTTCAGCGAGCTGCCGAGATCGGCGATATCCTGCCGCTCCGCATGCCCCGCCTTGCCGAATTCCGCGGTCACGATGTCCTGCCATTTCGCCGGCAGCCGCGCGAAAGCCGGCTTGTTGCCGATGATCAGATAGCCATCCCAGGCGTGCTGAGTCATGCTCAGATATTTCTGCACGTCGTAGAGCTTCGCCGTGTAGATGATCGGCAGCGGATTTTCCTGGCCATCGACCACGTGATTTTCGAGCGAGGTATAGACCTCGCTGAAATCGATCGCGGTCGGCGCAGCACCAAACGCGGCGAACATCGACGAGAGGATCGGCGCCGGCGGGACGCGGATCTTGAAATTGTGCAGGTCCGCCGGCGACTTCACCGGCTTGGTGCCGGAGGTGACGTTGCGGAAGCCGTTCTCCCAGCTCGGCCCGATCTGATGCATGCCGTGGGCGTCGATCTTCCTCGCGATATAGGCGCCGAGCGGACCGTCGACCGCTGCCCACACATCCTTCGGCGTCAGGAAGGCGTAGCCGATATTGACGATGCCGGCTTGCGGTATCGTCGTTGCCAGAACGGAACTTGCCATGTTCATGATCTGGATGCCGCCGAGCCTGGTCTGCGCGATCAGCTGCTTGTCGGTGCCGAGCTGTGCGGCGGGGTAGAGCTTGATATCGAGCCCGCCACCGGTCGCCTCGCGGATCGCCTTGATCGCCTGCGCCGCGCGGATGTTCACCGGATGGCTCGGCTCCTGGCCGGTGGCCATCTTCCAGCGGAACTGCGCGGCATCGCCCCTGCGGGTCAGGATCGTGACGGCCGGCACGGATGCCGCCCCCGCAAGCAATGTGCGCCGGCGGATCGTGTTATTGCTCATCGTTGTTTCCTCCTTTCGAAATGAATCAGACCGGGCTTTGATGTTGGCGTTTCAGAGCCACGCCCTGATCTGCCGCGCCATCGCTTCGGCCGAAATACCGTAGCGGTCGTGCAGGGTCGGCAGCGCGCCGGCGGCCAGGAACGCGTCCGGCAGGCCGATCTGGCGGAACCGGGGCGCGATGCCGGCGCGCAGCATTCCCGCCGCCACGGCCTCGCCAAGCCCGCCGACGACCGTGTGGTTTTCGGCAACGACGACGAGGCGCCCGCTTTTGCCGGCGGCGGCGAGGATCGTCGCGAGATCGAGCGGCTTGATCGTCGCCGCGTGCAGCACCTCGACACCGATGCGGTCCGCCTCCAGCATCTCGGCGGCTTGCAGCGCGCGCATGGTCGCAAGCCCGGTCGAGATCACCAGAACATCGTTGCCGGTCCGGATCGTCTTCGCCGTCCCCAGCTCGAACGTATAGCCATACTCGTCGAGAATCAGCGGCACGTTGCCACGCAGCAGCCGCATGTAGACCGGCCCGTCATGCGCCGCGATCGCCGGTGTCGCCTGCGCGATCTCGTGCGCGTCGGCCGGATCGACGATGGTGAGATTCGGCATGCCGCGGAAGATCGCGATATCCTCGGTCGCCTGATGGCTCGGCCCGTAGCCGGAAGTCAGGCCCGGCAGGGCGCAGACGATCTTCACGTTGAGCCGTTCTTCGGCGATCGCCATGCAGATGAAGTCATAGGCGCGGCGGGCGGCGAACACGGCATAGGTGGTCACGAAGGGCAGCGCCCCCTCGCGCGCGAGTCCAGCGGCGGCCGACATCAGCAGCTGTTCGGCCATGCCCATCTGGTAGAAGCGCTCCGGACAGGCCTTCGCGAAAATGTGCAGGTCGGTATATTTCGCAAGATCGGCGGTCAGGCCGACGATCTCGGGGCGGGTCTTCGCCAACTCGACGAGCGCGTTGCCGAACGGCGCCGGCGCGGTGCGCTGGCCGGGGGCGGCGATCGAGGCGATCATCGCCGATGTGGTCAGGCGCGGCTTCGCCGCCTGCGTCGGTGCGGTGCTCATCACGGGGCCTTTCCGCTGAAACTGGCGTCGAGCAGGTCGATCGCCTGCTGCCACTCCTCGGGCTCGACGCGGAGGAAGTGGTTGCGCTCGCGGGTTTCGAGGAAGGGTACGCCCTTCGCCATCCGAGTGTCGCAAATCACGATGCGTGGCGCTGCGACTTTGGCGGCGCGCGCGGCGTCGAAGGCGGCGGCGACGGCGTCGATATCGTTGCCGTCGACGCGCTGGGTATGCCAGCCGAAGGCACGGAAGCGCTCATGCAGCGGCTCGCGCGACGACATCGCCGAGGACGGTCCGTCCGCCTGCTGGTCGTTGACATCGACGATGCCGATCAGGTTGTCGAGCCGCCAGTGCGCCGCCCCCATCACGCCTTCCCAGATCGAGCCCTCGTTCAGCTCGCCGTCGGAAAACAGGGTGTAGACGAAGGCATCCGATGTTTTCCGCTTCAGGCCGAGCGCCATGCCGACCGCGATGCCGACGCCGTGGCCGAGCGAGCCGCCGGTAATCTCCATGCCCGGCGTATAGGCGGCCATGCCCGACATCGGCAGGCGACTCTCGTCGGCGCCATAGGTCTCGATTTCGCTCTCGGGCAGAATCCCCGCCTCGATCAGCGCCGCATAAAGCGCGATCGCATAATGACCGATCGACAGCAGGAAGCGGTCGCGCCCCTCCCAGCGCACGTCGTCCGGCCGGTAGCGCAGCGCATGGAAATAGGACACCGCGAGCACATCGGCGATGCCGAGCGCCTGCGCGATATAACCCTGCCCCTGCACCTCGCCCATCCGCAGCGCGTGACGGCGGATGCGATAGGCCCGCTCGCGCAGCGAAACGTTGGAGCCGGCATGGGGGAAGCCATCGTCGCGGGCGTCCGGCGACGAGACCGGTTTCGAGAAGGACATGGCGCAGAATTCCCGACGCTGTTTCTGGATCAGTGGATCAGCATGCCGCCATTGACGTCGATCACCGCGCCCGTGACATAGGCGGAGAGATCGGAGGCGAGGAACAGGAAGATCCGCGCCACGTCCTCGGCGGTCCCGAGCCGGCCGATCGGAATCCCCTTGAGGATCTCGGCGCGCATCTCCTCGGTCAGCTTGCCGCCGGTGATCTCGGTCTGGATCAGGCCGGGCGTCACCGCATTCACGCGGATGCCGGCGGGGCCGAACTCCCGCGCCATCGCCTTGGCGAGGCCGAGCACGCCGGCCTTCGCCGCCGAATAGTGCGGGCCACCGAAAATGCCGCCGCCGCGCTGCGCCGAAACCGACGACATGCACGCGATCGAGCCGCTGCCGCGCGCGCTCATATGCGGCAGCAACGCCTGGCTGAGATGGAACACGCCGGTGAGGTTGACGTCGAGCACCCGTTCCCAGTTCCGCGCCTCGATCTCCAGCAGCCGTAACGGCTCGGTGATGCCGGCATTGTTGATCAGGATGTCGACCTGGCCGAACGCGGCAAGGACCCGGCGCGCCGCCTCATCGCAGGCTGCCCGATCGGTGACGTCGCAGGCCACGCCGAGATGCGAAGCGCCGAGCGACGCCGCTGCCTCGTCGGAAGCCCCCTGATCGAGATCGAGAATGGCGACCCGCGCGCCGTGCTCGGCGAACAGCCGCGCGGTTGCGAGGCCGATCCCCTTCTTGCTCGCGCCACCAGATATGATCGCGGTCTTGCCGTTGAGCAGCATGCGTTTCCTCCGTGTATCCGGAGCGGAGAAAAGCGCCGGGAGAATGAAATTTCAAACGGATAATTTGCATGAATTGGTGAATTCGGTTCATCTCTCCCGCCATGCTGAACACGATTCCGCTGTCGATGCTGCGCGCCTTCGAGGCCGCGGGGCGCACCGGCTCCTTCCGCGCCGCCGCCGCCGAACTCAGCCTGACGCCGAGCGCGGTGAGCCACGCGATCCGCAAGCTCGAAGACCTGCTCGGCGTCCGGCTGTTCCTGCGCCAGGCCAGGACGATTGAGATGACCGCCGAGGGACAGACGCTGATGCGCCATGTCGCCGAGGCGTTCGACACGCTGCGCCGGGGGATGCAGTCCGTCTCCACCCGCGCGCCGCGGCTGCTGCGCCTCCATGTCGCGCCGAGTTTCGCGACCCAGTGGCTCGCACCGCGGCTGCAGCGCTTTCTCGCGGCGAACCCGCAGGTCGAGGTGCGGATCGCCGCGAGCACCGACTATGCGCGGTTCAGCGACGGCGCCTTCGACGCCGACATCGTCTACGCCGCGGCGCCGACCGCGCGGGTGGTGCCGGGCATGGTGCGGATTTCACTTGGCGAGGAAACCGTGACACCGCTCTGCGCGCCGGCGCTCGCGAGGCGGATTGCGGGGCCGGGCGATCTGGTGCGGGAAACGCTGATCCACAGCGACAACAAGATGCTGCGCTGGCCCGACTGGTTCGCCGCCAACGGGCTGAGCACGCCGGCGCCGCACGGGCTACGCTTCGACCGCAGCTTTCTCGCCATCAGCATGGCGGCCGATGGGTTGGGTGTCGCGCTCGAATCGACCAGGCTGGCGGAACGGGAGATCGCCAGCGGCCGGCTGGTCGCGCCATTAGAGGGGCGCTCGGTCGACCTGCATTATCTCGCGCATTTCCTGGTCTATCCGCAGCCGAGCCAGGCGAATCCGCTGATCGCGCGGTTTTCAGCCTGGCTACAGCAGGAACTCGCCGGACCGGCGGGGCGGTGAGTCAGCGGGCGAGACCCTGCTCGATCAGGCCGATCGTGGGGGCGATGCCGTAGAGGGCGATGAAGCCGCCGAAGCGGGGGCCTTCGCTCTGGCCGAGCAGGACCTGGTAGAGGCAGCCGAACCATTCGCGCAGGCTGGCGAAGGGGTGGCGCTTGCCGACATCGTAGAGCAGGTTTTGCAGCGCCTCGGCATCGGCGTCGTCGGGGATGGTTTTCAGCCCGTCGACGAGGTCGAGCAGGGCGGCGCGCTCCAGCTCGGTGGGGGGGCGGTATTGTTTCGCGGGCTTGATGAAGTCCTGATAATACCGCACCGCGAAATCGACCAGGCGGGCGAGGAAGGGGGCAGAGTCGGGCGTTGCCTCGGGCCGGTAGGCGCGGATGAAGCCCCAGAGCAGGTCGGGGGTTTCGGCGTTCACCACCGAGGCGAGGTTGAGCAGCATGGCGAAGGGGATCGGGCTGCTCGACGCGGTGGGGATGTCGCCGCCATGGATGAACCAGGCGGGATTGTCCTCTGCCCTGCCCTTGCCCTCGCGCAGATTGTCCTGGCGGGTCAGGTATTCGTCGGTGGCGCGGGGGATGACGTCGAAATAGAGGCGCTTGGCGCGCTGGGGTGAGGCGAACATGAACTGGCCGAGGCTTTCGGCCGGGGCGTAGGTGAGCCATTCCTCGACCGAGAGGCCGTTGCCCTTCGACTTGCTAATCTTCTGGCCGTGCTCATCGAGGAAGAGTTCGTAGGTGAAGCTTTCGGGCGGCTCGGCGCCGAGGGCGCGGACGATGGCGCTGGAGAGGCGGACGGAATCGATCAGGTCCTTGCCGGACATTTCGTAGTCGACGCCGAGGGCGAACCAGCGCATCGCCCAGTCGGCCTTCCATTGCAGCTTGGCGCCGCCATCGAGGATCGAGGTTTCGTGGGCGATGCCGGTTTCCGGATCGCGCCAGGTGACGGTTGCGGCATCGACATCGACCTCGTCGATCGCGACCTGCATGACCTGGCCGGTGCGCGGGTGGAGCGGGAGGATGGGCGAGTAGGTGGCCCGGCGCTCGGGGCCGAGGGTGGGGCGGATGATGTCGCGGATGGCATCGTGCTTCGCGGCGACGGCGCGCAGCGCGTCGTTGAAGCGGCCGGAGGTGTAATATTCGGTGGAGGAGGCGAATTCGTATTCGAAGCCGAAGGAATCGAGGAAGGCTTGCAGGCGGGCGTTGTTGTGGGCGCCGAAGCTCGGGTGGGTGCCGAAGGGATCGGGCACGCGGGTGAGCGGCTGGCCGATGAACTCGCGCAGCATGTCCTGCTGCGGGACATTGCCGGGGACTTTGCGCAGGGCGTCCATATCATCGGAGAAGGCGAGCAGCTTCGAGGGCAGGCCGGTGAGCCTGGTGAAGGCGAGCCTGATCCAGGAGGTGCGGGCGACCTCCATGAAGGTGCCGATATGGGGCAGGCCGGAGGGGCCGTAGCCGGTTTCGAACAGGGCCGTGGTTTTTCCCGATTTGCGCAGGCGATGGACGACGCGTTCGGCTTCGCGGAAGGGCCAGCTCGTGGGGGTATCGGCTTCGGACTGTGTCATGCGCTGCGTTTAGGATCGGCGCGCGGCCGGGTCAAACGCGGGATCGGGGCATGGGTATGCGGCCGGGCGCGGGGCGCCGGCTCGTCAGGTGCGGGAGCGACGTGGGGGGATGAAGCGGCGGTCTGGCGGGCGGGGCCAGGGGGTGACGGGCTTGCCGCCGGGCGGCTGCGCGGGGCGCGGCGCCGCGGGGTTCATGCGGGTGTATTGGGCCGCGCTTTCGGGTGGAGGCGAGGGCATTGGCCCCGGAGGTAGCGCGGGTTTGGGGCGGGGTTTGCGCGGCCGGGGCGGCAAGGCGAGGAGCGGCGGCGGGCGGATGCCGAGCGTGTGGCAGAGGGGGCGGAGGATGCGGCCGGCGGCGGGGGTTGCGGCGATGAAGGCGTGCGCGTCTGGCGCATCGAGCAGGGCGCGGAGCTGGGGTGCGAGGGATGCGGCGGCGGGAAAGGTGATGCGGAGCCAGCCGAAGCCGCGCGGCAGGGGGGACTTCGCGCCGCCGCATCGCTCGCGGTGGGGGCGATGACGCGGCGGGGCGGGCGCTCTGGCGGCGAGGGATTCGAGCCGGGCGCAGAGGCGGCGCAGGCGGGTCCAGGCGAGGATGGTGACCGGGCCGCCGCGACGCCAGCGCAGGCCCTCGGCGGCGACGCAGGCGCAGAGCGCGGCGATGAAGCCGACGAAGCGGGGCAGAAAGCCCTGCGGTGCGGAGGTTGCCGTCATTTTTTCCAACAAGCATGGCCGGCGGGGGGTGGGCAAGGACCTTGCGCCCGGCGTTACGCCGGATTTCGGAACGGCGGTGTGGGGTGGCGGGATTGTCGGGCGGCGGGATCGTGGGGCGGCGGGTCAGGTGTTGGGCGGATGGGACGATATTTCCATGCCGATCCGCACGCGCCCTTCGGCGCTGGCGCAGCGCCGCCGGGCATAGGCGTCCTGACCGGGCGAGACGGCCTTGCCGTCGATCAGCAGGAAGTGGCCGCTGACCGGCTGGAGATGAAACAGGCCGACTTCCGCATCGTTTATATATACGTTTTTTATTATATTTGAACTATACGCCATGTCGACAATGAGACGGCAGGCATTTTGGGATACATTTGCGATCGTTACCTTGTAATCATTTATGGTTACGGGCGTCACGATGATATGAAGATGTCTTGATGTCTGATTTATATAATCAACTGTATGTATAAACTGACCTGTCCCCATATACATCAAGTCTAATGACTGATAAAAATAGACAATACTCTTTCTGGATTGGAAATGATTATAATCTAATGAATATAAATTTCCGAAATATACATAATTTTCAAAAACGACGATTGACGCAGCAATCATTGTTCCGATCAAAAAACCAAAAAATAGCCATTTCATTGTATCCAGCACGACCGACTCCGTTTCATTTTTTGCTTTTTTATATCTTGATTGTGTAGATATGCTTATATTATTAACAATTTTATACAGTTGTTCTGTGAATGATTAGATCGCTAAGGATGTGCGCGGGGACGGCGCGAGGGCGTTTGCCGGCGACGATCGGCAGCGGCCGCATGTGCAGAAGCCGGTGAGGTTTCAGGGGCGGAATTGGTGTGCGGCGGCGTTCTTCACCGAGGCGCGGCGGATGCGGGCGTCGCTGTCGCGGATCGCGGATCGAACCTGGCTCCGGTCGACCCCGCGTATGAGCAGTGATGGACCGCAGCGCTCAAGGCGGAGATGGAGACAAGGCGGCAACGGAAGCTGCCAGCGACATTTCCGTGGGGAGAGATCGACGTCGAATACGAGAAGGCTGCGCCGCTTACGCGGGCAATAGCCCGGCTGCGCGATAGCCGTCGATCAACCTGTCGTAGAGCCCGATATCCGCGCGGCTGCGCGCGATGAGTTGGGCGCCGGCGACGGCGGCGAAGATGGATTGCGCCCGCTGCTCACTGTCTGGGACACTAGTCACGGCCGCGGCGGATAGGACCTTGCTCAGCCACGCCACGTTGACATCGGCAAAGGCCTGAACCTCCCGCTTCACTGCTTCGGGCAAGTCATCGTATTCGGCAGCCATGAAGCTGCACAGGCACATGCGGTTCTCCGTCGCCAGCGCCTTTCGAAACAGCTCGGGATATCGATGCAGGCAATGGATGAGATCCGAGGTGTCGGTCAGCATCGAATCGAGACAAGACGATGTGTCCTCCCAATAGCGCCTTGCTATCGCCGCGCCGAGATCGGCCTTGCTTGGGAAGTGGTAGTAGATGCTCGCGGCCTTGATACCCACCTCGTCCGCGAGATCACGGAAATTCAGGCCGCTATAGCCATGCGCCTGAGCCCTCCGTCTGGCCGCCGCGAGGATGGCCTCCCGCGAGTTCGAGTTCATTGAGTGCCTCACTTCCTGTTCTCTATCAAGTGATGGATAGACATTGACCGCAGCAATTTGAAGTCGCATATATATCTACCAATTGATAGGTAGAGCGATACCATGCGTTCCGAGATCACTCAATCTGACGCACCTAAACGGCCGATGATGAAAATTCATGATTTCCCAAGGGGGCCTTATCCAGCACGGGTCCGTATCGCTTTGGCTGAGAAAAACCTTCAATCACGCGTCCAATTTCAGGTGATCGATCTTTATAAAGGCGAGCATAAGAGGCCTGCGTTCCTCGCCTCCAAGAACTACTCCGGCACGGTTCCAGTGCTCGAACTCGATGATGGGACTATGATCGCCGAATGTACGGCCATTACCGAATATCTCGACGCGCTCGATGGCACACCGACTCTCACCGGCATGACACCACGTGAAAAGGGTCTGATTCACATGATGAACAAGCGTGCCGAACTGGAGTTGCTCGACGCTGTCAGCGTCTATTTTCATCATGCCACACCAGGGCTTGGACCCGACGTCGAGATTTATCAGAACGCCGAGTGGGGGCTCCGTCAGCGCGACAAAGCTGTGAGGGGGATGCACTACTTCGACGGTGTTTTGAGAACACAACCGTTCGTTGCCGGCGAGGTGTTCTCGATGGCCGACATTACGGTCATCGCCGGTCTTATCTTTGCTGGGGTTGTGAAGCTGCCGGTGCCTGCGGCAGTGCGAGGCGCTTCAAGCTTGGTACGCAAGCATGCAGCAGCGCCCAAGTGTAAAGAACCGGGTAACGATGTCGGAACCGGCGAGGTAGCGCCACCGACTGACAGGCTTGTCCGAACCCGACCGCGACAGGTCCACGCCTGCTGGATGCCTGTCTCCAGGACTATCCGATGCGACCAACAGTGTCAGACTTGGGTCGACAGCTGCCGTTCAATTGCCGTCATCCCCTCCCCCGCCGAAGCGGGGGAGGAGCAAAATCATGAGGCGGATTGGTGGGTGGTGGCGAAGGTGATTTCGGGCCAGCGTTCGGCGGTGAAGCGGAGCGAGAAGGTGTCGCGGGCGAGGAAGACGGGGGAGTCGTCGCGGTCGTGGCCGAGGGTGGACTGGTTGGCTTCGATGAAGTCTTTCAGGCGTTTGGGGTCGGGGCAGGAAAGCCAGCGGGCGGTGACGTAGGGGGCGGGTTCGAAGCGGATGGGGATTTTATATTCGGCGTCGATGCGGGCTTGCAGGACGTCGAGCTGGAGGGCGCCGACGACGCCGACGATCCAGTCCGCGCCCAGCATCGGGCGGAAGACCTGGGCGACACCTTCCTCGGCGAGGTCTTCGAGGGCGCGGCGGAGCTGTTTGGCTTTCATCGGGTCGGTCAGGACGACGCGGCGGAGGATTTCGGGGGCGAAGCTCGGGATGCCGGTGAAGCGGAGGGTTTCGCCTTCGGTCAGCGTGTCGCCCACGCGGAGCGAGCCGTGGTTGGGGATGCCGATGATGTCGCCGGGGAAGGCTTCCTCGGCGAGGGAGCGGTCCTGGGCGAAGAAGAAGATGGGGGCCTGGATGGCCATCGGCTTGCCGGAGCGGACGTGGAGGAGTTTCATGCCGCGCTGGAATTTTCCCGAGCAGATGCGGGTGAAGGCGATGCGGTCGCGGTGGTTGGGGTCCATGTTGGCCTGGACCTTGAAGACGAAGCCGGTGACGGTTTTCTGCTCCGCGCGGACGGGGTGGGGTTCGGCGCGCTGGGTGGTGGGCGGCGGGGCGTGTTCGGCGAGGAGGGAGAGGAGTTCGACGACGCCGTAATCCTTGAGCGCGGTGCCGAAGACGACGGGGGTGAGGTGGCCGGCGAGGAAGGCTTCGCGGTCGAAGGCGGGGTAGGCGCCGGCGAGTTCGACGGCGTCGCGCAATTCGGCCATCTGGTCGTCGGGGATGGTGACGGGTTCGGCGGGTTCGCCGTCCGGGGCGACGCGGCCGATGGGGCGGTTGGCGCGGATGTCCCAGCAGCCGCGGAAGAGGCCGCCCATGCCGACGGGCCAGACGAGGGGGCAGACGTCGAGCGCGAGGGTGGAGGCGATGTCGTCGAGGAGGGAGAACGGGTCCTGGCCTTCGCGGTCGATCTTGTTGACGAAGGTGATGATCGGGATGTCGCGCAGGCGGCAGACTTCGAAGAGCTTGAGGGTCTGGGCCTCGATGCCGCGGGCGGCGTCGATGACCATGACGGCGGCGTCGACCGCGGTGAGGGTGCGGTAGGTGTCTTCGGAGAAGTCCTGGTGGCCTGGCGTGTCGAGCAGGTTGAAGACGACGTCGCGCCAGGTGAAGGTCATGACCGAGGAGGTAACGGAGATGCCGCGCTGGCGTTCGATGGCCATCCAGTCGGAGCGGGTGTTGCGGCGCTCGCGGCGGGCCTTGACCATGCCGGCCTCGCGGATGGCGCCGCCGAAGAGGAGGAGCTTCTCGGTGAGGGTGGTCTTGCCGGCGTCGGGGTGGGAGATGATCGCGAAGGTGCGGCGGGGGAAGGCGCCGGTGCTGGCGGGGGAAGCGTCCTGCGCGAGCGTTGTCAATTCGTCACTCATGCCCAGCCTATAGCAACGG
>JAJZSY010000026.1 GCA_021849425.1 Pseudomonadota bacterium
GCTTCAACGTCTACCCGACCGTGATCGAGAGCGCGATCTACGAACACCCCGACGTCGCCGAGGTCATCGTCGTCGGCGTGCCGGACGACTATCGCGGCCAGTCGGCCAAGGCCTTCATAACGCTGAAACCAGGCGCTGCGGAATTCACGATCGAGTCGCTGCGCGACTTCCTCGCCGACAAGCTCGGCAAGCACGAATTGCCCGCTGCCCTCGAATTCCGCGAGACCCTGCCGAAAACATCGGTCGGCAAGTTCTCGCGCAAGGAACTCGCGGCGGAGGAGCGCGCGCGGCACGCGGCCGCCCGGGTTTCCGGCGGCGCGGCGCCATGAGGCCGGCCCCCATCGCCGCCGCCCCGCGCGGGCGGGCAGAGACCAGCACCGGCAACCGCAACCCGGCTGCCGGCCGTATCAGGAACAACTGAGGAGAGCGCCATGGAACTCAGCTTTTCGCCCGAGGAAATCGCGTTCCGCGACGAGGTGCGCGCCTTCATCCGCGACAACCTGCCCGGGGATGTGCGCAAGCGCCTGATCGAGGGACGCGAGATCGGCAAGCAGGACATCATCGACTGGCAGCGCAAGCTGAACGCGAAAGGCTGGGCGGTGCCGCACTGGCCGCGCGCCTGGGGCGGGCAGGACTGGAGCCCGGTGCAGGAGTTCATCCTGCTCGACGAGTTGCAGTCGGCCCCCGCACCGAGCCCGCTGCCCTTCAACGTGTCCATGGTCGGCCCGGTGATCGCGACCTTCGGCAATGAGGAGCAGAAGCGGAAGTTCCTGCCCGCAACTGCCAATCTCGACATCTGGTGGTGCCAGGGCTTCTCCGAGCCGGGTGCTGGGTCCGACCTCGCCGGTCTCAAGACCACGGCCCGCCGCGAGGGCGATCACTACATCATCAACGGCCAGAAGACCTGGACGACCCTTGCGCAATACGCCGACTGGATCTTCGTCCTCGCCCGCACCAATCCGGGGGCGGAGAAGAAACAGCAAGGCATTTCCTTCATCCTTGTCGACATGAAGACGCCGGGCATCACCGTCCGCCCGATCCAGCTGATCGATGGCGGGCACGAGGTCAACGAGGTCTGGTTCGACGAGGTGAAGGTGCCGGCGGAAAACCTCGTGGGCGAGGAAAACAAGGGCTGGGACTATGCGAAGTTCCTGCTCGGCAACGAGCGGACCGGCATCGCCCGCGTCGGCGCCTCGAAGCAGCGCCTGCGGCGCATTCGCGAACTCGCCGCGATCGAGCGCGCCGGGGATGCGAAACTGATCGACGCGCCCTGGTTCCGCGAGAAGCTCGCGGATGTCGAGATCGATCTCAAGGCGCTGGAAATCACCCAGCTCCGCGTGCTCGCCGAGGCGCGCAAATCGGGCAAGCATGGCCGGCCGGACCCGAAATCCTCGATCCTCAAGATCAAGGGCTCGGAAATCCAGCAGGCGACGACCGAGCTGCTGCTCGACGTCGTCGGCCCGCTCGCCATGCCGTTCCAGGGCTCGACCGATCCGGATGACGACGGCAACGCCATGCCGATCGGGCCGGACGACGCGGCCGAGGCGGCACCCACCTATTTCAACTGGCGGAAGATCTCGATCTATGGCGGCTCGAACGAGATCCAGCGCAACATCATCGCCAAGGCGATCCTGGGGTTCTGAGGACAAGACAATGGATTTCGATTTCACCGAAGAACAGCGCCTGCTTCGCGACAGTGTCGGCAAGCTCTTTGCCAGCCGCTACGCCGATTTCGAAAAGCGCAAGGCCTACGCGAAACTTGCCGAGGGGTTCGACCGCGCGGTCTGGGCTGAATACGCCGAGGCCGGGCTACTTGCCCTGCCCTTCGACGAGGCGCAGGGCGGCTTCGGCGGCGGACCGGTCGAGACCATGATCGTCATGGAGGAGATCGGCAAGGCGCTGGCCATCGAACCCTATCTCGCCGCGGTCGTCTTCGCCGGCGCAGCACTGCGCCACGGCGCCGGCGCTGCGGTCAAGGACGACGTGATTCCGAAACTCGCGGCCGGCGAGACGATCGTCGCCGTCGCCCATACCGAGCGCAGTTCGCGCCACGACCTCGAAGACGTGACCACCACCGCGAAGCGCGACGGCGATCACTTCATCCTCGAAGGCGAGAAGTCGGTGGTCCTCGGCGGCGACACGGCGGACTGGCTGATCGTCAGCGCCCGCCTCTCCGGCAGCCGGCGCGACCGCGACGGGATCGGCCTGTTCCTGGTGGATGCGAAGGCCGAAGGCGTCTCCCGCCGCGGCTATCCGATGCAGGACCTGCAGCGCGGCGCGGAAATCTCGCTCGCCAGCGTGCGGGTTCCGGCGGCGCGGCAGATCGGCGATCTCGCGGTGCTGGAACGCGCGCGCGACGAGACGATCGCCGCCCTCTGCGCCGAGGCCGTTGGCGCGATGGAGGCGCTCGTCGCGCTGACTGTCGACTACATGAAGCAGCGCAAGCAGTTCGGGGTGGCGATTTCGGTGTTCCAGGCGCTGCAGCACCGCGCGGTGGACATGTATGTGGCGCTGGAACAGGCGCGCAGCCTCGCCATCTTCGCCGCGCTTTCGGCTGCGGATGACGATGAAGCGGCGCGCGGCAAGGCGATGGCGCTGGCCAAGGCCGGGGTGGGCAAGGCGTTGCACTTCGTCGGCCAGCAGGCGATCCAGCTGCATGGCGGCATCGCGATGACGATGGAATACAAGGCCGGCCACTACTTCAAGCGGCTGACCATGATCGACGCGATGTTCGGCAACGCCGATCACCATCGCCGCCGCCTCGCGGCCTGAGGTTCCGAACCGGCGCCGGACCGATCCGGCGTCGGTTCAGCCGTCGAGGCCGAGCGCGCGCAGCCGTGCGGCTTCCTCGTCCCAGCCGGGGCGTTCCTTGACGTTGAGGAACAGGTGCACCCGCCGCTCCAGCTGGCGTTCGAGATCCCGCCGCGCCCGCGAACCGATCGCCTTGATGCGCGCCCCGCCCTCGCCGAGCACGATCTTCTTGTGGCCGGCGCGCGCGACATAGATCGTCACGTCGATCCGCACCGAACCGTCTTTGCGTTCGCTGAAACTCTCGGTCTCGACCGAGGCGCCATAGGGCACCTCATCGCGCAGCTGGAGGAAGATCTGCTCGCGCACCAGCTCGGCGGCGAGCATCCGCTCGGTCTGGTCGGTCAGCTCGTCCTCGGGGTAGAGATGCGGGCCTTCCGGCATCGCCGCGGCCAGCGCGTCGAGCAGGCGGTCGACGCCGTCGCGCTTCAGCGCGCTGATCATGAACACCTCGGCGAAGCCGCCCTGCCGCGCCAGGGTTTCGGCCAGCGGCAGCAGCGTCTCGCGCGGCAACAGGTCGATCTTGTTGAGAATCAGCCAGCGCGGCCGCCCGGTCGCGGCCAGCGCCTCGATCGGCTCGGCCAGATCGTCCGGGTCCGCCTTCGCGGCATCGACGATCAGGCAGGCGAGATCGGCGCCGGCGACGCCCTCCCACGCCGCCGCCACCATCGCGCGGTCGAGCCGCCGCTTCGGCGCGAAAATACCCGGCGTGTCGACCAGCACGATCTGGTCGCCGCCGCGCATGACGATGCCCGAAATGCGGAACCGCGTGGTCTGCGCCTTGGGTGTGACGATCGACACCTTGGCGCCGACCGCCTGATTGAGCAGGGTGGACTTGCCGGCATTCGGCCGTCCGAGAAGGGCGACGTAGCCGCAGCGGGTTGTCATTGCAGTTGCTCCAGCAGGTCGCGCGCGGCGTTCTGCTCCGCCTCGCGCTTGGTTCCGGCGAGCCCCTCGGCCGAGCGGCCGGCGACCGTCACGCGGATGCGAAAGCGCGGCGCGTGCGAGGGGCCGGTCCGCTCCACCAGCTCATAGGAGGGCAGAACCGGCCCGCGCGCGAGCGCATATTCCTGCAGCGCGGTCTTGGGGTCCTTGGGTGGCGCGCTCGGCTGGCCATCGATCCGGGGTGCGAAGATGCGGCGGATGAACAGGCGCGCCGGCCCCAGCCCGCCATCGAGATAAAGCGCACCGATCAGCGCCTCCAGCGCATCGGCCAGCACGGTCGCGCGGTTGCGCACCCCGCGCCGGCTTTCCCCCGGCGAAACCGAGAGCAGCCCGGCGACCCCGCCGGTCTCGGCGATCTCCGCCAGCGACTGGCGGGAGACGAGATGCGCCAGCCGCGGCCCCAGCCCGCCCTCGCGCTCATGCGGAAACCGCTCGATCAGCCATTCCGCGATCAGCAGGCCCAGCACACGATCGCCGATGAATTCGAGCCGTTCGTTCGAGGCGAGACCGCCCTGCCCGACCGCGGAGCGATGGGTCAGGGCCTGGGCGAGCAGGTCAGGTCGCGCGAAGCGATGCCCGAGCAGCGCTTCCGCCGCCTCGCTCAATGGATGACCGTGAACAGCCGGTCCCAGCGGATGTCGACCGGCCAGTACCAGAACTCCCACCACGGATGGTCGAGCCGGATGGAAAACCAGATGATCCGCGCCCGGCCGACGAAATTCGCCAGCGGCACGTAGCCGACGGCATCGAGATAGCGCGAATCCTCGGAGAAATCGCGGTTGTCGCCCATCATGAACAGATGATCGGCCGGCACGTGATAGACCGGCGTGTTGTTGGCGAAGCCCTGGCTGGTCTCCTTGGCGATCAGGTGGGTGACGCCATCCGGCAGGTGCTCGCGATAGAGCCGCACGCTGACAGGCACGCCCTCGCCGGAGTCGAGCGGGGTCTCGATATAGGTGCCAGCCGGCGTGCGGGGCACCTCGTGACCATTGATATAGAGCTGCCCGTCGGTCACCTGCACGGTGTCGCCAGGCTCGCCGATCACCCGCTTGATGTAGTCGATCGCCGGATCGCGCGGCAGGGCGAACACCGCGATCTGCCCCTGTTTCGGCAGCGAGCCGAAGATCCGCCCCTTGAAATCCGGCTCGCCGAAGGGGAACGACCAGCGCGAATAGCCGTAGTTCCACTTGGTCACCAGCACGAAATCGCCCGGCAGCAGCGTCGGCGTCAGGCTGCCGGAGGGGATGAAGAACGGCTCGAACAGGAAGGAGCGGATGAACACCGCGATCACGACGACATAGACGAGCGTGACAACCCACTCCCTGATCGAGCCTGCGACCGTATCCTTCGTCTGCGCCATGTCCAACCGTTCTGAAATGTTCCGCCCGCTTCAACCGTGCGGGGGGCGGGAAGTCAAGGAACCGGTCCTGACAGCGGCGTGAACGCTCCGCACGACCTCGCGATTTGCCACGGCACAGTCCGCGATTGTATGGCTCTGGGGATGCCAACAGACCGGACTCCCGCAGCCATGAAGCGCCGACTTTTGTGCCTGACATTCGCCCTTCTTTCCACGACGTCCCTTGCCGCCGGACACGCGGCCCCGCGGCCGAAGGGCGCAGCACACCACCCGGCCGCCGCCGCGGCCCCGCAACAGGATGCCGGCCCCCCGCCGGTCGCGCCGCTCGCCATCCCGGGTGTGCCGATGCCGCCCACCCTGCCGCAGCAGGGGGCCTATGTGCTGATGGATGCCGAGACCGGCGCGGTGATCGCCGCGAAGGCGCCCGATCAGCCCTGGCCGCCCGCCAGCCTGACCAAGCTGATGACCGCCTATCTCACCTACCAGGCTGTGGCCCGCGGCGCGCTGAAGATGGACCAGACGGTGCCGGTCAGCACCACCGCCTGGCACACCGGCGGTTCGCGCATGTTCATCTCGCCGGGCATGGCGGTGACGGTGGACCAGTTGCTGCACGGGCTCATCATCGATTCCGGCAACGATGCCGCGGTGGCGCTCGCCCAGGCGGTGGCCGGCAGCCGCGGCGGGTTCGTCGGCCTGATGAACCACGAGGCCAAGGCGCTCGGCCTGAAGGCGACGCACTATACGAATGTCGATGGCCTGCCCGATCCGGATCTGCGCACATCGGCGATGGATGTCGCGACCCTGTCGCGCGACATCGTCCGCACCTATCCGCAATTCCTCAAGATTTCGGTCAGGAAGCACTTCACCTTCGACAAGATCCGCCAGCGCAGCTGGAACCCGGTGCTGTTTCACGACCCGACGGTGGACGGGCTGAAGACCGGCCGCACCAACGAGGCCGGCCACTGCATCGACGCCACCGCCCTGCGCAACGGCCGGCGGCTGATTGCCGTGGTGCTCGGCGGCCCCAGCTGGTCGGTCAGCACGCACGACATCGAATCACTGCTCGATTACGGCTATCAGTTCTACACCAACGCCACGATCGCGACCGTCGACAAGCCGGCGGCAACGCTGAAGGCGCCGCTCTATCGCACCACCAGCGTCGCGGTCGGCCCCGCGCGCAGCGTGTCGATGACGCTGCCGGTGCTGGCGGCGAAAACGCTGAAAACCAGCGTAGCACTCGATCCACCGCCGGCGGGAGGCGTGCATCGCGGGCAGCGGGTCGGCACCATCACCGTCAGCGCCGGGGGCAAGACCCTCGCGACCGTGCCGGCGATAGCCCTTGCCGACGATCCGCGGGCCAGTTTCATGACCCGGATGATGCGGCGGCTGAAGGCCGCGCTGTAACCTTGCGCTCCGGTCTCGCGGCCGGAGCCGCCCCTTTGCGACCGTGAAGCGCGAATCGGCCGGCGGCGGGTTGCAAAATCCGGTGCCGCTTGCCATTATGCGGCCGAAGATTGGTCGAAAGCCGGTCGCAATCGGGTGGATTGCCGGAGAACAGTCCGGCGGTCGCGCCCGTTTTTCGTTGTAAACGCTGTTCGCTGTATCCTGGACAGCCCACCCTGGAGAGACTGCATGTCCGGCACCCAGCTTGCCAAGATCCGGAATATCGGCATCACCGCCCATATCGACGCGGGCAAGACCACGACCACCGAGCGCATCCTCTATTACACGGGCGTGTCGCACAAGATCGGCGAAGTCCACGACGGCAACACCACGACCGACTACATGGCGCAGGAGCGCGAGCGCGGCATCACCATCACCTCCGCCGCCGTGACCTGCGAGTGGAAAGACCACCGCATCAACATCATCGACACGCCCGGCCATATCGACTTCAACATCGAGGTGAACCGCTCGCTGCGCGTGCTTGACGGCGCGGTGTTCATCATCGAGGGCGTGGCCGGCGTGCAGCCGCAGTCGGAAACCAACTGGCGCCTCGCCGACCGCTACAACGTTCCCCGCATCATTTTCATCAACAAGCTCGACCGCACCGGCGCCGATTTCTATCGCGCGTTCGACACGCTGAAGGAGAAGCTGGACATCGTCGCACTGCCCCTGCAGCTGCCGATCGGCATCGAGGACCAGTTCGTCGGCGTGGTCGACCTCGTCGAGATGAAGGCGATCGTCTGGGAAGGCGGCGAACTCGGCGCGAAGTTCCATGACGAGGAAATCCCGGCCGATATGCTGGAGAAGGCCAAGGAATACCGCCAGAACCTGCTCGACACCGCCCTCGCGGTCGACGACGCCGGCATGGAGGAATATTTCGAGAAGGGCGATGTCGGCATCGAGACCCTGAAGCGCGCGATCAAGACCGGCACGATCTCGGGCGCGTTCCGCCCGGTGCTCTGCGGCACCGCCTTCAAGAACAAGGGCGTGCAGCCGCTGCTCGACGGCGTGCTCGACTATCTGCCGAGCCCGATCGATATCGAGGGCATCAAGGTCGCCCCGCCGGAAGGCGAGGAGGAAGACCCCTCGGCCGATCGTCGCGTGATCCCGGCCAATCCGGACGCGCCCTTCGCCGGCCTCGCCTTCAAGATCATCAACGACAAATACGGCACGCTGACCTTCGTCCGCGTCTATGCCGGCACGCTGCGCTCGGGTGACACGGTGGTCAACACCACCAAGGGCCACAAGGAGCGCGTCGGCCGCATGTTCCAGATGCACGCGGACAAGCGCGAGGAAATCAAGGAAGTGCAGGCCGGCGACATCGCCGCCTTTGTCGGCCTGAAGGACACCGGCACCGGCGACACCCTGGCCTCCTCGGAAGACCCGGTGGTGCTGGAGCGCATGGCCTTCCCGGTCCCGGTCATCGACATCTCGGTCGAGCCCAAGACCAAGGACGCCGTCGAAAAGATGACGCTGGCGCTGCAGAAGCTCGCCGGCGAAGACCCCTCGCTGCGCCTCAAGACGGACCAGGAAACCGGCCAGACCATCCTGTCCGGCATGGGCGAGCTGCATCTCGACATCATCATCGACCGTCTGCGCCGCGAATACGGCGTCGAGGCCAATGTCGGCGCGCCGCAGGTGGCCTATCGCGAAACCATCACCCGCGAGCACACCGAAACCTACACCCACAAGAAGCAGTCGGGCGGTTCGGGCCAGTTCGCCGAAGTCAAGATCGTGTTCCAGCCGCTGGAACGGAACGAGGGCATCCTGTTCGACAACCAGGTCGTCGGCGGCACCGTGCCGAAGGAATATATCCCGGCGGTCGAAAAGGGCATCCGCGTCCAGGCCGATACCGGCGTCCTCGCCGGCTTCCCGACCGTGGACTTCAAATACACCCTGGTCGACGGCAAGTACCACGACGTCGACTCCTCGGCGCTCGCCTTCGAAATCGCCGCCAAGGCCTGTTTCCGCGAGGGCATGAAGAAGGCGAACCCCGTCATTCTCGAGCCGATCATGGATGTCGAGATCACCACCCCGCAGGACCATGTCGGCGACGTGGTGGGCGACCTCAACCGTCGCCGCGGCATGATCCAGAACCAGGAAAGCTCGGGGTCCACCGTGATCGTCCGCGCCCAGGTGCCGCTGAAGGAAATGTTCGGCTACATCTCGAACCTGCGCTCGATGACCAAGGGCCGCGCCTCCTTCACCATGCAGTTCCACCACTACGATCCGGTGCCGCGCAACATCGCGGAAGAAATCATGGCCAAGAGCGCCTGATCCACCGCCTCTGAACACGGCGACGACCATGCGAGGCGACCGCGACAATGCGGCCGCCTCCCCGATCGGCGCCGGTTCAGACCGGCCGGTTCAGACCGATCGCGAAACGCCTTCCAAACGCGGACGACCTCGTCGTCCGCGTTTTTGTTGTCTTCATCGCAAGTCGATAAATCGCCCGAAACGGGGCGCGGCGTCAGCCGGAATTGCGGGCCGTGATCAGGTGAATGGTCGCCGGCAGCCTTGCATCCGGGCCGGCATAGGTGGGCAGCGCGTCGCGAAACGCCGCAATCAGCGCCGCGCGCGCCGCCGGATCGGCCTGTTTTTCGTCGATCAGCGCGCCCGCCGGGCCCATCGTGGCCGCCATTTCGGCCTCATCGTCGAGGGTGTTGCCATACAATTCCACCCCGTCCGCCTCGACCGCGATATCCGCGAACCCCGCCGCCGCCAGCACGGCGCGCACATGCGCGGGATCGGAGAAGGCCAGCGGTCCCGGCGCGTGCGGCCGGCGCGGCTTCGGCGGGCCAAGCCGCTCGATGGCAATGCCGAGCGGCACCGACCAGTGGGGATTGTCCTCGATCGGCGCCCAGGCGGCGCAGACGAGGCGGCCGCCCGGCGCGAGCGCGCGCCGCAGATTGGCGAACGCCGCCGCCGGATCCTCGAAGAACATGACCCCGAAACGCGAGGTGACGAGGTCGAACGGCGCGGCAAAGGTCGCGAACGCCGCATCCGCCTCCATCAGCGTCACCTGCGCGCGGCCAGCGAGCCGGGCGCGCGCCGCCTCCAGCATCGGGCGGGACACATCGACGGCGGTGACATGCCCGCCCTCGCCCACCAGCCCGGCGAGCCGCGCCGTGGTCGTCCCCGTGCCGCAGCCGATCTCCAGAACCCGCTCGCCAGTGCGGGGGGCTGCGCGCTCAAGCAGCCGGTCCTCGACCCCGATCAGCCGCGCTTCCATCGCCGCCTGGACGCGAATCCATTTCGGCCCGGCGACCTCGTTCCAGTAGGCGATCTGCCGTTCGTTGCCGCCGGCAGCCCCCTCCGCGCTCACGCCGCCGCCGTCCGGCGCGGCTTCGGCATGAATTTCAGCGCGAGCCGCACCAGCATCGGCATCGTGGTCGGCCGCAGCAGCCGCTGATCGTAGCCGGCGAACCGCCGGTCGTTCTCCTCAAGGCAGATGCGCATCAGCTCGGGCACCGAGATTTCCTCGGCACTGACCGACTTGCTGCCGGTGACCGTGAAATTGTTGTCCTGCGCCTTGGGCTTGCCCTTGCCGCCATCGTCCATGCCGCGGGCAATGCCGATCCGCTCCCAGCCGAGAAACGCCCACACCGCCGCAACCCGCAGCTCGAACCAGATCCGCCGGTGCAGCGGCAGCTTCGCGCGGTGCCAGGCGACCCAGTTGGCGAAGAGCAGGATATGCCGGCACTCCTCCTGCATCACCGGCTCGAAGGTTTCCACCAGCTCCGCCGGGAAGAAGCCCGAGCGCTTGGCCAGTTCGAACAGGCCGAAGGCGAAGAAACTGTCGACGCATTCCGAATAGCCGGTCACCATATAGGCCCATTCCGGGTCCTTCGGCTGGCGGTATTCCGGCTCCGGCTCCAGCGGAATGTCATAGGCCTCGACCAGCTTGGAGAGCACCTCCTTGTGCCGGTTCTCCTCCCAGCCGTTCAGCTCGATCGTCTTGCTCATGTCCGGATCGGCGATGATCCGCGCATAGGCCGCCATCCGCAGCCGCGCCTTGCCTTCGGTCTGCACCGCGATGTCCCAGATCGGCAGCGAGGTGATCTTGTTCAGCGTCTCCGCGTCGAGCTTCGGCCACTCGATGACCGAGGGCTTGTAGGGGTTGAAGGTTTCGTGGAACATCGCGCAGACGGCGCGCTTGTGGGTTTCCGAGCCCGGCCTCAGCGGTCCGGGATCGGGGCTGACCCAGTGGCGGGCGGCCTTGTCGGCGGCCTCGATGGTGGCGGCATCAACGGTCATGGCAGTGGCGTTCATCGACCTTCATCCTTGTCCTCTGTCGGCAATATCGGTGCCGGCGAGACGATTTTAACCCCGCCCGAAACCGGTTCAACCGGGCGCCGAACTCTGTTACCCTGCCGGTATGGAAACGCACCACCCCCTCACCGAAAATCCCGATCTCGGCCTGATCAAGTCGCTCGACATCCGGGGCACGCCGCATGGTCCGCTCGCCGGGCTCGACGTCGTCGTCAAGGATCTGTTCGACATCGCGGGCGAGGTGACCGCCTTCGGCAACCCCGACTGGGGGCGGCATTTCGGCCCCGCCCTCTCGCATGCCTGGATCGTCGCGCAGCTTCTCGAAGCCGGCGCCCGCATCACCGGCAAGACGACGACGGTCGAACTCGCCTTCGGCCTCGAAGGCCGCAACGCCCATTACGGCACGCCGCTCAACCCCGCAGCGCCAGACCGGCTGCCCGGCGGCTCCTCCAGCGGTTCCGCGGCGATGATCGCGGGCGGCCACGCCCATGTCGGCATCGGCTCGGATACCGGCGGCTCGGTGCGTATCCCCGCCAGCTATTGCGGCCTGTACGGGCTGCGCCCGAGCCAGGGGCTGCTCAGCCTCGCCGGCGCGGCGGCCCTTGCCCCGAGTTTCGACACGCCTGGCTGGTTCGCCCGCGATGCGGAGACCATGCTCCGCGTCGGCGAGGCGCTGCTGCCGCCCGCCCCGCCGCTGGCGCCCCAGTTCCTCAGGATTCCAGCGGCCTTTGCCAATGCCGATCCCGCGGTTTCCGCCGCCCTCGCGCCCGCGCTCGACAGGCTCGGCCCGGTCGCCGACATCGACCCGGTGCCGGAGGGGCTCGACCGTCTGCTATCCCTGCAAAACGCCGTGCGCGGGCGCGAAACCTGGCTGACGCTCGGCGGCTTCATCGACAAGGTCAAGCCGACGCTCGACCCGGTGACCGCGGGCCGGATCGCGGCGACGCGGAGTTTCACCGCCGAAGCCGCGGCCGAGGGCAAGGCCGCGCGCCTTGCCTACACGGCGCGGATGCACGCCTTGCTGGCCGGCGGCGCGGTGCTGGTGATCCCCACCTCGCCCTGCCCGGCCCCGCCGGTCGCGGCGGCGCAGGCGGTCTATGAAGATGTCCGCACGCGCACGCTGCGCGTCGGCATCATCGCCGCCTTCGCCGGCCTGCCGGAACTCACCATTCCGGTGGGCAGGGTGGATGGCGCGCCGGTCGGCCTGTCGCTCATCGCCGGGCCCGGGCGCGATCTCGCCCTGCTCGAACTCGCCGCCGACCTCGCGCTCGCCTGAGCGCGCGGCCGGGACACGAGTTCAGAAAATCTCTTCGTAGATCCTGACGATCTCGGCAGCATCCGGCACCGCAGGATTGTTGCCGGGGCTGCCGGAGGCGAGCGCCTGCTCCGCCATTTTCGGCAGCAGCGCGTCCCAGTCGGCGCGGGCCACGCCGAAGCCCTGCGGTGTGGGCACTTCAAGCTCGGCATTGATCGCCGCCAGCGCCTCGATCAGCCTGGCGCCGGCCAGCTGGTCGGCATCATCGGCGCGGGCGAACCCGGCGAGGCGGGCCGATTCCGCATAGCGCGGCAGCGCCGCGTTGAGCGAGTAGCGCGTCACCGCCGGCAGCAGCATCGCGTTCGACATGCCGTGCGGCACGTGGAAATGCGCCCCGATCGGCCGCGACATGCCATGCACCAGCGCCACCGAGGCGTTGGAGAAGGCAAGCCCGGCGAGGGTTGCGCCCAGCATCATCGCCTCGCGCGCCTCGCGGTCCTGGGGCGTCTGCCACACCTTGCGCAGATTGGCACCGATCAGCCGCATCGCGCTGCGCGCATAGGCGTCGGAAACCGGGTTCGCCCGCCGCGAAACATAAGCCTCCAGCGCATGGGTGAAGGCATCGATCCCGGTGTCGGCGGTGGTGCGCGGCGGCACGCTCATGGTCAGCTCGTAATCGACCACCGCCGCCAGCGGCAGCGCCCCGAGCCCGGCGATCAGCATCTTCTCGTCGGTTTGCGTATCGGTGATCACGGTGAAGCGTGTCGCTTCCGAGCCGGTCCCGGCGGTGGTCGGCACCGCGATCAGCGGCAGCGCCGCCGTATCCGCGGCGACGGGCACCTTGAAATCGCGCATCCGCGCGCCCGGTTCCGCCGCGAGCAGGATGTTGATCGCCTTCGCCGTGTCGATCGGCGAGCCGCCGCCGAAGCCGATCAGACAGTCGAACGCACCGCCGCGCGCGGCCGCGACGCCGGCTTCCACCACCGTATCCACCGGCTCCGGCACGGTGTCGCTGAAGATCGCGCAGACGATCCCGGCCGCTTCCAGCGGATCGGTGATGCGGCGGACCAGGCCGAGCTTCACCATGACCGGGTCGGTGACGATCAACGGCCGCGACAGGCCGAGGCGGCCGAGCATCGCCGCAATTCGCACCACCGCCCCGCCGCCGATATCCATGTGCCGCGGCGCGAAAAATCCAATGTCCATATCTCGTTCCCCCACAGGCGATCCGGCCCGGCCGGATGAAGACAATCTACATTGCGCCCGGCGCCGCCGCCTCGTCGAGTTCCGCGGCCAGCGCGGTCCGCCAGCCCTCATCCTCCGGCGCGCAGAGAATGGGCGCGGCATTGGCGGTGCGGCCATCCAGGCTCACGCCGAGCAGCCCGCGCACCGCCCGGAAGAAGGCGCCATGCGAGACCAGCAGCAGCGGCCCCGGCCGCGCCAGAACGCGGCGCAGCGCGGTGCCGGCGCGGGCGGTGATGTCGGCAAAGCTCTCGGCGCCCGGCGGGGTCATCCGCCCGTCGATCCAGTCATCGAACCAGGGGTCGAGCGGCTTGCCCTCCATGCCGCCGAACACCACCTCGCGCAGGTCTGGCTCGAAGGCGAGCGGCAGGCCGAGCGTCTCGTTGACGATTTCGGCCGTCTCCCGCGCCCGCTGCATCGGCGAGGCGACGATGCCGACGATCCCGCGCCCGAGCAGCAGCGGCGCCGCCGCGCGGGCCTGCGCCCGGCCGGTCTCGTTCAGCGGAATGTCGATCGCCCCCTGCGACAGGCCCCGCGCGTTGTAGTCGGTCTGACCGTGGCGGAGAAACCAGAACGGCGCGCGCGGCAGCGTCATCAGGAGAGCCGCTCCTGCTCCATCGCCCGCGCCACCGCCGGGCGCGCCTTCATCCGCGCGTAATGCGCCGCGACATGCGCCGGCAGCGGCACGGTCTGCCGTCCCTCCGCCCAAAACGAAACATAGAACAGCGCCGCATCGGCGATCGAGAAGCTGCCAAGCAGCCAGTCCCGCCCATCGGCGAGCACCTTGTCGATCAGGTCGAACCCTTCGGCGAAAATCTTCCGCCCCTGCTCGCGCACCGTCTCCTTGTCCTCCGGGTTCGGCGCGAAACGGTCCGGGCGGAAGATGCGGGTGAAACCCTGCGGGTGCATCCAGCCATTGATATAGGCAACCAGCTCGTTGCAGCGCGCCGCCTCGACCGGCGAGGCCGGCACCAGCCGCGCGTCCGGGTTGGTGGCGGCCAGGTAATGGGCGATGGCGATCCACTCGGTCAGCACCGCGCCATCGTCGAGCACCACCGCCGGCACCTTCGCCTTCGGGTTGATCGCCCTGAATTCGTCGCTGAATTGCTGCCCCTCGCGCAGGTTCACCAGCACGCCCTCGTGCGGCAGGCCAAGCTCCTCGAGCAGGACATGAATCCCGAGCGAGCAGGCGCCGGGTGTGTAGAACAGTTTCATGCGTTTCCTCCGGTTTCGCGGCCGGTCAGTCGAACAGCGAGCTGACGGACGTCTCATCCGAGATGCGGCGCATCGCCTCGGCAAGCAAGGGGGCGATGGTCAGCACGCGCAGATTCGCCGGCGGATTGCGCGCGGGATCGAGATGGATGCTGTCGGTGATGGCCAGCGTCTCGATCGGGCTGGCGCCGATCCGCTCCAGCGCCTTGCCCGACAACACGCCATGGCTGACATAGGCCGAAGCCGAGGCCGCGCCGTGGCGGATCAGCGCCTCGGCCGCGTTGCAGAGCGAGCCGCCGGAATCGACGATGTCGTCGATCATGATGCAGTGCCGGCCCTCGACATCGCCGATCACGTTCATCACCTCCGAAACGCCGGCGCGCGGGCGGCGCTTGTCGATGATCGCGAAATCGCAGGCAAGCCGGCTCGCCGTGGCGCGGGCACGGGCGACGCCGCCGGCATCCGGCGACACCACCATGATGTCGCGCCCGGCGAACCGCTCCTGGATATCGCGCGCGAACAGCGGCGCGCCGTAGAGATTGTCCACCGGAATGTCGAAGAAACCCTGGATCTGCCCGGCATGCAGGTCGAGCGTGAGCACCCGGTTCGCCCCCGCCTCGGTAATGATGTTGGCGACCAGCTTGGCCGAAATCGGCGTGCGCGGGCCGGTCTTGCGGTCCTGCCTGGCGTAGCCGAAATACGGGATCACCGCAGTGACCCGCCGCGCCGAGCCGCGCCGCAGCGCATCGAGCGTGATCAGCAGCTCCATCAGGTTGTCGTTCGCCGGAAAGCAGGTCGACTGGATGACGAACACGTCCTCGCCGCGGACATTCTCCTGGATCTCGACATGGATCTCCATATCGGCGAAGCGGCGGATGATGGCGGTGGTCAGCGGCAGGTGCAGCGCCTTGCTGACGGCATCCGCGAGCGGCAGGTTGGAGTTACACGCGACGATCTTCATGTGGCGGATCCTTGCGGCCGGAACAAGCGGCCCCGATGTCGAAGGAATTGGACCGGACGATCCGAGGCGCGTGTAGCAACCGCTCCCGCCCCTGTCCATGACGCGCGGGCAGTGCAGGCCATTGCGCGCATGGCACCGGGCGCACTATCCTGCGGCGCATGAGCCAGTCCCTGCCTCTGGATGCCGAAGCGGCGCGCGACGCCTGGCTGACCCGCGATGTCTGGCCACGGCGGATCTTCGCCTTTCTGGTCGACCTCGTGCTTCTCGCGGTCCTCAGCGTCGCCGTCTGGTGGTCGATCGTGGTGCTCGGCGTCGCCACACTCGGGCTCGGCTTCCTGCTGCTGCATTTCACCTGGGCGATCCCGCCACTCTATTATGTGCTCTGGCTTCGCTCCGCCGCCGCGGCAACACCGGGGCAGCGCCTGCTCGGCCTCACCCTCCGGCAGGACGATACACTGGAGGGCGGCACGCCTTTGCCGCCGAGCTTCGCCCAGGCCCTGGCCTGGACCGTGCTGCTCGGCGTGTCCTTCATGGTGGGCATGCTGCCCTTCCTGCTGGTGCTGGTGACCCGGCGGCGCAGGGCCGGGCACGACCTGCTCTCGGGCCTGACGGTCGTGCATGCGGCCGCGCTCGGCCGCGCCCTCCCACCGTGACCGTCACCAGCCGCCCGCCGCAATTCTTCTACGCCACGGCCCCCTTGCCCTGCCCCTATGTCGCCGGGCGGACCGAGCGGAAGGTCGTGACCGAACTCGCCGGCGCCGACGCCGACGCGCTGCACAACCGGCTCTCGCGCGGCGGCTTCCGCCGCAGCCACAACATAGCCTACGCCCCGGTCTGCCCCGGCTGCCGCTCCTGCGTCCCCATCCGCATCGTCAGCGGCCGGTTCCGGCCGAGCCGCACGCAGAAGCGGATCATCGCCGCGAATGAAGGCCTGCGCGCCTACGAAATGCCGCCCCGCGCCACCGCCGAGCAGTTCAAGCTGTTCCAGCGCTACCAGCAGGCCCGCCACGGCGACGGCGACATGGCGGGCATGAGCTTCTACGATTACCGCGCCATGGTCGAGGATACGCCGATCGAGAGCTGGCTGGTCGAGTTCCGCGACGAGGCCGATACGCTGGTCGGCGCCTGCCTGACCGACCGCCTCGCCGACGGGCTGTCCGCCGTCTACTCGTTCTTCGCCCCGGAGCTGGTCCGGCTATCCCTCGGCACGAGGTCCATCCTCTGGCTCGTCGAGCGCACGCGCGAGCTTGGCCTGCCTTACGTCTATCTCGGCTACTGGGTGCCGGAGAGCCCGAAAATGGCCTACAAGGCGCGCTTCCGCCCGGCCGAAATCCTGCTCGGCGGCACCTGGACGGACCTGACCGACGAACTCGCGGCGGCCGAAAGCCCTGCCGCCTGGCCCCTGCGCCTCGCCCCGGTGCGCCAGAGCGGCACCTGATCCGCGAAGCTCACGCCGGATTGATCGCGCCGCGGCTCGCCCGCCCTTGTGCTGCCACGAGGATGGCGAAGATGAACTTCACGAAACAGGAGACCGTCATGAACCGATCAGCCCTCACGCTCGGCCTTGCCTCCGCCCTCATCCTCGGCGCCGCCACCGCCAGCGCCGCTTCGCCGCCGCAACCGGTCTACATCCACATGAACGGCGCCAACGAGTTCCTCGAACGCCTCGTCTTCGTCCGTCCCGGCCAGAAGGTGGTGTTCGTCAACGAGGATACCGGGCCGCACGCCATTCTCGGCTACAATCCGCAAACTGGCGCCGCGAGCAAGACGTTCGACGACCCCGCGCTGGGGGGCACGCCGGGCAGGGGACACAAGCTCCATACCTACGCGATCAGCTTCCGCCACCAGGGACCGCAATGGTATTACTGCCCGGTGCATGCCGAACTTGCCAAGGCGCCGGGCGGCGTGTGGCTGCCGAAGGTGCGCCCCGGCGTTCACGGATTCGGCACGCCGATGGCCGGGTTGATCGTCGTCACCACCGATCCGGCGCTGTTGAAGGACAACCCCGCCACCAGCGCCGCGAAAATCCTGCCGGGCTATTTCGGCGGCTGAACCGCGCCCGGGCCACCCCCGCCCAGTTGCGCCAATCTCAGGCGCCGATCTCAGGTGGGGGCAGGTCCGGACCAGGCGCGCCGGACATGAGCACGAGATCGTCGCGGTGGATCAGCTCGTCCCGCCCGCGCCAGCCGAGCAGCGCCTCGATCTCGTCGGTGCGGTGCCCGGCGATGAGCACCGCATCCTCGCTCGGATAGGCGGCAAGGCCGCGGGCCAGCGCCGCGCCATCCGGCCCGGCGATCTCGACCGCATCGCCACGCTCGAACCGGCCCTCGACGCGCACCACCCCCGCCGGCAGCAGCGATGATCCGCCGCGAATCGCCCGCACAGCACCGGCATCGACATGCAACCGCCCAAGCGGCGCGAGCGATCCCGCGATCCAGCGCTTGCGCGCCGAGCGCCCGCCGGGTTGCGGCAGGAACCAGGTGCAGCGCGCCCCCGCTTCGAGCGACGCGAGCGGATGCGCGACCCCGCCGAGCGCGATCGCCATGGCGCAACCGGCCTGGGTCGCGATCCGCGCGGCGACGAGCTTGGTCCGCATCCCGCCGGAGGAATAGCCCGGCGGCGGCGCGCCGCCCATCGCCTCGATCTCCGGCGTGATCGCGGCGACGACAGGCAGATGCGCCGCCGCCGGATCGCGCCGCGGGTCGGCGGTGTAGAGCCCGTCAATATCGGAAAGCAAAACCAGCTGATCGGCTTCGACCATCTCGGCCACCCGGCCGGCGAGCCGGTCATTGTCGCCGAAACGGATCTCGCCGGTGGCGACCGAGTCGTTCTCGTTGATCACCGGCACCGCGCCGAGTTCGAGCAGCGTGCGCAATGTCGCCCGCGCGTTGAGATAGCGCCGCCGGTCCTCGGTGTCGTCCATGGTCAGCAGCAATTGCGCCGCCACCAGCCCGTGCGCCGAGAGCGCCTCGCTCCAGGCCTGCGCCAGCCGGATCTGCCCCACGGAAGCCGCGGCCTGTTTTTCCTCGAGCCGCAGCCGCTTCTGCGTCAGGCCGAGCTGCCGCCGCGCCAGAGCGATCGCCCCGGAGGAGACGACGATCACCCCCACGCCGCGCGCCCTGAGCGCCGCGATGTCGGCGGCCACGCTCGCAAGCCAGGCCGTGCGCGGCGCCGCGGCCTCGGGATCGACGATGAGGGCGGACCCGATCTTGACCACCAGCAGCCGCGCGCCGCCGGGATCGGGCAGCCCGGGGCTCATTGCCGCCGCTCGCGGATCATCCGCAGGGTTTCGCGCAGCACCGCGTCCACGCCCTGATGCGCGACGGCGGAAATGACCATCACCTTGCTGCCCGACGCGCGTTCGAGCGCCGAGCGCCGACCGGCGATCTGGTGCGGCGTCATCGCATCCATCTTGTTCAGCACGATCAGCTCGGGCTTGTGCGCCAGCCCGCCGCCATAGGCTTCCAGCTCGCCGCGGATCGTCCGCCACGCATCCACCACGTCGCCGGCCGCCCCGTCGATCAGGTGGATCAGCGCGGCGCAGCGTTCGACATGGCCGAGAAAGCGGTCGCCCAGCCCGGCGCCGTCATGCGCGCCCTCGATCAGGCCGGGAATGTCGGCGAGGACGAATTCCTCGGTCATCGACAGCCGGACCACGCCGAGTTGCGGGTGCAGCGTGGTGAACGGATAATCGGCGATCTTGGGCCGCGCCGCCGAGGCGACCGAGAGAAAGGTCGATTTCCCGGCATTGGGCAGCCCGACCAGCCCGGCATCGGCAATCAGCTTCAGGCGCAGCCAGACCCAGCGCTCCTCGCCCGGCCAGCCGGCATCGGCGCGACGCGGCGCACGGTTGGTCGAGGTCTTGAACATCGCGTTGCCATACCCGCCATCGCCGCCGCGCAGCAGCACGATGCGCTTGCCCGGCGCATCCAGATCGGCGAGCAGGGTCTCGCGGTCGTCATCGAGAATCTGCGTGCCGACCGGCACCTTGATCACCACCGGCGGCGCGGCGGCGCCGGTGCGGTCCGACCCGGCGCCGTTGCCGCCCTTACGGGCCCGGAAATGCTGGGTATAGCGGAAGTCGATCAGCGTATTGAGGTTCTCGACCGCCTCGAACACGATGTCGCCGCCACGGCCGCCATTGCCGCCATCCGGCCCACCGAACTCGATATATTTTTCGCGCCGGAACGCGACGACACCGTTGCCGCCATCTCCCGAACGCACATAAATCTTCGCCTGGTCGAGGAACTTCATGAGTGCAGATACGCAAAAGGCCGGCACCGGCCGGCCTTCGCGTCTTTCATACCGGAAACAGGTTACTCCGCGGCGATCGGCAGCTTCTCGACCGACACATGCACGCGGCCCTCGGCCCGGCGGGAGAACTTCACCCGCCCGTCGACGAGCGCGAAGATCGTGTGGTCGCGGCCGACGCCGACATTGGCGCCAGGCTTCACCTTGGTGCCGCGCTGGCGGATGATGATGTTGCCGGCGATCACCTGCTCGTCACCGAACTTCTTGACGCCGAGGCGGCGGCCTTCGGAATCGCGACCGTTGCGCGACGAGCCACCGGCTTTCTTGTGTGCCATGGGATATCCCTCCGATCAGGCGGCGTTGATGCCGGACACGCGCAGCACGGTCACCTTCTGGCGGTGGCCGTTCTTGCGGCGGCTGTTCTGCCGGCGGCGCTTCTTGAAGATGATGACCGTATCGAGCTTGTCCTGCGCGATCACCGTGGCGGTGACGGAGGCACCCTCGACAACCGGCTTGCCCAGGGTCACGCCCTGTTCACCGCCGATGGCGAGAACATCGGTGAAGGTCACGGTGCTGCCGGCCTCGGCCTCGAGTTTCTCGACCTTCAGCACCGCGTCCGGCACGACGCGATATTGTTTTCCGCCGGTGCGGATGACTGCAAACATCGATCTGGTCCAATTCTATCTGCAACGCCGCGCGGGCGGACAAAGAAAAGAAGCGCGAAACCCTGCGGCTTCGCGCGATTGCGGGGTTATAGCGCGCTCCATCCCGCTGTCAATCGACTTGCCCGGCCAATCGGCATCGATATGCACCGCCACTGTTGCCTAGTCAGCGCCATCATGCGTATAACGCCGCCCGACCGCGGAGAGGTGCCAGAGTGGTCGATTGGGACGGTCTCGAAAACCGTTGTGCCTTCACGGGTACCGTGGGTTCGAATCCCACCCTCTCCGCCACCCACTTTGAAAATCCGTAGATTATATCATCAATATTCCAAAATGACGATGTATCTTGGATACACGTATCAGGATACACTTGGCCGCCGTATTTCCTTGGACGGCTATGGACGTCGCGCACCAATCGCCATGACCAGTCTCAAAATCCCAAGGCAGATAGAGGATGTATCGAAAGGCGTTCCAAAAACCGCATATTATATCTATAAGATATAAAATAAGACAGTAATACTGACCTATTTTAATTTGTGTTTAACCTAGGGGAGCGGTTTTCGCGGTTTCGGGCGAATAGCACTCCTTGCGGTTTCTGCGGTTCCTGCGGTTTTGAGGCTACGCTTGGAAAAATTGCAGGTATTTAGTCGAGTTGGTGGCCTCGAAAAACCGCAACCGGGTTGCGGTTCCTTGCGGTTTTCTGCGGTTTTTCGGGTCGAGATGCGCCAATTCATGCCATATGGCATGGAAACAGCCCATATATGTCGATCATCTATGCCGCATCCGCTATCTATCTCTCCCCTATGGGGTCGATAACTGGCGTGCAATCTGGCGCGCTGCCGCAGCCACATGACCAGCCATCGACCGGCGGCAGGACGCGGGGCGATGGCGCATCGACCGGCGGTCGATCTGGGAGCGGTTCAGGGCATCGTCGTCATGGAAGCCGGCGCCCGGCCTGCGGCTTTGCCCAGCCCGTCGCCAGGGGGTGCCGGAAGCATTGCCGCTCTTATGGGCGCCACCAGGTCCAGCAGGCTTTGCACAATCCCGTTTCGACTGGATCGGTAAAAGTCACTGGCACCGAACAGCTACGGCAGATTATCCTTTCGGGAGCCAGCCCATGCTCAACATGCAGAAAATCGTCCGGCTGCGGCGAAGTGCGCTGGGCTTTTGCGGTTTGAAATAATATTTCCAAAATACACCTCAGATTCAGATAAAAATCTCATATCGGACAATTTAAATCAGCTTTGAGAACTTGGCGCACATAATCCTTAATTTTTCGCTTACGAGACACCCGGTTTCGCGAGCGGCTGCCTTGGCTTCGTCTGTGAGGCTGTCGATCTTCACCGCGCGCTGCGCCTCGGTGCGGTCGATGCCGAGTTCACGGGTCGCGGCCTTTATTCCCTTCTCATGCGGTTGGGCACCGCCAGGGGGCGCAACTTGCGCCCCCTTTTGTTCACCCGTCAGCCTCACCCATTCCGCGATGTGCTCGCTGCGTTCCAGGGGCGTCAGTTCGGCGCGGTGCTACTCGAATCCCATTTCCCGCAGCATCGCCCGCGCAACGCTCATGGCGTCCTGCCGCTCCCTGCCACCCATGCGCCTCGGCGGCACCGCTCCGGCCTCCACCAGCTTGCGCCGGGCGTCTACCCGCTCCGATGGCCGGGCGAGCGGGTTTTCGGCAGTGCGGCGCAATTCGGCTATTTCGTCGTCAGTCATCTGCGGCTCCCTTACGCGCGCGTAAGGCGTTGCCCTTTGTTCGCCAAGTCGTCACGCATCCGGCAACAGCCGTGCAGCAGCCACCAGCGGGCGCGCGGCCTCGGCCATCGCCTCGGCGTCTAGCTTCATTGCGGCGTCAATCGCCTTCGCGGCGGCGCATAGCTTCCGCCGGGCCGCCACCAGGTCAGCCCGGCAGGCTGCCCGGACGGGATCGGCGCTTGCCTTGGCGGCCATCTTGGAGCGGAGGAAGTCACCCATGCTCGTTGTCTCCCGAACACGCGCGCGGCGCAACGCGCGGGCGGACACCGGCCCATCTGCCCCCCTTGCCGCGCGTCATCTCGTAAAGTTCAGCGCGCCGGAGGCCGGCTATTCTGCCCGTGGCTGAATCGAACGGCGGGGCGGCAGGATTGCCGTTGCCGCGGCCCTTCGCCGGCCCTTGGCCTTTGCCCTTGCCTCGTTTGCCCGTCATTGCTTCCCCTCGATCAGCACCAGGTCGATTGCGCGCCGTCGCCCGTCTGTCGTCACCGCCAGCTTGAAGCGGGCGCGGTCGCCCCGGCGCGGGGTGCGCGGCAGGGCGGCCAGCGTGCCGGCGGTGACGTATAAATTGCCCAGGTCGAAGCGTTCGGGCGCGATGAACGCGAACCGGCCCGGAATGACGGTGACAAAACTGCCCGCCATCATGGGTTCAGAGCAGTTCAACCGCGGTGATCGCGGCGGTGACGCTGGGGCTTGCCCCGCCGATGGTGGCGGTGATCTGCCAGTTGAACGGCAGCACGTCATCCGCCTTTTCATTCGAGGTCGCGGTAATGCCGGGATAGACCAGCAGCGTGGAATATCCCGTTGCGCTGATGGCGGCGCTCTGCAGGAGGGTGAATGTTGAACCCGTCACCGGGTCAACACCCACGATGCTGACAGTCAGGCTCGGGCTTGTGCCGCTGATCGCGGTTACGTTTATGCCTACCCGAACGCCGCGAAAATTGGGGTTTGTGATCGTTGCGGATGTCGCGTTCGCCGAGGCGGCGGTGAGGGTCAGCACCTCATCGAGATTGCGGTTCAGCGGGTAATACGGGGGTATCTGCGTCATGGTAACTATTCCTTTGTCCAGGTTGCTCAGTATGCTGCCGCGTTCGCCTGCACGGCGATCCGGGCGGCGGTTTGGTTCTGGATGATGACTTTCGTCGGCGTTGCCGCGCGCTGCTTGCGGAGCGTGTCCACAAGGCGACTTACATGCGCTGGCAGCGCGTGATGGCTGTTTAGGCTGGCCTGCACCTGTGCCGGCGTCACCTTGTCGCTGTGTTCCTGCCGGATCATGGCGGCCATCAGGTGATCGCGGACGGTGCGGTTACTCAGGTCGAGCGGTTGATTCGGCCTGTAGCCTGACCAGCGCGCCACGTTGCGAATGTATTCAGGATCGTTCGCCCCGTGCCCGTTCCAGATCGGGATGATAGAGGCGATGGTATCGGCGTGATGCTTGGCGGGGTAGGATTGCAGCAGGTTCGCCATTGCCCGCATGCCGGCATGTTCGGTCGGATAGCGGTTCAGTTCCCATGCGCCGAACTGGTTGCGGTGCCGGATATTGCCGGGGTTATGGTTGCCCATGCCGAGGTAGTGCCGCACGTCGCGGTAGCCTTGTTCTGTGGCGTGCCAGGCGGCGCCGGCAGCGTGGCCTACGGCATCGGCACCCTGAACGGTTTTTTTTGCCACCCATCCCGCCGCCTTGGCGTAGGGATAGATTCCCTTGGCAATGGCGGCGATTTCGGATGCGGCGGTGCCGATCTCGGATTGCAGCCGGTGCAGGTCTTTGCCGAACTCTGGCGAGGCGAGAAACTTGGCGAAGACTTTCAGGCCGTTTTCCACCTCGTTGACTATTTTGCCCATTTGCGGGCCGGTCGCGAAGGCCGATATCCAATGGGCGATATCGCGGGAGATGATCGTCAGTTCCGGGGCGAGCCGGTGCAGGCCGGTAATCAGGCTTGTCTCGATCTGAACGCCGGCCTTACGCATCTGGATTTGAAGATCGGTCCATTCACGGGCTACGGCGGGCGAGAAGCCCAGCGCGCCGACGCTTGCCGTTGCTCCCGCTCGCGCGGCGTCCATGCGCCCCGTCGAGGTGTGCCGGAGCACGCGCAACGTTTGCAGGTCCGCAAGATTGGTGAGGCCGTAGGCTTGCGCGTAGTTCGCCCATTCGCTCCGCGGCAGTTTTTGCAGCACCCGCTGCATGCGCTGCATCACGGTCTGATCGAGTTGGAAATTGCTATCCCGTGCCAGGGCGTTGTTGCCGATGCCGAGGCTCGAAAATATCCACCGATCCGACACGTTGTTGCGGGCGTTCGCGACATTGGCGGCGATGCCGTCCGTGTTGCCGAACTGGTTAAAATAGGTCGAGAAAGCCGCGTTCTGGCCGGGCGTCATGCCGAGGCCGCGCGCGGTGCGCTGCCGGCTCATGGCGGCATTGGCGAGGTCGTCCAGGCCGATACTGCCCCCGATGCCGAGGGTAGCGCCGCCGAGTGTTCCCCACTTCATGAGCCATTTGCCCATGCCGAATACTGTTCCGGCAACACCCTTGGCCGCATGGCCCAGCTTGAGCATCGAGGAATGACTGCGCTTTGTTGTGGCCTCGAAATCGCGCTGCGCCTTGTTCGCGTGATTGATGGCCTCGGCAATCGTCGCGGTCGCGGCGGCCATGCCGGCGAGCATGGTCTGTGTCTGCTTTGCGTTTCGATGAAAGCCGCGCCCGGCGCCGCTGATCGCCTCGTCAACCTGCTTCCACTCGGCAGGAAGCTCCGTGACCTTTTCTTCGTATTTCTGGAACAGGTCGTAGAACCGCTTGAACGCGGTATCATCGACATCAATCGAGATTACGGGCTTCTTGCTCATTGCAGCACCGGCACGGCGTTGAAGATCGAGACCCACGAATTGCCGTCAGGGTCGCGGAAATTCCCCACGTGCCTGATCTGCGTCACGATGAACTTGCCTTGGATCGCGGATTGGTATCGATTGAAGGAAGGATAGGCCGCGTGCTGCGTCGTGACGAAACCGGGCGAGTTGGTGAAGCCTATGGGGAACTCGATGAAGTCACCCACGCGGATATCGCCGCGCATCACGGTTTTGACCTGAATCTTATTTTGCTCGATCCATGTCGGCTGACCGACGAAATCGGTAAATTGCAGCAGGGCAATCGGCGTTTGTTGGGTGCCGTCAAAAACGCGGATCGTGTTCGCTCCGAACGCCATGCGGACGCCGCCGTAGTTTGGTCCCAGCATCCGGCGGGTCAGTTGGCGGACGTGAGCGGCGAGTTGCCCGAACGTGGCGCAGTAATGCACATCCGTCTGCGCCGCGATCAGGTTTTCGCTGACGCTGAAACTTACCTGAACATTTGGGAAAGCCACGCTTAGCGTTTGCTTCAAAGCATCAACCAGCGGCTGCCCAGCGGTCCAGGTGAACACGAAATTGCCCGGCGCGTTCTGGCGATAGATCGCCGGCACAATTACCAGAGACAGGCTCATGTCGGTGTTGATCCAATTCCCCCATGACTGGAAAACGAAGCCCTGCACCAGTGTTGCGGCTTGCGCCGGATTGGCGAGCGGCAGCCCGGCTTGCATGCCCGCTTTCAGGATCAGGTTCGATCCGCCGGTCAGCTTGCCGTCCTGCGTAATCGTGGTGGCGAACTGCTGCGCGTTCGTCACGTCCTGAAGGCTGATGCCCTCAATAATCACGGTCGGCTGATGCACCGGCTCGTCATCTACGGTGACCGGCATGTCAAAGATGACGTTGAGGGCTTGCGGGTCGAACTGGCCGCCGGGGTGCGAAGACCAGCGCCGCAGCGGCTTTCCGGTCGTCGGATCGGTCAGGGTGAGGTCGTAATACCTCACGCGGCAGGCTCGCTGATCGTGGCGTGTGCCGCATTGCGTTCGAAGTGCGCGCCGCGCTCGTAAACCGACACCAGAACGCCATGCGTCCCCTCTGCCTCAAGTTCACGGGTGATGCGCTCGCGGAAGTGCTGGAAACTTTCGCCAGGCCGAGAACGCCAGCGCGCGGCAGCGAGCGCGCCCGGCAGGTTGAGGCTGAACCGCACTTTCGGGATGGGGTTCAGCGTCGCGATGGCAACGTCCGGAAAGATCGGCGCGGGGTTTATGTGCCGTTCGAACCAGATGGCGTGATTTGCATGTTTCATTGGTTGTTGCTCCGGTGGACGGTTACGATCCGCTCTGATCCGTCCGGCGCCCGCGCGATCAGTGTCTCATGCCCGGCGATCTCCACGTGGCCCTCGATGCGCTCGAAAGACTTCGGCGCGGCAAATTTGACGGTTTGGCCCGGGGTGTCGAATTGGCTTCGCCACACGCGGGAGTCGCCGAAAAATTCAGTCATCGACTGCCCGGTTCGCGGATCAAACGAGGTCACCTCATGCAACTGACCGGGCCCGGCCAGTTCGGGCGGCACGCCGGTCAGGCGCAGATCGGCAGCGCGCCGGGCCAGATCGGCGGTTTTCCCATCGCCCTTTGCGGCGGCGGCTCGCTCCATTTGCTCAAGCTGGGAGAGCGGCATCTTGGCGAAGACTTTGACGGGCTCCGGCGCGTTTTGAAGATCAATGTGCCGGTCAATATTTTGGAAATTGACCTTGCGCCGGTCGACGATCCGGACGCGGTCTGAATATGGATTGGTGCTCAACGGTTGTTCTCCGGGATGGTTGCCCCGCCCGCCGCACCGGGGCCGATACCGGGCGACGGGCTGCCGGCCGGGCCGGCTGCGGTTGGATACGAACCGCCGGGGTTGAGTGCGGCGTCGAGCAGCTTCGCCAAGGTCCAAGACCGGCTGGCGCCCATCGTTGCCGCGAGGCCGTCGAGGCGTTCTATCAAGTCGTCTTCGAGTGAAACCGTGATCGACTGCTTTGACATTCCTCATAGATACAATGAAAAACCATGAGAAACAAATACAAATCAATATTTATGGGACGTATGTCAGCGGACTACAAAATACAAATGCATATAGATCAGCGTTTCATATGACGATTATTTAATCTGCTATGATGCGAGGCTGGGCGCCCGGTAAGCGGCTATGCCGAGGCGGAGGCAATACGGCGGATGGTTCATCCGCCGCTATCGCTGGAATAATCCAGATATAGACTTGCGTTGCGTGGTGGATCGAGGAACTTGGCGCCCGTCTTGGATACGTTTACGGGCGCCGGTATGGCGTCAATGCGTCGGCTGGGCGGCCGTGATGCGGGGATGATGGTCGTCGGGTCTCGGCAGGATCAACAGTCGCGGGCGCCGGCCGAATACTTGCACCCATGCCTCGGCGTGTTCCGGGGTTGTCTCGACCAGCGCGAGCGGCGCGCCGCCGGAGATGGCTGCCCGGACGGCGTCCTGATAATGACCGCGCTGGCCGCCGGTTGCGTGTATCACCGCACTGCGGGCCATGCGCCGCAGCCGTGGCAAGCAGCGCCAGCCGTCCGGTCCTACGGGTGCATCACCATCGTCGCCGACGAGAATGACAAGCGGCCTCGCCGCCCGGTCCAGCGCCTTGGGAAGCCCGGCGCTGGGCGTCACCTCGACAAGCTGGATCAGCCCATCGGCGGCGGCGCTGTAGAGCGGGAGGCGCCACGGCACGATGCGTGAGGCAACTTCTATGACGCGGCCGAACTCGGCGCGGGTGCGAACCTGCATCATGGGATCAGTCCCCACGCTTCACGCCTCGGGCTGCCGTCGAGCACCGTTCCGGCCGGCAACCGCTCAATCCATCCATGATCTTCGAGGATGGCAACGGCCCGCTTCGCGTCATCCGCCTTCCGCAGCCGGTTCGGGCCGCTCTTGTATAGCGTTGTAAGTGGCAGGCGCGGATCGGGCTGGGTCCGCCACCAGTTGAGCAATTCCTGCGCGGCGTCCAGTTCGGGATCGGGTGCAACCGTCTCGCCGAGTCTCAACTGCTCGCCGGCATACCAGCTTGCCAGCGTCGCCCCTGCGTCGAACGTCTCGGCGTCGATGACGTCCTTGCCGGCATATGCGGCGAGGATGCCGGCGAGGCGGCTGGCGTGCTCGACCATTTTCGCGCCAAAACCGCGGATCGAACTGTATCGCCGGCCGTCCGCGAGGTCGCGCTCGGTCGCGTCGTGAAACAGGATCAGGCGGCGTTCGGCCTCGACGTTGAAGGGCAACGGTTCGGGGTCGAGGCCGTCCGATCCGTCGAGGCGGCGCGGCGCCTTGGCGAGCAGGTGGCCCATGCGGGTGTTGTATTCGTCCAGGAACTCATCGAAGTCCGGCTCACGGTCACGCCATAGGCGGGTGCCGATAGTCGTCTCCGGTTCCGATATAAGCATCCGGGCGATAAGCCCGTTGTCGCGCGCGCTGGCGTTGCCCATCAGGATCGAGGCGACGGAACGCTGAACCGCGAGCGAGAGCGAGGCGCGGCGGCCGGGCGCGAATGTGGCCTTGCCCGCCCGCAGCCGCTTGATAGGCGAGCCGTCCCAAAGGGTGTTGATCGTCGTCATTGTCCGGACGGCCGCATCTTCGGACATAGCGTGACCGCCGAGGAACATGCCGCCCTCGGCCGAGAAGATCGCGGCGTAGGGCCTCAGCGTCAAAAGGTTGATCAGCCCCTCGATTGTTCCTTCCTCGGCCGTGAGCATGGGCGGGGCCGGTGCCTTCGGTTCCGATCCGACATCGGCCAGCGCCCGCTCGACGGCGGCGCGGCCGTCTTTTGCGGCCTTGCGCGCCTCGATCCGGGCCGCGTCGAACGCTTCCTTGTCTCGTCCATAGGCCGCTTGCTCGGCGTCAAACTGCGCCGCCAGCGCGGCCTCAGCGCGTCGGATTGGCAGGCTCGCCAGGTGGTCGACGCTTGTCTTGCGCTCGCCTGACTGTGCGATGGTCAAAAATGCCGTGACGAGCGGTCGAGGGCCGACATTCGGAATCTCGACATCATGATGAATCGCGGCAGCAAAGCCGGCGGCCGCGAGCACCGATGCAGCGCATAGGGCCTGCGGCGCCTGCGTGCGCCGCCGGATGGCCTCGACGGCCGGGCGCAGCCCAAGTAAGGCGGCCATCGGATACGGTTCAGGCGGCGGCGTCTCGCGCCGGAGAGGCCGTTTCAACTCCGGCGGCACCAGCGACACCGATGGCGTAGCGTTTTCCCAGATGCGGTGAAGTTCGCGCTGTTCGGGGTCGCCGCATTTGTCCCTGAACCATTCGGCGGTCGAGGGATGCTCGCGGATCGCGTCGCCCATATCGGAGAATGACCAGCCGATAGACTTAAGAGCGGCGCCCAGGGCCATCGCGCGTTCGGATCGCGAGCCGTAGCTGTCTGATCCGTCCAGCCGGTCCAGCACGCCGCGCAGCAGCCGCGAGGAACCGGCGGCGCGTTCCAGCCGTTCAGAGATGCCCCCCGGTGCCTTGCGGGTCTCAGGGCGGCTCTGGGCGGTTGCGCCCTTCATTGCCGGCCCTGCCTGCTCGATCAGCCAGAGCAGCGCGGGTGCGTCGATGGTCTCCAGCGTCGTCGGCGTGCCGTCGAGGTGCTGGCCTGTCACGGCGAAGTAGCGGCCGCCGAGATACAACTCGATGCCCGGCCCATGATCGCCGCCGCCGGGTGCTGCCCACCGCTTGCCGAACTGCGTTTTCATCGCACTGCGGAGTGCGGCAATTTCGTTCGTCCGGTAGGCGAAGAACACTTTCACGCCGCAGCCTGACGGGCTGATTTCGGTGTAGCTGGCGAAACGGTCGATGACCGCTTGCGCCCATCCGGCGATTTCACCCTTCTCGGGATCGAGGCAACTGTCCAGATCGACGCCGCCCAGGTGCAGGCCGCCGCCGATCTCGGCAAACTCGATGCCGATGCCGCCTATCCCGCCGTTCACAATGCGCGGAATTGCGCGCTCGGCAACATCACGCGGCGCCCAGGTGAGGGGGTCGCTTGCGCTGGCCTCGATCTCCGTCATGGGGTTGAACGGAACCTTTGTCGGCTTGCCGTTGCGGCTCCGTTTTGCCCAAGTGACCCAAAGAGGGGACGGAGCGAGGCTTTCGAGGGTGATGGCGTTCATTATTTGCCCTCCCGGATCAGCCCGGCGAGCGCCTCGGCAATGCGCCTGCAATGGCGGGCCTCGATGTCCGCCTGCGCGCGGAGAACGCTATCGCGCTCCCGCCTCGCCATGATCCAGTCGGCGCGGCTCGCGAGCGAGCGGGCAGCGCGGCGAAGATCACTTTCAGGCATCTCGATGGTCAGGATGCGGCGCCTTGAGCGGCTTTCAATGTCGTCAATGAGGTGGTCATGCTGCTTGTCGGCAGCGCGTTTGCGGTCAACCATTTAGGGCATCCTCGCTGCCCCACAAACCGCTTGCACCGAGTCGCCGGCGCGTCTATCTCTTGACCGCTGCCAAGCAATCCAGAGATTTCCGCGCCGCTCCGATGCCGCAAGGTTTTCGGGGCGGTTTTCATTTGGGGAATTAGGCCGCGCTCTTGGGCAGGCTCTCGGCGAAGCGCCGCAAGCTCTCGGCGGTGATAAAGGTCGAGCGGCCCAGCTTGCGGACATCAAATGATCCCGCGCGGACAAGTTCCCAGAACTTTGAGTGTTTCACCCCAAGCGCGGCCTGCGCCTCGCCCGGACGGTAAAGAAGTTTGCTTTCCGTGGTCATCCTTTCTGCTCCTTTCGTAGCGTTGCGGATAACCACGGATTGCCAAATCAACATTCGGGATGCAGCAAACTTTCCCAAACTTCGGGATCATAGGGGGGGCTTTTGGCAATTTCCTTGTATTTTTCGATATCTTCTGCAACAGCCTTACAAACCGTAGCAATAGACGGTAGTCTTTTATCGAAATAGATAATTTGCAGGATATCCATAAGGGTTTTTATGATACCGTTTCCCGGTGTTGCTCTAACCGTCGCATGGCCTCGAACGGAAAACACAACCAAATCGGGGAGCACCTCGCGGGCAACATAGGTCCAGCCGCGAATCGACTGTTGCGGGTGCACTGGTCGCGAAAGCTGGGAATGAGGGTTGTCGGCTGATCCGCGAGGGTATCGCAAAACAGAGATTGCGAGCGCCCATTGGCGGCGAAACTCGGCGAAGGCCTCGGTATCAGGAAACCGCTCGCGGTCGCGTTCCAAGATTTCGGCCGCTGCGTCAAGTTTCTTGCGATCCCGTTGCATCTTTCCGACATCGTGAACTAGGCGGCCGATCGAATGATTGTTCGGCGGTTGATCGACGAAAAGATTTATGCGGCCCGCGAGAACTGTCCACGCGGCAGCGGGCGGCAGGAACACGCCGCTGTTATGGCCCTTGTCGAAATGGCGGCGGAGGGTCGCGTCGATCCACTCAGGCGTCACATACCGCGCGCCAGGTCGCCGGGGCGGCCGGTTTGTGCTGTCGATCACAACGGCATCAGCCGGCGGGGGCTTTCCCCCGCCGTTTTCGTCGTCAGGTCCCATTCTGCGCCTCCCCCCGCGCGTCCCATTCGGCCAGCAGGGCATCGGCTGCGGCCTCGGGATCGCCGTTCCCTGTCTCGCGGAAAACGGCGATGACGTGCGGGCGAAGGTCGGTCCCGTCCCGCATCGCCACCAGCGCGTCACGGAAAGCGCACCGCGCGGCCTCGGGCAGCTTCCGCAGCAGGTCGAGCATTTCGCGCTCTGTGTCGTTCCGGGCGGCGCGCGGATCGGTCGAGGCGGTCATAGCGCGGCCTCCGCCGCCGTGTCGGTCGGAAGGCCGAGCAGTCGCGCGGTATCGTGGAGGATCGCGCCGGCGATGCAATCATCCCAATCGGAAGGTCCCTCTATGCACGTCGGTCTGTAAGAGAACGCCATGCGGAGCCGCGCCCGGACACCGTCCCAGGTCTTCGCATCCATCTCATGCGCGCGCGTGATGATCTGGTCCTGTTCCTCGTAGAGGGGTGCCGTCTCGGCCTGCGCGAGCCTGTCGCCCTCTAAGGTGTTTGGCGCAGTGTCGAAGATGTGGCGCTTCTGCCGCTCCAACTCAGTGAAGCGGTCGCACAGGGCGATCAGTTCGGCATCGTTGCCGGCGGCTTGCGCCACGGCAGGGGCGGCAACGGCGGCAGCGGCGCCAGCCATCGCGGCCCGGATCGTCTCGCGGCGGTTCACGCCAGGCCAGCCCGGTGCATCGCACCCTCGAGGATCAGGCCGACGAGGCGGCGCTCGCTTGCGGTCGTCGCCATCGCCGCCAGGTCGCGGGCGGCAGCTTCGGCCCGGCGAGCCACGTCCAGGACGAGAACGCGCTGGGAATTGTCATTCGTGGCCGGATTCGTGATATGGTTTACTCGATCTCGTTGCATGGTTCAGCCTCCATATTCGGGATCATCGCCGGGGGCGGCACCACCCGCCTCCGGCACTCCCGGTTCGCCGGCAACCGGCCGGCACGGATCGGTCAGGCGCGGCGCATCGCCACCACCTTGTCAGATTCCTCGGCCAGCCCGGCGCAGTAGCTCGCCCAGGCTTCCATGAGTTGCCGCCGCTTCGCGAGCAGGTCGCCACGCTGGTATGCGGCCTCAGTCCGATCCTTGTTCACATGGGCAAGAGCGACCTCGGCGATTTCGCGAGGAAAACTAGTCATCTCGGCGGCCCAATCGCGGAAGGATGAGCGCATGCCGTGCGGCGTGAAGCCCGGCCGCAGCACGGCAAGAGCCTTTGCAAGAGCAACGTCACTCAGGGGTTTGCCAGGTGCGCCGCCGGGGAAGATCAGCCCATCCCGGCGGGGCGAGCGTTCCGCCATGTCGCGCAGCACCTCGACGGCACGCGGCGCAAGCGGCACGCGGTGCTCGCGTTTCATCTTCATGCGGGCTGCCGGGATCACCCACACGGCTGCGTCAAAGTCGATCTCATCCCATCTCGCGCCGCGCGCCTCGCCGGAGCGCGTAGCCGTGAGGATCAGGAATTCCAAGCACCGAGCCGAAACAGCCTCCCGCTCGCGCAGTGCGGCCATGAAAGCCGGCATATCGTGGTAGTCGATCGCCGCGTGATGCTTCACGGCCCGCACCTTCGTTTTCGGCGCATATATCTGGTCGAGGAACCCCTGCCACCGCGCCGGATTGTCGCCGCTGCGCCAGCCGTGCACGGTCGCGTATGCCAGCACGGCCTCGACGCGGCCGCGCAGCCGGCTCGCGGTCTCCGGCTTGTCGGTCCAGATCGGGTCGAGCACCCGGCGGACGTCGAGCAGGCTGATCTCGCTTACCGGCCGCTTGCCGATGATCGGACTGGCGTAGGTCGCCAGCGTGTTCGTCCATTGTTGCGCATGCTTCGGGTTTGACCATTCGGCGCGGTGCGCCTCGACGTAGGCAGCGGCGACGGCATCGAAGGTGCGGGCAGTCTGCTCGGCGGCGAGGTGCTGGCGCTCGCGGCGCTGGGCGAGCGGATCGAAGCCGTCTCGAACCTGATTCCGTAGCTGCCGGGCTAGCTCGCGGGCTTCGCTCAGGGATACATCGCGCAGCGGGCCGAGGCTCATCCAATGTTTTCGGCCCGCCATCGTGTAGCGGAAAGCCCAGCTCTTCGAGCCGTCAGCCCGGACCCGCAAATACAAACCACCGCCGTCATGCAGATTACCCTCGCGGTTCGCGTTCGTAATCGCGAGAGCGTTCAAGCGTTTTGAGACGGTTTTGGGCATCGTCACCACCCCGAACCGCAAGAAACCGCAAGGAATCGCAACCGAATCGCAACCGGGTTGCGGTTTTGTTTGGCACCTAAGCTATTGATTTCATTAGTCCGACATTCAGGAACCGCAGAAACCGCAGAAACCGCAGGGGGTCTAGGTGCCGTGGTCGCTGGGCTCATCATCAGGCTCTCCGTCGAACTGCCCGGCTACATGCTCGGGCCTTCATGGATACACCATAATCCCGTATCTGATCGGACGTCAATGGACATTAATGGGCATCTTTCGGCTCTAATGCTTGGCTTATCCCTGCGTCTTTCTAAGGCTGGATAATGAGGTAAGGCGGACACCCTCTCCGCCACCCCTGTATCCAGCAGCATCCAACATCATCCATTGAAGCCTTTGATATCAATGCGATAGACGGATTGCCCGTCCACTCGCGTCCACCCGAATTTGCCCGAATTCTGGGTTTCCACTTGGGTGATTTCGTGGGTAAGATTCAGCCCATGGCCCGAGTCGTCAACAAGCTGTCGCCGATCAAGGTCGCGAAGCTGACCACGCCGGGCCTCTATGGCGACGGCAATAATCTCTAC
>JAJZSY010000027.1 GCA_021849425.1 Pseudomonadota bacterium
TGATGTCGAACTCGACCTGGCGGAAGGGCGGGGCGAGCTTGTTCTTGACCACCTTCACGCGGGTCTGGTTGCCGGTGACTTCCTCGCGGTCCTTGATCGAGCCGATGCGGCGGATGTCCATGCGGATCGAGGCGTAGAATTTCAGCGCGTTGCCGCCGGTGGTGGTTTCGGGGTTGCCGAACATGACGCCGATCTTGAGGCGGATCTGGTTGAGGAAGATCACCAGGGTTTTCGAGCGGGAGATCGAGCCGGTGAGCTTCCGCAGCGCCTGGCTCATCAGGCGGGCATGCAGGCCGACATGGCTGTCGCCCATCTCGCCCTCGAGCTCGGCGCGGGGAACCAGGGCGGCCACCGAGTCGACCACCAGCACGTCGATCGCACCGGAGCGGACCAGGGTGTCGGCGATCTCGAGCGCCTGCTCGCCGGTGTCGGGCTGGGAGATCAGCAGGTTGTCGACATCGACGCCGAGCTTGCGGGCGTAGATCGGGTCGAGCGCGTGCTCGGCATCAACGAAGGCGCAGGTGCCGCCACGCTTCTGTGCCTCGGCCACGGCGTGCAGGGCGAGCGTGGTCTTGCCCGAGGATTCCGGGCCGTAGATCTCGATCACGCGGCCGCGCGGCAGGCCGCCGATGCCGAGGGCGAGGTCGAGCCCGAGCGAGCCGGTGGAAATGACGTCGATCGTCTCGGACTCGCTGCGCGACCCCATGCGCATGATCGAGCCCTTGCCGAAGGCGCGCTCGATCTGGGCCAGGGCGGCGTCGAGTGCCTTGTTCTTTTCCATCGGTAACTCCTGAAGCGTGAGGGGCGGCAGCGTGGGGAACGGTCGGATCATGCAACCTGAACGCGAATTCATCTTAAGGCGTGTGGACCCGTCCGTCGAGGGTGAGTTTTGCATGAAGAGAACATAACAGCAACGCAGTTGATAAGAATTTATTAACTATTTGTTCCTGTCATGTTCCTTTCCGGTCGGTCGTGAAGCGCCAGACGGTGCTGGAACGGAACGCCTCGCCAGGGTCCAGCCTGGTGGAGGGGAAGCCTGCGCGGTTGGGAGAATCGGGAAAATGCTGGGTTTCGAGGGCGATTCCATCGCCCGCGCGGTAAGGCGGCAGGTCGAGCTTGCCGGCGGCATAGACCTGCACGGCGGGCTCGGTGGTCTCGACCGTGAGGATGCGGCCCGAGACGGAGTCGCGCAGGAGCGCGGCGGGTCCGATCACACCTTCCGGCTTGTCGAGCACGAAGCAATGATCCAACCCGGCGCGGGTGGCGCCGATCGGCTGCGGGCGCATGAGGTCGAGCCAGGAGCCGGCAACCGGGGCGATGGCGCCGGTCGGGATGTTCGCGGGGTCCGCTGGCAGGTAGCGCGCGGCGGCGACGGCAATTTCGTGGTCGAGCGCGGTGCCGCCGCCGGCGAGGTTGAAATAGGCGTGGTTGGTCAGGTTGAGCACCGTGGCGCGGCCGGCGACGCGGGCGGCATAGTCGAGGCGGAACGCGTTGTCCGGCGCCAGCGTGTAGGTGACGTAGACGGTGAGGTCGCCGGGGAAGCCGTTCTCGCCGTCCGGACTGTGCAGGCGGAGGGTGAGGGCGCTGCCGGTGGCGGCGACGATATCCCACACGCGGTGGCTGAAATTGGGCGTGGGGCCGTCGGCCGGGCCGCCATGCAGGGTGTTGGCGCCCTCGTTGGCCGGCAGGGTGTGGCGGACGCCGTCGAGCGTGAAGGCGGCGCCGGCGATGCGGTTGGCGTAGCGGCCGACGAGCGCGCCGAAATAGGGGCTCTTCGTCTCGTAGTCGGCGAGGGTGGGGCAGGTCAGCACGACATTGCCGAGGCGGCCGCGCCGATCGGGGACCAGGAGTTCCTCGACGATGCCGCCATAGTCGAGCAGGCTGACCGACATGCCCGCCTCGTTCGCGAGGGTGATCCGCCGCACCTTCGCGCCGGCGCGCGTGGTGCCGTAGGGGGCGATGACGGGTTCGGGCATCGGCGGTCGCTCCTTCAGTCGTTCGGTCAGGCGGCCGGGATGACGGCGGCGCGGGTGAGGAGATCGGTATCACCGCCAGTGGTGCCGGCGGCGCCGAAGGCCAGGGCGGGATGGACGATTCGCGCGGCGATGAAGCGCTCGGCGACGGCAGCCGGGGCGTGACGCAGCAGTAGTGCGGCCGAGAGTGCGAGGGCGAGATGCTCGACGAGGCGGCGGGCGACGGGCTCTGCAGTTTCGGGGCGTTCGAGCATCGCCTCGACGCCGGCGATCAGCGCATCGAGCGCGGTGTCAGCACCACGGGCGGGGGCGAGTTCGGCGGCGAGGGCGGCGGCGGCCTCGGGCGCGCGGGTCAGCGCGCGCAGCACGTCGAGACAGATGATATTGCCGGCCCCCTCCCAGACGCCGTTCAGCGGCGCCTCGCGGTAGAGTCGGGCGATCGGGTGTTCCTCGACGAAGCCGTTGCCGCCGTGGCATTCCAGCGCCTCGGCAAGCAGGGCGGGGGCGCGCTTGCAGGTCCAGTATTTCGTGACCGGGACAATGATCCGGGCGAGGGCGGCTTCGTCCGGGTCGCGCGCGGCGGCGTCGGTTGCGGCGGCGGCGCGCAGGGCGAGCCAGAGCGCTGCCTCGGCCTCCAGCGCCATGTCGGCGAGGACGGCGCGCATCAGCGGCTGGTCGATCAGGGCGCGCTGGAAGGCGCGGCGATGGGCGGCGTGGTGCAAAGCGAGCGAGGTGGCCTGGCGCATCAGCGCCGCGGCGCCGAGCGCGCATTCGAGGCGGGTGAGATGCGCCATCTCGATGATGGTGGCGATGCCGCGGCCCTCGGCGCCGACCATGACCGCCTCCAGCCCGTCGAACTCGACCTCGGCGGAGGCGTTGGAACGGTTGCCGAGCTTGTCCTTCAGCCGCTGGATGCGCACGGCGTTGCGGCTGCCATCGTCGCGCCAGCCCTGGGCGAGGAAGCAGGAGATCGTCTCGCCGGTGCGGGCGAGGGTGAGGAAGAGATCGCTGGCGGGGACCGAGAAGAACCATTTATGGCCGGTCAGCTGCCACGAATCGCCCGCCCGGGTCGCGGTGGTGCGGGTCTGGCGCAGATCCGAGCCGCCCTGTTTCTCGGTCATCGCCATCGCGACGCCGAGGGCGGATTTCTCGGCCGGCGGCAGCGGGCGCGGATCGTAGCCAGGTGCGAAAATCCGGTCGCGGAAGCGGGCGAGCAGGTCGGGCGCGTGGGCGAGGGCGGCGGCGGCGGCGAAGGTCATCGCCGCAGGACAGCAGACGCCGGGTTCGCCCTGGCCCCAGAGATAGGCCACGGCGGCGCGGGCGACATGGGCGCCGGGGCGGGGCTCGGTCCAGGCCAGGCTGTGGAAGCGGTCGGCACGGATCATGCCCATCAGGCGGTGCCAGGCGGGGTGGTAGGCGACCTCGTCGATGCGGTGGCCAAAGCGGTCGAAGGCGGCGAGTTCGGGCGGGTTGCGATTCGCCTCCCGCGCCAGGGCGCGCAGTTCGGGTGAACCGATTCGGGCGCCGACCGCGGCGAGATGGGGGGCTGCCCAGAAGGCGCCGAAGGCGGAGACCGCTTCGGCAAGGGCGGCATCGGCGGTGAAGGCGTCGTGATCGGGTGGTTCGCCGGCCTGGTTGAAGACCTCATGGGTTGCGACCATTCCGCCAGCATAGACAAGCGGGCGCGGTTTGTCTCGCCCGGGGCCCCGTTCCGCGCGGCTCTATTGATGGCGGCGCGCGCTGCGCCTATACCCGACCACGTTGCGGGTGTAGCTCAATGGTAGAGTTCCAGCCTTCCAAGCTGGCTGTGCGGGTTCGATTCCCGTCACCCGCTCCAGTCTGAACCATCCGGACCCTTGTCCGCACTTGACAGCGGGGCCCGGTCGTTGTGCAAGGCGGACGGATGCACGCGGTTCGCGGGCAGTCCGCGCCGCAGGGGTGTAGCTCAATTGGCTAGAGCGCCGGTCTCCAAAACCGGAGGCTGGGGGTTCGAGACCCTCCACCCCTGCCAGCCGGAACCCCGAGGGCCGGCGCTGGCGGCGATTCTCGGCAGTTTTCATGGAGCAACCTGACATTGGCGTTCAACCCGGCGAAATTCTTGCGCGATGTGCGCAGCGAGGCCTCCAAGACCACCTGGCCGTCGCGCAAGGAAACACTGGTGACCACCGGCGTGGTGCTGGCCATGGTCGTGGTGACCATCGTGTTCTTCCTGGTGGTCGATCAGGTGATCGGCGGGGCGATGCGGTTGCTGTTCGGCGTCGGGGGTTGAGGTAAGGTCATGGCAAAGCGCTGGTACGTTCTGCACGTCTATTCCGGGTTCGAGAAGAAGATCGCGACCCAGATCATGGAGACCGCCGCCCAGAAGGGCCTGGCGGACGAGATCGAGCAGGTGATGGTGCCGACCGAGGAGGTGGTGGAGATTCGCCGCGCCCAGAAGGTCAACGCCGAACGCAAATTCTTCCCTGGCTACGTGCTGGTGAAGATGGAAATGACCGACGATGCGTGGCATCTCGTGCGCGACATTCCGAAAGTGACCGGCTTTCTCGGCAGCAAGCTGCGGCCGACGCCGATTTCCGAGGCCGAGGCGCAGCGCATGCTGCAGCAGGTGCAGGAAGGCACCGAGCATCGCCGGCCGGCGGTGGTCTTCGAGATCGGCGAGCAGGTGCGCGTGGCTGACGGCCCGTTCACCAGCTTTAACGGCGTGATCGAGGACATTGACGAGGACAAGGGACGGGTTAAGGTATCGGTCTCGATTTTCGGGCGGTCGACGCCGGTCGAACTCGAATACGGGCAGGTCGAAAAGCTCTGACACGGCGCCCCCGCCACGCGGTGGTGGCCGGCTCGGAAGGGCCGCACCCGTCGTGAGGGGGGACGACATGGACACCACAATCGAGACCATCAGGATCGCCGCCAACGGACTCGAGTTCGACGTCGATTCGGCGGGGACCGGCAGGAAGTTGGCACTCTGCCTGCACGGGTTTCCGGAAAGCCGATTTTCGTGGCGCTTCCAGCTGCCGCTGCTGGCGCGGCTCGGTTACACGGCATGGGCGCCGGATCTGAGAGGCTATGGCCACTCGTCACGCCCGCAGGGGGTGGAGAATTATCGCGCCTCGCTGCTGCTTCGCGACGTCGCCGGGCTGATCGACGCGGCGCGGGCGCGTGGCATCGATGACGGGGTGCTGCTGATCGGGCATGACTGGGGTGGCGCGCTGGGTTGGCTGTTCGTGCTGAACCGGGTCCGGCCGGTGGAGCGCTTCATCGTGATGAACCTGCCGCACCCCGATCTCTTCGCGCGCGGCTTGCGCCGCTGGCGGCAGTTGCGACGCTCTTGGTATATTTTCTGGTTCCAACTGCCCTGGCTGCCCGAGCGCGTGCTGGCGGCAGACCGGGCCGCCTGGATCGCCCGTGCGTTTCGCGGGATCGCGGTGGACAAGAGCCGGTTTCCCGATGAGGTGCTCGATGTCTATCGCGCCAATGCGCTGCTCCCCGGCGCGCTGACCGCGATGATCAACTGGTATCGGGCGAATCTTCGCAACCCGTGGCGTCGGCTCGGCCCGGCAAAACGGCTTGCGGTGCCGACGCTGATGATCTGGGGCGAGAGCGACCCGGCGCTGGGTTTCGAACTCACCGAGGGCACCGCGGCGCTGGTCGACGATTTTACCTTCCGCAGCCTGCCCGACGTGTCGCATTGGGTGCAGCAGGAGGCGCCCGAGTCGGTGAATGCGATGATCGAGGCCTGGCTGGAAGGGCGCGAGGTGCCGTTCCACCCGCACGGTTGAGAGCCGCTCAGGAGTCGAGCAGCACGCCCTTGCTGGTGCCCTCGACCGCAACCACGCCGGTCTCGACCAGGGTGAGCGTGCCGGCACAGACCGCGATGGTGCCGAGGCCTTCCTTGCGCTCGATGCCCGTGACTTCCCAGCGAATGCGCGCGCGCGCGCCCATCGGCACGGCGCGGCGGAAGCGGAAGGTGAACTCCATGCCCACGGTCGGGCCAAGGCCGGAGAAATGCGCGGCGGTAAGGCCCATCATCCGCGCCGTCGTTTCGGTGCCGCTGGCGATCAGGCCGCCGAAGCGCGAGGCTTTCGCAAGCGCCGCGTCGTGATGCATCGGGTTGGTGTCGCCCACCAGCAGGGCGAAGGCGCGGGAGGCGCTTTCTTCAAAAACGTGTTCGGTCTCGAAACTGTCACCGATTTTGATGATTTCAGCCATATTTTAATCTTTCTTGGACGTTCTTGTTCATTCGGCCGCGACGTGGCATTTGGCGCGGAAGCGGAATAACTGCCACACGGGCTTTGAGCCGTCCATTCCGGGGCAGGGCTTCCAGCGCTGATCTGGTTTTCAGGGAGAGTGTGCTTTGCCGATCAAACCATTGAAAAAAGCCGTCCTTCCCGTTGCGGGGCTAGGTACGCGGTTCCTGCCCGCGACGAAGGCGATCCCCAAGGAAATGCTGCCGGTCGTCGACAAGCCGTTGATCCAGTACGCGATCGACGAGGCCCGGGCGGCAGGCATCGAGCAGTTCTGCATGGTGACCGGGCGCGGCAAGACGGCGCTGATCGACCATTTCGACATCGCTTTCGAACTTGAGGCAACGCTGAACGAACGCGGCAAGGGCGATGCGCTCGACATGCTGCGCAGCGAGGCGATGGAACCGGGATCGATCGTCACCGTGCGCCAGCAGGTGCCGCTCGGGCTCGGCCATGCGATCTGGTGTGCACGGGCCTTCATCGGCGACGACCCCTTCGCCATCCTGCTGCCCGACGACCTGGTGCTGAGCCGCACCCCCTGCCTCGGCCAGCTCGCCGACGCCTATCGGGCGACCGGTGGCAATGTGGTCGCGGTGGAGGAAGTGCCGATGGAGCATGTCCATCGTTACGGCGTCCTCAAGACCGGGGCGACGGAAAACAACCTCGTCGAGGTCAAGGGGCTGGTGGAAAAGCCCAAACGCGAGGAAGCGCCATCCAATCTCTCGATCATCGGGCGCTATGTGCTGCTGCCCGAGGTGATCGCCCATCTCTCGCGGATGGAGCGCGGCGCCGGCAACGAAGTGCAGCTGACCGACGCAATGGCTAAAATGATCGGGGCCGCACCTTTCCACGGACTTAAATTCGAAGGACGCCGGTTCGACTGCGGCGACAAGGCGGGCTATCTGGAGGCACAGATTGCCTTCGGTCTGCAACGTGCCGATCTCGGGCCGTCGATCCGGCATTTTCTAAAGGCGTATTCAGATGCATGATGAAAGCGGTTTTTCCCATCAATTTCCTGCGACGACACTGCGCGAATATGACATTCGCGGCATTGTCGGCGAAACCCTGCACGAGACCGACGCGTTCGCCATCGGACGCACTTTCGGCTCGATGGTCGCGCGCAAGGGCGGTAGCCGGGTGACCGTTGGCCGCGATGGCCGGCTGTCGTCACCAGCCATGTCACGGGCGCTGATCGCCGGGCTGGTGGCGAGCGGGATGCGGGTGACCGATATCGGTTGCGGGCCCACGCCGATGCTGTATTTCGCCGCCACCACCGGCGAGGCCGATGGCGCGGTGATGGTGACAGGGAGCCACAACCCTTCGAATTACAACGGCTTCAAGATGATGCTCGGGCGCAAGCCGTTCTTCGGCACGCAGATCCAGGAACTCGGACGGCTCGCCGCGGCGGGCGATGTCGAGCCGGAGCGCGAGGGGGCGGTCGAGGAAAAGGACGTCAGCGACGCCTATCTGGCCCGGCTGCTGGAGGACTGGGAAGGCGGCGACCGGATGCTCAACGTGGTGTGGGATACCGGCAATGGCGCCGCGGGCGAGATCGTTGCCCGGCTGGTGCAGGCGCTGCCGGGCAAGCACATGGTGCTGAACGCCGAGATCGACGGGCGGTTCCCTGCGCATCATCCTGACCCGACAGTGCCGAAGAATCTCGAGCAACTGGTGGCCGCGGTGAAAAAGCAGGGCGCCGATATCGGCATCGCCTTCGACGGCGACGCGGATCGGATCGGCATCGTCGACGATACCGGCGAAATCCTGTTCGGCGACCAGTTCCTTGTTCTGCTGGCGCGCGACGTGCTGGCCGCGCATCCGGGGGCGACGATCATCGCCGATGTGAAGGCGAGCCAGGTGCTGTTCGACCAGATCGCCGCCGCCGGCGGCACGCCGCTGATGTGGAAGACCGGCCATTCGCTGATCAAGTCGAAAATGGCGGAGACCGGCGCACCGCTCGCGGGCGAGATGTCCGGCCATATCTTCTTCGCCGACAAGTGGTACGGGTTCGACGACGCGCTGTATGCCGCGATCCGCGTGCTGAACGCGGTGAACAGGAGCGGCGAGAGCATCTCCACGTTCCGCAAGAGCCTGCCGCAGGTGATCAACACGCCGGAGCTGCGCTTCGACTGCGCGGAGGACCGGAAATTCGAGGTGGTGGCCGAGGTGGCCGAGCGGCTGCGGGCGGATGGCGCCACCGTGTCGGAGACCGACGGGGTGCGGGTGACGACCGAGGACGGATGGTGGCTGTTGCGCGCCTCGAACACCCAGGCCGTGCTTGTCGCGCGGGCGGAAGCCGGATCGGCCGAGGGGCTGGCGCGGCTGAAGCAGATCCTTGCCTCGCAACTCGCGGCCTCGGGCCTCGCGCCGGATTTTTCCGGGGCGAATGCCGGGCATTAAGTCACTGGATCTGAAAGATTGACGATGCGCCCCCGGCTGCGACCGGGGGCGTTTTCCATTCAGCGCGCCGGCAACAAGCCGACGAGGCGCTCGGCTTCGGCGACGATCGGCTCGGCGATGGCGGCGGCACGGGCAGCGCCGGCCTGGAGCATGCGGTCGATCTCCGCGGGATCGGCGGCGAGGCGTCTGGTCTCGGCACCGATCGGGGTGAGTTTCTGCACCGCAAGCTCGGTCAGCCGTTCCTTGAACGGGCCGAAGCCGCTGCCGGCGTGCTGGCGCAGAACCTCCTCGGCGGTGAGGCCGGCGAGCGCGGCGTAGATGCCGACGAGGTTGCGGGCCTCGGGGCGGGAGTCGAGCTGCGCCGTGCGCTCGGGCAGCGGTTCCGGGTCGGTCCTGGCGCGGCGGATCTTCTGGGCGATGGCGTCGGCATCGTCGGTGAGGTTGATGCGGCTCTGGTCCGAGGTGTCGGATTTCGACATTTTCCTGGTGCCGTCGCGCAGGCTCATGATGCGGGCGCTGCCGCCGATGATGCGCGGCGTGATGGCGGGGAAGAATTCCGTTCCGTAATCGTGGTTGAATTTTTGCGCGATGTCGTTGGCGAGTTCGAGGTGCTGGCTCTGGTCCTCGCCGACGGGCACCTCGGTCGCGTGATAGGCGAGGATGTCGGCGGCCATCAGGTTGGGATAGACGAACAGGCCGGTCGAGACGGCCTCGCGGTCCTTGCCGGCCTTGTCCTTGAACTGGGTCATGCGGTTCAGCCAGCCGAAGCGGGCGACGCAGTTGAAGATCCAGGCGAGGCGCGCATGGGCGTGCACCGCCGACTGGTGGAACAGGATGCTGCGGGCGGGGTCGATGCCGCAGGCGACGAGCAGGGCGGCGTTCACCCGCGTCTGCTGGCGCAGCGCCTCGGGCTCGACCCAGACGGTGAGCGCGTGCAGGTCGACCAGGCAATAAATGCCCTCGTTGCCCTCCTGCAGCGCGACCCAGTTCTGGATCGCGCCGAGATAATTGCCGAGATGCGCGATTCCGGTGGGCTGGATGCCCGAAAATATGCGTGCCATGCCCACTGTATCAGCGCGCTTCGCCGGCCCGGTCAAGCGCCGTTCAGGCGGGTTTGGGGCGGCGCAGGAACAGGCGCAGCTCCGCCGGGCGGATGGCGCCAAGGACAACGCCGGCGAGCGCGAAAACCGCGAGGCCGGCGGCGATCAGCAGGGCGAGGCTGGCGATCGGGGGCAGATGCATCAGCGCGGTGCGGCGCAGGGCGAGCAGGGCGAGAGCCATCAGCCCGCTCGCCAGCGCGATGGCGAGGATGCGGCGGGCAAGCGCGCGGTCGGGCGCGAAATCGGCGCGGCGGCGGAGCAGGAGGGCGAGGGCGAGGGCGTTGAACCAGGCGGCGAGGCTGGTGGAGAGCGCAATGCCGACCTGTTGCAGCGGGTGCATCAGGGCGAGGTTGAGGGCGAGGTTGATCGCGACCGCGGCAAGCCCGGTCTTGACCGGGGTGGAGGTGTCGCCGCGGGCGAAGAATCCGGGAGCGAACAGCTTCACCAGCACGAAGGCGGGGAGGCCGAAGGCGTAGACGGCGAGGGCGGCGGCGCTGCGGGCAGCGTCGGCGTCGGAAAAGGCGCCGTGGGCGAAGAGCGTGTGCATCACCGGCAGGCCGATCGCTGCCAGCGCGGCGGCGGCGGGCAAAGTGAGGAGCAGCGAGACCGCGATGGCGCGGTTGAGCGACCCGCGGGCGGCGTCGGTCTCGTTGCGGCGGAACTGGCGCGAGAGGGTCGGTAGCAGCACGGTGCCGACCGCGGTGCCGATGACGCCGAGGGGGAGCTGGTTCACCCGGTCGGCATAATACAGCACGGAGACGGTGCCGGTGGGCAGCAGCGAGGCAATGATGGTGTCCACAGTAAGATTGAGCTGGGTGACGCCGGCGCCGATCAACCCCGGGCCGAGGCGGCGCAGCACGGTGCGTGCCCCCGGCGTGAGGCGCGGAACGCGCAGGCGCAGCGGCGAGCCGGCGCGGGCGAGCGCCCAGGCGAGCAACACGAACTGCACGATCCCCGACAGGGCGACGCCATAGGCCAGCGCCTCGGGCACGCGCTGGCCGGCGGCGTGCAGGATCAGCAGGGTCGCAATGATGCAGACATTGAACAGGATGGGGGCTGCCGAGGCGGCGGCGAAATGGCCGCGCGCGTTCAGCACGCCGGAGAACAGGGCGCAGAGGCAGATCAGCCAGAGATAGGGGAAGGTGATGCGCGAGAGCCGGACCGCGAGGGCGAATTTCGCCGGGTCGGCGCGGAAGCCGGGGGCCAGAACGTCCAGCACCAGGGGCATGAACACGAGGCCGAGAATGGTGAGGGCGAAGAGAAACACCGCCATGATCGCGGTGACCTCCTCGGCGAGGCGGCGGGCCGGGGCCTCACCCTCCTGCGCGAGGGCGCCGGCATAGGCGGGAATGAAGGCGGCGCTGAACGCGCCCTCGCCGAACAGGCGGCGGAACAGGTTGGGCAGGCGCAGCGCCACGAAGAACGCATCCGCCGCCGGGCCGGCGCCGAGCAGGGCGGCGATCAGGATATCGCGCGCGAAGCCGAGCACCCGGCTGCCCATCGTCCAGGCGCCCACGGTCAGCGCATTGCGCAGCATTCTCGCTCCTCGGCGGTTGGCGCCCGGCCGGATCGGCCGGAACGAGCGCAGAGCATTAGCGGGTGGCGGGGACGGTTTCCAGCCTTGGACCGGCGGGGAGGATGAAGCCGTCGGTGGGATAGATGGTGCGGCCGGGTTCGCGATCCGGCGCGTACCACACGCGCACGGAAGTCCAGTCGTTCGCGGGCGAGACGTCGAGCACCGGGGTGGCGCGCTGGATGCGGCCGGGCAGCCAGTTGGCCTGGGTGACGAGGATTTCGCGGGGGCCCAGCACTTGTGTGACGACGGCGACATGGCCCGCGGTCATCGCGCCGTGGCGGCGGAAGACCAGCACGGCGCCGGGGACGGGGCGATGCGCGCGGGGGTAGCGCCCGTCGGCCTCGGCCCACCAGCGCCAGGCGTTGCCGGTGAGCTCGATGCCGGAGACGGCGCGGGCATAGGGCACGCAGGTGAGCGTGGTCGGGGTGCCGTATCCGGCGAAGCGCGAACTGGCGCAGGCGGCGAGCAGCAGCGGCGCCGCGAGGGCGGGCAGAGCGAGTCGCATGACCCGAGAATACCTGCTAGTCAGCCGTCATGGATACGATTTTCCACGGCGACCTGTCGACCCCGGCGGGGCGGCGCAATGCCTGGATCGACGCGCTATTCGTCGACCACGCCGTGCTGCGGCTGGGCTGGACCAATTTCGCGCCGGTGAAGCCGGGCGCGCTGTATCGCTCGAACCATCCGGTGCCGTTCCAGCTGGCGAAATTTCGCCGCCGTGTCGGGATCAACACGCTGATCAACCTGCGCGGCGAGTGCCGCAACGGCTCGGACGCGCTCTCGCGCGAGGCGGCGCGGCAGCTCGGGCTCGATTTCTACGACATGGCGCTGGAATCGCGCGGCGCGCCGCATCGTGACCGCATCCTGCGGCTGGCCGAGATCATCCGCACGATGCGGCGGCCGGCGCTGGTCCACTGCAAATCCGGCGCCGACCGGGCGGGGATCGCGAGTGCGTTGTTCGTGCTGATCGAGGGCGGCAGCGTCGCCGAGGCGCGGCGGCAGCTGAGCCTGCGCTTCGGCCACATCCGACAGTCGAACACTGGAATTCTGGACGCCTTCCTCGACATGTACGAGGAGGAGGGCGGCGGAATGGCCTTTCTCGACTGGGTGCGCGACGTCTACCGCGAACAGGCGCTGCGCGAGCGCTATGCGCGCGAAACGCGGAACCGGCCGGGCCGGCGGATCGCACGGTTCGTCAACGACAGGCTGCTCGCCCGGGAGTGACCGGGCGGCGGCGCGGGCGGTTCCGGTGGGCGGTCAGACCTCGGGCGGCGCTGCGCTGATCGGGATTTCGCGGGCTTCGGTGGAAGGCTGGTCGCCAAGGCCGGGAGCAGCTTCACCGAGATCCTGATCGTCCTGCGACTCGGCGGACTGCGGGGCGTCGTTACGCCGTGCATGACCATTGCCGTGCTGGGCTTGAGCGGCCTGGTTCATGGCTGAAATAATGCGAAAATAATGCTCAGCATACTGGAAATAGCTTTCGGCGAGAACCCTGTCGCCGGCGCTCGAAGCGTCGCGGCCGAGTTGCTGATACTTGTCATAAAGCTGCTGGGCGGTGCCGCGGACCCGCTGTTCGGGGCCGTTGCTGTCGAAGACGTGGTTGCGGTTCAGCGGGGTGCCCCCCTGATAGCTGCGGAAAGAGCCGCCGCCGCCACCACGATTGTTGCGCCCGCGCATACGTTTGATGTTCATCGAGTTTCGGTATCCTGTTGCAGTGCGACCATGCGCGTGCCGGACCGTCGTTTCCCTGGTCGAGGCCGGGCAGCGTCTTTCATGGTGTGGTCGTTCAAACGAGTTCGATACGGCATCTGCGGAACCGGCACCGCTTCGCGGGACGAAGCGGTCGGGAACCCGCCGTTCCAGCCTCGTGAGACCGGGTATCGAATACGGAATTGTTATCTAGTCTGATTCGGCCGGAACGCCAAATGGTTTTTCACGAATATTTTCCCGCCCCAGACATGAGCACGGCGCGGGGGATTCCCGCAAGGTCGGGCGCGGCGATCGCGTCCAGCCCATGCGCGGCGGCCAGCGCGATGAGCGGCTCGGCCTGGCCGATGCCGGCTTCGAGAACGGCAATGCCGCCAGAGGCGAGCAGGCGGGGCAGATCGGCGACGATGCGGCGATAGGCATCGAACCCGTCCGCACCGCCATCGAGGGCGGAGGCGGGTTCGTGGGCGGCGACTTCCGCCATCAGGTCGGGAATGTCGGCGCTCGGGATATAGGGCGGGTTGGCGAGGATGAGGTCGAAGCGGCCGGCGAGGGCGTCCGCCCAGTCGCCGCAGCAGAAGGCGGCGCGGGCGGCAAGGCCGGTGCGGGCGGCGTTGGCGCGGGCCAGCGCGCAGGCCGCGGGCACGCGGTCGATGCCAAGTCCGAAGGCGTCGGGATATTCGGCGAGGGCGGCGAGGAGCAGGGCGCCGGTGCCGGTGCCGAGATCGAGGATCGTGCGGATCTTGTTCCGCTCAGGGCGGTGGCGCAGCGCGGCTTCGATGAGGGTTTCGGTGTCCGGCCGCGGGATGAGCGTTGCCGGCGAGACGGCGAGGTCGAGGCTCCAGAACCCCTTCGCGCCGGTGATGTAGGCGAGCGGCTCGCGGGCGGCGCGGCGGCGGGCGAGGGCGAAGGCGGGTTCAGGATCGACGTCGTCAAGCGCCCAGAGCGAAGCGAGATCGACGCCGAGCGCGTGGGCGAGGATGAGTCGTGCCTCGCGGGTCGGGTTCTCGACGCCGCCCGCCGCGAGGATGCGGCCGAGTTCGCGCAGGGCCTCGGTGGTCGGAATCATGCGCCGGCGGCGGCGAGGCGGGCGGCCTGGTCTTCCTCGGTCAGCGCATCGATGATGTCGTCGAATTCGCCGAGCATGATGCGGTCGATCTTGTGCAGGGTGAGGTTGATCCGGTGATCGGTGACCCTGCCCTGCGGGAAATTGTAGGTGCGGATGCGCTCGGACCGGTCGCCGGTGCCGACCTGGGACTTGCGGTCGGCGGCGCGGCCGGCGGCGGCGGTGGCGCGGGACTGTTCGTAGAGCCGGGCGCGCAGGATCTTCATCGCCTTGGCGCGGTTCTTGTGCTGGCTCCGCTCCTCCTGCATGGCGACGACGATGCCGGTGGGCAGATGGGTGATGCGGACGGCGCTCTCGGTCTTGTTGACGTGCTGGCCGCCGGCGCCGGAGGCGCGGAAGACGTCGATCCTGAGGTCCGCCTCGTTGACCTCGACATCGACATCCTCGGCCTCGGGCAGGACGGCGACGGTGACGGTGGAGGTGTGGATGCGGCCCTGGGTTTCGGTGGCGGGAACGCGCTGGACGCGGTGGACGCCGCTCTCGAACTTGAGGCGGGCGAAGACGGCGCGGCCGGTGATTTCGGCGATGCCCTCACGCAGGCCGCCGAGTTCGGTTTCGGTGTAGTCCAGCACCTCGAAACGCCAGCCGCGCATATCGGCGTAGCGGCGATAGGCGGCGAAGAGCTCGGCGGCGAAGAGTGCCGCCTCGTCGCCGCCGGCGGCGGGGCGGATTTCGAGGATGGCGGGGCGCTCATCGGCGGCGTCGCGCGGCAGGAGGGCGAGGCGGATTTCGTGTTCGAGCCGCGGCAGGGTCTCGCGCAGGGAATCAAGCTCGGCATCGGCCAGTTCGCGCAATTCGGGGTCGGCGCGGGCGGCCTCGGCCTCGTCGCGGGCGCGCTCGGCGGCGCGGAGCAGAAGGATCTGCTGCTCGACCGGCTCGATCTCGGCCAGCTCCCGCGATGCCGCGACGAAGCGCTCGCCGTCGATCCCGGCGGCGAGCATCGCGCGCAGCTCTTCGGCGCGGAGGACGATACGATCGAGTTTCTGCTCCAGGGTCATCGCGTCAGCGGGTCATCCGAGGGCGGCGAGCAGTTCGGCGCGGGGGAGTTCGCGCTGGGCGCCGTCATCGAGGGTTTTGAGAGTCACGGCGCCGCGGGCAAGCTCGTCCGGGCCGATCAGCACGGCGGCGCGGGCGTTGATGCGGTTGGCGCGTTCGAGACGCTTCTTCATGTTGCCGCGATAGGCGACCTCGGCGGCGATGCCGGCGCGGCGGAGGGTGGCGAGGATCTCGATAGCGGCGATCTGCTCCGCCTCGCCCATCGGGATGACGGCGACGGGGCGCGGCGTGGCGGGGGTTGCGGCCAGCAGCATGGCGAGGCGCTCGATGCCGGCCGCCCAGCCGACGCCGGGGGTGGGCGGGCCGCCCATCTGCTCGACCAGCTGGTCGTAGCGGCCGCCGCCGAGCACGGTGCCCTGCGCGCCGAGGGCGGTGGAGACGAATTCGAAGGCGGTGTGGTTGTAGTAGTCGAAACCGCGGACGATGCGCGGGTTCTCGACGAAGGCGATGCCGAAGGCGGAAAGCGCGGCTTTCAGACCGTCGTAGAACGCGGCGGAGGCGGGGTTCAGGTGGTCGTGGATCCGCGGGGCGTCGGCGAGGAGGCGGATGTCGTTCGCATCCTTGGTGTCGAGGATGCGGAGCGGGTTCTTGACCAGGCGGACCTTGCTCTCGGCGGAAAGCTCGGATTCGTAGCGCGAGAGATAATCGACCAGGGCGGTGCGGTAGGCATCGCGGCTGTCGCGGTCGCCGAGCGTGTTGATGTGCAGGGTGATGCTGGCGCCGACGCCGAGCTCGTCGAGGATCTGCTGGCCGCAGGCGATCGCCTCGGCATCGGCGAGCGGTTCGGCGGCGCCGATGATTTCGAGGCCGATCTGGTGGAACTGGCGGTAGCGGCCCTTCTGCGGGCGCTCGTAGCGGAACATCGGGCCCTGGTAGAAGATTTTCTGCGGCAGGGTCTGGGTGAGGCCGTTGGAGACCAGGGCGCGGCAGACGCCGGCGGTGCCCTCGGGGCGCAGGGTCACGGATTCGCCGGAGCGATCCTCGAAAGTGTACATCTCCTTGGTCACCACGTCCGAGGTTTCGCCCAAGTTGCGGGCGAAGACGGAGGTCAGCTCGAAGACCGGCGTGGCCCATTCGGCGGCGCCGTAGAGGCCGGCGACGCGGCGGGCGGTCTCGATCACGTGGTGATGCCGGCGCGCGTCCTCGCCGATGATGTCCTGGGTGCCGCGCACGGGCTGGGGTTTGGTCAAGGCGCAAATCCTTCAGACGACGGAGATTGCCCGTGGTTTGCCGGAAATCGCCGCCGCTGAACAGTCCGGGATGCGCGGGCGGGCTATTCCGCCGCCTGTTTCGCTGCCGCCTTTTCCTCGCGCAGGCGGGCGGCGCGCTGTTCGACCAGCTCGACGACATGGTCGATCATCGAGGCCCCCTCGACCGTGTGGTCGGTCTTGCCGGCGGCGTAGACCATGTGACGGCCATTGCCGCCGCCGGTCACGCCGAGATCGGTCATCAGCGCCTCGCCGGGCCCGTTGACCACGCAGCCGATGATCGAGAGGGTGATCGGCTCCTCGATATGGGCGAGGCGGTCTTCGAGCTGGGCCACCGTGTCGATCACGTTGAAGCCCTGGCGGGCGCAGGAGGGGCAGGAGATGACGCGCACGCCGCGATGGCGGATGCCGAGCGATTTCAGGATGTCCCAGCCGACCGCGACCTCTTCCTCCGGCTCGGCGGAGAGGGAGACGCGCATCGTGTCGCCGATGCCGGCCCACAGCAGCGAGCCGAGGCCGATCGAGGATTTGACCGTCCCGGTCCGCCGTCCGCCGGCCTCGGTGATGCCGATGTGAAGCGGGTGGTCGCAGACCTCGGCGAGCTGCTGGTAGGCGGCGACGGCCATGAACACGTCGGATGCCTTCACGCTGATCTTGAATTCGTGGAAGTCGTGATCCTGCAGGATCTTCGCGTGTTCGAGGGCGGATTCGACCAGCGCGTCGGGGTTCGGCTCGCCGTATTTCTCGAGCAGATGCTTCTCCAGCGAACCCGCATTGACGCCGATGCGGATCGAGCAGCCGTGATCGCGGGCAGCAGCGACGACCTCGCGCACGCGCTCGGCGCTGCCGATATTGCCGGGGTTGATGCGCAGGCAGGCCGCCCCCGCCTTCGCCGCCTCGATCGCGCGGCGGTAGTGGAAATGGATGTCGGCGACGATGGGGACGTTCACCTGCTTCACGATGTCGGCAAGGGCGGCGGTGGCCGCCTCGTCGGGGCAGGAGACGCGGACGATGTCGACTCCGGCGCGCTCGGCGCGGTGGATCTGCGCGACCGTGGCCGCGACATCGTCGGTCGGCGTGTTGGTCATGGTCTGCACGGTGATCGGCGCGTCGCCGCCGACCTTGACCGGGCCGACGCTGATCTGCCGCGATTTGCGGCGGACGATCTGCTGGTATTCGCGGTAGTTCATCGGGCTCGCTTCCGTGGAGGGGTTACTGCGCGGCCGGGGTGGCGGCCGGGGCGGATGCGCCGCCCGCGGGCGCGGCCGGCGTGAGGGGAACATTGTGGAGCACCGTGCCGGGCTTGCCGAGCGGCGCGCCGGCGGTGCCGTTGCGGACCAGTACGGTGCCGCCGGCATTGCCGGTGGTCATGGTCAGGCCCGGCTCGTTCGGCACCGGCCAGGACTGGCCGGCCTTGAGCACGCGGCTGAACAGGATGGTGCCATGCGGGCCGCGAACCTGAACCCAGCTATCGGCGCTGGCGCTGATCACCAGAGGGTTCGATCCGGCCGGTGAACTGGCGGAGCCGGTTGGGGTCGTGGCTGTGGTGCCAGGCGCGGTTGCGGAGGCCAGGCCGGCAGGTTGCGCACCGGCAGATGTCGTGCCGGTGGCTTGGTTCGGCGTCACTCTGGCGGAAGCCGCCGATGCGCCGGGCACCGCAGTGTCGGCACTGGCGGCGGGCGACGCGGCGCTGCCAGCCGCTCCGGCGCCTGCACTTGCATTCGCGGCCGAGCTGACCGTAGCTGCCGATACGGGCGCTGCGGCAGTGTTGGTGGCGGCGGTGTTGTTGGCTGCGGTCACGGCGGAAGATGCCGCCTGCGGCGAGGCGGGTTGGCTGGCTTGGATTTGTGGGGCAGCACCCGGCGACACCCCGGTCGGGGCTGGTGCCGCCGGTGGCGTGGCGGCGGGCTGCGCGGCGGAGGCGGCAGGCTGCGCGGGGGCGGCGGCGGTTCTGGAATGCCCTGTGACGGGTTTCGGCGGCGGTGATTTCGGAATCGCCAATGGGGCGAGCTTGGCAGGGACCTCCGGGACCATCCGCGCCATCCGCAGTTCGTGCTCCGAATGCCGATACCACAGGAAATATCCGCCGAGGCCGATCGCGGCGACGAGGAAGAGCACGGCACCGGGCGGAACGGCGCGGTCGGGCAGGGGCTCGGGAAAGCTGAGGGCGGGCAGGCGGGTGCGGCTCATGCCCTCGGCCCGGAAGCGGCGGAGGATTTCCTCAGGATCGAGCCCCATGATCTCGGCATAGGAGCGGATGAAGCCCGCCGCGTAGGTGGGGGCGGGCAGAGCGGCGAGGTTACCGGATTCGATGGCTTCGAGAAATACCCGCCTGATCTTCAGGCGCGCCGCGATGTCCGGCAGTTTCCAGCCCAGACGCTCGCGGAAGGCGCGCAATTCGGCGCCGACGGCTTCCGGACCGCCCCTGGAGGAAGTGTCGTATCCGGGTATGGTAAGGTGATCGTTGTCGCCGTTCATGATGCTCTTGACTGCCCGCAGGGCGGAGTTGAGGGAGGGCGGCCGAAAGGCGGCGACCTGCCGCAGCGGCCGGACGAAACAGTGTTCCGGTCCGTGCATGCGCCCGGTCTCGACCCGACCCGATCGGCGGTTTAGCGCGTTCGGCCTAGATCGGCAAACCGTGTTCCCGCGCCCAGGCGGTGAGCGGATCGCGCAGCGAGGTGCCGGCGGCGCCGGCGCGGCGCAGCTCGCGCAGCACCGGGCGCAGGGTGGCGAGGTCGGCTTCGGCGAACAGCGCCTTGACCGGCAGGATCGCGGCGCCGGACATCGACAGCGTGTCGACCCCGATGGCGGCGAAGACCAGGGCATCGAGCGGGCGGCCGGCGGCCTCGCCGCAGATCGAAAAGCCCACCTCCTCCTCGGCGCAGGCGGCGGCGAGTCCCTCGATCAGTTCCAGCACCGGGGCGGAGAGCACGTCGTAGCGGCCGGCGAGCCGCGGCGTGCCGCGATCGGCGGCGAAGAGGAACTGCATCAGGTCGTTGGTGCCGAGGGAGACGAAATCGGCCTCGGCGAGCAGGCCGGGGAGCTGGAACAGCAGCGAGGGCACTTCGAGCATCGTGCCGATCTCGATGCGGCGGGGTTTTTCGTCGAGCCGGGCGGCCTCGGCTTCGAGCAGGTCGCGCGCGGTGCGGAATTCGGCGACGGTCGCCACCATCGGGAACATCACCGACAAATCGAGCCCGACCGCGCCCATCAGCAGGGCGCGCAGCTGCTTGCGCAGGATGGCCGGGCGGTCGAGCCCGACGCGCAGCGAGCGCCAGCCCATCGCCGGGTTCTCCACCTGGTCCTCGGCCTCGCCGGGAAGAAGCTTGTCGGCGCCAAGATCGAGGGTGCGGAAGACGACGCGCTTGCCGTCGGCGCGCTGGAGCACGCGGCGGTATTCGGCCGCCTGGGCGGCGACGCCGGGCACGCGGGCGGCGGCGAGGGCGGCGATCTCGGTGCGGTAGAGGCCGATGCCGTCGGCGCCGGTGCGGGTGAGCTGGTCGATCTCGAAGGCGAGGCCGACATTGAGCATCAGCGTGACCTCGGTGCCATCCTGGGTGCGGGCGGGACGGTCGCGGAAGACTGCGAGCTCGGCGGCGCGGGCGCCACGGGCGGCGAGGGCGCGATCATACAGCGCGGTGACCTCGGGATCGGGGCGGAGGATGAGGGCGCCGGATTCGGCATCGAGCAGCACGGGATCGCCCTGGCGGGCGGCCTCGGTGGCACCGGCCTCGACGGCGATGGCGGGGATTTCCAGCGCCCGGGCGAGGATCGCGGCATGGCCGCCGGTGCTGGCCTCCTCGATCGCCACACCGGCGATGCCGCGCTGGTGCCAGTCGAGCAGTTCGGCCGGGCCGAGGCGGCGGCAGACCAGCACCATGCCGCTGGCATCATCGGGTTTGGCGGTGCCGGCGCCGAGGGCGGCGAGCATGCGCTCGATCATGTCCTCGATATCGGCGACGCGCTCGCGCAGATAGGGGTCGGCCACCTTGCGCATGCGCCGGCGCAGCTCGCTGCCGACCTGGTCGACCGCGGCCTCGGCGGTCAGGCCGTCATTGATCGCGGCGCGGACGCGCTCGAGCCAGCCAGTGCCCTGGGAAATCAGGCGATAGGCTTCCAGCACCTCGCGGGTGGCGTGGCCGGAGGGCAGATGTTCGGAGACAAGATTGTCGAGCGAGGTTTCGGCATCGGCCATCGCCTGGTCGAGCCGGGCGAGTTCCGCGGCAGTGTCTTCCGCGAGGACGTGACGAGGGCCGGGCGAACGGCCGAAGGGCAGGACGGTGCCACGAACGATCCCGGGCGCGAGCGGATGGCCGGAATAGCGCCGGGCCAGCGCGTCGCCGAAGCCGGCGGCGGCGATATCCGCCGCACCCTGGCTGGCGAGGATCTCGCCAATCAGCATGGCGATGGTCGAGATCGTCTCGACCTCCAGCGGGGTGTAGACGCGGGGGTCGGAATTCTGCACCGCGATGACGCCGAGGGTGCGGCCGGCGCGGCGGATCGGCACCGCGAGCATCGAGGCGTAGCGTTCCTCGCCGGTTTCGGGGCGATAGGCGAATTCGGGGTGGTTCTGCGCGTCCGGCAGGTTGAGCGCCTCGCCCTTGGCGGCGGCGAGGCCGATGATGCCCTCGCCGACGCGCACCCGCGTGTGACCGACCGCGGCGATGCGCAGCCCGTGGGTGGCGGCCAGTTCGAGCATTTCGCCGGCGCGGGCGACATAGACCGAGCAGACCTCGACGGCGAGTTCGGCGGCGATCAGCTCGACCAGCTCGGCCAGGCTGGAATTGCCGGAACTCAGCCTGTCGCGCAGCTTCGCGAACAGCCGCCGCGAGGCGGCGAGCGGAACGTTGCGTGGGCGGGGCGCGCCCTTAGGCCGCTTCGATCGAGGCATCCGGCTGGCGGAGGGTGGCGCGGGCGGCGAGGGCGGCATCGGCCTGGGCGATCAGCTCGGCGATGATATCGGCAACCGGCTGGATCGCGGTGACCATGCCGACCGACTGGCCGGCCATCACCGAGCCCTGCTCGACATCGCCTTCGACCACCGCGCGGCGGAGGGCGCCGGCCCAGAAATGCTCGATCGAGAGCTGGGCCTGCTCGCGGTCCAGCTCGCCGGCCTGGAAGCGGCGGATGGTTTCGGCCTGGTGCTCGATGAAGCGGGCCGTGCCCGCATTGGCAAGGCCGCGCACCGGAATGACCGGGAAGCGGGCGTCGAGCTGGATCGAGGGGATCGCGTCGCGCGCGTTGGCCTTGAGGAAGGCCGCCTTGAAATTGGCGTGGGCGATGCTTTCGGCGGAGGCGGCGAAGCGGGTGCCGAGCTGCACGCCGGCGGCGCCCATTTCGAGAAAGGCGAGGATCGCCTCGCCGCGGCCGATGCCGCCGGCGACGAAAACCGGAACCTCGGTGATGACGGGCAGGATTTCCTGCGCCAGCACGGCCAGCGAGACCGGGCCGATATGGCCGCCAGCCTCGGAGCCCTCGATCACCAAGGCGTCGGCGCCGCTGCGGATGAGGCGCTTGGCGAGCACCAGAGCGGGGGCGAAGCAGACGAGTTTCGCGCCGCCGTCCTTCACCGCGCGGACCGCGGCGGAGGAGGGCAGGCCACCGGCGAGGACGACATGGCCCACGCCGTGGCGGACGCAGACGGCGATCAGCTCCAGCAGCTGCGGGTGCATGGTGATCAGGTTGACGCCGAAGGGTTTCGTCGTGAGCGCCTTGGTCGCGGCGATCTCGGTGTCCAGCAGTTCGGGGCTCATCGAGCCGCAGGCGATGACGCCGAAGCCGCCGGCATTGGAGATGGCGGAGACGAGGTGGCGCTCGCTGACCCAGCTCATCGCGCCGCCCATGATGGCGGTCTCGGTGCCGAGGAAATCGCGGCCGCGGGCCCAGAGCGGATCGAGCGCGCTCACGCGACGTCGAGCCCGTAGGCGGTGTGCAGGGCGCGGACGGCAAGCTCGGTGTATTCGGCGTCGATCAGCACGCTGACCTTGATCTCGCTGGTGGAGATCACCTGGATGTTGATGCCGCGGGCAGCGAGCGAGCGGAACATGGTGCCGGCGACGCCCGCATGGCTGCGCATGCCGACGCCGACGACGGATATCTTGGCGACGTCAGGGTCAGCCGCGAGTTCGGCGAAGCCGATCTCGTCGCGCTTCGCGTCGAGCACGAGGCGGGCGCGGGGCAGTTCGGTCTTGTTGAGGGTGAAGGTCATGTCGGTGGTGCCGTCGGCCGAAACGTTCTGCACGATCATGTCGACATTGATGCCGGCCTCGGCGAGCGGGCCGAACACCGAGGCGGCGACGCCGGGGCGGTCGGGCACGCGGCGCACGGTGACCTTGGCCTCGTCACGCGAATAGGCGATGCCGGCGACGATTTCCTGTTCCACGATTTCATCCTCATCAACGACCAGCGTTCCCGGCGCATCCGTGAAGCTGGAGAGAACCTGCACCCGCACCCGCTCCTTCATCGCGAGTTCGACGGAACGGGTCTGGAGTACTTTTGCACCAACCGAGGCCAGCTCCAACATCTCCTCATAGGCGATGGCCGGCAGCTTGCGCGCCCGGGGAACGATCCGCGGGTCTGTGGTGTAGACGCCGTCGACATCGGTATAGATGTCGCAGCGATCGGCCTTGACCGCGGCGGCGACGGCGACGGCGGACGTGTCCGACCCGCCGCGGCCGAGGGTGGTGATGCGGTTGTCCGGCCCGATACCCTGAAAACCGGCGATCACCGGCACCTGGCCCATCTGCATGCGGCGGATCAGCTCGGCGCCGTCGATCGCGTCGATCCGCGCCTTGCCGTGCTGGCCATCGGTGCGGATGGGAACCTGCCAGCCGGTCCAGGAGCGGGCATCGACGCCGATGGTCTGCAGCGCGATCGCCAGCAGGCCGATGGTGACCTGCTCGCCGGTGGCGACCACCGTGTCGTATTCCCGCGCGTCATAGAGCGGGGAGAGTTCCTGGCACCAGGCGACGAGCTGGTTGGTGGCGCCGGCCATCGCCGAGGTGACGACGGCGACCTCGTGCCCCTCGTCCACCACGCGCTTGACGCGCGCGGTGACGTTGCGAATCCGGTCCAGATCGGCGACCGAAGTGCCGCCGAATTTCATCACGATGCGCGCCATGTGATCCGATCTTGCCGTGAAACTGGTCTCGACGCGGGAGCGGCGCTTGCTGCCAACTCCCGGCAGGCTCACATAGCGAGAGCCCGGGAGAAGGGCAATGCGGGCTGGAGAGGATGTGAGCATGGATGACGGGCAGTCCGCCGGGCGGGCGGACGCGGCGGAGGTGCGGAAATTCGACGCGCTGGCGGCGCGCTGGTGGGACCGGCACGGACCGATGCGCGCGCTGCATGCGATGAACCCGGCGCGTAGCCGGTGGATCCTGGAGCACGTCGCCGCGGCGCGCGGCGACGTGACGGGGGTGGAACTGCTCGATGTCGGCTGTGGCGCGGGGCTGCTGGCGGAAAGCCTCGCACGGGCGGGATGCCGGGTGACGGCGATCGACGCCGCCGCCGAGGCGATCGCCGCGGCGCGGGCGCATGCGGCGGCGCAGGGGCTGGAGATCGACTATCGCGCGACGACGACGGATGAACTGGCGGCCGCCGGCGCGCGGTTCGATGTGGTGACGGCACTGGAGGTGATCGAGCACGTGCCGGACCCGCAAGGGTTTCTGGGCACGCTGGCAGGATTGCTGCGGCCGGGCGGCCTATTGTTCATATCGACCCTCAACAGAACGCCCCAATCAATTGTTTTTGCAAAATACGCTGCGGAGTATGTGTTGGGCTTGGCGCCGCCCGGCACGCATGACTGGCGGAAATTCATCACGCCGGGGGAGTTGGCGGCGATGTGCCGCGCCGCCGGGCTGCGGCTGGCGGCGACGGCGGGGATGGTGCCGGCGCCGCTGGCCGGCGGGTTCCGCATCGCGCGGGATACAGGGATCAACTATATCGCGATGGCAGCGGCGCCGGGCTGACACCGCACGCCGGCTCGCCCCGGTGAAGGCGCGCCGAATGTTTTCGGTATGCTGATCGGTGCTTGTATGGTCTTATGCTCCATTGTCGCATGGCTCGTATGCGGCGCGATGGCGGAGGCGACCGATGGGCGAACGGGTGGCGAACGGGTCACGGGGCGAGGAGCGGCGGCCGCTTTCGGTCGGCATTCTCCTCACGCATGACTTCACGCTGTCGGCATTGTCGATGTTTGTCGACACGCTGCGGCTTGCCGCCGACGAATCGGATTTCTCACGGCCCATCCATTGCCGCTGGACGATCATGTCCGACAGCGCAGCGCCGATTCGCGCGAGCTGCGGGGTGCAGGTGCTGCCCGGCACGCCGTTTCTCGACCCCGCCGGCTTCGACTACGTGGTGGCGATCGGCGGTTTGCTGACCGGTCTCAACCAGAACGCGGCACCGCTTTGCGCCTATCTCACCCGCGCCGCAGCTGCCGGAGTGAAGCTCGTTGGAATCTGCAACGGCAGTTTCCTGCTCTGCCAGGCCGGGTTGATGCAGGGGCGGCGCGTTTGCGTCAGCTGGCTGCATTACCAGGATTTCCGGGCGGCCTTTCCCGATCACGAGGTGACCGGCGACCGGCTGTTCGAGATCGACGGCGACCGGATTACCTGCGCCGGTGGCGCCGGCGCGGCGGATCTCGCGGCACTGCTGATCGAGCGGCATCTCGGCAGCAGGCTCGCGCAGAAGCCGCACCAAGTGCTGCAACTGGCGCGCACGCGCGGCGAGGAGGCGGTGCAACCGCATCCGCCGGTGGCGCATGACGTCGCCGACGGCCAGGTGCGCCGGGCGTTGCTGATGATGGAGCAGAACCTTTCCGACCCGGTGCCGATCGCCATCATCGCCCGGCGGCTCGGCCTGTCGACGCGGCAGCTGGAGCGGCGCTTCGAATCGGCGCTCGGGCAGCGGCCCTCACTGCTCTACCGCACGCTGCGCCTGCGCTACGCACGCTGGCTGCTGGAGACGACCGACCGTTCGGTGACCGATATCGCGCTGGAGGCCGGCTTTGCCGACTGCGCGCACTTCTCCCGCCAGTTCAAGGCGTTGCATGGACTTTCACCCTCGCAGATGCGGCCGGGCGTGGCGACGCGCGGCACCAACAGCGGCAGCGGATCGGGACTCCATGCCGGGCCACGGCCATTCTGACGCGCGCATGTAAAAGGCGCATGGCCGCCATGCGGAAGACCTGCGAAATCGTTCTGGCGCGATGTCGCAAAAACCAAAGACGCTGCATCACCGAACCGTCACAGTCCGTCGCCGGGCACTGACCCTTATTGAAAGTGAACGTCATGGCGGATGTCGCTTCCCCCGCATTGCGCGACCTCGTGGCCCGGCGCCGCCGTGGCTTCATGCTGGAGCGGGAGTTCTATACCGATCCGGCGATTTTCCGCGCCGATCTCGAATATATTTTCAACCGGCACTGGATTTTCGTGGGCGTCGAGCCGGACGTGCCCGAGCCGGGTGACGTGATGACGCTGAAGATCGGCGATAACGAGATCCTGATCTGCCGCGACGACGATGGCGTGATCCACGCCATGCACAATGTCTGCCGGCACCGCGCCGCGCGGCTGGTTTCCACCGAGAAGGCGACGGTGGGGCGGCTGGTCTGCCCGTATCACGCCTGGACCTATGGGCTGGATGGCGCGCTCGTGCATGCCGATCACATGGGCGAGGATTTCGATCATTCCTGCCACGGACTGAAGAAAGTCCATCTCCGCTCGCTGGAAGGGCTGCTTTTCGTGTGCCTCGCCGCGGAACCGCCGGCGGATTTCGACGAGATGGCACGGATCGTCGGGCCCTATATCGCGCCGCACGACATCGCCAACTGCAAGGTGGCCCAGCAGATCGACCTGATCGAGGAGGGCAACTGGAAGCTGACGATGGAGAACAACCGCGAGTGCTATCACTGCGCGCTGAACCATCCGGAGCTGACCTCATCGATCTTCGAGTTCGGCTTCGGCTTCGATGCGCGCGAGGACGACCCGGCGCGCGCGGCCCTGCGGCGGAACTATGACGACATGGTCGCGCGCTCATGCAGCGCCTGGGCGGCGAGCGGGTTTCCCTCCGAGGAGATCGGCCATCTCGACGACATGGTCTCGGGCTTCCGGATCGGCCGGATGCCGATGGACCGCGACGGCGAATCGCAGACGCTCGATACCAAGGTCGCCAGCCGGCTTCTGCTCGGCCGGGCGAAGGAGAAGCGGCTCGGCGATCTCTCGTTCCACACCCAGCCGAATTCGTGGCACCATTTCATGAGCGATCACGTCGTGACCTTCTCGGTGCTGCCGCTCTCGCCGGACCGCACGCTGCTGCGCACCAAGTGGCTGGTGCATCGCGACGCGATCCAGGGCGTGGATTACGACCTGGAAAACCTGATCCGGGTGTGGCGCGAGACCAATCTGCAGGATGGCGCGCTGGTCGGCCTCGCCCAGGCCGGGGCGGCGAGTGCCGGCTATGTGCCGGGCCCGTATTCGGCGGAAACCGAAGGCCAGGTCGAGGCGTTCGCCAACTGGTATATCGGCCGCATGGCGGCGCAGCTCGGGGCAGAGACGACCTGATGGCGATGACGCCGGCCGAGCGCTGCCGCGCCGCGCGCGATGGCAGCCTGTCCGCCTGGGATCCGGAGACCGACGACATTCTGGTCTGCGTCGACTCCCGGCTGGAGACGCATGATGTGCGGACCTTCACCTTCGTCAGCCGCACGCCGTCGCGCTTCAGCTACTGGCCGGGGCAGTTCCTCGTGTTCGATGTGCCGGTTGGCGGAGAGATCGTGCAGCGCTGCTACACGATCGCTTCCAGCCCGACCCGGCCGGACCAGATCTCGATCACGGTGAAGCGCAAGCCGGATGGCGCGGTCTCGACCTGGCTGCACGACAATCTGCGACCGGGGATGGACATCCGCGCGATCGGGCCGCTCGGGGATTTCAGCTTCGTCGCGACGCCGGGGGAAAAATACCTGTTCCTCTCGGGCGGTTCGGGGATCACGCCACTGATGTCGATGACGCGGGCGCACCAGGATCTGGCGCCAGACGCGGACATCGTGTTCATCCATTTCGCGCGGACGCCGGAGGACATCATCTTCCGCGACGAACTTGCCGTGATGGCGCGGCAGATGCCGAATTTGCGGGTGATTCCGGTGTGCGAGGCGGATGGCGCCGGCGGGCGCTGGGGCGGGCCGCGCGGGCGGGTGACGCCGCAGCTTCTCGCGCTGCTCGCGCCGGATTTCGCCGAACGCTGGATCTTCAATTGCGGGCCTCCGGTCTACATGCAGGTCGTGCGCGAGGGGCTCGTGGGCCTCGGTTATGACATGCGTTACTATCACGAGGAGAGCTTCGATTTTGGCGTGCCGCCGCCGGTCGAGGCAGTGCTCGCCGCGCAGGGGGCCGAGACCTTCGAGGTGACGTTCAGCAAATCCGGCCGGACGATCGGCGTCGCGCCGGGGCAACATATCCTCGCCGCCGCGCGGGAGGCCGGGATGCGGCTGCCCTCGTCCTGCACCAAGGGCGTGTGCGGCACCTGCAAGAGCAGGCTCGTCTCGGGACGGGTGGACATGAAGCACCAGGGCGGCATCCGCCAGCGCGAGATCGACCAGGACATGATCCTGATCTGCTGCTCGACACCGCTCACCGATCTCGTGATCGAACGCTGATGCCGCGGCCGCTGACCCCGGCGGCGCTGGCGGATTCGCGTATTCCGAAGCCCGGAGGCATTGCATGATCGCCCATGCCGAGGCGCTGTTTCGCCCGCTGACGATCCGCCGGACCACGTTCCGCAACCGGATCATGAGCACGAGCCACGCGCCGGGCTATGGCCGCGACGGCAAGCCGCAGGAGCGTTATCAGCTCTATCACGTGGAGAAGGCTAAGGGCGGCATCGGGCTGACGATGTTCGGCGGATCGTCCTCCGTCTCGCTCGACAGCCCGGCGGCCCCGTGGAACCAGATTTCGGTCGCGGATGACAGTGTCATTCCGTATTTTCAACAATTTTCCGATCGCGTGCACGCGCATGGCGCGGCGCTGATGATCCAGCTCACGCATATGGGGCGGCGGACGCGCTGGGATACCGAGAATTGGCTGCCGACGATTTCCGCCTCGCCGCGGCGGGAGCCGGCGAGCCGGTCGATCCCGCGGGAGATGGAGCAGGAAGATATCGACCGGGTGATCGCCGATTTCGCCGCGGCGGCGCGACGGGCGCGCGAGGGCGGGCTGGATGGCTGCGAGCTCTCGGCGGCGCACGGGCATCTGGTTGACCAGTTCTGGTCGCCCTCGGTCAATCACCGCGGCGACAGGTATGGCGGGTCGCTCGAGAACCGGATGCGCTTCGGCTTCGAGATTCTCGAGGCGATGCGGGCGGCGGCGGGGGATGATTTCCTGATCGGCATCCGCATGTCGGGCGACGAGATGCTGGCCGAGGGGCTGAGCCACGAGGATTGCGTCGCCATCGCCGAGGCGCATGCGCGGCGCGGGCTGGTCGATTTCATCAACGTGCTCGGCGGGCAGGCGCGGGACCATCTGGCGCATGCGGTCTCGCTGCCGAACATGTCGTTTCCGGTGGCCCCGTTCCTGCCGCTGGCCAGCGCGATCCGCCGCGAGGTGGAGGTGCCGGTGTTCCACGCGCAGCGGGTGACCGACCTTGCCACCGCCGCGCGCGCGGTGGCGGAGGGGCATGTCGACATGATCGCGATGACGCGGGCGCATATCGCCGACCCGCATCTCGCGCGCAAGCTGCAGGACGGGCGGGAGGACGATATCCGCCAGTGCGTCGGCGCCGGCTACTGCATCGACCGGATCTATACCGGGGCGGATGCGCTGTGCATCCAGAACGCCGCGACCGGGCGCGAGGCGACGATGCCGCATGTGATCGGCAAGGCGGCGCGGCGGCGGCGGGTCGTTGTCGTCGGCGGCGGGCCGGGCGGTCTGGAGGCGGCGCGGGTGAGTGCCGAGCGCGGCCACGAGGTGGTGCTGTTCGAGCGGGAGACGGCGCTCGGCGGGCAGATCAACATCGCCGCGAAGGCGGGATGGCGGGAGGCGCTGTCGGGGATTCCGCGCTGGCTTGGCGCGCAGGTGCGCAGGCTCGGCGTGGATCTGCGGCTCGGTGTCGCGGCGGATGCGGCGATGGTGCTGGCGGAGCGGCCGGACATCGTGATTCTCGCGACCGGCGGTGTGCCCAATCCGGGCTTCATGGAGGGGGCGGAGCTGGTGACGACGACCGCCGCGATCCTGCGCGACGGGATCGCGCTCGGCGGTTCGGTGCTGCTCTATGACGGGATGGGGCAGCACAACGCCGCCTCCTGCGCCGAGTTCCTCGCGAAGCGCGGCGCACTGGTGGAACTCGCGACCGGTGACCGGATGGCGGCCGAGGAGGTCGGCACCACCAACCAGCCGATCCATCTGCGCGAACTCTACCGCCATGACGTGATCATGACGCCGAATCTCGACCTGCTCGCGGTGCGGCGGGAGGAGAACCGGCTCGTGCCGGTGCTGCGCAACACGATGGATCTCGCCGAGGAGGAACGGGTGGTGGATCATGTCGTCGTCGATTTCGGCACGCTGCCGGATGACGCGCTGTATGATCCGCTGAAGGCGGGGTCGGTCAACCGGGGACGGATCGATGCCGGCGCGCTGGTGGCGGGGCGGGCGCAGCCCTGGCCGGAGGAAGGATACGCGCTGTATCGCATCGGCGATGCGGCGGCGGGGCGCAACATCCACGCCGCGATCTACGACGCGCTGCGCCTCTGCAAGGATTTCTGATGGCGGGGCTGTTCGTCCTGCTGGCCTGGCTGCTGCTGGCCGGGGTGATCGCGCAGGGGCTGCGTCTCGCCGCATCGTGGCGGCGGGGCGGGGCGGCGACGGTGGACTGGGCGCGCGGGCTGGCCGCGCTGCCGCGGCGCTATCTCGTGGACGTGCACGGCGTGGTGGCGCGGCGGGCGGCGGCGGCGCGGATGCACCAGGCGATCGCCGGGGGCTTGCTCGGCGGCACCGCTCTGGTGCTGCTCGGCATCATCCCGGCGCTGCGCGGCGCGGACATGCTGTGGCTGTTGGCCGCTTTCGGTTTCGGCTTCGCGATTTTCGGCGCTCGGCTGGTGGCGCGGCGGCGCCAGCCGGCGCTTCCGGCCTCGCTTTCCGGCGGGGCATTCCAGGGTCTGGCGCGGGATCTCGCCGCCTATGCGGCGGGCGGGTTCCTGGCCTCGCTCGGCATTCTGCTCGGGCTGTGGCTGCCGGCGCTGGCCGGGATCGGGCTTGCGGCCTGGGGCGGGGCGCGGCTGGTGGCGGGGATCGCGACCGGGCCGATGCGGCACGCGCTGGCCGGGGCGGTGCATCTCGCGGCGCATCCGCGGCCGGAGCGTTTCGTGGGAACGGCGGCGAGCTTGCTGTCGCCGGCGCAAAAATTCGGCGTGGCGGCGATTGGCGATTTCGCCTGGAACCGGCTGGCGGGGTTCGATGCCTGCATCCAGTGCGGGCGGTGCGAGGAGGCGTGCCCGGCCTTCGCCGCCGGGCAGAAGCTGAACCCGAAGGCGCTGATCCAGGACCTGGCGACGGCGCTGCATCCGGAGGCGCCGGCCTATGCCGGCTCGCCGCATCCGGGCATTTCGTCGCCGGGCCCGGTGCTGGGGCGGCTGCACGCGGAAACGCTGTTCGCCTGCACGACCTGCCGCGCCTGTGTCGCCGCCTGCCCGATGATGATCGAGCATGTGGATGCTGTGGTCGATCTGCGGCGGCACCTGACGCTCGCGGAAGGTGGCGCGCCGGGCAAGGCGGACCAGGTGCTTTCGGAACTGCGCTACGCGTTCAATCCCGGCGGGTTCGAGTCCGGGCGGCGGCTCGATTTCGCGGCCGGCGGGCTGCGCGTGCTGGGCGAGGGCGAGAGCGCCGACATCCTGCTCTGGCTCGGCGACGGGGCGTTCGATGCCCGCTATGGGCGGACGCTGCGGGCGCTGGTGGCGATCATGCGGGCGGCGGGGCTGGATTTCGCGGTGCTGGGGGAAGCGGAGCGCGATTGCGGCGACCTTGCCCGGCGGCTTGGCGACGAGGCGGGGTTCGAGCGGCTCGCGCGCGCCAATGTCGCAACGCTGGCGGCAAGGCGGTTCGGCCGGATCGTCACCGCCGATCCGCATGCGCTGCATGTGCTGCGGCAGGAATATCCGGCGTTCGGCGGGCTCTACACGGTTCAGCACCATACGGCGCTGATCGACGAGCTGATCGGTACTGGCGCGATCCGACCGGAGGCGGCATCCGGCGGGACGGTGACCTATCACGACCCGTGCTATCTCGGCCGCTATAACGGCGAGTATGACGCGCCGCGGCGGGTGCTGGGGCGAATCGGCCTGGCGGTAAGCGAGATGGAGCGATATGGCGCGGCCTCGTTCTGCTGCGGTGGCGGCGGCGGCGCGCCGGTGTCGGACATCGCGGGCGTGCGGCGAATTCCCGATCTGCGGATGGCGCAGGCGCGGGAGACCGGGGCGGACATCGTCGCCGTGGCGTGCCCGGGCTGCACGGCGATGCTGGAAGGGGTGACGGGCCCGCGGCCCGAGGTGCGCGACATTGCCGAGCTGGTGCACGCGGCGATGGAAGCGGTGCCGGTGGAGGCGCGGGCGTGAGCGCGAGGCGGCGCGATCCCCGGGCCGAGCGCGCGGCGGTGGTGGTGGCCGAGGCGCCGCGGCGGCGGATCGACCGGACGCATCGCGGCGGGGTGGTCGCGCATTGTGCCGCGGTGGCGCCGGCGGCGGCGCAGGTCGTGACGATCGCGGACCCGGCCTATCTGGTGTTCGCCGTGGCCGAGATGGCGGGCGGTGTGCTGTCGCGCCATGACCGGCAGGTGCTGGGGGCGGCGCGGCTGCTGGATGGCGGCGGCGCGGCGGCGGTGGTGCTGCTGGCGCCGAGCCTGCCGGAGGACGCGGGTGCGGCGGGGGCGGACCGGGTGATGGTGCTGCCGGAGCGGGACGATCCGGCCTCGCTGGCGGCATCGGTCGCCGCCGCGATCGGCGCGCATCGGCCGCGCCATGTGGTGTTCGCCGAGAGCGCGGATGGCGGGGATCTGGCGCGGCGGGTGGCCGCACTCTGCGACGAGGCGCTGTTCGATGCGGTCGAGAGCCTGTCGGCGCGGCAGGCGATCCGCCCGGCTGCCGCGGGGCGGGCGGAATGGCGGGCGGCGCCGCCGCGCCTGCTGAGCATCGCGGCCGACCGCATCGCGCCCTGGCGCGGGGCGGCGCATGCGGCCGAGCCGGTCGATCTGCCGGCCGATCCGGCGATGGATGCGGCGATGGCGGTGCGGCTGTCGCCCCTGCCGCTGGAGGCGGCGACGGTGCGGCTGGACGAGGCGGGATTTGTCATCGCGGCGGGAAACGGGGTGACCGATCTCGCGGGGTTTCTCGATCTCGCGCGCGCGCTCGGGGCGACGCCGGGGGCGAGCCGGGTGGTGTGCGACGCCGGCGCGTTGCCGCGGGCGATGCAGGTCGGCGCCTCCGGAACCGTTCTCAACGCCGACTGCTACGTGGCGTTCGGGATTTCCGGCGCGCCGCAGCATCTGCAGGGGATCGGCACGGTGGACCATGTGGTCGCAGTGAATACCGACCTGCACGCGGCGATGATCGCGCGGGCGGACCTCGCGGTGGTGGCGGATGCGCAGGCGGTGCTGCCGGCGCTGCTCGCGCTTCTGGGAGCCGAGGCATGAGGATCGTCGTGCTGCTCTCGGCGGGGCGGCATCCGGCCACGGGTGACCCCTGCCCGGTGCCGGTAGAGTTGCAGGCGATCGCGCTGGCGCGCCGCATTGCCGGGGCGGGCGGCGCAGTCGAGGGGTTGCATGCCGGTGGGCGCGACGCGGCGGTGCTGGACGCGCTCGGGCACGGGATCGATGGGCTGACGCTGGTCGGGGCCGGGGCGGCGGACGATCCGCTCGGCGCGCTGGTGGCGGCGCTTGAGGGAAGGATGCCGGTCCTGATCCTCGCGGGGCGGCGCGGCCGGGGTGGCGCGGATGGCGGGCTGCTGCCCTATCGGCTGGCGCGTGCGCTGGGATGGCCGATCGTCGCCGATGCGATCGCGGCCGAATTTGCGGGCGGCGAAACGAGGGTGACGCAGGCGCTGCCGCGCGGCGGGCGACGGGCGGCCACGGTGCGCGGGGCGGCGGTGATCACCGTGCATCCGGCCGCACCGGCGCCACTGCCCTATGTGCATCGCGCGCGGCTGGCGGGCCGGGTGAGCGAGGCGGCGGGACCGGCGCTGATTTCGGCGCTGGCGCCGGAAGGAATCGAAATGCGGCCCTATCGGGCGCGGCCGAAGCTGATCGGCGATGTCGGCGGCGGCGGTTCGGCCGAGGCGCGGTTGCAGGCGGTGAGCGAGACGCGGGATGCCGGCGGACGGGTGATGCGGCACCCGTCGCCCGACGAGGCGGCGGTGGCAATCCTTGATTTCGTGGCGCGGTTCAGGCCCCGCAAGGCCTGACGCATCCGGTCAGATCACCCCCTAGCACTACTTTGGCACTTTTGGTTTGGCGGTTTCTGCGAGGAGCATTTCACAGTGAGGGCATCGCAGGGGCGGAGGCCGCGCGAAGAGGTCGAGAATGGCTTGCCTGATGGCGGGCATGCTCGG
>JAJZSY010000028.1 GCA_021849425.1 Pseudomonadota bacterium
AGGAATTTGTGCCGCCCGCGCTCGCCGCGATTGAGCCGCGCCTGCACCGCGACCTTCATCGCCACCTCCACCGCGACCGAGCCGGAATCGGTGAAGAACACCCGCTCCAGCCCGTCCGGCATCATCCCTGCCAGCCGCGTCGCGAGGCGATAGGCCGGCTCATGCGCCAGCCCGCCGAACATCACATGCGGCATCGAATCGAGCTGGGCCGCGACCGCTTCACGGATGTGAGGATGATTGTAGCCGTGGCACGACGTCCACCATGAGGCGACGCCATCGATCAGCACCCGCCCGTCGGCCAGATGGATGCTAGATCCCTCCGTCCGCACCGCCGGCAGCGGCAATGGCGCGGTCTGCATCTGCGCATAGGGCAGCCAGACATGCCGCCAGCCGCGCTCCAGCCAGTCGCTCACGAAAGCTTGGTCATCCCGAGCCTGTCGAACAGCGCATTGTCGCGCGCGGCCGCCGGGTTCGCCGTGGTCAGCAGCGTGTCGCCGTAGAAAATCGAGTTCGCGCCGGCGAGGAAACACAGCGCCTGCGCCTCGTCGCTCAGCGCCTCCCGCCCGGCCGACAGCCGCACCCAGGATTTTGGCATGCTGATCCGCGCCGCCGCGATGGTGCGTACGAAATCGATCGGGTCGATCGGCGCGCTCTCGCCGAGTTTCGTGCCCTTCACCGCGACCAGCGCGTTGATCGGCACGCTCTCCGGCGGCGGATCGAGATCGGCGAGGGTCGCCAGCAGCCCGGCCCGGTCGTCGAGATCCTCGCCCATCCCGATGATCCCGCCGCAGCAGACATTGATGCCCGCATCCCGCACCGCCGCCAGCGTGTCCAGCCGGTCCTGGTAGGTGCGGGTGGTGATGATGCTGCCGTAGAATTCCGGCGAGGTGTCGAGATTGTGATTGTAATAGTCGAGCCCGGCCGATTTCAGCCGCGCCGCCTGGTCCGGCCGCAGCATCCCGAGGGTGACGCAGGTTTCCATCCCCAGCGCCTTCACCCCCTCGACCATCGCCGCCACCCGGTCGAGATCGTGGTCCTTGGGCGAGCGCCAGGCCGCCCCCATGCAGAAGCGCTGCGCCCCGGCGTCCTTCGCCCGCTGTGCCGCTTCCAGCACCGGGGCGATGTCCATCAGCTTCGACGCCGGCACCCCCGCGTCGAATCCCGCGCTTTGCGGGCAATAGCCGCAATCCTCCGGGCAGCCGCCGGTCTTTATCGAGAGCAGGGTGGAAATCTGCACCTGGGTCGGGTCGAAATGCTGGCGGTGCACGGTCTGCGCCTGGAAGATCAGCTCGGGCAGCGGCAGCGCCAGCAGGGCGGCGATGCGCGCCCGCGTCGGGGACGGCATGGCAGCAGCGGCAGCAGCGGCAGCAGTGGAAGAATCGAGTGCGATGGACATGGCAAGCTCCGATTTGCCCCAAGGGGTCGAACCGGTGATAAACGCTGCATCCGCGTTCGTGAAGCTTTTGCGGCAGATTGAGACAGGATGACCACGCTCGACCAGTTCGCGACCGACAAGCTCGCCCGGCTCGAGGCCGGCGCCCTCCGCCGCCGCCTGCGCCCGACCGCCCGCGCCGCCGGCGCGATGTTGGAGCGCGACGGGCAGCGGCTGATCTCGTTCTCCTGCAACGACTATCTCAACCTCTCCACCCACCCGGCGGTGATCGACGCCGCGATCGACGCCGCCCGCCGCCACGGCGCCGGCGCCGGCGCCTCCCGCCTCGTCACCGGCGACCATCCGCTCTACCGCGCGCTCGAGGCGCGCCTCGCCGCGCTGAAACAGACGGAAGACGCCGTGGTGTTCGGCTCGGGCTTCCTCGCCAATACCGGCATCATCCCGGCGCTGATGACGCGGGACGATGCGATCTTCGTCGACGAACTCGCCCATGCCTGCATCTGGGCCGGCGCCCGCCTGTCCGGCGCTGCGCTGCACATCTTTCGGCACAACGACCTCGTTCATCTCGCCGAACTTCTCGCCGCCCATCGCCCGGCCGCCCGCCACGCGATGGTGGCGACCGATGGCGTGTTCTCGATGGATGGCGACCTCGCGCCCGTGGGCCAGATGCTCGCCTTGGCCAACGCGCATGACGCCTGGCTGATGACGGACGACGCGCATGGCATCGGCGTCATCAACCAGGGGCGCGGCTCGGCCCACGGCCATAGCGTGCCGTTGCAGATGGGGACGCTGTCCAAGGCGGTGGGCAGTTATGGCGGCTATCTCTGCGCTTCGCATGTCGTGTGCGAGCTGATCCGCAACCGTGCCCGCAGCTTCGTCTACACCACCGGCCTGCCGCCGGCGGTGGTCGGCGCCTCGATCGCGGCGCTCGATCTGATCGCGGCCGATCCCGCCCTGTGCGCCGCCGCGCTCGCCCATGCAAGCCGCTTCTGCGCCGCCCTGGGCCTGGCGCCGGCCGAAAGCCCGATCGTGCCGCTCCTGCTCGGGACCGCCGAGCGCGCCCTCGCGGCCCAGACGGTGCTGGAGGCGGCGGGCTATCTCGTCGCCGCCATTCGCCCGCCCACCGTGCCCGAGGGCACGGCGCGGCTGCGCTTCGCCTTCACCGCGGGGCATTTACCGGAAGACGTCGACCGTCTGGCCCAACTCGTCCGCACCAAAATCATGGGGAGCGCATGAGCCATTTCTTCATCACCGCATCCGGCACCGAGATCGGCAAGACGCATGTCGCCGCCGGCATGATCCGGCATTGGCGGGCCGGTGGCGTTTCCGCGCGGGCGCTCAAGCCGGTTGCCAGTGGCTATGACCCAGTCCTCGCGGCAGAGAGCGATGCTGGCATTCTGTTGCGGGCGATGGGCAGGGCGGCGGTCACCGACGATGACGTTGCCGCCATCTGTCCCTGGCGGTTTCCCGATCCGATCTCACCCGACATGGCGGCGGCGCGATCCGGCCGGCGCATTCCCTTCGATGCGCTCGTCGCTTTCTGCGAGACCGCGCTGGCCGAGGCGCGGGCCCCGCTGCTGGTCGAAGGCGTCGGCGGCGCGATGGTACCGCTGGATGAAACGCATACCGTGCGCGACTGGATCGCCGCACTCGGCCTTGAGGTGGTGCTGGTCGCTGGCGGGTATCTCGGCACGATCAGCCATACGCTCTGCGCCGTCGAGGCGCTGCGCGCGCGCGAGATTCCGATTGCCGCGATCGTCATCAACCCGATGGAACCGCTGCCTGTACCGGTTGGACAGACGCAGGAGACGCTACTGCGTTATCTCGGCACCAGCCCGCCCCCGGTGCTGGTGGATGCGACGCCGGACTGGTTTGCCTGGCTCGACGCGGCCGCCCGACGCTGAGGGATCATGCCCCTCGCGCGCGTGTTGACACCCCCAAAAATCCTATATACCGGTTATCAATAATCTGCGAGGGGAGGCCGACCGATGCGCGCTCTTTTGCCGGATTGCCTGGGCAAGCGGCAATATGTTGCGGCGCGACCCTTCCCTGCACTCTCCACCCGGCGGCGTATTCTGCAGAAGCGATGCACGACACGGCGCCAACCTTGTCAGTTGCCCGCCCTCGAACCGTCGCGCCGGGAGGGGGAATAAGACGTCCAATCAAATAAAATCGAGGGAGATGAAACCAATGATCGGAAAATTACTCGGCGGCGCGGGCATGATTGCGCTTCTGTGCGGTGCGGGTGTGGCCCATGCAGCATCCGGCACGATCGAGATCGGCATGATCGCCGATCTGACAGGCCCCGCAGCGCTCAGTGGCCAGCACAAGGTTGATGGCGCAAAGCTCGCCGTTGACGAGATCAACGCCCATGGCGGCATCGCCGGCAAGAAGATCAAGCTGATTGTCGAGGACGATCGCGGGCAGAATCAGGCCGGCGTCTCGGCCTATCAGAAGCTCGCCGCGAATCAGAACATTGTCGCCATCATCGGCTCGATCCGCAGCACGATCGTGCAGGCGACGCTGCCTTATGTCGCGCGCTACAAGATCCCAACCATGATCGGCGGCACCGATCCGAAGCTGACGCATGTCGGCAACCAGTGGGTGTTCCGTTTCCGGCCGAACGATACCTATGCGTCGGCAACGATGGCCCAGTACGCGGTAAAGACGATGGGCAGCAAGAACGTCGCCGTTCTTTACGATACCGACGCTTTCGGTGCGGCCGGGAATGCGCTGCTCAAGGTGGCGCTGGTGAAGAACGGCGCCAAGGTTGTCAGCGATCAGGGCTATACCACCGCGACGCGGGATTACACGTCGTTTCTGGAGAAGGTCAAAAGTTCCGGCGCCGATACGCTCGCAACCTACATGACCAATTCCGAGGACGAGGCGCAGATGCTCAAGCAGCTGCGCCAGCTGGGTCTCAAGGTGAAGATCATCGGCTCGACCTCGATCGCGACCTCGGTCTGTATCCAGCTTGCTGGCCCCGCGGTCGACGATACCTATGGCGTGTCCGATTTCGTGGCTGATGGCAACGATGCGGCGAAGGCGTTCACCAAACGTTATGTTGCGAAATATAACAGCCAGCCCGACGTGTTCGGTGGGTGGGTCTATGACGCGATGAACGTCCTCAGCCGGGTCATCGCGAAGGATGGCACCGCGCCGGCCGCGATCCAGAAGGGCATTCGCGCGGTGAAGGGCTATCACGGGGTCGAGGGCACCTACACTTTCGACACCAACGGCGATGGGCTGCACGGCTATTGGGTGGTCAAGATCAAGCATCGGAAGGTGATCCCGATTAAATATGTCGGCTGAATGCCGGGCGTCGTCCGGGTGGCTCGTCTCCCGGACGGCGCATTCGTTTTCTGCCGGAATGAAAATCAGCTGACCGGGATATTGTCTGCGTGTTCTCCGAATTCATCCAGCTGACCATCGCGGGACTTGCGGTCGGCAGCATCTATGCGCTGATCGCGCTTGGCTTCGTGCTGATCTATACTTCCGTCAATGTGGTGAATTTCGCCCAGGGCGATTTCGCGATGATCGGCGCCTATTTCATGGTCAGCCTCGTCGTTGTGCTGCATCTGCCTTGGTGGCTCGCGCTGGTACTTGCAGTGGTGGCAACCGGTCTGGTCGGCGCGCTGTTCCAGCTGCTGATCTTTCAGCCGGTGCGAAACCGGCCGCGCAACTTCCTGCCGGTGATGATCGCCACTGTCGGTGCCTCGGTCTTTCTCGAACAGGCCTTCCTGCTGATCTATGGACCGATACCTTACCAGCTGCCGCCGATCTTCAAGGCTGACTCCGTCGCGGTGTTCGGCGTTCATGTCTATCCGCAATACATCGTCATCATCGTTGTCACCGCGGCCATGGTGGCGCTGTTGAACTGGTTTCTCGAACGAACCAAGCTCGGCAAGCAGTTGCAGGCGACGGCGCAGGACCCTGACACGGCGCGGCTGATGGGGATCCGCGTGGCCTGGATGGCGGCGCTGACGTTTGCGATCAGCACCGCGCTCGGCGGGCTTGCGGGATTGCTGATCGCACCCGTCTACACGGTGACGGCGACGATGGGGTCGAGCATCGCGCTCAAGGCTTTCGCCGCGGCGATCGTCGGCGGATTCGGGAGCATGAAGGGGGCGATCGTCGGCGGGCTCGGCATCGGGCTGATCGAGACCTATGGCGCGACCTATATCTCGGGATCGTATCGCGATGCATTTCCGTTCATCGTGCTGATCCTGTTCCTGATCTTCCGGCCATACGGGCTGTTCGGTGAAAAAGTCTCACAGAAGGTCTGACCGGCGCGCCGGCGGCTTCAGGAAAACGACAACATGATCAGGTCGATCGCCAGGTTCCTGCCCTTCGTCGCACTGCTGGTGCTGATACCGTTCCTGCTGCCGGGTGGGCGGCTCGGATCGTATTATCTCACGCTGCTCATCCTCTCGCTGTCTTATGCCGTCGCGGCGCTCGGGCTGACGGTTCTGCTCGGTTATTCGGGGCAGATCTCGCTGGCCCAGGCAGCGTTTTTCGGGATCGGCGCCTATACGTTCTCGGTTCTCGCGGTGAACCATCACGTCGGCTACTGGAGTGCTGCGCTGGCGGCGGTGGTGGTGACCACCGGCTTCGGCCTCTTCCTCGGCGCGATCTCGCTCAGGCTCGCCAGCCATTATCTCGCGCTGGTGACGATCGGGTTTCAGATCATCACCGAGCTTGTGCTCAACAACTGGAACGCCATGACCGGCGGTGCCGACGGGATTTCCAACATCCCCCGGCCGAGCCTGTTCGGCTACGCGATCAACAGCGACCACGGGTTCTATTTCATCTCCGTCGCGGTTCTCGTGCTGGCGAGTTATGTTGTGTTCCGCCTGCGCCATTCGCGGCTGGGCGGCGCGCTGTTCGCCCTGCGCGAGGATGAAATCGCCGCGTCGGCAAACGGAATCAGCCTGTTCCGGACGAAGGTTCTCGCCTTCGCCGTCTCCGCCGCGCTCGCCGCGATGGGCGGGATTCTCTATGCTTCCGGCTCGCTCTATATCAGCCCGAACGTGTTCAACTTCTACCAGTCCGTCTCCTTCTTCGCGATGGCGCTGGTGGGCGGGCAGGCTTCGATCGTCGGCACCACGCTGGGCGCCGGGCTGATCACCTTCCTGCCGGAAGTGCTGCGCTTCCTGCATGCCTATTACATCGCGGTCTATGGCGTGCTGGTCGTCGTCGTCGTGCTGTTCATGCCCGAAGGGCTATACGGCTTGCTGCTGCGCGGTGTCGGCGCGGTGACGACGCTGGTGCTGGGGCGACGCGAGGATGGTCGGGACGAGGTCGCATATCTCAAGTCTGACGCGGTGCCTGAACGGCCAGTGGCCTCGGATCGGCCGCTTCTGGAAATTCGTGATCTGGCCAAGCATTTCGGCGGCATCAAGGCGGTCAATGGCGTGTCGCTGACGGTCAATCGCGGTGATGTGGCGGTGCTGATCGGGCCGAATGGCTCGGGCAAGACGACGGTGCTGAACGTGCTGAGCGGGATCTACACGGCAACGGCGGGATCGATCGTCTATGACGGGAAGGAGATCACCAATCTCGGCCCGACGCGGATCAACCGGCTCGGCATTTCACGCACCTTTCAGAATATCCGCCTGTTTCCCGAACTGACCGCGTTGGAGAATGTGGCGGTCGGTCATTACCGGCGGGGAACGGTCGGGCTCGCGGGGGCGCTGCTATCGCGGCCGCGCGGCTATCGCGAGGAACGCGAGGCGATGGAAAAGGCAAGGGAGACACTGCACTTTCTCGGTTTCGTCCGGCTCGATGTAAAGGCGAAGAACCTGCCTTACGGGCAGCAGCGCATCGTCGAGATCGCGCGGGCCATCGTCTCCGGCCCCGAGCTTCTGCTGCTCGATGAACCGGCGGCGGGGATGAACCACGAGGAAACCGAGGTGCTGTCGCAGATCCTTTACCGGATCCATGCGCTGGGGGTGACGATGCTGCTGATCGAGCACGACATGAGCTTCGTCTCCAGCGTGGCGACGCGGGCCTATGTGATGGATTTCGGCCAGAAGATCAGCGAGGGATCGGTGAAGCAGGTGCTGTCGGATCCTGCCGTGATGAAGGCGTATCTGGGTGACGATGTCGAATATGCTTGAGGTCAGCAACATCCAGTCGCGCTACGGGCAGGTGACCGCCCTGCACGATATCAGCATCGAGGTAAGGGCGGGTGAGGTCGTCGCCCTGCTCGGCGTCAATGGCGCTGGCAAGTCGACCACGCTCAAGACGATTTCCGGTCTGCTGCACCCGACGCGCGGTGAAGTCCGCTTCGAGGGCGAGCGGATCGAACGGATGGCGCCGGAGGCGATCGTCCGCCGCGGCATCGCGCATGTGCCGGAAGGGCGGCACGTGTTTCCGGGGCTTACCGTGCGCGAGAACCTGATCATGGGCACGTCGAACCGGAAGGTGTCGCGCGCCGAAACCGAGCGTGACATCGAGGGGATTCTCGAAATCTTCCCCGATCTCAAGCGGCTTTACACGCAGATGGGCTGGTCGCTCAGCGGCGGGCAGCAGCAGATGCTGGCGATCGGGCGCGGGCTGATGGCGAAGCCGCGCCTGCTGATGCTGGACGAGCCCTCGCTCGGCCTCGCACCGGTGATCGTCAAGCAGGTGTTCGCGACGATCGCGCGGATCAACGCCCAAGGGACGACGGTGCTGCTGGTCGAGCAGAATGTCAATCTGAGCCTGAAGGTCGCGCATCGCGCCTATCTGCTGGAAACCGGGCGGATCGTGCGGGCGGATACCACCGAGGCGCTGCGCGCTGATGAGGGATTCCGCGCGGCGATGCTGGGTGCCGGCGCCCACTGACGCCAGCGCCGCGGTCACATGACGCTTCATCTGGCGGTCACATGACGCTGCGTCTGGCGGTCACATGACGCTGCGTCTGGCGGTCACATGACGCTGCGTCTGGCGGTCACATGACCGCCCCAACCTGCCAGGGCACGAATTCGTTGTCGCCATAGCCGAGCAGTTCGGATTTGGTGCGCGCGCCGGAGGCGACGTCGAGCAGGTGGCGGAAGATCTCTTCGCCCTTTTGCGCGATCGTCATGCCGGCGAGGATGTCGCCGCAATCGATGTCCATGTCGGTTTCCATGCGGCGGTAGAGATCGCTGTTGGTCGCCAGCTTGATCGAGGGCACCGGCTTGCAGCCGAATGCCGAGCCGCGGCCGGTGGTGAAGCACAGGATGTTGGCGCCGCCGGCGACCTGGCCGGTGACCGAGACGGGGTCGTAGCCGGGCGTGTCCATGAAGACGAACCCGCGCTCGGTGACCGGGTCGGCATAGCGGTAGACCGCAGTGAGTGGGGTGGTGCCGCCCTTGGCCACGGCGCCGAGGGATTTTTCGAGAATGGTGGTCAGCCCGCCAGCCTTGTTGCCGGGTGAGGGGTTGTTGTTCATCTGTCCGCCGGTGCGGGCGAGATAGTCGCGCCACCAGTCGATCCGCGCCAGCAGGTCGTCGGCGACGCGGCGGCTCGCGGCGCGGTGCACGAGAAGGTGTTCGGCGCCGTAGATTTCCGGCGTTTCCGACAGGATAGCGGTGCCGCCGTGGCGCACCAGAATGTCCGCCGCCTCGCCGAGTGCGGGGTTGGCGGTGAGGCCGGAATAGGCGTCCGACCCGCCGCATTGCAGGGCGAGAACAAGATGCGAGGCGGGCAGGGGCTCGCGCCGCGCGGCGTCGGCGCGGGGCAGGATCTCGCGCAGCGCGGCGAGCCCGGCCTCGATCGTCGCGGGCGTGCCGCCGGAATCCTGGATCGTCATCCAGTGAAAGCGGGGATCGTCCTTCAGCCCGTAGCGGGCGGTCATCCGCGCGATCTGCAGCACCTCGCAGCCCAAGCCGATGAACAGCACGCCGGCAACGTTCGGGTTGCAGGCCGCCCCCCAGAGCGTGCGTTCGAGCAGCTCGTAGCCCTCGCCGTCGGCCGCCATGCCGCAGCCGGTGCCGTGGGTGAGCGGGACGATGCCGTCGACATTCGGAAACCCGTCGAGCAGGCCGCTCCGTTCCGCCCGCAGCGCGATCTGGCGGGCGACGGTGGCGGCGCAGTTCACCGAGCTGAGAATGGCGATGTAGTTGCGCGTGCCGACCTGGCCGTTGGCGCGGCGGAAGCCCATGAACGTCGCCGGGGCGGCGACGGGTTCGACCGGCTTCACCGCGCCGAGCGTGTAGTCGCGCGCGAATTCGTGAACCTCGACATTGTGTTCGTGCACCCAGGCGCCGGGGGCGATGGCCTCCTTCGCAAAGCCAATGATCTGGCCGAACTTGCGCACCGGCGCGCCGGCCTCGATCGGGGCGGCGGCGATCTTATGCCCGCGGGGAATGCGCGCCGAGGTCACCAGGCCCTCGGCGACGCCGGTGCCGGATGCGATCGGCTCGATCGCCACGAGGACGTTGTCGGCGTCGTTCAGGCGCACGGTGGTGGGAGCGTTCATGGGTCTGGTTCCGTTTCTCGCCTAGGCGCGGGGCGGTGGTGCGCCCCGGTCGTTGAAGGGAATATATCGGATTGTATTTTTCCGATAAACGGCAGTCCGGTCAAGCGCCGGCGGGCCGCCCCGCGCGCTGGGCCACCTCGCCGGCATCGGGCGAGAAGTAGTCGCGCCGCTCGGCGATCAGCAGGCGCACGGTTTCGAACACCCGGTCGAGATGCGTCTGCATGGCGGCGGCGGCGCGCTCGGCATCGCGCCGCATCAGCGCGTCGAAGATCGCCTGGTGCTCGGCGAGCACGGTTTCGGCGTGGTGCGGGCGCGGGAAGCCGAGGCGGCGGATGCGGTCGAGCTGCGCCTTGGCGCCGTTGATGATGCGCCAGACCGTGGGCGAGGCGCCGCATTCGCTGATGAGGCGGTGGAAATCCTCGTCCAGCAGGTAGAACCCATCGAAGTCGCGGGCTTCGGCGGCCTTGTGCTGGGCTTCCATATTCGCGGCCAGCGCGCGTTCGACGGCAAGGTTCATCCGCGATGAGGCGAGCCGCACCACGCGCATCTCCAGCGCGTCGCGCACCATCTGGCCGTCGAACGCGTCCTGGATATGGATGGGAGCGACGCTGGTGCCCAAATTCGGCACCACGGTAACCAGGTTTTCCGCCGCGAGTTGCAGGATCGCCTCGCGCAACGGCGTGCGCGACACGCCGAGCCGGGCGCAGATTTCCCGCTCGTTGATTGCCGCCCCTGGCGGGAGCTTGAGCTGGACGATGCCGTTGCGGATGATCGTGTAGATTTGCGCCGTCTTGCCGATCGCGGGGTCGAGCCACACCGCCGCAAGCGACGCGAGGAAAGGGTCTTCCGGTTCATCGCCGGTGAATCCGGCTTCATGTTTGCGGGGACGCGGCATCTGCCTTCTTGGTCCGGTGCGCTTTTTCGGTCAAGTCGGGGTAGGGCGCCCGGAGCCCTTTCCGATCCCGCCGGATCGGATAAAGATGGTGGGACTTATGGGCGGATCGGCTGGCCGTTCAGCGCGCGCCTCCGTGCGCTGGACTGACAAGGGGAAAGGGCGGGGCAATGGAAGAGACCTGGCGCTGGTTCGGGCCGGAAGATCCGATCCCGCTCGCCCATGTCCGGCAGGCGGGGGCGACCGGCGTGGTGACGGCGCTGCACGACATCCCCCCCGGCGAGCCCTGGCCGGTCGCCGCGGTGCAGGCGCGTCGCGACGCGATCGAGGCCGCCGGGCTGCGCTGGAGCGTGTGCGAGTCGATCCCGGTGCCGACCGGCATCAAGTGCCGAGACAGTCACTGGCCGCGCCTCGTCGGGGCGTGGAAGGACTCGCTCGCCGCGGTGGCGCGGGCGGGGGTGGGCGTGATCTGCTACAATTTCATGCCGGTGATCGACTGGACCCGCACCGAACTCGCCCACGAGATGCCGGACGGGGCGAAGGCGCTGCGCTTCGACATGGTGGATTTTATTCTCTACGACGCCTTCGTGCTGCGCCGCGCCGGGGCGGCGGAGGGCTATCCGGCGCCGCTGGTCGCGCAGGCGGAGGCGCGGATGGCGGCCTGCGACGCGCAGGCGCTGGAGCGGCTGGAGCGGACCATCATCGCCGGCCTGCCGGGCGGGGCGGCGTCGCAGACGCGGGAGACCATCGCCGCCGAGATCGCGCGGTTCGATGGGCTGGACGACGCGGCGGTGCGCGCCAACCTGGGCGATTTCCTGCGCGAGGTGGTGCCGGTGGCCGAGGAACTCGGCGTGCGGCTCGCGATCCATCCCGACGATCCGCCGGTGAAGCTGTTCGGCCTGCCGCGCGTGGTCTCGACGCTGGAGGATCTGGCGACGCTGTTCCAGGCGGTGCCCTCGCGGGCGAACGGGCTGACGCTCTGCGCCGGCTCGCTCGGGTCGCGCGCGGATAACGACGTGCTGGCGATCGCCGAGACGTTCCGCAGCCGCATCCATTTCGTCCATCTGCGCAACGTAACGGTCGAGCCGGACGGCTCCTTCGTCGAGGCGCCGCATCTCGACGGGCGGACCGACATGGTGGCCCTGCTCACCCTGCTGCTGCGCGAGGAACGCGAGGCGGCGACGGCGGGGCGGCGGGCGTCGATCCCGTTACGGCCGGATCATGGGCATCTGCTCGCCGCCGATGCGGCGCGGCGGGTCAATCCCGGCTATTCCTATATCGGCCGGCTGCGCGGGCTGGCGGAATTGCGCGGCGTGATCCGCGCGCTCGAAGCCACGGCGCCGGCGGCCTGATGTTCGTCGCCATCGGCGAGTGCCTCGCGGAGTTCGCGCCGAACGAGGCGGGCGCCTACACGCTCGGTTTCGCGGGCGATACGTTCAACGCCGCCTGGGCGGCGCGGGTGCGGCTGCGCGGTGCCGTGCCGGTGCGCTACGTGACCGCGATCGGGACCGACTGGATGTCGGACGCGATGCGCGCGCGGATCGAGGCGGCCGGGATCGATGCGGCGTTCGTGCGGCGGGTCGAGGGCGCGTCGGTCGGGCTTTACGTGATCCGGGTGGAGGCGGGCGAGCGGAGCTTCGCCTATTGGCGGCGGCACTCGGCGGCGACGCATCTGGCCGACGATCCGGCGTTCCTCGCACGGGCGCTGGCCGGCGCGCGGCTCGTGCTGGTCTCGGGCATCACACTGGCGATCCTGCCGCCGGCGGGGCGGGCGGCGCTGCTGGACGTCCTCGGCGCGGCGCGGGCGGCGGGGGCCGAGATCGCCTTCGATACCAATTACCGCCCGGCGCTGTGGCGCGACGCCGACGAGGCGCGGGAGATCGTCCGGCGCGTGCTGCCGCTCGTGGATATCGCGCTGCCGACCTTCGAGGACGAGGCGGCCCTGTTCGGCGACGCGGCGCCGGCGGCGACGGTCGCGCGACTGGCGGCGGCGGGGGTGCGGGATATCGTCGTCAAGAACGGCACAGCGGCGACGCTGGGGCGCTTTGGTGCGGACAGCTTCGAGGTGGTGCCGCGCGAGGTGGTGACGCCGGTGGATTCGACCGGCGCGGGCGATGCGTTCAACGGCACCTTCCTCGCCTGCCGGATGCAGGGGATGGCGCCCGCTTCTGCGGTGGCGGCGGCGCAGGCGGTGGCGGCGCGGGCGGTGCTGACGCGCGGCGCGCTGATCGCCGAAGAGGCGTGAGCCGGGCTCAGAGCACTTTCCGATCCTTTTGGATCGGATGTAGTGCTCTATCATGCTGATAAACTGAGCATCTTTATCCGATCAGATGACTCCATCTGATCGGATGATGCTCTAGCCCCGGTAGATGCGCGCGGCGTTGCCGCCGAACACCGCGTCCATCGCATCAGGTGCTATCATCCCGGTGAGGGCTTCCGCCGCGCCGCGCCAGGCATCGTAGGAGGCGGCGAGGGTGAGCACCGGCCAGTCGCTGCCCCAGAGAATCCGGTCCGGCCCGAAGGCCTCGAACACCGTTCGCACATAGGGGACGAGCGCGTCGAATCCCGCGCCAGGTGCGGCTTCGGTGATGAGGCCGGAGAGCTTGCAGGCGATCGCGGTATCGGCGGCGAGGCGGTGCAGCGCGTCGGCCCAGGCGGTGTGGCCGCGCTGCGCGATCGGCGGCTTGGCGGCATGGTCGAGCACCATGGCGAGGCCGGGATGCCGGCGGGCGAGTTCGCGGCAGCGCGGCAGATGCGCGGGGCGGACCAGCAGGTCGAGCACCAGGCCGGCGCGTTCCATCGCGGCGAGGGCAGGTTCGATGTCCGGGCGCAAAATCCAGTCGGGATCGGCGATGTCCTGCAGCATCGGGCGCAGGCCGGCGAGGCGCGGTTCGCCGGCGAGGGCGGCGATGCGGGCGGGCGCGTCCGCCGCCGCGAGATCGGTCCAGCCGACCACGGCGCGGACGAAGCCGCCGGCGCGGGCGGCGATGTCGAGCAGGAAGCGCGTTTCCGCCTCGGTGGGCGCGGCCTGGACGAGGATGACGGCGTCGATCCCCGTCGCGGTGCGGCTTGCCTCGTCGAGCGTGATCTCGCGGCAGATCGGCAGGTCCGGCGTCAGCCAGCCATAGTCGCCACGGGCGGGCGACCAGAGATGCAGGTGGGCGTCGATGCGCATCAGGCGGTCAGCGCGCGGTCGAGATGAACGTAGCCGCCATCGACGACATGATGCTGGCCGGTGACGTGCGAGGCGGCGACGGAGAGCAGGAAGACGACGCTCGCCGCGATTTCCGCCGGCGTCGTCATGCGCGCGCCGAGCGGGATGGTGCGGGTGATGGCGGCGCGGCGGGCGTCGGGATCGGGCTGGGCGGACAGCCATTGGTCGTACATCGGCGTGGAGACCTCGGCGGGCAGGACGGCGTTGACCCGTATGCCATCGGCGGCGAGTTCGGCGGCCCATTCGCGGGTGAGACCGAGCAGGCCGCCCTTGGCCGCGGCATAGCCGCTGGTGCCGCCCTGGCCGGTGAGGGCGACCTTTGAGGCGATGTTCACCACCGCGCCGCGCGACTGGCGCAGATGCGGCAGGCACAGATGCATCAGGGTGAAGCACTGCACGAGATTGCGTTCGAGCGAGGCGCGGAAGGCGGCGAGGGCGATATCGAGCGTGCCGCCAAGCCCGGCGCGGTCGTTCACGCCGGCATTGTTCACCAGCCCGTCGATCCGGCCGTGGCGCGCGGCGATGGCGGCGATGGCCGCGGCGCAGGCGGCGTCGTCGGTCAGGTCGAGGCGGTGATGCTCGCCGGGTGCTGCGGCACGGTCGAGCACGACCGGCACCGCGCCAGCGCCGGCGAGCGTGTCCACCACCGCGGCGCCGATTCCCGAGGCGCCGCCGGTGACGATAATGATCTTTCCATTGAGCCCAAGTTCCATCTTTGCTCCCTTCCTCACGGATTACGCGAATTTATTATTGTGTATACGTAATGAAAATTGCGAGACATGCTGACGAGGCTATCAATCGGGTTCTCGCCGCGCAAGCCGGCCCACGATCCCGCGATGGTGAGAAACGGGCACGCGCTTCCCGCTTGTCAGCGTTGCCGCATATCGATATTCTGCAACTCAATGGCTGGTGCTGAAGCGCCGGCGGAGGGAGGAAAAACGATGCGAGCGAACGACCCAGCAACGGGCGCGCCGGTCGGAACGGAGATCACGGCGTGAGCGTGCCCGCCCTCGAGGTGCGCGGCGTCGACAAGCGGTTCGGCGCGATCGAGGTGCTGCGCGGCGTGTCGCTCGAAGTGGCCCCCGGCGAGGTGCTCGGCGTGGTTGGCGACAACGGGGCCGGCAAGTCCACCCTGATGAAGGTGATTTCCGGCGTGCACCGGGCCGATTCCGGCTCGATCCGGCTCGGCGGCGAGGAGATGTCGTTCCGCTCGCCGCGCGATGCGCGCAATGCCGGGATCGAGACGATCTATCAGGATCTCGCCCTTGCCGATCATCTCGATGTGGGCGCCAACATCTTCCTTGGCCGCGAGCCGATGCGGCGCTTCATGGGCCTGGTGCCGATGCTCGACGAGCGGAAGATCCATGGCGAGATCGCCGCCCTGCTGGCGCGGATCGAAAGCCATATTCCCGACCCGATGACCCGCGTGCTCGACCTCTCCGGCGGGCAGCGCCAGGCGGTGGCGATCGCGCGCGCGCTCTACTGGCGGGCGAAGGTCGTCATCATGGACGAGCCGACGGCGGCCCTCGCGGTGATGGAAACCGAGAACGTGCTCAAAATGGCGCGGCAGCTCGCCGGCGAAGGCATCGGCGTGCTGTTCATCGGCCACAACCTCGTCGAGATCCTCAAGGTCTGCGACCGGGTGATGGTGATGTATCGCGGGCGCAAGGTGCTCGACGCGCGCTCGGCCGAGACATCCCAGACCGAACTGATCCGCTACATGACCGGCTATGCGGATGCTGAAACCAACGAAGCCGAAAGGGAACATCCATGAACTTACGCAAGACACTGCTCGGTGCCGCGGCGGTCGCGCTGCTCGGCGGCATGGGTATGGCGCCGGCCATGGCGGCCGCGCCCACCGTTCATTCGCTGCCGGTGCCGGCCAAGCCGGCGAAGCATTATCATTTCACGCTCATCACGAAATCCAACGCCTCGCCCTACTGGCTCGCGGTGCGCGAGGGGGCGGACGCGGCGGCGAAGAAGTTCGGCGTGTCGGTCGCTTTCGAGGCGCCGGCCAGCGGCACCGACCTCGCCGGGCAGATCGGCATGGTCAATAACGCGGTGACGGGCGGCACAAACGGCATCATCCTCGCCGCGCAGAATCCGCAGGCGCTGCTCAAGCCGGTCAAGTCGGCGCTGGCACACCACATTCCGGTGGTGACGGTGGATTCCGGCCTGTCCCCCAATATTTCGGACTGCTTCCTCGCGACCTCGAATGTCGGCGCCGCGGCGGCGCTCGCGAAATATACGGCCGACCACCTGATGGGCGGCAAGGGGGAGTATGCGATCGTCGATTTCAACCATACCGCCTCGACCGGAATCGCCCGGCCGAAAGGGTTCATGCTCGGCATGAAGTCCTATCCGCATATCAGGAAGATGGGACCGATCCAGTATTCGAACAACGATGTCAGCGCCGGGCTGCGGATCGCGACGACAATGCTCACGCAATACCCGCATCTGAAGGTGATCTTCGGCGCGAATGACCGCGCGGCACTCGGCCCGGCCGAGGCGGTGCAGCGCGCTCACGCCAAGGTGAAGGTGGTGGGTTTCGATGCCGACCTTGGCGAGATCGCGCTGGTCAAGTCGGGGATCATCCAGGCCTCGATCCTGCAATCGCCGTACGACATGGGCTATTACGCGGTGGTCGCACTGCTCGACAAGCTCGACGGCAAGACCCTGCCGAAGCGGATCAACACGCCGTATTTCCTGCTGACGCCAAAGAATCTCGGCTCCAGCCAGGCGACGGCGGCCATCCGCCAGTACGCGCCCAAATATAACCCCGCGGGCTGAGGGAGACTGGCGGACGATGGACCAGCAGGCACGCACGGCCGCGCTCGACGTCGAGTCCATTCCGCGCGGGCGCATGCTGTGGCGCTTCGTCCGCCAGATCGCCTTCGCGCTGATCAGCATCGCCGTGCTCGTCGTCGTGTTCGGCGTGTTGAACCCCCGTTTCCTGAGCGGGGGGAACTGGTTCCACATCGCCCAGCAGGTCGCGGTGATCGCAATCCTCGCAACCGGGCAGACCTTCATCATCGCGACCGCCGGGATCGATATCTCGCAGGGCTCGGTGGTCGCGCTGTCGTCGATGATCTGCGCGATCGCGATCGTCGATGCGCACATGCCGGCGGCAGTCGCGATCGTGCTGACGCTGGCGCTGGGGGCGGTGATCGGCGCGATCATCGGGCTCTCGGTGGTAGCACTCGGCGTACCACCCTTCATCGCGACTCTGGGTATGCTCGCGGTGGCACTCGGGGCGGCGCTGTTGACCACCAACGGTACGCCGGTGTTCGGCCTGCCGAACGGGTTCCAGGAGATTTCGCAAGGCACAGTGATGGGCTTTCCCAACATGGCGTGGATCGCGGTGCTGCTGGCTCTGTTCTCGGCCTATCTGCTGAACAAGACGCGGTTTGGCCGCTACACGCTGGCGATCGGCAGCAATGCCGAGGCGGCGCGGCGGGTCGGCATCAACGTGCCGCGGCATCTGCTGCTGGTCTATGTGTTCGGCGGGATCGTCTCCTCGCTCGCCGGCGTGATCTATCTCGCCTATACGGCGGCGGCGCAGCCGACCTCGGGGGCGAATTACGAACTCTATGCGATCGCCGCGGTGGTGATCGGCGGCGGGTCGCTGTTCGGCGGGGTGGGGACGATCCTCGGCAGCATCCTCGGCGCGCTGCTGATGACCATCCTGAAGAACGGCACGCAGCTGGCGGGGATTTCGCCCTATGTCGAGCAGGTGATTCTCGGGATCGTGGTGGTCGGCGCCGTCTATGTCGACAATCTGCGGCGGCGGCTTCGCTGAGCTGAAAGCCGCCGGCCGGATGCGGGGCACCCGGCCGGTCGGTCGTCGTGGTCAGGCGAGATCGAAGCGGTCGAGCTCCATGACCTTGGTCCAAGCGGCGACGAAGTCCTTCACGAAGGCGGCCTCGCCGTCCTGCGTGCCATAGACCTCGGCGAGCGCGCGAAGCTGGGAATTCGAGCCGAACACGAGATCGACCCGTGTCGCCGTCCATTTCACCGCGCCGCTCTTGCGGTCGCGCAGCTCGTAGACGCCGTCTTCGCTGCCGGGGTGCCAGCTCATGCCCATGTCGAGCAGGTTGACGAAGAAGTCGTTCGTCAGCGCGCCGGGGCGGGTGGTGAAGACGCCGTGGTTCGACCCATCCGCATTGGCGCCGAGAGCGCGCATGCCGCCGATCAGCGCGGTCATTTCCGGAGCCGTCAGCGTCATCAGTTGGGCGCGGTCGATCAGCTGTTCCTCCGGCGCGCGCGGATCGCCCTTGCCGAGATAGTTGCGGAAGCCATCGGCTTTCGGCTCCAGCACCGCGAAGGAGGCGGCGTCGGTCTGCGCCTCGGTCGCGTCGGTGCGGCCAGGGGTGAAGGGCACCGCGATGTCATGCCCCGCCGCCTTCGCCGCCGCCTCGATCGCGGCGCAGCCGCCGAGCACGATCAGATCGGCCAGCGAGACCTTCTTGCCGCCGGTCGCCGCCGCGTTGAACTCGGCTTGCACTTTTTCGAGTGCGGCGAGCACCTTGGCGAGTTCGGCCGGCTCGTTCGCCGCCCAGTCCTTCTGCGGGGCGAGGCGGATGCGCGCGCCGTTGGCGCCGCCGCGCTTGTCCGAGCCGCGGAAGGTTGCCGCCGAGGCCCAGGCGGTGAGCGCGAGGCGGGTCGGTGCGATGGCGGTGGCGAGAAGCTTCGCCTTCAGCGCCGCGACGTCCGCTGCGTCGATCAGCTTGTGGTCCACCGCCGGGACGGGGTCCTGCCAGATGAGCGTTTCGGACGGGACGAGCTTGCCGAGGTAGCGCGAGACCGGGCCCATGTCGCGATGGGTGAGCTTGAACCAGGCGCGGGCGAAGGCATCGGCGAACTCGTCCGGGTTCTGGTGGAACCGGCGGGATATCTTCTCATAGGCCGGGTCCATGCGCAGCGAGAGGTCGGTGGTGAGCATGGTCGGGCGGTGCTTCTTCGCGGCATCGAACGCATCCGGAATCACTTCGCCGGCGTTCTTCGCAACCCATTGCCAGGCACCGGCGGGGCTCTTCGTCAGTTCCCATTCGTAGTTGAACAGGTTGTCGAAATAATAATTGCTCCATTGCGTGGGCGTCTGCGTCCAGGTGACTTCCGGCCCGCCGGTGATGGCATCGCCGCCCTTGCCCGAACCGAAGCTGCTGATCCAGCCGAGGCCCTGCTGCTCGATCGGCGCGGCTTCCGGCTCAGGCCCGACCAGGGCGGCATCGCCCGCGCCGTGGCATTTGCCGAACGTATGGCCGCCGGCGATCAGGGCAACGGTTTCCTCGTCATTCATCGCCATGCGGGCGAAGGTTTCGCGAATGTCGCGTGCCGCGGCCACCGGATCGGGCTGCCCGTTCGGGCCTTCGGGATTGACGTAGATCAGGCCCATCTGCACGGCGGCGAGCGGGTTTTCGAGGTCGCGATCGCCACTGTAGCGTTCATCGCCGAGCCAGGCCTTCTCAGGTCCCCAGTAGACGTCCTCTTCGGGTTCCCAGGTATCGGCGCGCCCGCCGCCGAAGCCGAAGGTCTTGAAGCCCATCGTCTCGAGCGCGACGTTGCCGGCAAGCACCATCAGGTCGGCCCAAGAGATCTTGCGGCCGTATTTCTGCTTGATCGGCCAGAGCAGGCGGCGCGCCTTGTCGAGATTGGTGTTGTCGGGCCAGCTGTTGAGCGGGGCGAAGCGCTGCTGGCCGGTGCCGGCGCCGCCACGGCCGTCGCCAATGCGGTAGGTGCCCGCGGCATGCCAGGCCATGCGCACGAAAAGCGGCCCGTAATGGCCGAAATCTGCCGGCCACCAATCCTGCGAGTCCGTCATCAATGCCTTGAGGTCGGTGACCAGTGCCTCCAGGTCGAGGCTCTTGAACTCGGTGGCGTATTCGAACGCCGGTGTCATCGGGTTCGAGAGCGCGGAATGCTGGTGCAGAATCTTGAGATTGATCTGGTTTGGCCACCAACCGGCGTTCGAATGGTTGCCGGCCTGGGTGTGTTGGCGGACGCCACCGGTGAAGGGGCATTTCGCTTCTGCTGACAAGGGATCCTCCTTGGGATTGTTGGACTGCCGCGACAATGGCCCTAGCGACAAGGAATCGATCGGTCCAATCCATTTTATGGAATATGTGAATAGGTTTTGCCTATTGAAACATCATGGTAACACTGTGGAATTCAGCCAGATGTCGAATTGGTGCGCCGCAGCACGGAAAACCGCTTGCAGACATGCAGCGGAGCGAGATACGAAATGTGCGTCCAGGTATCGTGTGTGCGACAGTCGCACAAACTGAGGAAGTCCGCCGCACCTGCGCCGCGTTTTGAAGGGAGATATCGCGTCCATGTCCGAAGCCTTTATTTGCGAGTATGTCCGCACACCGTTTGGCCGGTATGGGGGCGCGCTGTCCGCGGTGCGGGCGGACGATCTGGCGGCGGTGGCGATCCGCGGCGTTCTTGCGCGGGTGGCGGAGCTTGATCCGGCGGCGATCGACGAGGTGCTGATCGGGTGCGCGAACCAGGCCGGCGAGGATAACCGGAATGTGGCGCGTATGGCCCTCTTGCTCGCCGGGTTGCCGGAGAGCGTGCCGGGTGCAACCGTCAACCGCCTCTGCGGCTCCGGGCTGGATGCGGTGGGGAGTGCGGCACGAGCGATACGGCTTGGCGAGGCGGCCGTCGCCATCGCTGGCGGGGTGGAGAACATGAGCCGCGCGCCCTTCGTGATGCCGAAGGCGACCGCGGCGTTCGACCGTTCGAACGCGGTCTACGACACCACGATCGGCTGGCGTTTCGTCAATCCGCTGATGAAGGCGCGGTTTGGCGCCGAATCGATGCCGGAGACCGGCGAGAACGTCGCAGCGGATTTCAATGTCTCGCGCGAAGACCAGGACCGTTTCGCCCTCTCCAGCCAGCAAAAATGTCAGGCCGCGGCGGCGGCAGGCTTCTTCGCCGGCGAGATCACGCCTGTGACGATCAAGGGGCGCAAGGGAGACTCGGTGATCGATACCGACGAGCATCCGCGTCCGGAGACAACGCTTGAAGGGCTGGCGAAGCTGAAAACACCATTCCGCGACCCCGGCACGGTGACGGCCGGGAATGCGTCGGGTGTGAATGACGGGGCGGCGGCGCTGATCCTCGCGTCGGAAGCGGCGGCAAAGGCGCATGGGCTGACGCCTCGCGGGCGGGTGGTCGGCATGGCAACGGCGGGTGTGCCGCCGCGCATCATGGGTATGGGGCCTGCCCCTGCGGTGAGGAAACTTCTGGCCCGCACCGGGGTGGCGCTGGAACAGATCGATGTGATCGAGTTGAACGAGGCCTTCGCCTCGCAGGCGCTGGCGGTGACGCGCGACCTTGGGCTCGCCGATGGCGATCCCCGCGTCAACCCGCATGGCGGTGCGATCGCGCTCGGCCATCCGCTTGGCGCCTCTGGGGCACGGCTGGCGGGCACCGCGCTGCGGGCGCTGGAGGCCCGGGACGGCCGGCTGGCGATCGCAACGATGTGCGTCGGCGTGGGCCAGGGCATTGCGGTTCTGATCGAGCGGGTGTGAGACGATGATCGACAAGTTCGTCCCCTCGATCGAGGCGGCGCTGGAAGGGATCGGCGATGGCGCCGCGATCATGGTGGGCGGGTTCGGCGCCGTGGGGCAGCCGAATGCGCTGATCGACGCGCTGGCGGCTCGTAACCTGCGGGGGCTGACGCTGATCGCCAACAACGCGGGTGGCGATTTCGGCGGCATGCCGAAGCTGATTGAGCGGGGGGCGATTGCGAAGGTGATCTGCTCCTATCCGCGTGCGAGCCGGCGGACGGCATTCGACGAACTCTACGAGGCGGGCAAGATCGAGCTTGAACTGGTGCCCCAGGGCACCCTGGCAGAACGGATACGCGCTGCAAATGCCGGAATTCCGGCTTTCTTCACCCCCACCTCGGCGGGGACCGAATTGGCGACCGGCAAGGAGACCCGACACATCAATGGACGGGATTGCGTGCTGGAATACGCGATCGAGGCCGATTTCGCGCTGATCGAGGCCTGGGCGGCGGACCGATGGGGGAACCTGACGTTCCGGCGGGCGGGGCGGAATTTCAATCAGATCATGGCGGGAGCGGCGAAGGTGACGGTGGCGAGCGTGCACCGACGGGTCGAACTTGGCGCTCTCGATCCGGACCGGATCGTCACGCCGGGCGTGTTCGTCAACCGGGTGGTGATGGTGCCGGAGCCCATGGAAGGCGAGGTGGTGTGATGGCGGAGACGATGATGCGGCAGGGCTGGTCGCGCGCCGAGATGGCCGCGCGTGTCGCGATCGACATTCCCGAGGGCTGGGTGGTCAATCTCGGCATCGGGCTGCCGACGCAGGTTGCGAACCATGTCCCCGTCGATCGGGAGGTGATCTTTCACTCCGAGAACGGGATTTTGGGGATGGGGCCGGCACCGGGCGAGGGGGCTGAGGACCCGTTCTTGATCAACGCGGGAAAGCAGCCGGTAACATTGCGGCCGGGCGCGTCGATTGTCGGCCAGGCGGACAGTTTCGCGATCATTCGCGGGCGGCATCTCGATCTGTGCGTGCTCGGCGGGTATCAAGTTGCGGCGAACGGCGATCTCGCCAACTGGTCGGTCGGGCGCAAGGGGGTGGCGCCGGCGGTTGGCGGGGCCATGGATCTGGGCGCCGGCGCCGCGCGGGTCTGGGTGCTGATGGAGCATGGCACCAGGGAGGGCGAGCCGCGGCTGGTGGGGCGTTGCACCTATCCGCTCACCGCGCTGGGCTCGATCACTCGCGTCTATACCGATCTCGCCGTGATCGACATCACCCCGCAGGGCTTCGTGCTGCGCGATCTGGCGCCGGGAATCTCCGCTGATCAGGTGCGTGCACGCACGGGCGCGCCGCTTGCCGTAGGGTGAGGGGCTGCGCCTGCCGGACAAGGTCCGTCACGGTGTGAGGCTGATGCTGCTTGAGTTCCGCGGCAGCATGTAGACTGTCGACGTCATGTCAAACGGTCCAAGCTTGAGGAAATCGATTGTCGGGGTGAACGGATAATCGACCTGGCCGAGCAGTACCGACGTGTTTGGCTGGTCGAGCGAGACCGGAATGTTGATCGTCTGACCGACCGCCAGCGCGGAGGCGTTGTAGCCTTGGCTCCATGCGACCGTGGCGTTGCCATTCCCATCGATCGCGATGCTGGAGATCACGATTTCGACTGGTGCCGCGGGATAGGGGGCGAGGATGTTCGATGCCGCCGCGAAAATGTCCTGCAGTTGCGAACTGGCGCTGATGCTTGTGTATTGGGAGACGATGTTCGTGATCGTCGAGTTGGTCTGCCCGACGAGCTGATAGACGATCACGGCCTGTTCGATTTCCGTTGTCGCGAAGAAGAACAGGAGTAGCGCCGGCAGGATGAGTGCGAATTCCACCGCCGCCCCGCCCGCGCGGCTGCGGCATAGTCTTGCGAGGCGCCGGCGTAGACGCCGCGGTGCCGGTGCACCGATAGACGGGTCAGTAAGGCTCATTGCGGAACACTGCGGTGGCCTGCAGGAGACGCTGGCTGCCATTCACTGTCGCGAAGCTCAAATTCAGCGGACCGGCGAAGACCGGTAGCTGGTAGAAGACCTGCACCAGCACGATGTCGCCGGGGCCTCCAAGGCTGTAGGCAAGTTTTGACGTGTTGAAGCTGCCGTTGACAACGGGGTTGACCTGCGTGATCGCGCTGAAGGAGGGGAAGGTCTGCACATTGACGTTGAGATTCGCGCAAGTGAGCAACGGGTTGCCATCAGTGCAGACATCCTGGAGGAATTGCTGCGCTGTCATGCCCGATGTCTGGGCCTGACCGGTCATGATCAGCCTGGCGGTTTGCTGTGTGGCGTTCTGCAGCACTTCCTGCGTAAAGAAGATCAGGCCGGACTGAATGATGGCGAAGATCAGCGCGAAATAGGGCAGGGCGACCAGCGCGAATTCAACGGCCGCAGCGCCTTTCCTGTCGCCCGCCAGGCGGCCCATTCGTGCCGCCCGCCTCGGTTGTATCATGTTGCGGACCACGAAACTGTCACGCTATTTCGACAGATAGGACGATTGGACGGCAGTCTTGAACAGTGCCGACATCGCGGCAGAAATGTCGCCGCCGGTCTGCACCTCGAAATAAAGCCCAGGCGAGGCGCATTCCTGCAGGGTAGGACCGATATTGCTCTGGAAAGGTGCAATATAAGTATTGTACCAGGAATTTGTCGGAAGAGGCAGGTATTCGGTATACAGAACGGCAATCCTGATGCCGCGGCTTTTGATGTTCGAGCATAGATCGGCATTCAGAACTGACTGCTGGCGCCCGCCATTGACGTTCTCATCCTCGACTCCATCCGTAACGAAGAACAGCACTTCCTGCGGGGTGTCGCCGTAGGTTTTGGTCCCGTTACCCGGGTTGGGCATGATCGCATTGATACCGTTCAGTGCCGTGTCGTAGTCCGTATCTTCGTCGTTATTGTAGTCACTGGATGTCAGTCGATTGTTCGAATAGACCTCGAGCTGCTGGATGTTCGATGCCTCGGTTTGCGCCTGCGATAGATCGGAGGTTAACGGTTCGATCGTGTTCAGCCCAACATCGAAAGTATAGATGGCCATCCGGTAGGTGCTGCCATTCTGGCTTTCGGTGCTTTGTGCAGTCGTCATCAGATCTTGTGTAGCCTGACGCAGGACGTCGATCCGCAGGGTCACGCCGAGACTGCGGGCGAGCGCGTAATTATCCTCATTAAGGCCGTCTTCCCAGGGTGCCTGTTCGTGGCAACCGAAGGCGCAGCCACCCTGCGATGCCGTGTTGGCGACCATCGTGTTGATGCCGGACTGGGTCGCGGCGATGGCCATCGAAGGAGAATCATCGAGCAGGAGGTAGAAGTCGATATTCGGCGCGAGAGTTGTTGTCGCAGTGGCCTGGCCGCCGATCTCGATGCCGCTTGAACCCATGATACCCGGCAGAATCGAGTTCGATTTTGCCAGGTATTGCACCGTGGCCGTCTGCTGGTTGCCGCTCGTAGCGATGTTCACGGTCACGCCGCTGGCATTGTAGTCGATGCCGCCGAGCGACAAAGCCTGCGCGTTGAACACGTCTTCGGCCTTCGTGATGGCCGCGGCCTGACCCGCAGCGACCATGGCAGGTGTCACGGCAGCAAGGGCGGCGGCATCTGCATAGGTTTCGAGTTGCGCCTTACGGTCGACGGCGAGGCCATAATCCACCCCGACACCCAGAACGAATACGAGGATCAGGGCGACCAGTGCCGTGATGATCGCGATATTGCCTCGCCGATCACCCAACAGGGGACTCAAGATGTTTCGACTGGCCCGCATGCAAACGAATCCATCTTTAGAGCACTTTCCGATTCATCAAGGTCGGATGGAGTACTCTATGATATTGATAATTTGAGCATCTTTATCCGATCAGATGGCTCGATCCGATCGGATGATCCTCTCACTCATAGCCAGTTATCGAATCCGGGACCTCACGATCGATATGGCCATATGGAAAATACATCCTGACCAGATCGTTGGGTATCGGATTGCGGTTATTAGTCGCGAAATCGAGAATTTCTCTCGAAAGTGGAACAGTAGGCTAGAGATATGAAAAAAGAATTAATTCGGCCTTGCCGTCATGCGGCACTGGCCCTGATCAGAAATCCTCCCAGCTGTCCGCGGACGTCTGCAGTGCGGACGCACGAAGTGCCGAGACCGCGGGCTGGGCGGAAGGGCGAGCGGAGTGGCGATGAGTGGCCCTCGCTGGCGTGGGACGTGAGGGCGCCGGCGCTGCGATGTCACCGAAATCGAACCGCTGGATCAGGGTTGCGAGCTGTTCGACCTCTTGCGCGAGGCTATGGCTCGCGGCGGTCGATTGTTCCACCATCGCCGCGTTCTGCTGTGTCGCGCGATCCATCTGGCCGACCGCATCATTGACCTGGATAAGCCGCGCCGAGTTGCCCTGTGCGCCAGTCGCGATAGCGCTGACGACCTGGTTAATTTCGGTGATCTGGGCAACGATGCGATCGAGGGCCTTGCCGGTCTCCGCCACTTGATCAACGCCGGCGGAGACCTGCTGGTTGGACGTCGAGATCAGTGTCCTGATCTCTTTCGCCGCATCCGCCGAGCGTTGCGCCAGCGCCCGGACTTCCGATGCAACGACGGCGAAACCCCGCCCGGCCTCGCCGGCACGAGCCGCCTCGACGCCAGCGTTCAGCGCAAGGAGATTGGTCTGGAAGGCGATTTCGTTGATGACGCCGATGATGTTGCCGATCTGGTCGGCAGAGGCCTCGATCTCGCCCATTGCCGCAACGGCGCGGGAGACGACCGCACCACCGCTTTCCGCATCTTTCATCGCGGTGCTGACCGCCTCGCGGGCATGCGCCGCATTGGCAGCGGTGCCGCTGACGGTTTCGGTGATTTCAGCCAGCGTGGCGGCGGCCTCCTCGATAGTGGCGGCCTGCTGTTCGGTTCGCCGGGCGAGATCGTCCGCCGCGGTAGCGATTTCGCCGGTGCCGGATCGGATCGCCGAGGCATTGGCGGCAATGACCTGGAGGAGTTCCTGCAAATGCTCCATCGCGGCGTTGAAGTCGGTGCGCAGGCGTTCATATCCGGCGGCGAAGGTGGTCGTCAGGCGGAAGCTGATCCGCCCTGCTGCGAGGTGTTCCAGGCCGGTTGCGAGAGACTCAACGACGAGGGCAAGCTCCTGTGCTGCCTGATCGCGTTCCGCCGCGGCTCTGGCGGCCTCGGCCTCACGCGCCGCCCGCGCGGCGCTGGCCTCGGCTTCGAGCCGCCCCTTCTCGATCCCTGCGGCCTTGAAGACCTCGACCGCGCGGGCCATGCCGCCGATCTCATCGCTGCGCTCGATATAGGGGACGGGCGTGGCCGTGTCGCCTTTCGACAGCCGTGCCATGGCTCCGGTCATCGCGCGCAGGATGACCGTGATGTTCCGCTGGATGAAATACATCGCCAGCAAAAACAACAGAAATACCGGGACAAAGATTTCCGCTATGCGGGTCGTATCGCTCCACAGCGCGGCGCGGATCTCGCTGACATAGACGCCGGTGCCGATGACCCAGTCCCATCCGGGGACTTTCGCCATGTAGGAAATCTTGGCGAAAGGCTTTTTGCCGCCAGCTTTGGGGATGTAATATTCGTTGAATACCGGATGGCCCGCCAGCGCGCCCTCCAGCATCGGGCGGATGATGTAGTGGCCGTAGGCGTCCTTGCTGTTGATCCGGTTCTTGCCGAGCATCGCCTTGTTGGCATGCTGGATGATCGTACCGTCCTTGTCGTCCACGAAGTAATAGTTTCCGTGATCGAAGCGCGTGGCGCCGATGATTTCAAGTGCAATCGCTTGGGCGCGATCTTCCGGCATGGCGCCATATTTCGCGAGACGGGCGAACGAGGAGGCGATGGCGACGGCATTGTTCACCAGTGTGCGCACTTCCGCCTTGCGGTCCGCGAGTTCGAGGCGGTAGGCGCCGAGCAGGCTGATGGCAAGGGCAGCCGCCGCCATCGTGATGCCGAACAGGCCGATCAATGCGAATTGGTGGCGGATCGAGAGTTTCTGCAGCACGGAAAATCCTCAATTTCGTGAACTGCTTGAGGAAAGCAGAAAATACTTAATGAATGATTGGTCTTTAATGTCGCCTCCCGTCGCCGCGCCCATGATCAAGCGGCGCGGGCGCAGTGTGTCTTGATCCTGGTCAAGGCGTGAGCGAGCCGTGCGCCTAGGCTTTGGGTCCGGACCATCAGGGTCTGGAACACCAGACAGGGATTGCCGTCATGACCGTGCCGCTGCAGATCACTTTCAAGGATATCGATCGTTCCCCCGCGCTCGAAGCGCGCATCCGCGAGAAGGCGGCGGTGCTGGAGCGGTTCGAGGCGCGGATTCTGCGCTGCCATGTTGTCATCGAGGCACCGCACCGGCATCATCACAAAGGCAAACTTTATCATGCGCGGATCGAGATCGTGGTGCCGCGTGGCAATATCGTGATCAACCGGGAAAGTCCGGAGAACCACGCGCACGAGGACCCGTATGTCGCGGTTCGCGATGCGTTCGATGCTGCGGTCCGCAAGCTGGAGGACCATGCGCGGCGGGTCGACAACGCGGTGAAGCACCACGATGAGGCGCTGGTACATGGCCAGGTGGTCCGGTTCGTGGCCGATGCGGACTACGGCTTCATCGCCACGGATGATGGGCGTGAGGTGTATTTCCACCGCAACAGCGTGAGCGGCGACGGGTTCGGGCGGTTGCGGGTCGGCGATGGCGTCCGCCTCGCGGTGGCGGAGGGACGGGACGGGCCGCAGGCGAGCCTCGTGCGCGCCGCCGGGCGGTGAGCCGGCTGACAGTTGCCGTGCGGCGTGCTTTGATCGCCTCCGATGACATTGTTCCGGGATGAGGCAGAGTGAAGGATCCTTACGACGTTCTGGGTGTGGCGCGCGATGCGGGCCAGGATGACATCAGGCGGGCCTATCGCCGGCTGGCGAAGGACCATCATCCCGACCTCAATCCCGGCAACGCGGCGGCGGAGGCCAGGTTCAAGGAGGTCTCGGCGGCCTATCACCTGCTGTCCGACGCCGATCAGCGCGCGCGGTTCGACCGCGGCGAGATCGATGCCGAGGGGCAGGAACGCGCGCGGCGCGGCGGCTGGCGGGACTATGCCGACACTGGCGAGGGCGCGCGTTACGGAGGCGGCGGCCCCTGGACCACCGACGATCTCGAGGCGATGTTCGGTTCGATGTTCGGCGGTGGCGGCGCGGGGCGCGGCGGGCCGGGGCGCGGGCAGGATCGGCACTACACGCTGACGATCGGCTTCGTCGAGGCGGTGGTCGGCGGCACGCGGCGGCTGTCGCTGCCCGATGGCGGCACGCTCGACGTGCGGATTCCACCCGGCACCGAGGATGGGCAGATGCTCCGCCTGCGCGGCAAGGGCGGGGTGGGGTGGAATGGCGGGCCGGCCGGCGATGCGCTGATCCGTGTCAGCGTGGCGCCGCATCGCTTCTTCACCCGCGAGGGTCAGGATATCCGGCTCGACCTCCCGGTGACGCTGGCCGAGGCGGTGCTGGGCGGGCAGGTCGAGGTGCCGACGCCGGGTGGCGCGGTGCGGATGCGGATTCCCGCAGGGTCGGACAGCGGCACGGTGCTACGGCTGCGCGGCCGCGGCGTGCCGATGCATGGTGGCTCCGCAGCGGGCGATCTCTATGCCACGCTGCGCATCGTCATCGGCAAGCCGGACCCGGCGCTGGAAGCCTTCCTGCGCGGCTGGACGCCGGATGAGACGCCGGATCCGCGCGCCGGGATGACGGAGGCAGAGGTACCGTCATGAGCGATGGGGTGACGATCGAGGTCGTGATCGCCGAGGTGGCGGGGCTGGCCCGGGCCGATCTCGAACGCTGGGTGGCGCTGGAATGGGTGCGGCCGGCGCGGGCGGAGGGAGTCTGGCTGTTCCAGGGTATCGACATCGCGCGGGTGCGGCTGATCCACGAGCTCGCCGCCGATCTGCGGGTGGACGAGGAGGCGATGCCGGTGGTGCTGTCGCTGCTCGACCAGCTTTACGATGCGCGCCGGCGGATGCGCGCGCTGGCCGAGGCGATCGCCGCGGTTCCGGAGGAACCGCGGCGCGCGGTGCTCGAACGCATCGCCGCCGCTCAGGAGCCGCCGAACCAGTTATAGCCCTGCCGAACCCAGTAGCCGCTGGGGAAGGTGTTGGTGACGCCGAGGGCGACGATCGATTTCGGGTTCTTGTAGCCGAGCTTGGTTGGAATCCGCAGCCGCACCGGCGCGCCGAACGGGGCGGTCAGCGGCGCGCCGAGAAAGTCGAGTGCCAGGATCGTCTGCGGGTGCAGGGCGGAGGCCATGTCGATGCTCTCGTAATACCCGTCGGCGCAGTGGAACGAGACATAGCGTGCCTTGAGGTCGGCATTCACCCGTCGCAGGAAGTGGCCGAGCGGCACGCCGCTCCACTGGCCCACCGCCCGCCAGCCCTCGACGCAGACGAAGCGGGTGATCTGGCTTTCCTGCGGCAGGGCGCGCAGTTCGGCGAGGCGCCAGGGCCGCTTGTCGCCGATGCGGCCGGTGAGGCCGAGGCGCCAGGTGGCGAGATCGACGCGGGGCGCCTGGTCGATGCTGTAGAAGGCGTTGAAGCGCGGTGGGTTCGTGATGGCGGAGGCCGGGAAGGTCGGCGCCAGCGTGTGCCGGTCGAACAGGGCGGCCTGCACCTCGTCGTTCCAGCGGGACATCGTGGTGAGCGCGCGGTCGGCAAGGTCGGGGTGTTTCAGGTTGTCGTAGTCGCAGCCGGTGAGGCTGGCGGCGGCGCCGAAGGCGAGGCTGCGGCCGAGCAGGGCGCGGCGGTTGAGAAGCGTGTTCATGGGTCTTACTCCGCGGCTTCGGTCGTTTGGGTAAGGGGGTCGGGAAGGCGGCCGCCGGTGATCATCGCGGGGAGGACGCGCGGCACCAGGGCGACCAGCAGGACGTGGACGATCAGGAAGGCGGAAATTCCGGCCATCGCGACGAAGTGGACGACGCGGGAATCGAAGAATCCACCGAACAGATCCGACAGAAACCAGAGCTGCACCGGCTTCCAGACCGCCAGCCCCGACAATACGGCGAGAAGGCCGAGCGCGATGACGCCGAGATAAAGCAGCCGCTGCACCGCATTGTAGGCGCCGACCTCGTGCGGCAGGCGCAGGCGCAGCGCGGCCCAGACATCGCGCAGCACGGCGCGGGGCGTCACCGGCAGGAGCTTGCGGCGGAAATGGCCGCTTGCCGTGCCCCAGACGAGATAGGCGAGCCCGTTGAGCATCAGCAGCCAGATCGCGGCGAGATGCCAGGCGATCGCCCCGCCCAGCCATTGCCCGATCGTCGCCCATTGCGGGAAGGTGAAGGGCAGGAAGGGAGAGGCATC
>JAJZSY010000029.1 GCA_021849425.1 Pseudomonadota bacterium
TACGCCTCCTCCGCAGATGGCTGATCAGGCTTCTTTGTGCCCTCGTCGTATGGCTCTCTGCCGCAAACCGCTCACCAAGCCTCGGCTTCGCCCACCGCCAGATCACATAGTTCACAGGCGACTAGCTTGTCGTTATTGGTCTGCTGATAAGATTACGCGCCCGATGGAACGTCCGGGCAGTTCCGTGGTGTCAGCCGGCTGACACCACATCACGCCCGACGCGATTCTCATAATTCAGGATCTCGTGATGGCGAGATCCTTTTCCCCAAGCTGAGACCTCGTGAATACGCTTGTAATGCTGTTGCAGGATATAGCGGCAACGCCTGTAGAAGGGCATCCGAGTCAGAAACTGCTCCAGGTCGGGATACCGCGAAACGGCCTCCACATAAGGGAGGTATTCCGTCCCACCCCAGGGCAGGAACGCGCCATGCCAGGGTTTCGGGCTGCCCATATAATGAACAACGCGTGGATCGATCGCCTGCTCAAGCCTCGCATTGCGCAGGAAAATCGGGAAATTCCAGCTCAGCGACATCGGTATGCGTCGATCCATGGCAACAAGGTTGAGGGCATCCTGGTCCGGGTATCTCGTCTTGCCTTTCAGGTTCTGAAACAGTTTCCATGACTCCCAACCGATCCGGTCCCACCCGTCTCGGTTGATCCGCAACACCCCGCTGTTGAAATAGTTGCGCTGCCGGTTGTTCTCCAAACCGATGGAGGCGAAGTAGCTTACCAGGCTCCGATCGTGGCCTCTTCCCCCATCGAGGGAAAACGTCATTGGATCATTGGCGGCGCAAAATTGTCCTGAAGGAACCTCGGTGCGCACGAGCGGTTCCAACGACCCCATGATCTGCGTGTCGCCATCGATATAGAGCAGATGTCCGTAGTGCGCCGGCGCGATACGATCCAGAAACAGGCGGGCAAGCATGGCACCGACACGCTCGATCGCTGTTTCCGGAACGGAAAAGAAGAGAATTCCCTCAGATTCGCAAGCGCGGCGAAATACCCGGTCACACTCGGCGACGCCTTTCACACTGAAAATGGCGACATCCGCAAGATCTGCCGGCGTATGCCGCCGTGCCTGCATGGCGCTCACGAAGCTTGGAAACAGGTAACCAGGATCGGTTGTATACGAAATACAGCAATCTGCCGTCATGACCACACTCTCTGGCCACGAGGATCATGTCCGCAGACATCCGGACCCGGTGCCGGAGAGGCCAGGCAACCAGCGGTTTCGCGGATATTGGAATGCCTCGCCATCAGTCACACCGGCTGCTGATTTGAAACGCTCCGGCGACGCCGGCCAACAACATCACTGAGGAGGCGCAGCGCCGACTGCTCGATGCCACAAGGGCGTCCGAGAAGATGCCAGATAACCATGAGGCTGCCCGCATAAACCGCCACTCCACACATGACCAGCAACGCAAGACGGGTGAGTTGTCCCGTCAGGTTGGCTGGCAGATGCAGCAGCGAATCAAGAGCCAGAACCGCGGCCAGCATCAGCAGACTGGCGGCAATGCTGCGCAGGCTGACCAGGATCTGTTTGCGGATGGAAATGCCGGCAAGTTGGCGGATGCTGGCCATGCAGAAGATTGCCGTGACGGTTTCCGAGATCAGCCGGGCGGCGATCACCCCGGCGAAACCCCAATAAAGTGCACCGCCAACCAGAAGAGGCAGTTTGACAAGGACCTGAACGGTGTTCCGGGATGCGATTTCACGCGTGCGGCCGAGCGACATGCCGAGAGGCGAGAGCAGCATGCCGAACATATAGGGGATCAGGCTGATAGAGAGCCAGCGCGTCATCAAAATGGCACTAACCCATTTCGGCCCCAGAAGTACCTGAACCAATGGCCCGGCTACCGCGGCCTGGCCAACCAGAAGCGGCAGCCCGACCGCAATCACCGCACTCGCCGCGAGCTGATAACTCTCACGCAACCGCGCCAGATCGTCGCGAACAACGGTGAAAGCCGACAGCAATGGTCGGATGATCGGCGAAAACAGAGCGGCCATCGGGATGATGCTGAGATTATTCGCCGTGCTAAACAGACCAAGACGCGCTGCCGGCATGATTTTGCCGAGTAGAAGCTGTTCTGACTGTATATTGATCGACATCAGTATCTGCGAAACGCTGACCCAGCCCAGAAAGCCGCTGAACAAGCGCCAGTCGCGCAGCGAAAGCCGCGGCCGGTATGGGAGAACGACGTAGCCGAGCAGGGTATTCACCACTGGTCCCGCAATCGTGCAGAGGCCGATCGACCAGAACGAATGGGTTGTGAAGGCGAGGATCGCGGCGGTTGCGAAGGCGGCGGCTTTCCCGGCCAGTTCGAACCAGAACTCGTAAACGAAATTCAGCACCTTGGCATATTCGGCAAGCTGCGGTGTCTGCATGCCACGGGCAGCGGGGGCAAGGCTGAGGGCCTGGATCAGCGGTATCAGTTCAGGGTGCCCGTACCAATGCGCGAACGGGATCGCGATACCGCTCACCAGGAGACACAGTGACGCTCCGCGGATCAGGCTGAGGGTGAATGCCGTATGAAGATGATGCGGCATGATGTCTGGCAACTGGACCAACGCCTGGCTCAGCGGCATTTCCAGGGCGGCTTCCAGAATGGTCACCAAGGTCATGGCAATCGCCACCAGGCCGAAATCGGCCGGCGAAAGCAGGCGGGCCAGGATCAACATGGTGAACAGGTCGATCACCCGGCTGACCAACCGGCCAAACACCATGAGCGACCCGCTCAGCGCTGTCTTGTGACCTAGCATGTGAGCAGAGGATCGTCCGCAGTCCCGGCGGAGGCATCGCTGGCGAGCGCCCGCACAAGGCGCGCTGGAATTCCGGCATACAAGCCATTCGGCTCGGTCGACCTGGTAACCAGCGACCCGGCCGCGATGACGCACCCCTCGGCAATCGTTACCCCGGGCAAAATCGTGACACCGCTACCAATCCAGCAGCCGCGACCGATGACCACCGGACCGCCCACCGCTTCCACGACACAGCGCTGCGTTGGCGGTCCGATCTCATGCGAACCGGTAATGATTCGGACAAACTGGCCGATCCGCACATTGGGCCCGATTTCCAGCGGCATGAAGCCGTCATAGAAAAACCCCACATTGATAAAGACTTCAGAGCCGATCTTCACAGTCCGGGAGCGGAAGCTGGCCCGCGCCCAGATGCAGGAAGACCGGTCGACATCGTAGCCAAGCCTGCGCATCAGCGGCATCCGTATCGATACCGGCAGGAACTCGCTGGCGAGCGCGGCATCGACGATCCGATGGATGTAATTTCCCATTTCCTGGCCCCCTCTCCTCCCAGAGCCCGCCTTAAATCCTGAACCAGCCCGTGAATTTCGGCTTGCGCCGCGTTCCCCCGAGGAAATAGGCATCCTCGCCGCCATACGTCATGGCATCTGTGCCGTTGATGATGAGCCCGTGCGGCTTGTCCAATGTCTCGATCAGTTCGTTGTGCAGATCGAACGCCCGACGCATCGTGTTGGACACGCCCACAACAGACAGGATCAGGTCGGAAACGCTGCCGAGCACCAAGCCATCGGAGACGATCGGCAGAGGGGGACTGTCGAGGATGATGTAGTCGAATTCCTCGCCCAGGGTTCTGACGATCCCGCGCAAAGCAACCTCATCAAGGCGGGCGCCGCGTTCAGCCGCAGCACTGCCCGAGGGCAGAACCCAGAAATTTCCGTTCGGCCATCGCTGCAACTTGGGCCGCGAGCCAGTCCGCAGCCAGTCGGTCAGCCCGGGCAAGCCTTCGAAATCGACCAGCAGGTTGAGCCGGCTCAGATAAAAATCGCAATCGAGCAGCACCACTCGTTTGCCGTCTTCCGCCAAGGTCCGGCACAGGTTGGCCGCGATCGTTGTCTTGCCGTCCTGCTTGCTCGCGGAAATCAACAAAATCGCCGAAGCGCGCGCTTCATCGGTATTTCGGTAAATATTACGCTTTATAAGCTGGAATGCCTCGGAAAACGGGTTGAAACTGTCGGGGCCGAATGTGTTGGCGCCGATGAGTCGTTGCCCTTGCTGAGGCACGGCACCGTAGACCGGCAATCGCACGGCGCGGCGGATCTGCTCTTCACTCTCATATCGGCCGGAGAAGGCCCGCCGGCCGAACACCAGCGCCATGCCCGCAAAGAAACCAACCATCGCTCCGGCGATGACCGTGATGACCGCGCGCGGAGAAGTGGCCCGCAACGGCAGACGCGACGAGGTGACGACGCGCGTGTCGATGATGGTCGCCGCCTTCGATATCTGCGCCTGTTCGGCCTTCTGGGTCAGCACTTCATAAAGCTGAGCCAGTTGCTTGGATTTCCGGGTCAACGCCCTGACCTTGAGCGACTCGGCAGGCTGGTCCCTGAGTTTCGACTTGTCGCTCGAGATCAGCCTGTCGATACTTGCCAGACTCTGGGATGCGGATTGCAGGTCGTTGTCGATGAGCTCGCGGATCGAGGCGCGAAGCTGATCGACCTGCGCCTGCTGGATCTGCACGTTCTGGGCACGATCGGTGAACTCGGCGCGCAGCTGGCTCAACTTCACCTCGGCCTCGGAGAGCGAGGTGGTCAGCGAAGTGAGCACAGGGTCGCTGGTTTCGCTGATGAGATAAGGGTTCACGCGCGACCTGCGGCCCATCATCGCGCGGTGCAACTGCCGCAGGGCCTGAAGTTGCAGCAACTGCTGACCGCGGCGCTGCTCCAGCTGGCTCATCTGCTCAACCGCAGCCTGTGCGGCCTGCTGTGGATCGATGATGCCGGTCTTGGCCTGATAGGCGGATAATTGCTGGTCGGCGCGCGCCAGCCTGCGCGCAACATTCACAAGCTGGCCGGTGACAAAAGATTCCGTCACCGCGGCGGCCTCCGCCTTCCATTGGAGCTGGGTCGCGATGTAATCGCGCATCAGGTGGTTGACGAAAATCTGCGCGAGAAAGGGATTCGACCAGCGCAACGAGATCCTGGCCAACTTGGTCGGCCTTGTTGGCGACCCTCCGGCGGTCACGCGCAGCGGGCCACCGGCAAGGCCATTGGCCAGCGCATCGGGCGCAACGACGCTCAGGTCGAAAATCCGGCCAGGCGCGATATTTGTGCGTACAGCGCTGTGCGCCGCAGACTCTGCCGGGGTTGCGGTGGACCTGTCAGCCTCTCCGGCGCGGACGAAACGCACCAGCAGGGCGCCCGCCGCGGTGTGCGCCACTGTGCCGATCGTGCCTCTGAGAACAGGCTTCTCACGACCGAAAATGCCTCCGGCCTTGTAAAGCTTGTAGGTATTTCCGGCACCGGTAACGAGGCGAAATTTCCCGACCAGCGTCGCGTCCACCACCCTCAACGCCTCCGCTGCCGGCAGGAAAGCCTTGGTCGAACCCCCGTCGAGCCATTTCCACCGCCAATATCTGAGGGTCGGAGCGCCAGCAGGATGGATCGTCGCGTTCAGACCGGTTTCCAGCACGGCGCGCTGGATCAGGGTGCCGGTTGTCAGCAGCTCGATCTGTGTTTCCACGTCGCTCTGCTGGGCATAGGCAGAAAGATTGACCGTATTGCTGGACCCGCCGCCGCCGCCCGCGCCCTGCTGTGTTTCACCGAGATAAAGTGCGCCGGATGCCGTAAATTGCGGCACCGCCAGCAGAACATGCAGCAGGGCCGCCGCCGCCGCGATGCAGGTGAACAGCAGAATCGTCCAGGCTTGCTGGCGCAGCGTGCGCAGAAACAGTCCGAAATCGACGATGTCATGCGGCTCATGCGGCGCATGGAAACCGATTGCCGGAAGTTGTGTCGCCACTTTTTGCTTCATTGTCACTTGGAGAGATATTTGATGGAGACAAACGGGTTGAGCACGCCGGAAATCGTATTCAGCGATGGGAGCAACTTGTTCAGAACATCGTTCCATGTCGCGATGCCTGTCGGCGGCACGAAAACGATATCGCCCGGCTGCAAGGCAAAGGGCATTGCATGTCCGTCCATGATCTTTCGGGCGTTCACGACGATGAAGTCGGCCGAAGCGCCATGGGAACGGATGATCCGTATCTGCGAGAGCTGGGCATCGGTGTAGTTGGACAGGGTCATCCCGGCCTCGCTCATGGCTTGCAGCAGAGACAGCGAACCGCCCTGAAAGCCAATGGCGCCCGGCTTGCCCACGGCGCCGAACACGAAGGCTTTTTCTTCAGATGCCGGCGGAATCACGATCGTGGCGCCCGGCGGCAATACGATGTTCTGCGACAGATTGCCGTCGAGCAGGAGTTCGCGAAGATCGACCGGTTCTTTTCGCGCCCCGACCGCAACATAGGCCTGATAGAGGTCGGCATTGGCAACATTGAGGCTGCCGCCCAGGGACAGAGCCTCCAGAAGCGTCAGCTCACGCCCCGGATATTTTATGCCCGGGCTCGAAAAATCGCCGAGCAGATAATACCGCAGACTATGCGGCGTCACCAGTTGCACCGAGATATTCGCATTGTTGACATAGACGGAATACGCCGCCTGAAGCTTGGCCTGGGCCTGGCTGACCGTCAGTCCGGCCAGCTTGACGGTGCCGATCAACGGCAGCCCCACGGTGCCATCACTGGTGATCAGGGCCCCGGCGGGCCCCGATGTCACGCCATATTGGGGCGTGGACAGCTCGGGATGCAGATAGACCGAAACCGCGATGACGTCATTGGGCCCCAACCGGTATGGGGTCAGCGGCAACCTCGCATCCGGCGGCAGGCTTTGCCGCTTCATGGACACGACCGGCGAGGGCATCGTGGCGGCAACGGCGCCGGCCGGCACAATGTGCGACACCGGCGGCTTTGCGGCACAACCCGCAAGTCCACCCATGCCCAGCAGCACGGCCATGACCATTGGCAGCGAGGTCGCCCGGTTCGATCCTGGCATGGACTTGCCGCGAAAGATCGTCTTATTTTTTATACGACCCAATGATGCTGAAAGGTGCAACCCTGAAATTTGCGCCGTCACGCCTTGCCCCCAGAATTCTGAAAACCGTCTGACCCCGAACGAACGGGAAGGATGGAAAAAAATTTAACCGCTCGTAACATGTTGACGTTTTACCGTCAAAAATTAGATAATTAAAGATAAATCCGCATAAATATGTCTATTAAGATTTGATGATGTAAATATCTTGTAAATTCGTGTGATTTGCATTATCGCGACGGCGTCTGAGTAGGGACGATGACACAGGCTGCCGCCCGCCAATTCTGGGAGAGATTGAATCGATGATCACCGCGATCGGCGCCGTGCTGTTGCCGTTCTGCCTGTGGTTCTGGCGTCGTCCAGCAAATATTCTTGTTCTTGTCATTGTTTTTTCAGTATTTTCTGCCAGTGCGATCATTGTCATCGGCGGTCTGGGGGTCACACCTGCCTTGCTGCCAACAGCAATGTTTGTATCATTATTTGCAATTAATCTCTTTAATAACGTCCATTATCCTGCTGAGCGGCAAACATTCACAATTCTGTTACCTTTTATCCTCGTCACGATCGGCGCGGTCGCGAGTTCAGTCATCATGCCGCGTCTGTTCATGGGGCAGGTCATGGTGTGGCCGCAGAAAATCAGCGCGTTTTTCGTTCGATCGCCGTTGGCGCCAAATGCAGGCAACTTCACCCAGGATATGTATCTCATCGCCAACGCGCTGCTCGCCGTCACAGCCGCCGCCTATCTGACCCGTCCCGGCAGGATATTACCGCGGCTGCTCGATGCCTATTTCGCGAGTGGCCTGCTGGTGATCCTGATCGCTCTGTGGCAGTTCGCCAGCACGATTCTGCATATCCCCTTTCCGGCAAGCTTTTTCCTCTCAAATCCCGGATGGTCGCAACTTGACAACCAGACGATCGGCACCCTGACCCGTCTCAATGGGCCATTCAGCGAGCCATCGTCGCTGTCCGCCTATATGTGCGCATCGCTGAGCGCGGCCGGATGGTCAGTACTGAATGGCGACCGCCGTTGGCTGCCGCGCGCAACGTTTGTGGGCGGCATTGTCGTTGTGCTGCTCAGCACGGCAACCACCGGCTATGTCACAATGGCGGCGATGGCCACTCTGCTGCTGGCCCGCATTGCGATACGGGCAACGCCGCAAATGCGGCGGCGTGTCGCACTCACCCTTGCAGGCCTTGGACTGGCAGGCGGAATTTCAGCCGTGGCGCTCCCGCTCGCAACGCCCGAGGCCGGGCGGGAAGCGACGATCATCCTGAATTCGGTGCTGGACAAGACGCAATCCGCATCCTACCGGGCCAGATCGGAAGCCGACTACGACAGCGTGCAGGAGATGATAAAAACCTACGGGCTGGGCGTCGGCTGGGGCAGCAATCGTTCGTCGAGCCTGCTGCCCGGCCTGCTGGCGGCAGTCGGCATCTGGGGGGTGGCTGGCCTGATCTGGTTCGGATGCGCCCTCGCAATGCGGGCGCGACAGGCCATGCGCATCACCCGCGCCCCCGATCTGCGCTACGTCATCCGCGGCACATCCGCTTCACTTCTCTCGTCGTTGATCTCCGCGCTGCTATCCGGCCCGACCATCTCCTCGCCAGATTTTTACCTGTTGCTCGCCATGCTGGTCGCGGCGACCGCCCGCGCGCAGTTCGAGGCCAAGGCGGTCTGGCAGCCGGCGCCCATCAATCACCCCCTCTCCGAACCGGTGCCGGTATGACCCCTGCCCTGCTGATCAACGGCCGGTTCGTTACCCAGTCGCTCTCTGGCGTTCAAAGATTTGCAATCGAAACCACTCGAGCCCTGATGGCACGGAACGCCCGCGTCGCGTTGCTGACGCCGCCGGGCGGCAACCTCGCCTGGCCTGGCGCCAGCGAGATCGGAAAACGCCAGGGGCAGATCTGGGAACAGCTCGAACTGCCCCTGCATGCGCAGGACCGGCTACTGATCAACCTTGGCAATACCGGGCCGCTTCTGGCGGGGCGGCAGATCGTGGTGATCCACGATGCCGGGGTGTTCAGCACGCCCGACGCCTATTCACGGACGTTCCGGCTCTGGTACAAATTCGTCCAGAAAGCGCTGATCCGCCGGCAGGCGACGATCGTGACAGTCTCCTCGTTTTCACGCAGCGAGATCGCGCGCCATCTCTCCCTGCCCGAACCCCTGATCCGCGTCATGCCCGAAGGCGCCGACCATATGCGGCGTATTGCCAGCGAGCCGGGCGTTCTTGGGGCGAACGGGCTGTTGCCCGGAAGGTTTGTACTGGGTGTCGGCACTTTGTCTGCACACAAGAATCTCGCGGCGCTGGGCAAGCTTGCCGGGCAATTGCACGCGCGCGGCACGCCGCTGGTGATCGCCGGCGGCATGGGGGGAGCCGCCTTCAACACGGCCGATGAGAGCAGACTGCCGCAGCCCGCCCGCTATATCGGCCGCGTGAGCGATGCCGAACTGAAAGCGCTCTACGAAGCGGCAGGATGTTTTGTCTTTCCGTCCCGATATGAGGGATTTGGACTACCCCCCGTCGAGGCCCTCGCCTGCGGCTGCCCGGTCGCCTGCGCGGATATCCCCGCCTTGCGGGAATCCTGCGCCGAGGCCGCGCTCTATTTCGATCCGAATGATCCGGCGCAGATCGCCGAGAGCGTCTCGTCCATCCTGGATACGCCGTCGCAACAGGATCGCCTTCGCGCCGCCGGCAGGGCGCGGGCCGCCCAACTCACCTGGGCCAGTGCCGCGGCAATCCTCGAATCCATCGCCATGGAGGTTCTGGAACGCCGATGAAGATCGCGATCGTTCATGAGTGGCTTGAACACTACGCAGGCTCCGAGCGCGTGCTTGAGGAATTGCTGAACTGCTATCCGCAGGCCGATATATTTGCGGTCGTCGATTTCCTTGCGGACGACGACCGAAATTTCCTGGGCGGGCGCCCGGTTACGACGAGCTTCATCCAGAAACTGCCCCTGGCCCGGAAACATTTCCGCAATTACCTGCAATTGATGCCACTTGCGATCGAACAGTTCGATCTGACCGGCTATGACCTGGTGATATCGAGTAACCACGCTGTGGCGAAAGGGGCGCTGACCGGTCCGAAACAGGTTCATGTCTGTTACATGCATTCGCCCATACGCTATGCGTGGGATCTGCAATCCCAATATCTGCGTGAGAGCGGGCTGACGCGGGGCGTCAAGAGCCTTTACATACGCTGGCTTCTGCACAGGATCAGACTCTGGGATGCGATGGCCGCCAACGGCGTCGATCATTTTCTGGCCAATTCGAGCTATATCGCCCGGCGCATACAGAAGACGTATCGCCGGGACGCCGAAGTTGTTCCGCCACCAGTTGCCGTCGAACGCTTTGTTCCGGGGCATGGAGCACGGAGCGGCTATCTGGTGGCCTCCCGCTTCGTGCCCTACAAACGGATCGAACTGATCGCCGAGGCGTTCCGCGAATTGCCCGAATGCCCTCTCACCATCGTCGGCACGGGAACCAATGAACCGCAGGTGCGCAGAGCCGCAGCCGGGGCACCGAACATAACCTTGCGGCCCCCGGTTCCGCATGCCGAGCTGGTGTCGCTGATGCAGTCGGCCAAGGCGATGGTGTTTGCCGCGGAAGAGGATTTCGGCATCACGATGGTGGAAGCCCAGGCCTGCGGCACACCGGTGATCGCCTTCGCCGAGGGAGGGGCAAGAGACATTTTTCCCGCCCACTCCGTGGCGCCGACAGGCGTTCTGTTCGAGACCCAGACCAAGGATGCCATCGTCTCCGCCGTGCGCAGCTTTGAAGCCCGGAGCGCCACGATGGTGCCCGCGCTCTGCCGTGAGAACGCGCTGCGCTTTTCCGCCTCCCTGTTCCGCACCCGTATCCATGCCGCCGTGGAAACCGCCATGGCGCAGTTCCGGCCTCGCGGCACCGTCTCGGCACGCGCCGTTCACGAAAACGGATAAGCCCCCATGCGCATCATGCACTTGCTCAATCACTGCGGAAAGGCGAACGGGCACGTCAATGTCTCGGTTGATCTCGCGATCACGCAGCGTTCGATGGGGTATGACGTCGGCTATACCTGCGCCTCCGGCGACTTCATCCCGCTTCTGGAATCGGCCGGCGTCAAGGTTTACCGCGTGGAGCAGCCGCATCGCGGGATCGGCAAGTTTTTCAGCGCCAATGTGCAACTGAACCGGGCAATACGCGACTTCGCGCCGGATGTCCTGCATGTGCACATGGCCGCTCAGAGCGTTCTTGTTCAACCGTACCGGCTTCTCGGCTACAAGGTCGTGACAACATTGCATAATGAATTCGATCGCTCGGCGTGGTTGATGGGGCGCGCATCGAGGGTCGTTACGGTCGGCCAGACCGGATTTGAAATCATGCGGAAATCCCGTGTTCCGACCCGCAAGCTGCGGCAGGTACAGAACGGGTCCGTCGGCTCGCCGCGGCTGCCCGCGGCGTTCACCCCGGCCGATCTCGCCCATCCCGCCATCCTCACCGTATGCGGCATGCATCCGCGGAAGGGCGTTGGTGACCTGCTCAACGCCTTTGCCCTGTTACGGAGCACCAATCCGGATGCCCATCTGTATCTTGCGGGCGAAGGGCCGACGCTTCAGGACTACAAGGCTCAGGCCGAAAAGCTCGGAATTGCCGAACATACCCATTTCCTTGGTTTCTGTAACGACCCGCGCCGTTATCTTTTCGCGGCCGACATCTTCGTGCTTGCCTCGCACGCTGACCCCGGACCGCTCGTGATCGCCGAGGCCCGGCATGCCGGGATTGCCATCGTCGCCAGCGATGTTGATGGTATTCCCGCGATGCTCGATCACGGCAATGCCGGACTCCTTATCCCGCCAAAGCAACCAGAGCTCCTGGCGTCGACGCTGCGCGATCTGCTCGACGATCCGCCGAAGCTCGCGGAATATCGCGCGCGGTCGAAACGCGGCGCGGAACGGTTCACGATCGAACGCGTCTGTCTCGATATGGAAAAAATCTATCGGGAATTGATCTGAGCAATGCAACAGGCCCGACAGTCAGGATAAAAAGCGGCCTTGGAGCGCCGGAGCACTTTCCGATCCATCCGGATCGGATGTTGTGCTCTACCGTGAAAATGCCCCGAACTATCCCAGACAGCCGGCATTCCCTGCGTGATCGGTATCCGACGAATCGGAGGCCGCTCTATCACGCAGTGCCGCCCACCGTCAGCCCGCCCATCAGGATGCTCGGCTGCCCCACGCCCACCGGCACGCCCTGCCCGTTCTTGCCGCAGGTGCCGATGCCGGGATCGAGTTCGAGGTCATTGCCGATCATCTCCACCCGGGTCAGCGCGTCCGGCCCGTTGCCGATCAGCGTCGCCCCCTTCACCGGCGCGCCAACCTTGCCATCCTCGATCAGATAGGCTTCCGAGGCGGTGAACACGAACTTGCCCGAGGTGATGTCCACCTGCCCGCCACCGAAATTCGCCGCATAGATGCCGCGCTTGACCGAGCGGATCATGTCCTCCCGGCTCGCCTCGCCCTCCAGCATGATGGTGTTGGTCATCCGCGGCATCGGCAGATGCGCGTAGGACTGCCGCCGCCCGTTGCCGGTGGGCGCCATGCCCATCAGCCGCGCGTTCTGCCGGTCCTGCATATAGCCGGTCAGGATGCCGTCCTCGATCAGCACGGTGCGCCCGCTCGGCGTTCCCTCGTCATCCACGCTGAGCGAGCCGCGCCGGTCGGGGATGGTGCCGTCATCGACCACGGTCACCCCCTTCGAGCCGACTCGCTTGCCCATCAGCCCGGCGAAGGCCGAGGTCTTCTTGCGGTTGAAATCACCCTCCAGCCCATGCCCGATCGCCTCGTGGAGCAGAATGCCCGGCCAGCCCGCGCCCAGCACCACCGGCATCTCGCCCGCCGGCGCCGGCACGCTCTCGAGATTCAGCGCCGCCTTGCGGATCGATTCGTCCACCGCCGCCCGCCAGAAGGCCGGCGCCGTCACGCCCTCATAGGTCGCGCGCCCGCCGGCCCCATGGCCGCCCGATTCGCGCCGCCCGTCCTGCTCCATCACCACGGAGACATGCAGCACCACCAGCGGCCGCACATCGGCGACCCGCACCCCGTCCGCCCGCACGATCTCGACCACCTGCCACTCGCCGGCCAGGCTCGCCATCACCTGCACCACGCGCGGGTCGGTGCCGCGGGCATAGGCGTCGATCTCGCCGAGCAGCGCCGCCCGCGCCGCGAAGGGCATCTCTGCCAGCGGATTGTGGCCGGTATAGAGCCGGCGCGTCGCCGCCGCTGGGGCCACCGCCACCGTCCCGGCATCGCCCTGCCGCGCCGCGCGCAGCGTCTCCACCGCGCGCGCCAGGGCGGCGTCGGAAATCTCCCCGGCATGGGCATAGACCGCCGCCTCGCCGGTCACCGCGCGCAGGCCGAAGCCACGCCGGCTGTCGAAATTCGCGTTGCGGATCCGCCCGTCATCCAGGCTGACCACCTCGGATTCGCGATATTCCAGGAACAGCTCGCCATCATCGGCGGCCTCCAGCACGGGGGCGATGGCCCGCCGCGCCTCGATCACGTCGAGCCCGTCATTGCCATGGAACAGCCGGTCGGCGGTGGCGAGCATGTCTTGCATCGTGTCGGACATCATTCAGCGGCCTTCATTTCATAGGCGGGAAGCGGCACCGCCGCCGTCGCACCGCGCAGCGCGTGGCGACAGGCGATGCAGGCGGCGAGCAGCAGCACGGCGTTCAGCTCGTGCACATAGCCGAGTTCGGCCATGCCCGAGACCAGCGTGCTCATGCCAAGAATATATTGGAGCGAAACCAGCCCGGCCAAGAGCAGGAACAGGTCGCGCGCCTTCGCCCCCACCGGCGCGCGCAGCCCCATCGCCGCGGCAATCACGACGACGATCGCCGTCACCGTCGCCATCACCCGGTGATCGAACTGCACCGTCGCCTTGTTGGCGAGGAAATTGAGCCACAGCGGATGCAGCGCCAGCGCGTGCGGCGGCAGCGCGTGCCCGTCCATCAGCGGGAACGTGTTATACACCTTGAGCGCCCCGCTCGCCGCCACCAGCGCGCCGAGCCCGATCGTGGCGATGATCAGCCCGATCGAGACGCTCAGCAGCCCGCGCAACCGCGCGAGGCCCGGCAACGGCGCCGGCTCGGGGTTGCGCAGCGTCAGCGCGGTCCACAGCATGGCGGTAAAGATCAGCATCGCCAGCACGAAATGCGGCCCGAGATAGAGCGGCGAAGGCTGGAGAACACTGCCCGTCACGCCCTGATAGGTCATGTACCAGCCCATCGTCGCCTCGCCGGCGCCGAGCCCGAACAGCACCAGCAGCCAGGCTGTCAGCCGGTTCGAGATCCGCCCCCCCAGCCGGAAGACCGCCAGCGGCACCAGAAACACCACCGCCATCAGCCGCCCCCAGTCGCGGTCGAAAAACATCGGCAGATAGAGCGACTGGAACTGAACCAGCGTCATTTTCGGCTGCATCGCCCGATACTGCGCCGTCGCCTTGTAGAGGCCGAAGGCGCGCTCCCAGGCGGCATGGGTCAGCGGCGGGATGATGCCGGTGAAGGGCTGCCAGGTCTGGATCACGAACCCCGCGCCGATCGTCCGCGCATGGCCGCCGCCCACCACCATGCCGAAGATCATGAAGCAGATGACGAGCAGCCAGGTGCCGACCAGCCGGTCCCCCCGCGCCGCCGCCCCGCTCATGCCGGCCGCCCGCGCAGCTCGAACCAGGCCCACACCGCGGCCGCCAGCAGCAGCACCGCGTTGAGCTGGTGCACGATGCCGATATCCAGAATCTTGGAAACGAGCGTGGTCACGCCGAGAATATACTGCACGATCAGCAGCGCGCCCATCACCAGGAACGCATCGCGCGCCCGCGCTGGTAGATCGGCGCGAATCGCCGCCACCACCGCCGCCAGCACGCCCACCGCCGCCACCGTGCCGAGCAGCCGGTGGTTGAACTGCGTCGCCGCCTTGTTAAGGAAGAAATTCGTCCAGAACGGGTGCAGCGCCGCGTAATCCGGCGGCACCCAGCGCCCCTGCATCAGCGGGAAGGTGTTGTCGATCGTGTAGGCATGGGTGCCCGAAAGGAACGTCCCCGCCACGATGGCGATCGAGATCAGCACGATCGAGCCCATCGCCATCCGCCGCGCCCCCGCATACCGCGCCGCCTCCGCCGGCGGCAGCCGCGCCTCGGCGGGCTTCAGCACGGTCAGCGCCGTGGCGAACACGGCGATCGCGAGCAGGGTCGCGAAACAGTAATGCACCGAGAGGCGGAACACCGAAACCTCGGTCAGCCCCGGCTGGAAGCCGGAGGCGACCATCCACCAGCCGATCAGCCCCTGCACCCCGCCGAGGACGAACAGCGTCACCAGCCAGGGCCGCAGCCGCCGCTCGATCCGCCCGGTCCAGAGGAACCAGGCCAGCGGCACGCCGAAGTCGAAACCCAGCAGCCGCCCCCACATCCGGTGGATCCATTCCGGCCAGAAGATCGCCTTGAACCCGGCGAGGTCCATGCCGCGATTGAGGTCCTTGTATTGCGGGATCGTCTTGTAAAGGGCGAACATCCGCTCCCATGCCGCATGGGTCAGCGGCGGGATCACGCCGGAGACCGGCTGCCACGTCATGATCGACAGGCCGGCATTCATGTTCTGCACATAGGCGCCGATCCCGAACATCTCGACGATCAGCGCGAAGCTGACGAACAGCCAGATCGCCACCATCCGCCGGCTTTCCGGGCTTGCCGCCCGCGCCGCGCGTATGACCGACCGACCGGCAAAACCCGCCACCGATTGCGATGCCATCAGACCATTTCCCGCATCTGTCCGTTACCAGACGCGGATTTGCACCTGAAAACCGGCTTGTAAACCCGCATCTCGCGGTGATCTGCCCTTTCGTTCAATCTTGACCTCGCGCCGCGGTTGCGCCATGTCTGCCCGGTAGCGGGACAAACACGCCCGCCGCCTCAGGCTCGTCACCGAGCATTTTCCATCATACTCCGAATCGGCCCGTCCCTTTTTCGCCACGGGCTCCTCACCTCGCGGAATTTCCATGAAGCTCGCCGAACTCAAGGCCAAATCCCCGACCGACCTGCTCAGCCTCGCCGAAGAGCTGCAGGTCGAGAACGCGTCGTCGCTGCGCAAGCAGGACATGATGTTCGCCATTCTCAAGGCCTATGCCGAGAACGACCAGGCGATTCATGGCGACGGCACGCTGGAAACCCTGCCCGACGGGTTCGGCTTCCTGCGCAGCCCGCAGAGCAACTACCTCCCCGGCCCGGATGACATCTACGTCTCTCCCGCGCAGATCCGCCGCTTCGGCCTGCGCACCGGCGACACCGTCGCCGGCGAAATCCGCGCGCCCAAGGAAGGCGAGCGCTATTTCTCGCTGCAGAAGGTCGACACGATCAATTTCGAGGCGCCGGACGCGGTGCGCCATCGCATCAATTTCGACAACCTCACCCCGCTCTACCCCAACAAGCGGCTGCAAATGGAGATCGAGGACGCGCCACCGCCGCCCAAGGGCCAACAGAAGGACTACACCGCCCGGGTGATGGATCTCATTGCCCCGATCGGCAAGGGCCAGCGCGCCCTCATCGTCGCCCCGCCGCGCACCGGCAAGACGGTGATGCTGCAGAGCATCGCCACCTCCATCTCGGCCAACCACCCCGAGGCCTTCCTCATCGTGCTGCTGATCGACGAACGCCCCGAGGAAGTGACCGACATGGCCCGTACCGTGAAGGGCGAGGTCGTCGCCTCCACCTTCGACGAACCGGCCACCCGCCACGTCCAGGTCACCGAGATGGTGCTGGAAAAGGCCAAACGCCTCGTCGAGCACAAGCGCGACGTCATCATTCTTCTCGACTCGATCACCCGCCTCGCCCGCGCCTACAACGCCGTCGTTCCCTCCTCGGGCAAGGTGCTGACCGGCGGTGTCGACGCCAACGCGCTGCAGAAGCCGAAGCGCTTCTTCGGCGCCGCGCGCAATATCGAGGAAGGCGGCTCACTGACCATCATCGCCACCGCGCTGATCGACACCGGCAGCCGCATGGACGAGGTGATCTTCGAGGAGTTCAAGGGCACCGGCAATTCCGAACTCATCCTCGACCGCAAGCTTTCCGACAAGCGCACTTTCCCGGCCATCGACATCACCAAGTCGGGCACCCGCAAGGAGGAATTGCTGGTCGAGCGCGCCACCCTGTCGAAAATGTGGGTCCTGCGCCGCATCCTCAACCCGATGGGTCCGGGCGAGGCGATGGACTTCCTGCTCGACAAGCTCAAATACAGCAAGACCAACAACGACTTCTTCGAGGCGATGAACACCTGATCATGTCGTCCTACGCGCTGCCGCTGGCCGAACTCGCACTCGCCAATTTCATCGGCATCATCAGCCCCGGCCCGGCCTTCCTGCTGGTCAGCCGGGCGGCGGCGGGGCGCGGCAGGGCGGTCGGTTTCGGTCTCAGCCTTGGCGTCGCCATCGCCGCCACCACCTGGGCCGCCGCCGCCTGCTTCGGCGTTTCCATCATCATGGCCCGCTTCGCCACGCTCTACGAGGCGATCCAGATCTCGGGCGGCGTCTATCTGGTCTGGATCGGTGTCAGCGCCTGGCGCGCCAGGCCGCATGAAATCGACGTCGCCGGACCCGCTGGCAGCGTCGGCTTCCTGCGCGCCGTAGCCTCCGGCGCCGCGCTCAATCTCGGCAACCCGAAGATCGTGATCTTCTTCACCAGCATCTTCGTGGCCCTGCTCCCCGCCCATATCCCGCTCTGGCTGACCTTCGCCGCCATCGCGGTCGTCGGCCTGCAGGAAGCCGCCTGGTATTGCCTCGTCACCCTGCTGTTTTCGCGTGCGCGCATCCAGCGCGCCTATCGCCGCGCCGGCCTCTGGATCGAGCGGACCGTCGGCACGCTGCTGATCGCGATCGGCGCCCGCATCCTCGGCGCGGCGGTGTAATCCGCGCGCCGAAACGTTTTGCAATCAGCCGACCGCCCCCTATATCCCGACCAATATCCAGACGGAGACATTCATATGCCCGACGCCAGCCAGCCCACGGATTACAAGGTCCGCGACATCACCCTCGCCGACTGGGGCCGCAAGGAAATCTCGATGGCCGAAACCGAGATGCCGGGCCTGATGGCGCTGCGCGCGGAATTCGGCGCCTCCAAGCCGCTGAAGGGTGCGCGCATCGCCGGCTGCCTGCACATGACGATCCAGACCGCGGTGCTGATCGAGACGCTGATCGAGCTCGGCGCCACAATCCGCTGGTCGTCCTGCAACATCTTCTCGACCCAGGACCACGCCGCCGCCGGTGTCGCTGCAGCCGGCGTGCCGGTCTTCGCCTGGAAGGGCATGAACGAGGACGAGTTCTGGTGGTGCATCGAGCAGACGGTGCGCGGCCCGGACGGCTGGACGCCGAACATGATCCTCGATGACGGCGGCGACCTCACCAAGCTGATGCACGACAAATACCCCGAAATGCTCGCCGACATCCGCGGCATTTCCGAGGAAACCACCACCGGCGTGCACCGCCTGCGCGAAATGGCGCGCGACGGCTCGCTGCTCTGCCCCGCCATCAACGTGAACGACAGCGTCACCAAGTCGAAATTCGACAATCTCTATGGCTGCCGCGAAAGCCTGGTCGACGGCATCCGCCGCGGGACCGACGTGATGATGGCCGGCAAGGTCGCCGTCGTCGCCGGCTTCGGCGATGTGGGCAAGGGCTCGGCCGCCAGCCTGCGCAACGCCGGCTGCCGCGTGATGGTCACCGAAATCGACCCGATCTGCGCGCTCCAGGCGGCGATGGAAGGCTACGAGGTCGTCACCATGGACGACGCCGCCCCGAAGGGCGACATCTTCGTCACCGCCACCGGCAATATCGACGTCATCACCGCCGACCACATGCGGGCGATGAAGCATCGCGCCATCATCTGCAACATCGGCCATTTCGACTCCGAAATCCAGATCGAGAGCCTGCGCAACTACAAGTGGGAAAACGTGAAACCGCAGGTCGACGAGGTCGTCTTTCCCGACGGCAAGCGCCTGATCGTCCTCTCCGAGGGCCGCCTGGTCAATCTCGGCAACGCCACGGGTCACCCCTCCTTCGTCATGTCGGCGAGCTTCACCAACCAGGTCCTCGCCCAGATCGAGCTGTGGAACGCGCCTTCCGGCCGCTACGAGCGGAAGGTCTATGTCCTGCCCAAGCATCTCGACGAGAAGGTCGCCGCCCTGCATCTCGCCAAGGTCGGCGCCAGGCTGACGAAGCTGAGCAAGGCCCAGGCGGAGTATATCGGCGTCGAGACCGCCGGTCCCTTCAAGCACGACGACTACCGCTACTGAGGAGGCGACGATGGGCAGCTTCCTCGCGGTCATGGCGCTCGCCGCCCTGTTCGGCGGCATGCTGTTCTTCGGCGCGGTGATGACGCCGCTGGTCTTCTCGAAACTGCCGCCGGACGTGGCCGGCCCGTTCATCCGGGCCGCCTTTCCGCGCTACTACCTGTTCATGACGGTCACCTCGGCGCTCGCCGCCATGGGCCTGCTGATCCGCGGCAATCCGTGGTACGCGCTGCTCGCGGTGATCGTCACCGGCGTCACCCTCTGGCTTTGGCTCGAATGGATGCCGCATCTCAACGCCGTGCGCGACGCCGGCAACCAGGTGGATTTCCAGCGCGGCCACCGGCTCTCGGTCTGGGTCAACGCTGTCCAGTTCTTGATCGTCTTCGTTTTGCTGGCCGGCCTTGCTGTCTGATTTTATTAAATAGCAAAGACTTGTGAGCGGTTTCTGATCACCCGTATCAGCAACCGCTCACATCCCGCATGAGTCGAGCCTGATCACCCGCACCATCGCGCCTTCCGGCTCGGCCGGCGCATCCGGCGCGCGCAGCAGCAGCGCATCGGCCTTTGCCAGCCGGCCCAGCATCGCCGAATCCTGCACCGGGAACGGCGTCACGCTCCAGCCCCCCGCCGCATCCCGCGCCAGCGTCGCCCGCAGATGATCGGCCCGGTGATCATTCGCCGCCAGCGCCACGGTGCAGCGCGCGGCTTCGGTCGGTGGCGCCTCGTCCGCCCGCCCGGTCAGCCGCGCGATCGCCGGGCCGAGGAACAGCACCGCGCAGACCAGTGCCGAGACCGGATTGCCCGGCAGCCCCACCACCGGCACGCTGCCCAGCATCCCCGCCATCAGCGGCTTGCCCGGCCGCATCGCGATCTTCCAGAAATCGACGTCGAGCCCAAGCTCGGCCAGCCCCGCCTGCACCAGGTCATGCGCGCCGACGCTCGCCCCCCCGGTCGTCACCAGCAGGTCGGCCCGCGCCGCCGCCGCCGCCGCCGCGCCGATCGCGGCGCGGTCGTCCGGCGCCACCGGCAAAATCACCGCCTCGCCGCCCACCGCGCGGATATAGGCCGCCAGCGCGTGCGAATTGGAACTGACGATCCCGCCCGGCGGAATCGGCTCCCCCGGCATGGCGATCTCGTCGCCGGTCGCCAGCACCGCGACCACCGGCCGCCGCCGCACCGCGAGCCAGGGATGGTTCGCCGCCGCCGCCAGCCCGATATCCCGCGCGCCCAGCACCCGCCCCGCCGCCAGCAGCATCTCGCCGGCGGCGAAATCCTGCCCCGCCCGGCGGATATGCCGCCCCGGCCGCGCCGCCTCGTGCAGCGTCACCGAGGCGTCGTCATGCGCGGTATCTTCCTGGATGACGATCGCGTCCGCTCCCGCCGGCACCACGCTGCCGGTGAACAGCCGCACCGCCTCGCCCGGCCCCACCGTGCCCGCGAACGGGTGCCCCGCCGGCGCCGCGCCAATCACCCGCAGCCGCGCCCCGGCCTGGCCGTCGGCGGCGCGCAGCGCGAACCCGTCCATCGCCGAAACGTCATGCGGCGGCTGGGTCAGCCGTGCGACCACCGGCTCGGCCAGCACCCGCCCCGCGGCCGCCGCCAGCGGCACGATTTCCGCGCCGGTCGGCGCCATCAGCGCCAGTATCCGCGCCCGTGCAGCCTCGACGCTGATCATCGCTCACTCCTGCCTGAAATCGCCCGATTTCCCGCCGGACTTGCGGATCACCCGCAACCCTTCGACCCGCATCTCCCGCTCCGCCGCCTTCAGCATGTCATACACCGTCAGCGCCGCGACCGAGGCGGCGGTCAGCGCCTCCATCTCCACCCCGGTCGGCCCGGTGGTCTTCACCGTCGCCGCGATGCGGATGCCCGGCAGCGCCTCATCCGGCTCCAACTCCACCGTTACCCCGGCAATCGCCAGCGGGTGGCAGAGCGGGATCAGATCGGAGGTCCGCTTCGCCGCCATGATCCCGGCAATCCGCGCCGTCGCCAGCACATCGCCCTTCTTCGCCGTGCCCCCGGTCACCAGCGCCAGCGTCTCCGCCCGCATCGTGACATGGCAGGCGGCGGTGGCTTCCCGCGCCGTCTCGGCCTTGCCCGAAACATCGACCATCCGCGCCGCCCCCCGCTCGTCGATATGGGTGAGGCTCATGCCCCGAGCCCGAGCAGCCGGCGGGTCGCGGCGACGATGTCGTCCTGCCGCATCAGGCTCTCGCCGACCAGGATGCCCTGCACCCCCACCGCCTTCAGCCTGGTGATGTCGGCATAGTCGCGGATGCCGCTTTCCGCGACCACGAACCGCTCCGGCGGAATCTGCCCCGCCAGCCGCTCCGAGACCGCAATATCGGTCTGCATCGTCTTGAGGTTGCGGTTGTTTATGCCGATCAGCCGGGCCTGTAGCCCCAGCGCGCGATCAAGCTCCGCCTCGTCATGCACCTCGACCAGCACGCTCATGTCGAGCGCGCTCGCCAGCTCCTCGAAGGCGCGCGCCTGCTCGTCGCCCAGCGCCGCCATGATCAGCAGGATGCAGTCCGCCCCCATCGCGCGGCTTTCATAGATCTGCCACTCGTCGAGGATGAAATCCTTGCGCAGCACCGGCAGGTCCACCGCCTCGCGCGCCGCCTGCAGATGCGCCGTCTCGCCCTGGAAATATTTCCGGTCGGTCAGCACCGAAAGACACACCGCCCCGCCCTCCTGATAGGCGCGGGCGATCGCCGCCGGGTCGAAATCGGCGCGGATCAGCCCGGCCGAGGGCGACGCCTTCTTGATCTCGGCGATCAGCCCGGTCCGCCCCGAGGCGGCGGCATCCATCAGCGCCCGGGCGAAGCCGCGCGGCGGCGGCGTGTCCTTCGCCCGCGCCCGCATCTCCTCAAGCCCGGTCTCCGCCTTCGCCGCCTCGACCTCGGCCCGCTTGTCGGCGCAGATCGTCTTCAGCACATCCTGTTCGATCGCATCGTTCATTGGATCACGCCATTTCCCGGGTTGTTGCCACGGCCGCGGCGGCACTGGCCCGTCGCAGCCGCTCCAGCGCCGCCGCCGCGGCACCGTCATCGATCGCGCGGGCCGCCAGCGCCGCGCCCTCGCGCAGGGTTTCCGCCCGTCCCGCCACCATCAGCGCCGCCGCCGCGTTCAGCAGCACGGCGTCGCGATAGGCGCCGGGCGCGCCGGCGAGCAGGTCGCGCAGCGCCGCGGCGTTGTGCGCGGCATCCCCCCCGATGATCGCCTCCAGCGGCGCGCGGGCAAGCCCGGCATCCTCCGGGCTCACATTCATCTCGACGATCCGCCCGCCCTCGAGCGAGACGACATGGCTCTCCCCGGCGATGGTCAGCTCGTCCAGGCCCTGGCCATGCACCACCATCGCCCGCTCGGTGCCGAGCCCGGCCAGCGTCTCCGCCATCGGCCGCGCCCAGGCAGGATCGAACACACCCACCAATTGCCGCTTCACCGAGGCCGGGTTGGCGAGCGGCCCGAGCAGGTTGAAGATCGTGCGGGTGCCGAGCGCGATCCGCGCCGCCGCGGCATGACGCAGCCCCGCATGGTGGCGCGGCGCGTAGAGGAACACGCAGCCCGCCTCGCGCAGAATCGCCGCCAGCCGCTCGAATTCAGGCTCCACGGGCACGCCGAGCGCGGTCAGCACATCCGCCGCCCCGGCGCGCGAGGAGAGCGCGCGGTTGCCGTGCTTGGCCACCGGCACGCCGGCACCGGCGAGCACGAAGGTCACCGCGGTCGAGATGTTGAGCGTGCCCACGCCGTCGCCGCCGGTGCCGCAGACATCGATCGCTCCCGGCGGTGCGGCGATCGGCCGCATCCGCGCGCGCATCGCCCGCACCGCGCCAGTCAGCTCCGCCACCGTCTCGCGCCGCACCCGCATCGCCATCAGCATCCCGGCGATCTGCGCGTCATTCGCCTTGCCGTCGATCACGGCGCCGAACGCCGCCTCGGCCAGTTCCTCGGACATCGTCTCCCCCCGCCCCAGCCGGTCGAGCACCGGCTTGAGATCGGCGAGGATCTCGCCCGCCCCCTGGTTCCGCCCGCGGGCGATGCCGAGGAAGTTGCGCAGCAGCGTGTGCCCGTGGGCGGTCGCGATGCTCTCCGGGTGGAACTGCACGCCAAAAATCGGCAAGTCGCGGTGCCGCAACCCCATGATCAGCCCGTCCTCGGTGAAGGCGGTGGGGATCAGCGTCTCCGGCAGGCTCTCGCGCTCGACGATCAGCGAGTGGTAACGCGTCGCCTCGAACGGGTCGGGCAGCGTCTCGAACACGTCCGACCCCTGATGCCGGATCGACGAGATCTTGCCATGCATCGGCACCGGCGCGCGCATCACCCGCCCGCCGAAGGCCTGGCCGATCGCCTGATGCCCGAGGCAGACGCCGAGAATCGGCACCTTGCCCGCCGCCGCCGCGATCAGGTCGAGGCAGATCCCCGCCTCGTTCGGCGTGCACGGCCCGGGCGAGAGCACGATCGCCTCCGGCCGCATCGCCATCGCCTCATCGACGCTGATCCGGTCGTTGCGGTGCACCGCGCATTCCGCCCCGAGATCGCCGAAGAACTGGACGAGGTTGAAGGTGAAACTGTCGTAATTGTCGATCAGCAGGATCATCGCGCCGGCGCCTCGTTGGGGGTGACGTACTGGCCGGCATCCTCTGCGGCGCGAAACAGCGCGCGCGCCTTGGCGTGGCTCTCGGCAAGCTCGGCATCGGGGTCGGAATCGGCGACGATGCCGACCCCGGCCTGGACATAAAGCCGCCCGTCCTTGATCAGCGCGGTACGCAGCGCGATGCAGGTATCCATCGTGCCATTGGCGGCGAAATAGCCGATGCACCCGCCATAGAGCCCGCGCCGGCTCGGCTCGAACTCCTCGATGATCTCCATCGCCCGCACCTTCGGCGCGCCCGAGAGCGTGCCCGCCGGGAAGCCGGCGATCAGCGCGTCCAGCGCGTCCGCCTCGGGCCGGATGCGGCCCTCGACATTCGAGGAGATGTGCATCACGTGCGAGAACCGCTCGATCACGAAGCTCTCGGTCACGTTGACCGAGCCGATCTCGGCGACGCGACCGACATCGTTGCGCGCGAGGTCGAGCAGCATCAGGTGCTCGGCGCGCTCCTTCGGGTCCTCCAGCAGCTCGGTCTCCAGCGCCTCGTCCTCGGCGCGCGTCGCCCCGCGCCGGCGCGTGCCGGCGAGCGGGCGGATCGTCACCGTGCCGTCGCGCAGCCGCACCAGGATCTCAGGGCTGGAGCCGACCGCCTGATAGGCGCCGAAATCGAGGAAGAACAGAAAGGGTGCGGGGTTGATCCGTCGCAGCGAGCGATAGAGCGCGAAGGGCGGGAGCGTGAATTCCTGCTCGAAGCGCTGGCTCGCCACCACCTGGAACACGTCGCCGGCGGCGATGTAGTCCTTGCCCCGCAGCACCATCGCGCGGAACGCGTCCTCGCTCATGTTCGAGGTCGCCGGCCCGGCCGGCGAGGCATGGCCCGGCAGCGCCGGCGTCGGCCGGTCAAGGGCCGCCATCGCCGCCTCGATCCGCCCGGTCGCCATGCTCCAGGCATCCGCCGCCGAAACCCCCGCGCGCGGCCAGACCGGTGCGGCCAGCGTGATCTCGTCGCGCACCGAATCGAAAATCGCGAACACCCCGGGCCGCATCAGCACGGCATCGGGAATCCCGAGCACGTCCGGCTTGTCCGCCGGCAGCGCCTCCATCAGCCGCACCATGTCATAGCCGAGATAGCCGACCAGTCCGCCGGTCATTGGCGGCAGGTGGTCCGGCAGGTCGAGCGTCGTCGCCGCGATCAGGTCGCGCAAGCTCTCGAAGGCCGGGCGCGGATCGGCGGTGTAGCCCTCGGCGTCCGCCGCCGGGTCGCGGTTCACGCTCACCTGGCCGCGGTCGCACCGCCAGATCAGGTCGGGGGCGAAGCCGATCACCGAATAGCGCCCGCGCGCCGCCCCGCCCTCGACGCTTTCCAGCAGGAAGGAATGCGCCGTGCCATGGGCGAGCTTGAGGAAGGCGGCGACCGGCGTGATCAGGTCGGCGGCGAGCAGTCGCCAGGCCAGCGCGCCCCGCCCGGCATCGTAGGCGGCGCGGAAACGGGCGTGCTGGTCGGTCTCGGATGTCATCTCGCGGGCCTCAATTGCTGATCTGGTTCAGCAGCTTCGTGTTGATCGTCACATGGTCGCGCTGGCGCAGCGCCGCGGCATAGGTCTGCAGCACGTCGTTCTGCATCGACTGGCCGAGCGACTCGGCCACCCGCTGGCGGAACGCCTCGTTGCTGCCCGGCTTCGGCTCGGCGATGTCGCTCACCACGCCGACGACGAAGCCCGCCTGCGTCTGCACCATCGTGGGCTCGCCCTTCTTCAGGCTGAACGCCACCTGGGCGAGAGGCGGCGGCACGCCCTTGGCGGGCTTGGCGCGCGTCATCGGCGCCGAGGTCGTCACCGTCAGCCCGGCCGCCGAGGCCGCTGCCGTCAGGGTCTTGCCCCCCTTCACCGCGGTCAGCAGCTTCGCTGCCGCGACCTCTTCCTGCCGCTCCACCTGCGCGCCGGTCCAGTCGGCCAGCACGTCGGCCTTCACCTTGTCATAGGGCTTGAGCGCCGGCTTGATGATCCGGTGCACGGCGATGGCGTAGTAGCTGTCGCCCGGCCCGCTCACCGCCCGCGGCGAATTGCCGGGGGCGGTGGCGAAAATCGCCTTGACGATCGCCTGGCGCAGCGGCGCCGGCCCGGGAATGCTCGCCGGCTTGCCGTCCACCGTCATCCCCTCGCGGTCCACGCTCACCCGCGCCTTGGCCAGATGCAGGCTCGCCGGCAGCTTGCCGAGCGCCGTGCTGCCCGCCAGCGCGTCCTGCAGGTGGTTCAGCGTATTGTCCACCACGTTGCGCGCCTTGCGCAGCTGGATCTCGGCGCGGATCTGGTCCGCCACCGCCGAGAGCGGCTTGTCGCCGCCGGCCACCGCCTTGGTCACCCTGAACACATAGATGCCGAGCGAGCCCTTCACCGGTGCGGAAACCTCATCCGGCGTTGCCGCGAACACCGCCTTGGCCAGCGCCGCCGAGGGCAGGTCGGAGGGTTTCGCATCGGTCATCACGACAGCGGTCGCACTCGCCGCCGCCGCCGCCTTCTGCACCGCCGCCCAGTCAGCCCCTTGTTTCCAGGTCTTCGCCAGAGCCGCGGCGCTCTTCGCGTCCTCGGCGGTGACGATCTCGACCGTCCGCTGCGGCGCCTGCGCGAATTTCGCCTTCTCCTGCTGATACTGCGCCGCGATCTCGGCCGGCGTCACCGTCTCGCCCTTGGCGATCAGCGCGGGCGAGAGCACCACCACGTCGGCATCGCGCAAGGCGGGTGTCGAAAACCGCCCCGGATGATCCCGCCAGTAGCGGCGCAGCACGGTCTCGGCCGGCGGCGGCGGCGGGGTCGCGGCGGCGAAGGGCAGTTGCGCGAACTGCACCGTCCGCTCCTGCGCGGCATAAGCAAAGATCTGGTCGACCAGCGGCGCCGGCGCGCTCACCCCGGCGGTCACCGCATCGATGATCTGCGACGATTTCAGCCCGCTGGCGATCTCCGCCATGAATGTCGCCGGCGTCAGGCTGTGATTGGCGAGCACGGCGTTGAACGTCGCCTTGTCGAACTTGCCGTCCGGACCGTGGAACGCCGGGATCGCGAATACCTGCTGGCGGATCGCCGAGGGCGGCGCCACCACCCCCATCCGCCGCGCATCGAGCTGCATCGCCGCGCGGTCGATCGCCGAACCCAGCGCCTGCTCGGCGAACAGCCGCCGCTCGCCCTTGCTCGGCTCGCGGCCACTGTTCTGCGTCGCGTAAGCGTTCAGCGTCCGCTGGTAGTCGGCATTCACCGCCTCGATCTTGATCGGCCGCCCGCCCACCGTCGCGATCGCGTTGGACGCGCCAACGCCCATCACCACGCTGGAGACGCCCCAGAACACGAACACGCCGATCAGCACGACGAAAAAGGCGCGCACGATCCAGTTGTCGAGCAGTTGGCGAATCATCGAAAGCATGCGGCAGCAACCTCATCCAGCGGGAAAGCCGCGTCTTACCACGGGCGCGCCCGATTGCCACCCGGCCCCGCCTCGTCTACCTCCGTCGCGCCATTGGGAAGGGAGACGCGCATGCCCCAGCTGATCGCCGGAAACTGGAAGATGAACGGCACGCTCGCCGGCATCGCCGCCTATGCGGCGGGGCTGCGTGCCGCCGCAGCATACGCCGATCTGCTGATCTGTCCGCCGGCGCCGCTGATCGCCCCGCTGCGCGCCGCCCTCGACGGCGCCCCGGTCGCCCTCGGCGCGCAGGACTGCGCGGTGCAGCGCTCCGGCGCGCATACCGGCGACCTATCGGCCGATCTGCTGGCCGAGCTTGGCGCCACCCATGTCATTCTCGGCCATTCCGAGCGCCGCGCCGATCACGGCGAATCCTCCGCGATCGTGCGCGAGAAGGCGCGCACCGCGATCGCCGCCGGCCTGATCCCGATCATCTGCGTCGGCGAAACCGAGGCCGAGCGCGATTCCGGCGAGGCCGAAACCGTGGTCCGCGCCCAGCTCGCCGGCAGCCTGCCGGAGGAGCTGGCCGGCCAGACCGTGCCCGGCGTCTTCGCCCCCGGCGTCATCGCCTACGAGCCGGTCTGGGCGATCGGCACCGGCCGCACGCCCACCGAGGAGGATGTCGCCGCGATGCACGCCTCGATCCGCGCTGCGCTGCGCCGCCAGCTCGGCGCCGCCGGCGCGACGATGCCGATTCTCTACGGTGGCTCGGTCAAGCCCTCCAACGCCGCGTCCCTGCTCGCCTTGCCCGAGGTCGGCGGCGCGCTGGTCGGCGGCGCAAGCCTCAAGCCAGAGGACTTCCTCGCGATTGCCTCCGCCGCCCCGCGGGACTAGAGCACGGCATCGACCCGACAGTCGGGCATCAGGCCGCCGGACGGTTCCATCCGGCGGGCTGATGCTCTAGAACCCGCGCGTCACTCCGAAAGGCCGCCACGCTCCCATGATTACCGTTCTGCTCGTCCTCCAGGCATTCATCACCATTGCCCTGATCGGCGTCGTGCTGATCCAGCGCAGCGAGGGCGGCGGCCTCGGCCTCGGCACCAGCCAGGGCATGGGCAGCTTCATGACCGGGCGCGGCACCGCCAACCTGCTCACCCGGGTCACCGCGATCCTCGCCACGCTGTTCATGGTGCTCTCGCTGGTTCTCGCCCTGCTCTACCGGCACAGCGGCGGCGGCTCGGCCGAGGCGGTCCTGAACGCGCCGCCGCCGGCGAGCCCGGCGAAGAAGGCCGCCCCCGCCTCGCCGCTCGCCCCGCTGCCGCCCGTCCCTGGCGAATCGGCTCCCACGGCGCCGGCTGCTGCCAAGCCGGCGACATCCCAGCCCGCGGCTCCGGCGAAACCCGCGCAGAGCGCCCCGGCGCCGGCAAAGCAGTAATGCGCGCCCCCTCATTCGCCCGGCGCGGGGTTTTGCACCGCGCCGCCCTCTGCTATGGCGAAAGCCCATGACCCGGTATGTCTTCATCACCGGCGGCGTGGTTTCCTCGCTCGGCAAGGGTATCGCCTCCGCCTCCCTCGGCGCGCTGCTTCAGGCCCGCGGCTATTCGGTCCGCCTGCGCAAGCTCGACCCCTATCTCAACGTCGATCCGGGCACGATGAGCCCCTATCAGCACGGCGAGGTCTTCGTCACCGACGACGGCGCCGAGACCGATCTCGATCTCGGCCATTACGAGCGCTTCACCGGTGTGCACGCCACCAAGTCGGACAACGCGACCACCGGCCGCATCTATTCCGAGGTCATCGCCCGCGAGCGCCGGGGCGACTATCTCGGCGCGACCGTGCAGGTCATCCCGCACATCACCGACGCCATCAAGCAGGCCATCCTGCGCGACACCGCCGGGCTTGATTTCGTCCTCGTCGAGATCGGCGGCACGGTGGGCGACATCGAGAGCCTGCCCTTCCTCGAAGCCATCCGCCAGCTCGGCAACGAGCTTGGCCCGCACGACGCGATGTTCGTCCACCTCACTTTGGTGCCCTACATCCCGAGCGCCGGCGAGCTGAAAACCAAGCCGACCCAGCATTCCGTCAAGGAACTGCTGAATGTCGGCATCCAGCCGCACATGCTGATCTGCCGCTGCGACCGCCCGATCCCCGAGGGCGAGCGCCGCAAGATCGCGCTGTTCTGCAATGTCCGGCCCGAGGCGGTGGTCCCGGCACTCGACGTGAGCACGATCTACGAGGTGCCGATCTCCTATCACGAGGCCGGGCTCGACCGCGAGGTGCTCCGCCATTTCGGCCTGCCGCACGATGCCGAGCCCGATCTCGGCCGCTGGCGCCGCATCGTCGAGACGGTGCGCAATCCCGAGGGTGAGGTCACCATCGCCGTCGTCGGCAAATACACCAACCTGCTCGACTCCTATAAGTCGCTCGGCGAGGCGCTGACCCATGGCGGCATCGCCAACCGGGTGCGGGTCCGGCTCGACTGGGTCGATTCCGAAATCTTCGAGCAGCCCGGCGCCGTCGCCCGGCTCGACGGGGTGCACGGCATCCTCGTCCCCGGCGGCTTCGGCGAGCGCGGCACCGGCGGCAAGATCGAGGCCGTGCGCTTCGCCCGCGAGCGCGATGTCCCCTTCCTCGGCATCTGCTTCGGCATGCAGATGGCGGTGATCGAGGCGGCGCGGAACCTCGCCGGCCTGCCCCAGGCCTCCTCCACCGAATTCGGCCCCTGCGAGGTGCCGGTGGTCGGCCTGCTCACCGAATGGGCCCGCGGCAACGAGATCGAACGCCGCGCCGCCGAGGGCGATCTCGGTGGCACCATGCGCCTCGGCGCCTATGCCGCCACCCTGGTCGAGGGTAGCCTGGTCCGCGCCGTCTATGGCGACGCCGCGACGATCGAGGAACGCCACCGCCACCGCTACGAGGTCAACATCCACTACCGCGAGCGGCTCGAATCGGCGGGCCTGCGCTTCTCCGGCCTCTCGCCGGACGGGCTGCTGCCGGAAATCGTCGAATACCCCGACCATCCCTGGTTCATCGGCGTGCAGTACCACCCCGAGCTGAAATCGAAACCCTTCGACCCGCATCCGCTCTTCGCCGGCTTCATCGAGGCGGCGGTCAAGCAGATGAGGCTGGTATGATCATGAAGACGGTCGAGATCGGCGATCTGCGCGTCGGCAACGACCTGCCCTTCACCCTCATCGCCGGCCCCTGCCAGATCGAGAGCGCCGAGCATGCGACCGAGGTCGCCGGCGCGCTCGCGGACATGACGCGCGAGCTTGGCATCGGCCTGATCTTCAAGTCGAGCTACGACAAGGCCAACCGCACCTCGCTTTCCGCCGGCCGCGGCGTCGGCATGGCGCAGGGGTTGCAGATCCTCGCCGATATCCGGGCGAAATTCGGCATCCCCGTGCTGACCGACGTGCACGACGCCGCCCAGTGCGCCCCCGCCGCCGAGGCGGT
>JAJZSY010000030.1 GCA_021849425.1 Pseudomonadota bacterium
CGGGGTGCGGACGATGTGCGGGGCGATCAGGGCGCGGGCGGCGAGAACATCCTCGGCGGTGGGCAGGCGGGTCATTGCTTGGGCCTCATGAGTGCGGCGGGGGCGGCGGCGAGCCGGGCGGCGGACAGGACGTAGGATTCGATCGCGACGCCGGCGCGCCGGCGGGCGGCATGGCCGGCAGGGGCGGCGGCGGCGACCTCGCTTGCGGCGAAACCGGCGAGCCAGGACGGTTCGACCAGCAGGACCGGCGTGCCGGGCGCGGCTGGCGGGGCGGCGAAGAAGCACCAGCGCGGGCCGAGTCCGACCACGGCGAAGCGGGGCGGCAGATCATGTGCCAGTTCGGACAGGGTGCTGTAGTCGGTGCTGGCGATCACGGTGAGATGGCGCGACGCGGCGGCGCGGGCGACATTGCGCGCCAGCGCCTTCCAGCCAGCGAGGCGGATTGCGGTCGGATCGCGATGCGGAGGCAGCGGGAACAGGGCGACGGCGGCCTGGAGCCAGACAATCGCGGCCAGCAGGAAGCCGAGTGCTGCGGCGGCCCGCAGCCAGACGTGGGCGATTCGCGGGGCGATGGCGCCGGCCGCGAGGGCGGCGCCGGGATAGAGAATGGCGGGCCAGTTCGCCTGCACCGGGCCGGAGAGCGTGTGCTCGACGAAGACGGCGGCGGGCACCAGCACCGCAAGCAGGACAAGGCGGGCTGGGGCGGAACGGTCGCGCCGCAGCGACCAGACGCCCCAGACCATCAGGCCGAGGACGATCGGGGTGGCGAGGCCCACCTGCCCGCCAACCAGCCCGAGCAGGTGACCCGGCAGGCCGACAAGGTCGAGATGCGCGGAGCGGCCGCCCTGCTTGGCGAAGCTCGCCCAGCCATGCGCCGCGTTCCACCTCACGACCGGCAGCATCGCCAGCAGGCCGAGCAGCAGGCCGAGCCAGGGCAGAGGCCGGCGCAGCCCCGCCCTGCCCTCGCGCGTGACCAGCATGAACAGGCCGATCGCGACGAACAGCAGGGCGGCGGTGTATTTGGCCTCGAAGCCGAGCCCCGCGGCGAGGCCGGCCACGAGGACCCAGCGGTCGTCGCCGGTGGCGAACCAACGCGCCATCGCCCAGAGCGACGCCGTCCAGAACAGCAGGAGCGGCGTGTCGGGCGTGGTGATGATGGCGCCGGCGTTCAGCACCAGGGTGGCGTTGAGCAGTAGTGCTGCGGTGAGGCCGGCGCGGCGGTTGGGAAAGAGGTCCTCGCCGGCGCGCCAGAGCAGCAGCGTGCCGATCGCGGCGGAGAGCGGCGAGAGCAGGCGGATGCCGAGCGCGCCGTCACCCGCGAGGGCGGTGCCGGCGCGGATCCAGAGCGCGACCAGCGGGGCGTCGTCGTAATAGCCGGTGGCGAGGTGCTTCGACCACAGCCAGTAATAGGTCTCGTCCGGCGCAAGCGGAATGAGGGCGGCGAGGACGAGGCGCAGGAGGGTGAGGCCGGCCAGAGCCACCAGCCAGGCCCGGCGGCTCATCGCACCCGCCAGACCAGGGTGGCGGAGACCGCGTAGTTCCAGACGACGCCAACCGCCGAGCCCGCGGCGCTGGCAGCAAGACCGTTGGCATCGGCGCCATGATAGAGCGCGCCGGCAATGCCGATATTGGCGATGGCGCCGAGGCCGCAGACCAGCATGAACAGCACAAGCCCCTGCCAGTAGCGCGCGCCGCGCAGCTTCATCGTGCGGTAGGTCAGGCGGTTGTTCAGTTCGAAATTGGCGATCATGGCGACGACGGTGCCAAGCGTCTGCGCCGCGCCGAAATCGAGCCCGGCGGCGCGGCTCGCCTGCATCGCCGCAAGGTTCACGACAATGCCGCACAGCCCCACCAGGGCGAAGGCGATGAAACGCAGCGGCACCATGCCGCCCAGCGCGCGGTCGACGAACTGGCCGGCGAACTGGACCATCACCAGAATATCGAGCTTGCTCTCGCCGGCGGCGCGGGGGCGGAAGCGGTAGGGCAGTTCGGCGACCTTTAGCGGCGCCGGCGCAGAAAGCAGCAGGTCGAGCAGGATCTTGAAGCCCTGCCCGTTCAGCCGGTGCGCCAGATCCTCGAACAGCGACTGGCGGAGGAGGAAGAAGCCGCTCATCGGGTCGGAAATCCTCACACCAGCGAGTTTCTGGGCGAGGCCGATGCCGGCGGCGGAGAGGCGCTGGCGCAGCGGCGAGGCGAGACCGGCGGCGTCGCCGTCGCCGACATGGCGGCTGCCCACCGCGATGTCCGCCCCCGCGCGCACCGCCTCGAGCATCGCGGGGAGGATGGTTTCGTCATGCTGGAGGTCGCCGTCGATCACCGCGACAAAGGGGGCGGAACTGGACAGCGCCCCCTCGATGACCGCCGAGGACAGGCCGCGCCGGCCGATCCGGCGGAGGCAGCGCACGCGGCAATCGCTCCGGGCGAGAGCGCGGGCGGCGTCGGCCGTGCCGTCAGGGCTGTCGTCATCGACGAAAATCACCTCCCAGTCGATGCCGGCAAGCGCGGCATCGAGGGCGGCGACCATGGGGGCGACGTTCGGCTCCTCGCGATAGCAGGGAACGACGACGCTCAGCGTCGGGCCGCAGTTTGCACTCACGCGGGCAGGCTCAGCCGCCGAGCGACTCCAGCACCGCCTCGGCCCGGCTGACGTCGAACCCGCCGGGCTGTTCGATGGCGAGATGCGTCACCACGCCATCCTGCGCCACGAGGGCATAGCGCTGGCTGCGCACGCCGAGGCCACGGGCGATGAGATCCAGTTCGAGGCCGATGGCGCGGGTGAAGGCGCCAGAGCCGTCGGCGACGAAGGTGATCTTGCCCGCGGCCTTCTGATCATCGGCCCAGGCGGACATCACGAACACGTCGTTCACCGCGATGCAGACGATTTCATCGACGCCCTTCGCCTTCAGCGCGTCGTGATGCTCGAGGAAGCCGGGCACGTGCTTCGCGCTGCAGGTGGGGGTGAAGGCGCCGGGAACGGCGAAGAGCACCACCGTCTTGCCGGCGAAGAGCTCGCCGGTGTCGATCTCCTGCGGCCCCTCGGCGCCGGGGGTCATCAGCTTCATGGCCGGGAGCCTGTCGCCCACCTTGATCATCGCGTTTCTCCTGATTTGGATACCCTGTTCGAGCCGACTGGTAGCCGAAGCCGGGGCCCGCGTGAAGGCGGGGGGATCAGGCGTAACGTTCCTCGGCCCAGGGATCGGCGTTGTTGTTGTAGCCGCGGGTTTCCCAGAAGCCCTTGCGGTCGGCCGTCGCGAAGGTGATGCGGCGGACCCATTTGGCGGATTTCCAGAGATAGTAGCGCGGCACCAGCACCCGCACCGGCCCGCCGTGCTGACGGGTCAGCGGCTGTCCCTCCCAGCTGTGCACCAGGCAGCAATCCTCGGCGGCGAACTGGTCGAGGCGAAGATTGGTCGTGTAGTCGTCATAGGACTCGAAAAGGACGTGGGTCGCGTCCGGGTGCGGCTGGACGAGGTCGAGAATGGTGCGGATCGACACGCCGCGCCAGTGGTTGTCGTAGCGCGACCAGGTGGTGACGCAGTGCATGTCCGACACGCTGTCCTGCTGCGGCAGGGCCATGAACCCGTCCCAGTCGAGGGTGACGGGGCTGGCGACAGCGCCGTCGATCGCGAGGCGGAAGGCGGATTTCGGCACCTCCGGCTCGATGCCGAGATCGAGCACCGGCCAGTCGGTGACGAGGCGCTGGCCGGGGGGGAGGCGCTGCGCCGGCGGCGCGGTGGTGCCGGTCAGCCCCCGCCCCTCGCGGGACCAGTCCTGCTTGCGGCCGATCAGCTTGTCGCGGATCTGGCCGATCAGGCTGATATCCGGTCCGTCGTTTCCCTGCTTGTCCGCCTCGTCCATCGCCGTTCTCCTTTCGGGCCACACGATGATATGGGGTGAAAGGGGGCGCGGTCCAGCGCGCGGCGAGGGTCAGCGGTTCTTGAGGATGCGGGCCTTGTCGCGTTCCCAGTCGCGCTTGGCGATGGCCTGGCGCTTGTCGTGCTGCTTGCGGCCCTCGGCAATGCCGAGCGTGACCTTGGCGAGGCCGCGCGGGTTGAAATGCACATCGAGCGGAACGACGGTCGAGCCCTGCCGGGCGATGGCGCCGAGGAGCTGGTCGATCTGCTTGCGCTTGAGCAGCAGCTTGCGCGGGCCCTTGGTGTCGAAACGGGAGAGCACGCCGCCCTGATATTCGGGGATGTACATGTTGAAGAGATACATCTCGCCGTCACGCTCGCCGGCGAAGGCCTCGGAGAGGGTGGCGCGCCCCATGCGCAGCGACTTCACCTCGGCGCCGCGCAGCACGAGTCCGGCCTCGACCGTGTCCTTGATCGTGTAGTTGAACCGGGCCTTGCGGTTCTGCGCGGCGACCCCGTGGGAGATCAGCCCGGATTTCCGGGGTTCGGCCATCAGCCGAGCAGCCCGAGCCCGGTCATCGCGGCGCGCATCTGCGCCTTCGTCGCCTCGGCGAGCGGGGCGAGCGGCAGGCGGCAGACTTCCGAGCCGAAGCCGAGCAGAGAGGCGGCATATTTCGCCGGGGCGGGATTGCTCTCGGCGAACATCGCATCGTGCAGGGGCAGCAGGCGGGACTGGATCGCCATCGCGGTCTTCACATCGCCGGCGCGCCAGGCCCCCTGCATCTCGGCGCAGAGGCGCGGGGCGATGTTGGCGCTGACCGAAATGCAACCGACCCCGCCGGAGGCGAGAAAGGCGAGTGCGGTGTGATCCTCGCCCGAGAGCTGGCAGAACGACGCGCCGCAGGCGGCGGCGGTATGCAGCGGGCGGGTGAGGCTCGCGGTCGCGTCCTTCACACCGACGATGTTGGGGTGCTGCGCGAGGCGCGCCATCGTCGCCACGCTCATGTCGATCACCGAGCGGGGCGGGATGTTGTAGATGATCAGCGGAATGCCGATCGCATCGGCGACCGCGGTGAAGTGGCGGAACAGCCCGTCCTGCGTCGGCTTATTGTAATAGGGAGTGACGACGAGAACGCCGTCGGCGCCGACGGATTCGGCATGCTTCGCGAGGCCGATCGCCTCGCGCGTGGCGTTGGAGCCGGCGCCGGCGATCACCGGGACGCGTTTCTTCGCGACCTCGATCGTGATTTCCACCACGCGCTTGTGCTCGTCATGGCTGAGCGTGGGGGATTCACCCGTGGTGCCGACCGGGACGAGGCCGTCGGTGCCCTCGGCGATCTGCCATTCGATGAAACGTTCGAGTGCGGCCTCGTCGATGCGACCGTCTTCGTGCATCGGGGTGACCAGCGCGACCAGTGAGCCGTGAAACATTGTAATCTCCGTGAGTAGACGTAACCTATTCGCAGCATTCGGCGGCGACAAGGGATGGGAGCGCGGGATCAGTCCTGCTATTGATTCGTGCATGGTCCGGATGTTGCTGCTGCTGCTGACGTCCCTGCTCGCTCTCGGCGCCGCACCCGCGCCGCTGGGCGTGGTTGCCATCGCGGCACCGCTGCAACCCGTCCCTGCCCTCGCCCGGATCATGAACGACATCCGCGCCAATCGCTGGACCGAGGCGGAAACTCTGGCCGCCGCCCAGCCGGACCGGCTGGTGGCGCGGCTGGCGACCTATTACCGGCTGCTCGACCCCGGCGCTGCGAACGAAACCGAGATCGCCGCGTTCATGGCGAAATATCCCGACTGGCCAGAACAGGGGATCCTGGCGCGACGGTGGAACGAGGCGCTGGCCGCCGACCCGGACGACGCCGCGGTGCGGCGCGAATGCCGCACCCGGCTGCCCGCAACCGCCGCCGCCAATGCGCGCTGCGCCGCCGCCCTCGACCCGGTGGCGCCGCGCGAGGCGGCGCGCTTCGCCCGGCGCGCCTGGATCGACGGGTTCGACAGCCCGGCCAGCGCGGCGACATTCGAGGCGAAATACGGCGCGCTGCTGACGCGGCAGACAAACTGGGCGCGGTTCTCGCGCCTCGCCATCGCCGGCAAACTGAGCGTGGCGACGATGCTGCTCGATCAGTTGCCGGCCGGCGAGGCCACCACCGCGCGCGCCTTCATGGCACTCGCGCATGGCGGCAAGCAGGCGCAAGCGGCGGTGGCGGCGCTGACCATCGAGCAGCGGGCGACCCCGTTCCTGTTCTTCGCCGAACTCGCCGCAACTCCCGATCAGGCCGGACGACTCGCGCTGTGGCAGGCGCTGGGCGCGGATGCGGCGAAGCAGGCGACGGGGCTGGCGCGCGCGCTGCTCTGGCGGCGGCGGGAGAGTTTCGCGCGCGACCTGCTTGCCGCCGGCGATGCGAAGGACGCCTATGCGCTGGTCGCCACCGCCCGGCCGCCGGGCGAGGACGCGCGGGCCAGCCGCGATTTCCTCGCCGGATTCATCGCCCTGCGCATGCTGCAAGAACCGGCCGTGGCGCGGCCCTGGTTCGTGCGGCTGGGCGCACTTTCCACCGCCGTGATCACCCGTGCCCGCGCCTTCTACTGGCTGGCGCAGACCAAGAGCGGCCAGGCGGCGCGGGCCGATTTGCTGCGCGCCGCCGCCTATCCGGACACGTTCTACGGCCAGTTGGCCGCGCTTCAGGCGGGCGAGACGCCGGCGCAGCTGGCGGTGCGAATCCGCACGCTTGGCCCCCCTGCGGTGACGACGGGGCAGGCCTCCGCCTTCGCCGCCCGCGAATTGCCGCAAGCCGCGGTGCTGCTGGCCGAGATGGGCGCGCCGCGCCGGGCCCGCGCCTTCCTGCTGCGGATGGCCGAGCTTAGCCCCGGCCTCGTCGACAGATATCTCGACGCGCGGCTTGCCGACGGCATCGGCCAGGTGTCGGCTTCGGTCATGGTCGCGCGAATGGCCGGGACGGCGGGCGACATGCTGGTGCATATCGGCTGGCCGATCCCGCCGGGGCTGCTGCCGGCACCCGGCCAGCCGCGCCTTGAACCCGCCGCGGTGACCGTTCCGCCGCCCCCGCCGCCGCCGCCGCGCAGCGTGATCCTGTCGCTGATCCGCCAGGAAAGCAGTTTCGATCCGCGTGTGGTCAGCCCCTCCGGGGCCGAGGGGCTGATGCAGCTGATGCCGGGAACGGCAAGGCAGGTGGCGCAGCGCGCCGGCCTTGCCTTGCCGCCGCGGGCGTTGCTCGATGATCCGTCACGGAACATCGCGCTCGGCTCGGCCTATTTCGCCCATCTGCTCCAGCGTTTCGGCGATTGCCTCCCGCTGGCGATCGCGGCGTATAATGGTGGTCCCGGCAACGTCATGAAGTGGGTCGCCACCAATGGCGATCCGCGCATGCCGAAGGCGGAAGGCGGGGCCGACCTGGTGACATGGATCGAAGAGATCCCGTTCGGGGAGACGCGCAACTATGTGGAACGGGTGACGGAGGGGATCGTGATCTATCGCGCGCTGGAGGGAAAACCGGCGACCGACCCGGTGGTGCGGTGGACCGCATCGCGGTGAGCGCCTCTGGCGTTCTGGGCCGAGCCGTGGCCTCGGGCCTTGGCGTCGGCTTCGTGCCGCGCGCGCCGGGCACCGCCGGCGCACTGCTCGGGCTGCTCGTCGGCTGCATACTTTACAATTACGGTATCGGCGCGCTCGTCGGCGGAATCCTGCTGTCCAGCGCTGCGGGGCTGATTGCGATCCCCGGAACCGGCATGGCGCGGCGCGATCCGGGCTGGATCGTGATCGACGAGGTGGCGGGGCAGATGATCGCCCTGCTCGGCCTGCCCTGGCTGACCGGCTCGGGCGTGCTGCTGGCCTTCCTGCTGTTCCGCATCTTCGACATCCGGAAGCCCTGGCCGATCAGCCTGGCAGATGCGCGGCACGACGCCTTCGGCATCATGGCGGACGACTGGATCGCCGGAGCCTTCGCCGCGATCGTGCTGGTGGTGTTACGCTTCATCTGGCCGGGAACGGGGCTGTGAACCCGAAAGCGGCGCTGGTGATCGGGCGGGCGCGGGACGCGGGATGCAGGATCACGACCGCGGAAAGCTGCACCGGCGGAATGATCGCCGCGGCGCTGACCGACATCGCCGGCGCTTCCGCCGTGTTCGGCCACGGCTTCGTCAGCTACGCGAACGATGCAAAAACGACGATGCTCGGCGTTCCCCCCGCGTTGATCGCGCGGGATGGGGCCGTGAGCGAGGCGGTGGCGCGGGCAATGGCCGAGGGTGCCCTGGCACGCGCGGAAGCCGACCTCGCCGTGGCGGTCACCGGAATCGCCGGCCCGGAGGGTGGCTCGGCGGAGAAACCGGTCGGCACGGTCTGGTTCGGCCTGGCACGCAAGGGCGGCGCGACCCTGGCCGAACGGCGCGTCTTTGCCGGCAACCGGGGCGAGGTGCGGCGGGCGACTGTGGACCACGGGCTCGACCTGCTGGCCAGGGAACTGGGATGAGCCAGCCGGGTTAACTCTCAATTAATCAATTCATCGCATATTGATACGATCGCCTCGCATCGGGGCTGTGTATGTTTCATTATGGATGCGGCCTGGAGGCGGGCCGGATTCTCGACACCGTACGGAGACTGAAACGGGATGTCGACAGCCGACGCCGCGACAAACGGGTTGCGGCAGGACCGCGATCGCTATGCTCTGCTGGCATTCTGCTGGGGCGACCTGCTTCTGACGATCGACCGCGATCTCCGGATCGAAACCATGTCGGGCGCAAGCGAGGCGCTGACCGGCCGAAGCATAGCGGCCTGGACCGGACGGCCGATCGACGACCTGATCGACCGGGCAGATCGCGGCCGGATCACCGGCATGCTGGAGGCCCTGACGCCCACACGGCGAGCGATGGCGGGCACGGTGCGCCTTGCCGGGCAGCAGGGAACCGTTACTCGGGTCAGCATGGCGGCACATCGGCTCGAGGGCGGCAGTGACCGCATCTACGTCGCGATGCGCCGGCTGCCGGAGGACGCGCCCGAGACTGCGCCGCCGCCGGATGCGGTAGAGGAGGCGCGGCACCTTTCCGGGCGCCTCGCCACGGCGGGAGCCGGCGGCGCGGAAATGACCCTGCTGGCGATTCCGCCCGTGGGCGACGCGGCCGATACCCACGGCAAGCCTCTCGGCGACACTCTGGACGACCTGCTCAAGGCCCACTCGCTCGGTGGCGATACGGCAACGCGGCTTGGCAGCGGCCATTATTCGGTATTGCACGAGGCGGGACAGAACTTCAGCGCGCTGGTCGGCCGGATCGAGGCCATGATCCATGCCGCCGACCCCTCGGCGCCGCGCGTGGAGGCCGTGACCCTGCCGATGCGCGAGGAGGGCATGAGCGAGGACGATCTGGCGCGCGGGCTGGTCTATGCCATGCACCGCCTCGGCGAGGGCCGGGGCATGACGTTGCAGCAGGCCGGAGAACGCCTGCGCACCACGCTGAGCGACGCAATGGGAGCGGTCACGCGGCTGCGCCGGGCGATCGATAACGGAGCGTTCAACCTCGTCTTCCAGCCGATCATCAACATCGGCGATGGCTCCATCCACCATTACGAAGTGCTGACCCGCTTCGAGCAGGCCGGGACGACATCGCCCTTCGAGACGATCCTGCTTGCGGAGGAGACGGGGCTGATCGCCGATTTCGACCTCGCAATGGCGCGCAAGGCGGTGGGCTGGCTCGCCGCGCGGCCGTTGAACGAATCGGAGGTGAACATCGCGATCAACATTTCGGGCCACTCGATCGTCGACCCCGCCTATGCCGATGGACTGCACCGGTTGCTCGCCGAAAACGGATGGCTGCGCCGCCGGCTGTCATTCGAGATCACGGAAAGTGCCCAGATCGGCGATCTCGATGCGGCGAACCGCTTCATCCAGGGGCTGCGCAGCCGCGGCTACGCGGTGATGCTCGACGATTTCGGAGCTGGCGCCTCCTCGTTCCGCTATCTCTCGGTGCTGGAGGTTGATGCGGTCAAGTTCGACGGGGACGCGATCCGCCACGCCCAGCGGGCGCAGAAGGGCCGTGCCTTTCTCTCGGCACTGACCGAATTGTGCCGGCGGATGGGGATCAGCACGATCGCGGAAATGATCGAAACGCCGGAAGCGCGGGATTTTGTGCGGGAGTGCGGCTGCCACTATGCCCAGGGCTATCTCTATGGCGCGCCGGCGCCGGATATCAGTCGGTTCGCGCGGCTGCCCAAAGCGGCGCTACCGGCAGCGCTTCGGCTCGGCTGAACTCGGTTCGGCAGATCGGGCGCAAGCTGATCAGAACAGCGCAGCCCCGAGTGCGGCGGCAGCGGCAAGCAGAACCAGGGGATGCAGCCTGACGCGGAGCGAAACCAGCATGACCACGACTGTGAGCGCCCAGGCCGGCGGACCATGATCGGCCGCGCGAACGACGACCAGGGCGGCGGCAAGGATCAGCCCGCCTGAGACCGGCGTGATCGCCGCTTGCAGGATAAGCCGCCAGCGCGCGCTTCGGAACCGTTCCCACACACCCGCGACCAGAACCGTCAGCAGGCTCGACGGACCGATCATGCCGAGCGTGGCGACCAGCGCGCCAGCCAGACCGGCGACGTGCAGGCCGATCAGCGTCGCGATCAGCATGTTCGGGCCGGGGCTGGTCTGCGCGAGGCCGAACAGGGCGGCGAATTGCGGCGCGCTCATCCAGTGATGGGCGACAACGGCACGGGCCATCGCCGGCAGGGTGCTGGCAACGCCGCCGATAGCGATCAGGGACAAGCCGGCGAACAGGCCGAGCAGCACAAGCAGGATCATCGGTGCTGCCGCCAGGCGACGAGCACGGAGAGCGGCGTCGCGATCGCGATGACCACCGGCAACGGCAGGTGCAGAACGCCGAACAGGGCGAAGGCAAGGCCGACCACGCCGGCATGCGCCGGGCGGCGCGCGGCGGGCCAGGCGATGCGCAGCGCGGCGGCCGCGAACAGGCCGGCGGCGCCGGCGGCAAGGCCAAGCAGCGCATGGTGAACGGCCGGGATCGAGCCGATCCGCTCATAGACGGCGCCGAGCCCGATCACGATGGCGACCGGCGCGGCAAGTAGCCCGGCAATCGCGATCATGGCTCCCATCAGGCCGCGCTGGCGCGCACCGAAGGCGGCAGCGAGATTGACCACATTGGGGCCGGGGAGAAACTGGCAGAGGCTGAACAGGTCGGAGAATTCGGCGGCCGTGAGCCAGGCGCGACGCTCGACCATGATGCGCCGGGCAAAAGGCAGAACCCCGCCGAACCCCGACAGGCCGGCGGTGAAAAAGCCGGAGAACAGGCCGGCAAGCGAGGGGCGGGGCGATTCGGCGGTCATTGAAATCATTATGCCCCGGCGCCGATGATCGACAAACCTGAACCGCTCGGGCAGGGTGGCGCCATGAACGATGACGACGGCAACCGCGCAGGCCAACCGGGCGGGGAACTGGCGCTGCGGGCAGGGCCGGCGCGGGCCAATCCACCATTGCCGATGGCATTGATGATCCTGCTCCTTGGACTCGCCGCCCCCTTCGTGTTCGTGCGGACGGCGCAGCCAAGCCCGTTCCTGACCATGATGGCGCTGTTGCTGCCGCTCGCCGGCACGATCGCGGTGATCGGCTCGGTCGGGTCGATGCGGCGGCTCCATGCCGACAGGGCGATACGCGCGCGGGCGGTGATCGGGACGGAAGGAATCACGCTGCACCGCCGCCCCGCCGAGGCCGAGCATCATGCCTGGGCCGATATCGCGAGCGCCGATGTGACGGCAACGGTGCTGACCCTGATCGTGCGCGGCGAGGACGGCAAGCGACTGCGGCGGGCCGTGCGCTATGCCAGGCTGGAGACGCCCGTGGAGATGCTGCGCGGGCGGATCGCGCAGGGGCTGCGCAACGGCGAGAGCGTCACAATGCCGGATCGGTTGTCATAAAAGCTTCATCGACAACCGGTCGCGTTGTCACACTGGATCATCTAGATGCCGCGACAGGACGCAGTGATGCGTTCGCTTGTGAATTCGCCATCGCAACCGAAAGGGAGATCCATCGTGCGATCAGATTCTAAACTGCGGCGCTCCGTTCTGCTGGGTGCCGGCGCCGCTGCGCTCGTCGCCGGCCTTGGCGTCGGCGTCGCGTCGGCCGCCCAGACCGTGACCCTGACCGAGACCGGCTCCTCGCTGCTCTACCCGCTGTTCAACATCTGGGTGCCGCATTTCGAGAAGGCGCATCCGGGTATCCGCGTGACGACGCAGAGCACCGGTTCGGGCACCGGCATCGCGCAGGCGATCAAGGGTCTCGTGCAGATCGGCGCGTCCGACGCTTACATGTCGAACGGCCAGCTCAAGCAGAACCCCGGCATCTTGAACATCCCGCTGGCGATCTCCGCACAGTCGATCAACTACAACCTCCCCGGCCTGAACGGGCACCATCTGGTGTTCTCCGGCCCGGTTCTCGCCGGCATCTATTCCGGCACGATCACCAACTGGGATGCCCCGGCGATCGCGAAGCTCAATCCGGGCGTGAAGCTGCCGAACCACAAGATCATTCCGGTGCACCGCACCGATGGCTCGGGCGATACCTTCATCTTCTCGCAGTATCTGAGCTTCTCGACCCCGGCTTGGAACAGCAAGGTCGGCTACGGCACCAGCGTCTCCTGGCCGGCGGTGCAGGGCGGGCTCGGCGCGCAGGGCAATCCCGGCATGGTCGAGGCGCTGAAGGGCAACAAGTACTCGATCGCTTATGTCGGCGTCAGCTTCGCCAAACAGATCGATGCCGCCCATCTCGGGACCGCGAAGCTGGTCAACCGCGCTGGCAAGGCAGTTCTTCCGACCGCGAAGACCGTCAGCGCCGCCGCCGCCGCGCTGGGTGACAAGACCCCGACCGATGAGCGCATCAGCCTGATCTTCGCGCCCGGCGCGAACAGCTATCCGATCATCAACTACGAATATGCGATCGTGAACAAGAAGCAGGCGAACAAGGCCACCGCGGACGCCGTTAAGACGCTGCTGACGTGGGCCTCCAACGAAGGCAATGCGGAACAGTATCTGAAGCAGGTCCACTTCAAGGCCCTGCCCAAGAAGATCCGCGAGCTGTCCGCGAAGCAGATCGCCCAGATCCAGGGCTGATACACGGCAGGCCGCATGGCTTGACGAGACGACCCCTGCCCTTCCGGCTTCGCCGGAGGGGCAGTTTCGTGTAAAGGGGGCGCATGTCGAAGGTGAAACCGTTCAGGCTGACCATGGCGGCGGTTGCGCTGCTGATCCCGCTGGCGCTGGCCGCCATCGTCTTCTTCCTGGCGCGCTATTCGTGGCAAGCGATCGGGTTCAACGGGCTGCGCTTCCTGTGGACGATCAACTGGAATCTCGGGAACCTCTACGGCAACACGGTGATGCGCCACGGCTACGAGGTGCCACCCGGCGCGAATTACGGAATTCTCGCCTTCATCGTCGGCACGCTGTTCTCTTCCTTCCTCGCGATCCTGTTTGCCGTGCCGGTCAGTGTGGGCGCGGCGATGTTTCTGTCGGAAAAGGCGCCGGCGCGGATGCGCCCCTGGCTGACCATGCTGGTCGAGCTTGTCGCCGTGGTGCCGAGCGTTGTGTTCGGCCTGTGGGGCATTTTCGTGCTGGTGCCGCTGATCGCGAACTGGATCAGCCCGGCGATCACCGCGGTGCTCGGCTTCATGCCCTTCTTCAACATGAACAACAGCACCGGCAGCGGCTACGGGCTGCTCGCCGCCTCGATCGTGCTGGCGCTGATGATCACGCCGATCATCACCACGACGCTTTACGACGCGCTGAACCAGGTGCCGCGCGAATTGAGGGAATCGGCCTATGCGCTGGGGGCGACGCATTTCGAGGTGGTCGCGAATACCATGCTGCCGACGGCCCGCGTCACGCTGATCGGCGGCATCGTGCTGGCCCTCGGCCGCGCGCTGGGCGAAACCATGGCTGTGCTGATGGTCTCGGGCGGCGCGCTGAACTATCTGCCGGGGACGATCTTCACCCCGATCAGCACGATGGCCGCCTTCATCCTCTCGCAGCTCGACAGCGCGCTTCAGGACCCGAGCAACATGGCCGTGAAGTCGCTTGCCGAAATCGCGCTGGTGCTGTTCGTCATCACAGTGCTGGTGAACGCCGTGGCGCGGCTGCTGGTCAGGAGAACGATCAATGCCCGCAATGCATGACGCCATGCCGGCGCGGCTGAACACGCTGGAGCGGCGGCGCTACGCGACGAATATCGCCGGGTGGGGGCTGTGCACCCTGGCCTTCCTGCTGATTGCGGTGCCGCTGCTCGACCTGGTGCTGACGGTGACGCTCAAGGGCGCATCAGCCTTCTCGGTCGCGCTCTTCACCACCTCGACCAACGGGGTCACCGGCGGGCTGCAGAACGCGATCATCGGCACGCTGGTGCTCTCGCTCGGCTCGCTCGTCATCGCCGCGCCGATCGGGATCGGCGCCGGGATCTATCTTTCGGAATACGGCTCGAACCGCCTCGCCGCGACCGTGCGATTCCTGGCCGATACGCTGACCGGCACGCCCTCGATCGTGCTCGGCTATTTCTCCTACATCACGATGGTGATCGGGTTGGGCTGGAAATTCTCGGCGCTGGCCGGGGCGATCACCCTCGCCATCATGGTCGTGCCCTATCTCGCGCGGATCACCGAGCTGTCGCTGCAACGGGTTCCGACGAGCATGCGCGAAGCGGCCTATGCGCTGGGCGCGCGGGACCACACCGTAGCCTCGCGCATCGTGCTGGCGGCGGCGGCGCCGGGGGTGATCACCGGCGTGCTGCTCTCGCTCGCCATCTCGGTCGGCGAGACGGCGCCGCTGATCTATACCGCCGGATGGTCGAACTATCTCTGGACCGGAAAGCTCACCAACGAGCCGATCGGCTATCTGACCTACGTGATCTGGACCTTCATCAACGAGCCGAATCCGCAATCCCACGCCCTCGCCTTCGCCGCGGCGCTGCTCGTGATGCTTGTCGTACTGGCGATCAATATCGGCGTGCGGATGGTAATGCGGCGCGATCCGTGATCAGCTCGCCTGACTGATATCGGCGATCAGCCCGCCGGAGAGGCGGACAAGGTCGCCACGCATGACCGGAAAGACACGGCGGGGCTCTGGCCGCGGGCCAATGCAACCAGCAGCATCTCTCATCTCAGGCGCGCCAGCAGCAGGGCCGCCTCCGCACCAAGGACGAGCCAGGTAATGAGCGCCCCGGGCGCACGGCAGAGGAATTGCCGGGCCGAATTCTCCGGCGCGATCATGCCGAACGGGTGGATGACGCGGGCGACCAGCAGCGGGAAGAGCAACGCATTCATCTCAAGCCGCCCTGCCCCGCTCGCTTCCAGCAGGGCGGCGAGAAGCAGGATCAGCGGGACGTATTCGGCGAAATTCGCATGGGCGCGGATGCGGCGGGCGAGGCGATCGTTGCCGCCATCGCCGTGGATCACCCGGAAGCCGAAGCGGCCGAAGCCGACCCAGAGCGAGAGGACGAGATAGATCAGGGCGAGCAGGGCGCCATAGCCAGCGGCGACGGTGGGGAAGGTCATTCTTCGGCTTCCGGTCTGGAGCACTTTCCGGTCCTTCCGGATCGGATGTCGTGCTCTATCATGTTGATGGTCTATGACAGATCCAGCGCCTGCGCGGCGGCGCGCACGGCATCGCGCAGGGCGCCCGGGGTAAAGGGCGAGATGAGGCCGGCGGCCGCGACCAGGCCGCCGAAGGGGCGGGAGCCGCCGAGGCCGCAGAGATCCACATAGGTATCCAAGGCAGCACGCTCGTCACGCTGCGAGGTGACCCAGAATTGCAGCGCGCAACACTGCGCCAGGGTGTAGTCGATATAGTAGAAGGGCGAGCGGTAGATATGCATCTGCGCCTGCCAGCGGCCGCCCATCGCGGGGTAGGTAAGGTCGCCCCAGTCCCGCCAGGGCAAATAGAGCTGTTCGAGGCGGCGCCAGATCGCGTGGCGTTCGGCGGGCGTAAGGTCGGGATTGGCGTAGATCTCGTGCTGGAAGTGATCAACGCAGACGCCGTAGGGCAGGAATTCCAGCGCGCCGATCAGGTGCATCCGCCGGTAGCGCGCGGTGGCGGCGCCGAACATTGGCTCGATATGCGGATGGGCGAGAAATTCCAGGCTCATCGAATGGATTTCCGCCGCCTCCATGGTCGGCCAGAAATAGTCCGACACCGGCAAATGCCGGCTCCTGTAGTTCTGGAAGGCGTGGCCCATCTCATGGGTGAACACGTCGACATCGTGATGCGTGCCGTTGAAATTGGCGAAGATGAACGGCATGCCGACGCTCGGGAAACTGGTGCAGAACCCACCGCCGGCCTTGGCCGGGCGGTTGTCGAGATCCATGAAACCGCCCTTGCGCATCGCCTCGTAGAATGCGGCCAGGCGCGGGTCCATCGCCGCGAACATCTCCGCCGCCGCGCCTTCCAGCACCGCCCGCCCGCCAATCGGCTTCGGATTGCCCTGGGGGTCGATCATCGGTTCATCCCAGGCCATCAGGCGATCGAGCCCGTTTTCGGCGCGGCGGCGTTCCATCAGCCGGGCGACGAGGGGGACGACGTGGCGGCGGACTTCCTCGCGATAGGTCGCGACCTCGGCCGGCCCGTAGTCGAGCCGCCCCATGCGGCGATAGGCGAGCGGGGTGAAGTTGGCATCACCCAGGGTGCGGGCGATACGGTGGCGGAGCTTCACCAGCCGGTCGTAGAGGTCGTCGAGCGCGGCGCCGTGCTCGGCGAAGAAGGCCCAGCGGGCGGCGGCGGCATCATGGCGGATTTCGCGGTCCGGGCTTTCGGCATAGGGGCCAAGGCCGGAGAGGTTCAGCGTCTGGCCGTCGAACACGATGCGGGCACAGGCGAGCAGTGACGTGTAGTCGGCAGCGAGCCGGGATTCGGTTTCGAGATCGGCGGCGATTTCGGGGCGGAAGGTGGTGACATCGTTGCGCCACATCTCCAGCGCGTGGGCACCGAAGCGGGCTTCCAGCGGGGCCGGATCGAGGCTCAGCAGCCGCGCCTTGAAAGCAGTCTCATGATTGGCGACCACCGGGCCAAGCGCGTCCGCATATTCACGGGCCGCTTTGCGCCCACCATCGGCGGTATCCTGCGAGAAACGCAAATGAACAAGGCTCGACCAGGTAGCGTAATCCCGCCGGAGTGATTCCCATGCATCGATGGCAGGGCCGATACCCCCGGCATCCAGCTCGGTGTGCAGCGCCCGATAGGCCGCGGCAAGGCTGCCCTCCGATGGGGTTTCTGCGGTGATCTGTTCGAATTGCATCGTCACTCCCTGTCAGCGGACCGAGAGGTGATGTGGGGCGGCGGATGAATGAAAAAAGGCGCGACCGAGGCCGCGCCCTTCATCTGGTCGAAAATGAAGCCCGCGATCAGGCCGCGGCTGCGCCGTCAGCTTCAGCCTCATCGGTTGATACCTCCGGCTTCGGGCCGCTATCCTGACCCTTCGCGGCGGGATCACGATCGACGAGCTCGATCACCGCCATGTCAGCGGCATCACCATAGCGCATGCCGGCCTTCAGAACGCGGGTGTAGCCACCGTGACGCTCCTTGTAGCGATCGGCCAGCGACTCGAAGAGCTTGGCAACGATGATATCGTCGCGCAGCAGGGCATGAGCCTGACGACGTGCATGAAGACCACCGCGCTTGCCGAGGGTGATCAGCTTCTCGGCCACTGGCCGCAGCTCCTTCGCCTTCGGCAACGTGGTGGTGATCTGCTCGTGCTTGAGCAGGGCGACCGCCATGTTGCGGAACATGGCCGCACGGTGGGACGCGGTGACGCCGAGTTTACGTCCTGCAAGGCCGTGACGCATGGGAGTGACTCCGGATCAGTAAAGACGAAAAGCGATGGGTTGAAAGGCGATCAGAACGGATTGTCGGAGCGTTTGACCAGCTCCTCGATATTTTCAGGCGGCCAGTCCGGCACCACCATGCCAAGGCCAAGGCCCATGGCAGACAGGACTTCCTTGATTTCATTCAGCGACTTGCGCCCGAAATTCGGCGTACGGAGCATTTCCTGTTCCGACTTCTGAACGAGATCGCCAATATAGACAATATTGTCGTTCTTCAGGCAGTTTGCCGACCGAACCGAAAGCTCCAGCTCGTCCACCTTGCGAAGCAGGTTCGGGTTGAACGGCAATTCCGGGCGCGGCTCTTCGGCACGAAGGCGCTGCGGCTCCTCGAAATTGATGAACATGCCGAGTTGGTCTTGCAGGATACGGGCGGCAAGCGCCACCGCGTCTTCCGGAGTCACCGCACCATTGGTCTCGATGTTCAGGATCAGCCGGTCATAGTCAGTGACCTGGCCAACGCGGGTCGGCTCAACGCGATACGATACGCGGCGCACCGGCGAGTAGATCGAGTCCACCGGAATAAGCCCGATCGGCGCGTCTTCGGGGCGGTTGGCGGCGGCGGGAACATATCCACGCCCGGAGTCGACGGTGAGTTCCATGCCGAGCGTCGCACCATCGTCCAGTGTGCAGATCACGAGCTCAGGGTTCATCACTTCGATATCGTGGCCGGCCTGGATCATGCCGGCAGTAACCTCGCAGGGGCCGGTCGCCGACACGGTCATCCGCTTCGGGCCATCACCATGCATGCGCACGGCGATCTGCTTGATGTTGAGGACGATGTCGGTCACGTCCTCACGAACGCCGGCGATCGACGAGAATTCATGCAGCACACCATCAATCCGCACCGCCGTGACGGCGGCACCGTGCAGGGATGACAGCAACACGCGCCGCAAGGCATTGCCGAGGGTCAGGCCGAATCCGCGCTCGAGCGGCTCCGCGATGATCGTCGCCACGCGCATGTCATCAGCGCCGGGCTCGATATCCAGTTTCTCAGGCTTGCGCAGCGACTGCCAGTTCCGCTGCAATGCCAAATGCGTATCTCTCAACATCAGTCCCTCCGGTCAGGCGGGCAAGCCGCCCTCACCATCCAAAAACGTTCCGGCTCCGGCGTGGCACCAAGCCCTCCGGTTACGGCCGGGCCGCACCGGCGGCCCGTGCCGTCAGACGCGGCGACGCTTGCGCGGACGGCAGCCGTTGTGCGGAATCGGCGTGAGGTCACGGATCGCGGTAATCGAGAAGCCAATCGTCTGCAGGGCGCGCAAGGCGCTCTCGCGACCGGCGCCGGGGCCGCTAACCTCGATTTCCAACGTTTCCATGCCATGCTCGCGCGCCTTGCGCCCGGCATCCTCGGCAGCGACCTGGGCCGCGTACGGGGTCGACTTGCGGCTGCCCTTGAAGCCCTGGCTGCCGGCAGACGACCAGGAGATCGCGTTGCCCTGGGCGTCCGAAATGGTCACCATCGTATTGTTGAAGCTCGCGAGAACATGCGCGACACCGGAGGTGATGTTCTTGCGTTCCTTGCGGCGGGGACGCGTGGAGGCTGCTTTGGCCATGAATAATCCTGTCTCTGTCTCGATACGCCCGCCCATGGTCGGCGGGCGCTGAAAGTCGGGTAGATGCGAAGATGGGACTTAGCGGGTCGCTTTCTTCTTGCCGGCAATCGCCACGGCCTTACCCTTGCGGGTGCGGGCGTTGGTGTGGGTACGCTGGCCGCGAACCGGAAGACCCTTGCGATGCCGAAGCCCGCGGTAGCAACCGAGATCGACGAGGCGCTTGATGTTCATGGCGACTTCGCGGCGCAAATCACCTTCGACGCGATAGTCCTTGTCGATCAGCTCACGGATCTTCATGATTTCGTCTTCGGAGAGCTGGTTGACGCGCTTCTCCTCGCCAATCTCCAGCGCCTGGCAGATTTCACGCGCCTTGGCCGGCCCGATACCGTAGATATAGCGCAGGCTGATCAGCACGCGCTTGTTCGAAGGAATGTTTACGCCGGCAATACGCGCCACGGTCTGCTCCTTGGATCGCCGCCGGATGCGGCCGGCGGCATTGAAGGTCATCGAATGGAGGCGCAGATCGGCAAAACCGGTCCTGACACCTCAATAAAGAGCGGCGCCCCGCCAGGGAGCGCCGCAGATGTGGTTGTCTAATGCCCGACTGGCCCCGAGTCAATCGAGCAGGATCAATTTTTCGTGATCCCGCTGATTATCACACCGTCGCCGGACGCGCGACACCTGCCTCGCGCAGCGCCGCCTCGATCTGAGCGGTTACATCGTCCATCGCCGCCATGCCATCGACAGTGTAAAGACGGCTACCAGATTCGTAATACGGCAAGATCGGCGCGGTCTGCGCATTATAGGCCGCAAGACGATCTTTCACGACCTCAGCCTTGTCGTCAGGCCGGCGGACGAAATCAACACCACCACATTTGTCGCAGACGCCATCCGTTTTGGTCGGGTGAAACCGGTCATGATAGCCGGCACCGCATTTCGCGCAGGTGAAGCGACCAGAAATACGTTCGACCAGTACCGTCTCGTCCACCTTGAGCAGAATCACAGCATCCAGATCGAATTTCTGCGCTGCGAGCATCGCATCCAGCGCCTCGGCCTGTGGCACGGTGCGGGGAAATCCGTCCAGGATGAAGCCATTGCGGCAATCAGACCGTGAAAGACGGTTGCGAAGCATCCCGATGATAATGTCATCGGAGACCAGCGCGCCAGCCTCCATGACTGCCTTGGCGGCCAGACCAAGCTCCGTACCGGCCTTCACCTCGGCCCGCAGCATGTCGCCGGTGGCGATCTGGGCCACGCCGTAGCGCTCCTCGAGGATTTTTGCCTGCGTTCCCTTCCCGGCGCCCGGAGGCCCCAAAAGAATGATGTTCATCGACCGCGTGTCCTCCCTCGGCCCTTGCGAATCAGGCCTTCATATTGATGGGCAAGTAGATGAGACTGTATTTGCGCCACCGTATCCATCGTCACCGAAACGACGATGAGAAGAGAGGTGCCACCGAAATAATATCCCGCAGCCAGGTCGAACTGTCCAATCAGAAACTGCGGAATGAGGCAGACGATCACGAGATAGGCGGCGCCGATCGTCGTCAGCCGGGTCAAGACCGAGTCGAAATATTTTGCCGTATTCGCGCCAGGCCGGATACCCGGGACGAACCCGCCATATTTCTTCAGATTGTCGGCGGTCTCCTCGGGGTTGAAGACAACTGCCGTGTAGAAATAGGAGAAGAAAATGATCAGTCCGGCGTAAAGCAACATGTAGCCCGGCTGCCCGTTCGACAGTTCACGAGCCACGATTTGTAACCAGCCGGGGCCGGTGCCGTGGGTGAATCCAATCACGGTCGCCGGAATGAGCAGCAGCGAACTGGCGAAGATCGGAGGGATCACGCCAGAAGTGTTCACTTTCATCGGGAGGTGAGACGAGTCGCCACCGAACATGCGATTGCCAACCTGACGCTTCGGATACTGGATCACCACCTTCCGCTGGGCACGCTCCATGAACACCACAAAGGCGACGACCGCGAGCGAAAGGACGAAGAAGCCGATGACGAAACCCGTGGAAAGCCCGCCGGAGGCGCCGAGCTGAAGCACGCTGGCGATCGCTCCCGGTAGGGCTGCGACAATGCCTGCAAAAATGATCAGGCTCGACCCATTGCCGATGCCGCGCGACGTGATCTGCTCGCCAAGCCACATGAGGAAGACGGTGCCGCCCGTCAGCGTGATCACCGTGGTGACAATGAAGAAAAGTCCGGGATCGAGAACAGCGGGACCAACCGTCGAGGTAATGCTCTCAAGCCCGATGGCGATACCGTAGGACTGGGCCAGCGCGATCACCACCGTCAGATACCGCGTGTACTGATTGATCTTCTGCTGCCCCGACTGGCCTTCCTTCTTGAGCGTCTCAAGCTGCGGCACTGCGGCCTGGAGGAGCTGCATGATGATCGATGCCGAGATGTATGGCATGATGTTCAGCGCGAACACTGTCATGCGGCCGAGCGCGCCGCCGCTGAACATGTTGAACATCCCGAGAATGCCGCCGCCATTCTGCGCCAGCATGTGCTCCATCACCGTCGGGTCCACCCCGGGAATCGGGATGTAGGTGCCGAGGCGGAAAACGATCAGCGCGCCGAGGGTGAACCAGATCCGCTTCTTGAGATCGGTCGCCTTCGACAGGGTTTCGAGGTTGAAGCTCGAAGCGAGTTGCTCAGCGGCGGACGCCATGAATATCCCTCATCCAACGGCAGCGTGCCGTATCTCCGGAAACCGGAACGGCGCCGCGGGTCTGTGAAAACTCACGACCTGCAGCGCCGTTCGTCAGGCTTCATTGTGCCGCAACCCGGGTGGTCACGGCAAGTGGTTCAGGCGGAAACCGGCTCCGCGCGGACGACCGTAGTGGTCACGCTGCCACCGGCCTGCTCAATCGCGGCGACCGCGCTGGCCGAAGCGCCCGATACTTCGATCTCGACCTTCAGCGAAATCTCGCCACGGCCGAGCAGGCGAACACCGGCAAGCTTGGAACCAGCATAAACACCGGCCGCGCGGAGGGTCGCCTCGGTAATCTTCTGACCGGCATCGATCTTGCCAGCCTCGATGAGAGCCGCGAGGGTGCCGATGTTCAGCGGCGCGTAGTCCTTGCGGTTTACATTGTTGAAGCCGCGCTTCGGCATACGCCGATAGATCGGGAGCTGGCCGCCCTCAAATCCGTTCAGCGACACGCCCTCGCGCGCCTTCTGGCCCTTGACGCCCTTTCCCGACGTCTTGCCCTTGCCCGAGCCGATGCCGCGGCCAAGCCGCTTCGACTTCGGACGCGCGCCCGCATTGTCGCGCAGTTCGTTCAGCTTCATTACGACAGCTCCTCGACCTTCAGGAGATGCTTGACCTTGCGGATGCGGCCGAGCGTTTCCGGGGTGGCTGCGAGTTCACGGCTCGCGTTCATCCGGCGCAGGCCAAGACCAATGAGGGTCTCCTTCTGGCCCGGCTTGCGGCCGATCGGTGATCCGACCTGGGTGACACGCACCCGCTTGACCTGCTCAGACATCGGCCTGGGCCTCCTTCTCGCGCTTCGGGCCGAACAGATCGGCGACCTTCTTGCCACGACGCGAGGCGACGCTGCGGGGGCTGGCGCACTGCGAGAGCGCCGCGACCGTCGCCTTCACCATGTTGTGCGGGTTGCGGCTACCGAGCGATTTCGCCACCACGTCGCCGATCCCGAGGGTCTCGAAAACCGCGCGCATCGGCCCGCCAGCAATGATACCGGTGCCGGGAGGCGCGGCGCGCAGCACGACATGACCGGCGCCGAAACGGCCCTCGATGTCGTGATGCAGCGTGCGGCCTTCCTTCATCGGAACACGGATCATGCCGCGCTTCGCCCGCTCGGTCGCCTTGCGGATGGCTTCCGGGACCTCCTTGGCCTTGCCGGCGCCGAAGCCGACCCGGCCTTTCTGATCGCCGACCACCACAAGGGCGGCAAAAGCAAAACGACGGCCACCCTTCACCACTTTCGCGACACGGTTGATGGTGACGAGCTTGTCGATCAGCTCATCCCCATCGCGATCCCGCTCGCGCTCGCGGCCCCGGCCTTCTCTAGGTTCGCGTGCCATGCCCTGCTCCTCAGAAATCCAGACCGCTCTCGCGAGCGGCTTCGGCCAGGGCCTTCACCCGGCCATGATACATGTAGGCGCCACGGTCGAACACGACCTGGGTGACACCGGCCTCTTTCGCCCGCTCCGCAACAAGCTTGCCCACCGCGGCCGCGGCGGCCTTGTCGGCCCCGGTCTTCAGCTCGGTGCGCAGGCCAGCGTCGAGCGACGATGCAGCCGCAAGCGTGCGACCGGCGGTATCGTCGATCACCTGAGCGTAGATGTGCTTGCCCGAACGGAACACCGACAGACGGGGACGACCATGGGCCTTCAGGCGGATCTGATAGCGGAGGCGCTGGCGGCGCCGCGCCTCGTTTTCGTGTACAGCGCTCATTACTTCTTCTTGCCTTCCTTGCGACGGATCGCCTCGCCCTCGAACTTAACGCCCTTGCCCTTGTAAGGCTCAGGCGGACGGAAGGCGCGAAGCTCGGCGCAAACCTGCCCTACCAGCCGCTTGTCGATACCCTCGACCTTGATCGATGTCGGCTTTTCGCAGGTGATCTTGATGCCCTGCGGCACCGGATAGACCACGTCGTGCGAAAAGCCGAGATTCATGACCAAGTTACTGCCCTGAACGGCCGCTCGAAAACCGGTGCCATTGATCTCCAGGGTCTTCGCGTAGCCCTGCGAAACACCCTGCACCATATTGGCAACATTCGCGCGCGTCGTGCCCCACATCATCCGTGAGGCCGCTTCCTTGTTACGCGGGGTCACCGTGACCTTGCCATCCTCGAACACGGTTTCGACGCGTTCGGAAAGCGGCATCTTCAGCTCACCCAGCTTGCCCTTGGCGGACAGAAAACCATCAACGATGGTGATCGAGACACCCTGCGGAACAACAACCGGATACTTACCAACTCGTGACATGATGCTGCCTCCTCAGAAGACGCGGCAGAGCACTTCACCGCCAACATTGGCAGTGCGCGCCTCAACATCGCTCATGACGCCGCGAGGGGTCGACAGGATCGACACACCCAGACCGGCATAAACCCGCGGCAGCTCCTTGATCTTGGAGTAAACGCGCCGGCCAGGACGGGAGACGCGGGTGATTTCCTTGATCACCGGCTCGCCGTCATTGTATTTCAGCTCAATGCGCAGCTGGGCGACGCCGGGACGAACCTCCTCCTTGGAGAAGCCGCGGATGAAACCCTCGCGCCTGAGCACGTCAAGCACGTTGGCCCGCAGGTTCGAGGCGGGCGCAACGCAAACCGCGTGACGGGCGCGCTGCGCGTTGCGGATACGGGTGAGCATGTCACCCAGGGGATCGGACATCGACATGTTATATCCCCCTTACCAGCTCGACTTGACCATGCCAGGAATCTGCCCGGCGCTGGCAAGATCGCGCAGCGCGACGCGGCAGAGCTTGAACTTGCGGTAGTTGCCACGAGCGCGCCCGGTCAGCTCGCAGCGCAGCCGCACGCGCGTCTTCGCGCCGTTGCGCGGAAGCTGCGCGAGCTTCAGCGTCGCGTCGAACCGATCCTCCACCGGGAGGGTGCGGTCCTTCACGATCGCCTTCAGCGCGGCACGCTTGCCCGCATCACGCGCGGCCATCTTCTCGCGCCGCTTATTCCGATTGACCTGAGAGGTCTTCGCCATCGTCTTCTATCCTCCGGAACCTGCCGGCACGTTCCGGCGGTTTTCCAATAAATCCGTTTACGCGCTCGAAATTCCGCTCAATTCACGAACGGAATCTCGAACCCCTTGAGAAGCGCCTTCGCCTCGGCATCGGTTTGCGCGGTGGTCACGAACACAATGTCCATGCCGCGCATCTCGTCGACCTTGTCATACTCGATCTCCGGGAACACGATCTGCTCCTTGAGACCCATGGCGAAGTTTCCGCGCCCGTCGAACCCCTTGCCCGAAATCCCGCGGAAGTCGCGCACGCGGGGGAGCGCTATCGTCACCAGCCGGTCGAGGAATTCATACATGCGCGCCCGGCGCAGCGTCACCTTGCAGCCGATCGGCAGGCCCTTGCGGATCTTGAACCCGGCAATCGCCTTCTTCGCCACCGTCTTCACCGGCTTCTGGCCGGCGATAAGGGTGAGTTCGGCAACCGCCGCGTCCAGCTTCTTCTGGTCCGCGGCCGCTTCGCCCACGCCCATGTTGATCACGATCTTCTCAAGCTTCGGCACCTGCATCGGGTTCGTGTATCCGAACTCCGTCTGCAGTGCAGCCCGCACCACCGACTCGTAGTGCTGCTGAAGCCGGGTCTTGGCAATGGCCTCGCTCATCGCTCTATCCTCAACCATCGATCACGGAGTCGCTCTTGCGCGCGACCCGGACCTTGCGACCGTCCTCAAGAATGCGAAAGCCCACGCGGGTCGGCTTCTTCGTCTCAGGATCGATCAATGCAATATTCGACAAATGGACAGGCATCTCCTTCTGGATGATGCCACCCTGCTCGCCCATGCCGCGCGCCTTGGTGTGACGCTTCGCCACGGCGACGCCCGAGACCACGGCCTTGTTCTCGGCGGGCAGAACGCGGAGAACTTCACCCTCGCGTCCCTTGCTCGCGCCAGCGATGACAACCACGCGGTCGCCCTTACGGATACGTGCGGCCATATTACAGCACCTCCGGCGCCAGGCTGATGATCTTCATGAACTTGCGCGCGCGCAGCTCGCGGGTGACCGGCCCAAAAATACGCGTGCCGATCGGCTCCATCTGCTTGTTGATCAGCACGGCGGCATTGCGATCGAACCGGATCACGCTGCCATCCGCGCGACGCACCGGATAGGCGGTGCGAACGACAACGGCCTGGTGGACATCGCCCTTCTTCACCTTGCCGCGGGGAATCGCATCCTTGATCGAGACGACAATGACATCGCCAACCGACGCGGTGCGGCGCTTCGAACCGCCCAGCACCTTGATGCACTGAACGCGGCGCGCGCCCGAATTGTCGGCAACGTCGAGATTTGATTCGACAATGATCATCTCACGCTCCCTGGGCTTCGGCGGCGGCGCCGACCGGCTCGCCGTTGCGTGCGGTCACGAGCCATGCCTTGCGCTTGCTGATCGGCGGGCACTCCTCGATCCGCACCAGGTCGCCCATTTCGCAAACATTGCCTTCGTCATGCGCCGCATATTTCTTCGAACGGCGGATGAATTTCTTGTACAGCGGATGCATGACACGACGCTCGACAAGAACCGTCACGGTCTTGTCCATCTTGTCACTCACAACCCGCCCTGTCAGGACGCGCTTCGGCATAACTCTAAACCCCTCAAGCCTTGGCCGCGGCGCGGGCGCGCTCGGCCTGAATCGTCTTCACGCGAGCAACGTCGCGACGCGCCTTGCGGATCTGGCTGGTGTTCTCCTGCTGGCCAGTGGCCCGCTGGAACCGCAAATTCAGCTGTTCGCGCTTCAGCTCGAGCAGCATGTCGCCCAGCTCGTCCGGCGTCTTGGCGCGAATATCACTTGCCTTGGTCATCTCAGGCCTCCCCGATACGGGTGACGATCTTGGTCTTGATCGGCAGCTTCGCAGCACCGAGCTTCAACGCCTCGCGGGCGATTCCCTCGGCCACACCGTCGATCTCGAACATGATCCGGCCTGGCTGCACGCGCGCCACCCAATATTCCGGGCTCCCCTTGCCGGAGCCCATGCGGACTTCGGCCGGCTTCGTCGAAACCGGCAGATCGGGGAAGATGCGGATCCACACGCGGCCGGCACGCTTCATCTGACGAGTGATCGCACGACGGGCCGACTCGATCTGCCGCGCGGTTATGCGTTCCGGCTCCAGCGCCTTGAGGCCGAACTGGCCGAAATTAAGCTGCGTGTTCCCCTTGGCGGTGCCGTGGATGCGGCCCTTGTGCGCCTTGCGGAATTTCGTACGCTTTGGTGACAACATGTTATCTGCTCCGGCTCAGCGCTGCGGCGCCTGTTCGGCGATGCGGCGATCCTGCGCCATCGGGTCGTGCGCCATGATCTCGCCCTTGAAGATCCACACCTTTACACCGCAAGTGCCATAGGTGGTCTTCGCCGTGGCAACACCAAAATCGATGTCCGCCCGCAACGTGTGGAGCGGAACGCGGCCTTCACGATACCATTCCATCCTGGCGATCTCGGCCCCACCGAGGCGACCGCCGCAATTGATCCGGATGCCCTGCGCACCGAGACGCATCGCCGACTGCACGGCCCGCTTCATGGCGCGGCGGAACGCAACGCGACGCTCGAGCTGTTGCGCGATGTTCTGGGCAACGAGCGTGGCGTCGATTTCGGGCTTGCGGATTTCAACGATGTTCAGCGACACATCGGCCTTCGCCATCACCGACAGCTCTTTCTTGAGCACGTCGATATCCTGGCCCTTCTTGCCGATGACAACGCCAGGACGCGCCGCATAAATCGTGACCCGCGGCTTCTTCGCCGGGCGCTCGATCAGAACCTTCGACACGCCAGCCCCCGAAAGCCGGGTGAGCAGATGCTCGCGCAGCTTCAGGTCATCATGCAGGAGCGACGCATAGTCGGCGCCGGCAAACCAGCGGCTGTCCCAGGTGCGATTGATGCCGAGCCGCAGCCCGATCGGATTGACTTTGTGACCCATTACGCAGGCACCCCTTCATTCGCCGCCGGGCTGGCACTCGCCGCCGGCTTGGCCGCGGCGCGGCGGGCGCGGCGATCGGCCTTGGTCTCGATGTCAAGCTCCGCCACAACGATGCGCAGATGGCTGAACCATTTCTCCACTCGCGCGGCGCGACCGCGGCCGCGGGCATGGAAACGACGCATCACGATGGAACGGCCAACATCCGCGGTTGTGACAACCAGGCGATCCACATCCAGCTGATGGTTGTTCTCGGCGTTTGCAATCGCCGATTCCAGCGCCTTTTTCACGTCCTTCGCAATGCGGCGCTTGCTGAAAGCAAGGTCGGCAATCGCCTTGCCGGCTGGCTTGTTGCGGATCGACGCGGCAACGACGTTGAGCTTGCGCGGGCTGCAACGCAAATTGCGCAGCACGGCTTCAGCTTCGGTGTCCGCGAGCACACGCGGGTAATTCGGTTTGCTCATGTCAGCCTCGCTTCGCCTTCTTGTCGGCCGCGTGGCCGGTGAACGTGCGGGTCGGCGAGAACTCGCCGAATTTGTGGCCGACCATATTCTCGGAAACCTGGACCGGTAGGAACTTCCGGCCATTGTAGACGCCAAAGGTCAGACCGACGAACTGCGGCAGAATGGTGGACCGACGCGACCAGATCTTGATGATCTCGTTGCGGCCCGACGCGCGCGAAACCTCGGCCTTGTTCAGCATATACCCGTCGACAAACGGGCCCTTCCAGACGGAACGTGTCATCTCGATCAGCCCTTCCCGACCTTGCGACGGCGGATGATGAGGCCGTCAGTCCGCTTGTTCGAACGCGTCTTCGCACCTTTGGTCGGCTTGCCCCACGGCGTAACCGGATTGCGACCGCCGGACGTGCGACCCTCGCCACCACCCAGAGGATGATCGACAGGGTTCATCGCAACACCACGGTTATGCGGACGGCGACCCAGCCAGCGCTTGCGCCCCGCCTTGCCGAGCTGCTGATTTGAATGATCCGGATTGGATACCGCGCCGATCGACGCCATGCACTCAGCACGGATCAGCCGCAACTCGCCAGACATCAGCTTCACCTGGGCATAACCCTGGTCCTTGCCGACGAGCTGGGCAAAAGTGCCGGCCGAGCGGGCCAGCTTGCCGCCGGCGCCCGCCTTCAACTCGATATTGTGGATGATCGTCCCGACCGGAATGGCGGCGAGCGGCATCGCATTGCCCGGCTTCACGTCGACCTTGACGCCGGCGACCACCTGATCGCCCACCTTCAGGCGCTGCGGCGCCAGGATGTAGGCAAGCTCCCCATCTTCATATTTGACGAGAGCGAGGAAAGCCGAGCGATTCGGATCGTATTCGAGGCGCTCGACCGTCGCCGCCACATCATACTTGCGGCGCTTGAAGTCGACGACGCGATAGGCACGCTTGTGTCCGCCGCCACGGAACCGCACCGTGGTGCGGCCATGGTTGTTGCGCCCGCCGGAGCTGCTCAGCCCCTCGGTCAGGCCCTTGACCGGCTTGCCCTTCCAGAGCTCCGACCGATCCACCAGCACGGTGCCGCGAAGGCTCGCCGTGACCGGTTTAAAATGCTTGAGTGCCATGTTTCAGTCTCGCCTTACGCCAGCCGCGTCGTGAAATCGATCGACTGACCCTCGGCCAGCGTCACGAACGCCTTCTTGAAGTC